>NZ_AHJE01000115.1 GCF_000243095.1 Cupriavidus basilensis OR16 | reverse complement strand
TCTCCTCAAACTCGTGCCAGGAAGATCTGACGGTTCCATGCTAGACCAGGGCTAAGAGAGAACAAAGCGCACGCCACTGAGCGCTTACCGTGAGGCATGCCATACCCGTGCGCGGTACTCTGGCTGGCTACCTCCGGCCACCTAGGTGACGGCCGCCTTGCCACCCTTGGCCCCAAGCATCCAGCGCAGGACATCTTCTGCAATGATGCCCTCGCCACACGCCGGGCATTGCCATACCTGAACAGGACGCAGGCGACCGCTGATGCCCTGAGCGAGCGCATTGGAGAGAGTCAGGGTTAGAGGCTGCAGCGAAGCACGCTGACAACACGGGCAAATCATCCTGGGCGCTGTTGCCGTGATCATCTGTTTGCTGCCGGCGATGACCTGTGGCGAAGAACGAAAGCTTGCCTCCCTTGCGAGGTACGAGCCGTTGCCATCCGCATCTCCTTCTCCGCTGCCATCGATTGCGCCGCCCCGCTGCCGACGCGCGCCGGCGTCGAACCAGGGCCCAAAAACCGCAAGAGATTGACCACAAGGGTAGTCCGACTGGCCCCGCAAAACTGCAAACAATTGCATACGCCACCATGTGCGCTGCCAGCCCCTCCCCGACTTGACTTAATTCTGACTTAGAAAAATCTCAGTTGGATTGGGTGCAGTTTGCGCTATTTTCACAAACATCCTTGGCGCGCGCCAAGCGCCCTACCCGGCCCACCGGGGGGCCACAATCCCATTGGAAAGAGCAACGATGCGGTCCTTCAGTGCCAAACTCACCCTCAAGCTAGCCGCCACGCTTTGCCTTGTCGCCCTCCTACTCGGGAGTGCGTATGGGCTCCTTGGCCCGAATGGGGGCAACGAAGTGCCGCAGGCTGTGAGCGGCGGCCACCCCGATACCCTGCTTTCCTTCCTGTTGCATATCCTTGGCCCGATTGCTGCGATCCCCGCATTGATCGGCATGTGGTCACAGCGATTTCCGGCGCTGGGCGGCCTGGTCCTGGCCTGCCCGGCTATTGCGACGTTGCTGCTACACCGTTTCGTCATCGGATAATTAGTTAGGCGTCCAAAGGTAGCAATTTAGCGCCGGCCGCCCTCGTCAGCCTTTTCCCGTCCTTTTTGTCCGCAGGCGCCCGCCGCTGCCGTTTTGCAGCGGCCGCCTTTGCACAGGAACCAAACCCCGCGCCAGATACCAAATAGCGAATGCCGTTTCTGCGGCAACACCGGGAAAAACCATGAAGCAAACGTTGTGGGGACTGCTGGCGGGCTGCGCATTGCTGGCATTCCTTGGCGGATGCGCCAGCCAAGGCGCCGGCGGCCGGGAGTCAAGCATCACCGCCTACGGCACGGTTGATGTCGGCATCTCACGCACCAGCGAAAAATAAAGCGCGGCAACTACCTGCGCGGCCGCTAGATAACGAGCGCTAACAGGCAAAAAAAAGAACCCGCAGCGCGGGTTCTTAAATTAGCGATCTCAATTGCCCTGAAGGCATTCGTAATCTATCTGTCATTTCCCGTTCGTACTATCCGGGTAAACCGAACTCGACCATGCCGTCGCAGCCACCACGATAAAAAAAAGCCCGCACGAGGCGGGCTGAACAATCAGTTGAAGAAAACCCTGTATTCGAGGGCAAGCACAGTGTAAGAACTTGCGGCTCCCCGACTAATTAGGGGAATCCCTTTGCCATGGCGGGAAAGCGGCCAACTGCGGCGATCAAGTGCGTATCACAGCCCCCCGCAGCTCCCTTGCATAAAAAGGGTATTCGAAGTTAGAGGAAATACTCCAGCCGGCGCCCCGGCAAGCCATCAATATCCATTATGTTCCGGGCACGCAAATGCGACCTATTCGCGATCGAAGCCCACCTCCCGACCGTGCACGCGAGTACCTCCAGATAATCCGTACCCCACCAGCCAACTCGGGTGGACGTTGTTCAGGCCGCCTAGAGGGATGGCTCGCCTCCCTGCAGCAGATGCCCCCGCGCCTCTTCGAACATGGCATCAACGGCTGCGCGCGTGCGCACAGCGTGCATGCGGCGCGCATCCGACAGAACCCGCCGCCAGCCGCGGCCACCGTGGATACCACGATGCAGGCCCAGCATATGACGTGTCACCGCCCCCATATAACCGCCCTTCTCGACGACATCCCCGATATAACGCTGCATTGCCAGCTCAACGTCCCGCCGTGACGGCACCGGGGTCTGTGCACCGTAGAATCGCCCGTCCATTCCCGCAAGCACGTAGGGCTGATGATAAGCCTCGCGTCCAATCATGACGCCGTCCACATGCGCCAGGTGCTCGTCCATCTCATCGTGCGTGACGATGCCGCCATTGATCAGGATCTCGAGATGCGGAAACTCCTGCTTAAGCTGGTAAGCCACTTCGTAGCGCAGCGGCGGGATCTCGCGATTTTCCTTCGGGCTCAAGCCCTTCAGGATCGCATTGCGCGCATGCACGATAAAGGTTTCGCACCCCGCCTCGGCCACCGTGCCAACGAAGTCACGCACAAAGTCGTAATGTTCGATCGTGTCGATGCCGATACGATGCTTGACGGTCACGGGGATCGACACCGCGTCGCGCATCGCCTTCACGCAATCCGCCACCAATTCCGGCTCCGCCATCAGGCAAGCGCCGAACGCGCCACGCTGCACCCGCTCGGAAGGGCAGCCGCAATTGAGGTTGACCTCCACATAGCCCCACTGCTCGCCCAGTTTCGCCGCGGCCGCCAGGTCGGCGGGCTCGCTGCCCCCGAGCTGCAGGGCCACGGGTTGCTCGGAGGCATCAAAGGCGAGATGGCGAGCCACGTCGCCGTGGAGCAGCGCGCCAGTGGTCACCATCTCGGTGTACAGCCAGGTATGGCGACTCAGTTGCCGGTGAAACATGCGGCAATGACGATCAGTCCAATCCATCATCGGTGCAACCGAGATCCTTCGGCCCTTTGATTTCGCGGGGATTCCGCCTCCAGCTTTGGTTTGCGGGGAATTCTGAACGTGTGCCATTTCCTGCGGTTACCGCCTCTTTAGGCTCATTTTGGAGCTTGGGTGTTTCAATGTTGCACTGAGAAAAACCATGTTGCACCGGGGACTATGGGCCCCATTCTTCAGCGCGAACGCAAGGGCAAGAGTATAGGTCACGCCGCCGCGTGTCCGCCGGAAGCAACGCGGCAAATTCAGGCTCACCGAAATCAAGACATTCCTGAACGCATCGCACCTCAACAGACGTGCTTCATTTCCTTGACGTCTTCGCGCCCATGTTCACTACTTCGTCGTAGATCACCCGGCGCGGCAATCCATTTGGCCACCAACTCTGCCGAGACGCAGGAAGCCCCTCCGCGGATAGAGTCCCATCAAAGCGGGAATCTCCCTAACGCCACTTCCGCAGCTTAGAAGATACCGATACATGACCCTCACTTATCATACGCAGTAAGGAAATGTATCCCCCGTTGCGAGGTTGGACACCGCGATAGAAAGTAAGCTTTTCAACGGCGCAGCCGCCGGCTGCATGACCTTCAGCAACTATCCCCTTCGCAGGAGACGAAGATGCTCAGTCCTCATGAAATCGCCGCCTTGATGCTACTCGACAGTGCAGACGGGAATCTCGAACTGGACCCTGCCGACCTCGAAAGCCTCGTGCATCGGCAGCTCGTGCAACTGGAACGACCGACACACGACCGTAGCCAAGTTCGCCTCACCAATCACGGACGCAAATATCTGGCCACTGTAGCAAAGAGGCGCTGAACGGCTACCTATGTAGGCTTGCCATGCCTGGCTGCACACGCCCCAGCCCACCTGGCATCCCGCATTACCCGGTTCTGCCAGGCGCAATAGTCAGCTAACACCGCCGAACCCGTACCTTCCCCCGCTCGGGGATGTCTCCCGACCTCAGCGGGGTACTGGAATTGCTGGGATGCACCGCGATCAATGCCGGCGACATATTGACCCTCGTTGCCAGTCCTCAAGGGTGTAGGCGCTTTCACCCTGCCGCCTGCACCCCTTTTTCCAGTGGTTCAAGGACCAATGGACGACAGCGCCTCAGCACCAGCCTGCACCGGTTTGTTCAACGCGTTGCAGCCGCGCTCACGGCGCTTGGCCCGCGATGCGAGCGGCGTGCCAGCACTGATGGCACTCGGGAGATGCTAGTCGTCACAGTCAACGCTGATCTGATCAATCTCTCGTTTCGCAACTCGATATGCATCATCGATTGCGATCTCTTCCGAGGCTGCTGGCTCCTGAGTGTTTTGCCTGTGTCCGTGCCCACGGATGACATACGACCAGTCCCACCGGTTACTCGCGACCTTTCTCGTCTGGATGGAGATATCCCGGCCTCTGTACTTGAAGTCCATATATACCTCCCCGGATTTCGGAGGGCCGCAGCACGCTGTGTGGTTGACCCGGACGGCGATACGGTGCGCGAATCAGTGAGCGCCTGGGTTCGCCCGGCCTTCGTCTATCAGCTTTTCGGCATACTCGCGCGCATGCTGCCATGCCTCGCCTTCGGAGAAGTACTGTCCAGGCACGGGTTCGTGCTCGAAAATCTTGATCGATCTGCCGTCTGGCGCCTTTGCACAGATCGTCACCTCGCCATGCCAGGGCCCACCGGTTGGGGACGCCGCGCATGCCTCGTACCAGTGATCCTTGTAGTAGGTGAAGCCTTGGAGATCCATCGCTTTCTCCAGTTGTTCAAGGGAATCGTAGCACGCCCCAAGGGCAGCCATCCGGCGTGCATGGTTGCCGCCAGAAGGCGCCATTTGAAGTCGCGGCAAGCGCACCTGTGCAAAGTCCGGCTAAGGGCAGCCCCGCACGATTCTGAACGCCGGGGCCTGCCTGGCTAGTTCACTTGCCCGGCGTCGATGGTCCGCATGGCCGAGGCTTCGGCCAGGGCAATCGCGGCTTCCGCCGTGCCCGCCACGCCCGCCTCTTCCTCGAATGAAGGCTGTGGCGCTTCGCCGAAGGCGTCGGTGATAACGACCGTCGCCGTGTAGCCGCCCCCAGCCAACGCAATCGCGCGGGCCACCACGGCGTAGCCACCGTACTCGAATCGTCGTTCCATCTCGCGGCTCCTCTTTGCTGGGGATGAAGCCATCATAGATGGACACGTCGCTGCGTGGCCAGGATAACGAATCGAGCCCGCATGCGGCGTGGCGCGGGCCTGGCACCTCAGCCCGCCCTGAGCGCAGGCGGATATACGCACCAGCCCCCGTCGTCATGGCGGAAGAAGAACATCGACAACTGCCCCGACGGACGGGCCACGTCCACGCGGATGCAGCCACGGCGGCAAGCCCGGGAACTGCGCACCCGCGTGATCCGCGCGGGTGCCGCCAGGTTGGAACCGAGCCATTTGTCGATCAGCCCGCGCAGCGATATCTTGGCGGTTTGCATGTCAGTCTCCCTGGCTTGCCTTGTTGAAGCGTCCCTAGTTGCGCGCCGGTCGTTAAGCGGCACGGGCACCAAGGTGTGCGCCCTTGAATCCGGTTTCGAGAAACGTCCTGAGCAGGTTGGCGACGGCGTGGACAACCATGGAGGGTTGGTGCAGGCAGGCATCCACTTGCTCGCTGCGGCTTGCGCCAAGCAGGCACCAGGTGCAGAAGTGCTCGCAGTTGTTGGTCAGGAGCCGGTAGTCGTCTTCGCCGAGGCGGGAGCGGGCGCGCGCCACGGCTTCCAGGCCGACAAACCGGGCACAGGGATTGACCTTCACGCAGACGGGGTGGCCGGCCGCAAAGGCTTCCACCGAGGTTTCTTCGACCGGGCCACGGTGGAGCGAGCCGGCAAAACCGGCGTAATGAACCACCTTGCCTTGGCCGATATAGATGCCGTGATGCGCGTAGCCGCGACGTTCCGTGACCAGGTGCGCGCCCAGTGGCAGGTCGGCATCGATGGCCTGGTCTTGGCGTTGGTCTTGGTGGTTCATGGCGGCCTCTGATCTGTTTGCTTGCTGCAGGCAGTGCCTGCTGTTTGCCATACCATCCGCATCAACCGTGCCACCCGCCGTCACTCCAAGAAAATC
The DNA here is from genome assembly GCF_000243095.1 of Cupriavidus basilensis OR16. Taxonomy (GTDB): domain Bacteria; phylum Pseudomonadota; class Gammaproteobacteria; order Burkholderiales; family Burkholderiaceae; genus Cupriavidus; species Cupriavidus basilensis_D. The sequence goes on along the minus strand of NZ_AHJE01000115.1, from coordinate 11,932 downwards.
AAGGGATTGGGCATTTTCAACCGGCCAGGCAGGGGAAAAGCGTCATCTGCCAGCCAACAGCGTCGTGCCAATAGTGTTGGCGCCATGCCATCGGATAGCTGTGGACGCGGTAGCGCTGGCCGCGCGCTACTGCTCGACTTCGAGCCGGGCGCTGCCGGGCGGCGAGCCGGGTCAAAGCGGTGGTATTCCCCCACCATGCCGGCGGAGGATGTTGGCGTTGCGCCAACGCTTACGGCCCTGCGGCGAAGTCCGAGGTCTGCCCGGGATCGCCAACACGGAAGGGAAACACAGCAAATTCAAGCACTTGCGCCGCTGCGCCGGCCCAGCCGCATCACTGGCATGCGCTTTGCTGTATAGACGCATGGCAAGAAGCCACGGACCGCAACTCAGTCCCTACCCATCCCACGCACCGGAGACCATCATGGCGGCGCTCACCATCACAGACCTCTACCTGGGTATTCGGCTGGATCCAGCCCTATTCCCCGCCCCGGCAGAGCGTTGGGCCCGTCGTCAACTTTTACGAGATCAACAACAGCTTCTATGCTGATCAGATGGTTAACCAGTTCCAGAACATCGACGTTCGCAATACGGCACCCGGCGCGAACATCAATGTCCAAGCGGGACAAGGGGCAAGGAACGACGGCCGGATGTAACCCGGTTCGCGTGCAGCCCGCACGGTCAGGCCATGCGCCGCCAGCCACGCCAATGCCGCCGAGGCGCCGGCGTGGCGTTGTGGCGTCCTGGCTCGCCCGCACACCGGAGATGATCGTGACCTGTGCATCGCAATTCCGCTGGACTTCAGCCGCTCGCACCGATGTCGGCCTGGTACGGGAGCGCAATGAGGATGCCTGTCTGGCCCAGCCGGAGCGAGGGCTTTGGGTGGTGGCGGATGGCATGGGCGGCCACGCGGTTGGCGACTATGCCAGCAATCTTGTCGTGGAGACGCTGTCCCGGCTGGCCCTGCCGCACAGCCTCGAAAGCTTGCTCGACGAGGCCCGCATCGCCTTGCAGGAAGTCAATCGCGAACTGCTGGAGGAGGCGGCGCGCCGGCAGGTCCGGCGCATTGGCAGCACGGTGGTGGTGTTGATGGCGTGCGAGCGCTTCTGCGGTTGCCTGTGGGCGGGCGACAGCCGCATCTACCTGTACCGGGACGCGCACTTGACCCAATTGACCCGGGACCACAGCCGCGTGGAGGAACTCAAGGCGCGCGGCCTGATCACCGCGGAAGAAGCCGTGCATCACCCTGCACACAACACCATCACCCGCGCGGTCGGCGCGAATACGGCGCTGGAACTGGACCAGGCCTGGGTGGAAGTCGCGGATGCCGACATCTTCCTGCTCTGCAGCGATGGCTTGAGCAATGAGTTGCGCGATCCGGAGATCGCCAGCGTACTGGCGTGCGCCGCTCGCGCAGCGGCGGCAGCGTGACGTGGATCACGCTGAGCCGGTAGAACAGGTCTTCGCGAAACTTGCCCTCCTCGCTCAGGCGCCGCAGGTCCCGGTTGGTGGCCGCGACGATGCGCGTGTCGACCGTAATGGTCTCGTCAGAGCCGACCCGCTGGATCTCGTGCGACTCCAGCACGCGCAGCAGCTTGACCTGCCCGGTGAGCGGCAGTTCGCCAATTTCATCGAGGAAGATGGTGCCGGTGTGCGCACTCTCGAACTTGCCGCGGCGATCGTTGGCAGCGCCCGTGAAGGCGCCCTTCTTGTGGCCGAACAGCTCCGACTCCAGCAGGTTCTCGGGAATCGCCCCGCAGTTCACCGAGATATAGGGCTTGTCCGTCCGCGAGCCGTTGGCATGGATCACCTTGGCCATCAACTCCTTGCCGGTACCGCTCTCGCCATCGATCAGCACCGGCAGATCGGTCGGCGCAGCCTTCTCGGCAATCTCCAGCGCCTCCAGCAGCTTCGGGTTATCGCCGAAGGTACCCTCGAAAACAAAGCTTCGCTCCAGCAGGGCCTGACGGCGCTCGCGCGGCGCCAGGTCGGCCGGCACCGGCTCTGCCACCGCCGCCTGCACAAAACGCTCCTTGTGCGATAGCTGCATCACCTCGTCGCGCAGCGTGGTGGCCTGCTTGAGCAGCTTCTCGATCTCCGTGCGCTCGAGCTTGGAGGCCCAGCGCAATGTGGAACGCAAGATCTCGATCTTCTCGATCAGCCCGGCATAGGAGATGGCGGACCCGACGGAGCCCCCCTGGTTGAACAGCTTCATGTCGCGCTCCCCCATGCGTGCCGATACCGCAGATATGCCAGATGCGCCATTGCTGCCCAGCGGCGCCCGGGCTGTGCGAAGCCCTTCACTCCGAGCTCAGCTGCTTCTGCACCAGCTGGTAGTACATGCCCTTGCGCTCCAGCAGTTCCTCATGCCGCCCCTGCTCGACGATGGCCCCTTCGTACAGCACCAGGATCTTGTCCGCGCGCATGATGGTGCTCAGGCGGTGCGCGATGATCACGGCCGTGCGGCCCTGCAGGATCTCCTGCATATTGCCAAGGATGTTGCTCTCCGATTGCGTGTCCAGCGCCGAGGTCGCCTCGTCGAAGACCAGCAGGCGCGGATCGTGATACAGCGCGCGGGCAATGCACAGGCGCTGGATCTGCCCGCCGGACAAACCCACGCCGCGCTCGCCCACTACCTGCTCGTAACCCAGCGGCAGCTTGCTGATGAATGCGTGGGCGTCGGCCATCTTGGCGACTTCCTCGATATGCCGGCGATCCGGGCACCCCACCAGCATCTTGGCCAGCGTGGTCTTGCCCGACCCGCTGCGCCCCACGATGGCCAGCAACTCTCCGGGCTTGATGCCAAAGCTGACGTTCTCCAGCACGTAAGGCGTCTCGGCGCCGCCGTAGCGGAAATAGACGCCTTCCAGGCTGATCTCGCCCTGCAGGTCCGGCAGCATCACGCGCGATGCCAATTCCTCAGGCTTCTGCTCCGGATCGAGGTCCAGCACGTCGCCCAGGCGCTCCATTGCCACGCCTGCGTCGTTGAGCTGGCCCCACAACGCCACCAGCCCCATCAACGGCGCCAGCACGCTGCCCATGAACGCATTGAAGGCAATCAGCTGGCCGACGGTCAGCTCGCGCTGCAGCACCAGGTTGGCGCCCACCCACAGCACCGCGATGGTGGTAGCGGCATTGAGCAGCTGGCTGGCCAGCCCCACCAGGATGTGGAACGCCTGCGCCCGGTACTGGACCTCCAGCGCCTTGGCGTACTTCTTCTCCCACTTCAGGCGCACCGGGCGCTCGATGCCCATGCCCTTGACAGTTTCCACGCCGCCCAGCGTCTCCATCAGGTAAGACCGCGCATCGGTCGAGGTGGTGAACACCTCGCGCGCGAAGGCCTTCACCTTTGGTGTGGCCACGACCGTCAGGATCGCAATCGGGACCACGAAGGCAATCAGTACCAGCGTCATCTTGACGTTGTAGAGGAACATGATGGTGAAGTAGATAAACACCATCAGCAGGTTGAGCGCCGTCGTCACCGTCGACTCGGTCAGGAAGGCACGGATGGTCTGGTTCTCCTGGAAGCGGGCAAAGATGTCGCCGGTCTTGCGCTTGGCGAAGAAGGCAAACGGCAGCGACAAGGTGTGCTTGAAGAAATGCGACATCATGGCGAAGTCCATATTGCGCACCATGAAGTTGGCAAGATACGCTCGTACCGAACTCATCAGTTGCGAGAACACGCTGGACACGATCAGCCCGAGTATCAGCAGGTTCAGCAGGCCCATGTTCTGGTGCACCACCACGCCATCCAGGATGTTCTGGATGATCAGGGGCGGCACCACGCCCAGCACCTGGATCACGAAGGTCGCCATGAACAGGTGCGCAAGGATCCGTTTGTACGGCGCCAGGTAGCCGATGAAACGCAGCCAGGGCGAGCGCGCCACTGCCAGTTGCGCCATGCTCTCGCCAGAGGTGAAGAGCAGGCAGGTGCCGCTCCACCCGCGCTCGAACTCCTCCACGCCCATCTTGCGAAAGCCGAGGGCCGGGTCGGCCACCCACACCCAGCGCTTCGATACGCCGTAGACCACCACGTAGTGGTAGCCCTCCCAGTGCACGATGAACGGCAGCTCGAAACCCAGCAGGGAATCATGCGTGCACTGCACGCCGCGCGTGGTGAAGCCGAGCGACTCGCCGGCGCGGGCCAGGCTGTCCAGCGTGGCGCCCTGCGTGGTCACATTGGCCAGCTCGCGCAGCTTGCCGAGCGTCATGGGAATGCCGTGATGGCGGCAGATCATGGCCAGGCAGGCCGCGCCGCAATCCATCTCCTCGGCCTGCTCCACCAGGGCAAAGCGGCGGATCACGCGCTCGCCAAACTCTGGCTTCGAGCGCAGGTCGAGCATCACCGGATGCTTGCGCCGCTCGGCCATCTTCTTTTGCCGGTGCAGCTCCCGGTCGATAAAGCGGATGCGCTCTTCCAGCACCTCGCGCAGCTTGGGATTGCGCTCCAGGATCAGTTGCACGGTCTTTTCCGGAATCACCAGCAGCCGCGCATCCGTGCCGGCGATGGCCGATGCGATCTGCTCCTGTCGCATCACGCAGGCGCGCTCGCCAAAAATGTCACCCTGGCGCAAGGTCGCCAACGGATACTCGATGCCCTCCTCGGTCCGCACGATGCGGATTTCCCCCTGGCGCACCACATACAGGCGGCGGTCTTCCCTTGCATCCTGCTTCAGGATCTCCTTGCCGGCCGACACGCGCTTCACGCCCACGCTGCGCACCGCCTCCTCCAGCTCGCCCTTGTCGAGCTTGCCGCGCAGGTCAAACAGGCGGGCGACAAAACCGCCTGCCGAACTGATTGCCACATAGCTGGCGACGAAAGCCATCGCCGCCGGATTCTGCGCGATCATGGGCTCGGTCACGTTGCGCGGAATATAGAGCAGCTCGGTTTTGGCGGAGGAACGCACCGAGGATTCGTGCCGGTATTCGCGCAGCATGGCGATGTCGGCGAACACCTCGCGGGCCTTGCGCACGCCCAGGCTGACTTCCTTGCCATTGTCTTCGTTGAAGATCCGCACGGACCCCGACTTGATGATGAAGAGCCCGTCGGCCGGCTCGCCCGCATTGCAGATGGTCTCGCCAAAGCCGTACGAAAGCGATTGCGCATGCTCCGCCAGCCGCTCCATTTCCTCGCGCGAGAACGGCGAGAGTATTTCCACGCCAGCCAGGAAGTCGGCAAGCGGATGCAGTTCGGGGCTGGCTTCCATATGCGTCTGGGCCCTTGCGCCTAGCGCGCTTCGATGACGTGTTCCTGCGCCCTGGCCATCAGCCAGTCCTCACGCAGGAGACGGCGCACCTCCGCCGCGACTTCGGCATCGAGCGTGGCGGGATGCTTGGCGCTCACCATGAAGATCTCGAAGAAGGCGCGGTCCTGGGACGGGAACGGACCGAGCAGGTCGCCGGCGGCGGCATTGAACACCTTGGCTTCGATATCCGTCTTGAGCGAGCCGCGCAAGACCTTGCCGATCGCGCCGCCCAGCTCTTTCGTGTCCGCGACGGAGTGCTCGCGCGCCATTTCGGCGAAGCTGTCGGGATCGTCCCGCAGGTAGGAGATCAACTCCTTTGCCTTGCCCTCAGCGTCCACCACGATATGGCTCACCTCGATGCTGTCGAACTTGGGCGAGTGCAGCTTGAAGTAGCCTTCGACGGCCTTGTCGCTGGCCACCTCGGCAAGCATCTTCTCCTGGTAGAGGCTATCGGTCACGAACGCCTCGAACTCGTCCAGGCTCACACCGAGCACGTCGAGGTAATGGTTCATCTCCGTCGCGCGGTGCAAGCCCTGCACGCGCCGGAACTGATCGGCGCGCTCCTGGATCTCCTCCGGCGACACGGTGATGCCTTGCTTCTTCGCCGCGTGCACCGTGAGCTTGTCCCTGACGATCTGCTCGATCAACCCTTCGAACTGGCCCGTGAGCTTCAGGACCCGGATAAACTCCTCGACCCCGATGACTTCATCGTCGACCCGCACAATCGCTGTCATCTCGTCAGCTCCTTGATGGTTTCCCATTCGCCAAAACCGCCCGCACGCAGGTGCGGGCCGCCGATGTGCATCCAACCACGTTCCAGGCGTTGCCGCTATCCGCTGGCTTCAGCCCGCCACCTGCCGGAACGGATCCAGCCCCAGGTCGATCAGGCGCCGCTCGCGCACCACGATCTCCGCCGTAGCGGTCATGCCGTAGCGCAACGGGTACTTGTTGTCCGCCACCGTGTAATAGTCTTGCGCCAGCCGGACGCGCCCCTCGTACACCGGTTGCTTGTTCGGCCCTGCCAGCTTGGTCGCCGGAGAGATGTACTCGAGCGTGCCGGCGATCAGGCCGTAGCGCTGGTAGGGAAAGGCGTTGAATTTCAGCTTAACGGGCAGGCCTTCGCGCAGGAAGGCGCGGTCACGCTCGGCGATTTCGATCTTGAGCACGGGGCGTGCGTTCTTGGGTGCGATGCCGCCCAATGGTGCGTTGGCCAAGACCTTGTCGCCCCGCTGCGTGGAGCTGACATCGGTGATCACGCCGGCCACGGGAGCCAGGATCAGCAGGAAGTTGTCCTTGTCGATATTCTCGAAGCGAATGCGCGCCGCCGCCTCGGCAACCAACCGCGCGGTCTGCACCTGCAGGCGCAGCTTGTCTTCCGTATTGGCGATCTCACGCAGCGCGGCGTCGTACTGGATACGCAGGTTGGTCAGTTCCTGGCTGCTGCCTTCCAGTTGCACGGTGGCCTGGTTGAATTCCTGGCTCAGCTTGGAATCCAGCTCGGCCAGCCGCGACTGGGCAATCTGCAGCGCGTTCTCCGCTTCGACAGCCGCAATCCGCTTGCTCTCCACCTGCGACTGCGAGACCCCCCCGCCACCCGGCAGCGCAAACAAGCGGGCATAGCGGTCCTGCTCCTGGCGCGCGAATTCACGCGCGCGCCGCGCGCTGTCCAGGTTGCTGCGCGCCTGCTGCAGCTGTGCCCGCTGCTGTTCCGCGAGCCGGGTGGTACCCTCGGCCGTACGATTCTCGTGCAGGCGTTCAGCCACATCGATCTGCTGCTTCAACGCCGCCGCCTTGCGCTCCATCAACAGCTTCTTGTCCGGAAACTGCTTCCACTCGCGCTCGGAATCCTGCAGCTTGAGTTGCGCCTCCAGCGCATTGGTGGCCGCCTCGATCGCGCCACGCGCATTCAGCCGCGCCAGTACGTCGTCCTTGTTCACCGGCTGGCCCTCGGCCACGTAGAGATCCGCCAGTTCCCCGTCGACCGGCGCATAGAACCGCCGCACTTCCGACTCCGGCGCGAGGGTGCCGTCCGCGGACACGATCACGTCCGCATGGCCCACGAATGACCAGGCTAGCGCGCAGACGACCAGCGACACCATGACCAGCACGGATATCTGCATCAGCTTCCAGGGCTCCGCGCTGAGAATGGCAATGCCCTCGGCGCTGTGATCCTCGAGCGCTTCGGACAGCGGCTTAAGGCGATTGTCTCGGCTATCGTCCTTCATCACCCTCTCCTCCAATCAACGCCAGCTTGGACTTGAGCAGCGCCGGGCTCAGCACCATGCGCAGTTCCTGCAGGGAACGCCGCTGCAGTTCCGTCTCCGAATCGATATCCTCCTGGACCTGGCTCCATTGCGCCGTATCGCCAACCTTCAATTGCGCGTAGATGCGCATGCCCTGGCGCGCCTGCGCGCTGGCATTGGACAGCAGGCGTGCCTGCGTACGGAACTTCGCGGAGATGTCGGACTCCAGCCGCTGCTCGCCGCCGATGGCGCCGTCGCGGCGATACTGGCGCCACGAGGCTAGCGCGGCGTTCATCAGTTCCTGCGCGCGCCGGATCGCCGCATCGTGTATTGCCGCCACATCAGGCTCGACCGCCTTGAGGAAATACGTATCCTCGGCGGGATCGAGCATGGCGTAGAAAGACAGCAATACTTCCTCGTAACCCTTGGCGCCGCGCGCTTTCGGCAAGCCGGCGAACTGCTCGGCGACGGCCTCTTTGCGCGTGAGGTCCTTGGCGGCAGCCTCTGCCCACGGTCCTGTCCTGATCGCTTGCAGCCCCGCGAACGCCTTGGCGCTATCGCCCGCGCGCCAGGCCTTGTCCACCTCGGCATACTGCCGCACCAGCGCCGGCGTCGGCAGGCGGCTGCCCGCCATTTCTCGGAAACGCGCCTGGAAGGGGGGCGTGGAAAAGCTGGCCTTGGCCATCTGCGCCATCAGAGGGCCCAGCGTGGCAGCGCGCAGCGCGCTGTCCAGCGCAACGTACTGCCGCAGGTCGTCCTTGATGCGATCCAGGCCAGCGAGCCTTGGATACTTCTCCGCGTAGTCCGCCAGCACCACCTGCAGCGCCTCCGGATGATCGCTCGCCAGTCCGGTGGCCAACGATGCATTCAGACGGTCGATGGCGGCCAGATAAACCGAGTCGTCGCTCTGCAGCTTGCGCACATAGCTGAGCGCATCGGCGTACGGCTCCCTGAATTGCGGCAAGTAGGCGGCGATGCGGTCCAGCCCGCGCTGGTGGGCGGGGGTGTCGTCATTCCAGTGCTTGAGCAACGCACGGATGCTGGCCTCATCGGTGTAAATGCGGATCGGCGCGTCGACCCCGCCCCGGCCAGCCACGAAGCGGTTCAGCCGTCCGATCCAGTCGAGCTCACCCAACAGGCCGCGCGCGTCGGCATTGTGCACGCCGAGCGCCTTCATGCGGGCCAGCGCCGCCTCGGCACCATTGAAGTCACGCGACTGCAGCTTGCCGATCCATCCCGGTACCTGGTCGCGTAGCAGCGCCTCGGTGCCCATGGCCCTGAACTGCGCATTCTCCGGGTGCCGCTCCAGATACACATCGGCCACGGCTGCGGCGCGGGCATAGTTGCCGCCGGCCATCAACGACTCCATCTCGCGCTCGGACGCGCCGCGCAAGTACAGGAAGAGCAGGAGCGTCACAACCGCCACGGCAACGGCACCGCCCCAGCGCGCGGCTCGCTTCAGGCTGGCACGCTCCGAAGCGCCAAAGCTGCTGCCTAGCCTGCCCATGACGAGCGCGAACTTGCCTTGCGCGCGTGGCTTGTCCGTCCCGCCGCCTTCGCCTTCCGGCTGGGGCAGCGCCTCCTGATTGACTTCATCTTCCTGCTGCGCAACATAGTCGACGCAGAAAATATCCAGGAAGGAGCCGGCAGCGGCGACGAATGTGGTCTTGTCAGGATCGTGTGCCGGGGCGGCGGGTTCTGGCGCTGCGGTGGGTGTAGGAGCCGGTGCCGGAGCTCCCGCGCTGCGAGCGGGTACTGCGGCGACTTCGGGCGGCGGCAGGATCGAACTGGTGATGGTTGCATCGGTGGCAGCTTCGCTGCGCATGCCGACCCGATAGACAAAGTGATTGCCGCCAAACGCGAGGAGGTCCCTCTCGCCGAGCGCGACCGCGTGCTCATCCACCCGCATGCCGTTGACAAAGGTACCGTTGGTGCTGCCAAGGTCCTCGACAAAAGGCTCGTTCCCCTTCAGGAAGATGTGCGCGTGACGGCGTGAAACATAGTTGACCTGGTGCGGATACACCTCCTTGTAGCGGGAGAACGTCTCGTCCGCCTTGCTGATCAGGAAGGGAAATCCGGCCACCTCGATCGGCTGCAGGCCAAGATCGTCGCGCTCGGGCACGAGCGTCAGCACCATTGGCATCTGGCTTGGCGCCTGGAACGGCGCGTGCGAACGCAGCCGCACCCGGTAGGACAGCGCAGCGCCAAAGCGCAGTTCATCGCCGTCGCGCAGCCTGGCCGCCTGCTGTGCCACGGGCGCGCCATTGACGGTGGTGCCGTTCTTGCTGCCCAGATCCGCGACATAGACCGCGCCATGCTCGGAAAAGATGCGTGCGTGACGGCGCGAGAGCACCGCGGCTACGTCGGGCGGGTAGGCAGCGAAAGGCGCTTCCGCGCGGCCCACGGCGAACAGGCTCTCGTCGAGACGGATCTCGCCGAGCTCAGGGTGGGAGATGGGTTCAAGCACGATATCGAACGCCTGCCCCACCTTTGCCCGCATCTCGACAATCAGAGCTTCGTCTGGAGCCATGTTTCGATACCACCAACAGCGAGTGCCACGGCGCACGCGCCAGTGGCAAGCCATGTTTCATGGCGACGGTGCGAGCCGATGCGGCGCGCTCCATCGTGAACGTGTTGACTAAGGACATAGTAGGCCACGCTTGCCGGTAGTCAAACGTGCGCCGGCGGCGTATTTCGCACCTTGCGGGGCTTGCCCGGCCTCTCGTGCGCAACGGGTTGCAGCCCCCTACTTCGAGACCTTCTGGGACGTCTCTTTTGCCACGTTGCTCACATCGGTGCTAGGCCACCCGCCACCGAGTGCCTTGTAGAGGGTGACAGTGTCGGCCAGGATCTGTTGGTGGTTGGCCAACAATTCCTGTTGCGCGCTCAGCAGCGATCGCTCGGTCTCGAATACGTCAAGCTGCGACACCACGCCTTCCTTCAGCTGCGCCTCGATCTGCGCCGACACCACGCGCAATTGCGCTACCTGCTGCTGCAGTTCCACGCGCTGCTTCTTGTGCGCGTCGACATTGACCAGCGCGTTCTCCACTTCCTCGAATGCCGTAATCCAGGTCACTCAGCGCAAAACTCGCGGTGCCGCCATGGGCGGTCAGGCTGACGCTGGGCAGCTGCGCCAGGCGCGCCTGTCCCACCAGGTTGACGGACTCGAGCACGCGATACTCCGCCGCGACGATGTCCGGGCGCCGCGAGAGCAACTGCGACGGCAGGCCCGCCGGCACCGCTGGCAGCTGCACCCGCTCCTGCAATCGCCCGGCCGGCACCTTGAACACACCTGCCGGCACGCCCACCAGCGTGGCCAGCGCGTTCTCGGAAATGTCGCGCGAGCGGCGCAACTCCAGCAGGTCCTTGGTGAGCCGGTTAATCTCGGCCTGCTGCTGCATCACGCGGATCTTCGGGATCAGGCCGTTCTGGAACATCGCCTGGTAGGTGGTGAGGATCTGCTTGTTCCTCGCCAGCGTCTTGCTCTGCTGATCGATCTGTTCGTCGAACTGCAGGATCTGGAAGTAGGTGGTGGACACGTTGGAGACCAAGGTGAGGTAGCCGGCACGCCAATCCGCCTCGGTCGCATTGAATTCGGCGGTCTGGGCCTGCACGCCCTTCTCCACCTTGCCCCAGATATCGATATCCCAGTTGACCTGGGTGCCGAGGTTATAGGTCTTGATGGCCGACGTGCCTGTGCTCTTCTCGAAGCTTGCGCCGGCGCCCACGTCGAAGACCGGCAGCGCGCCGGCCTTGGCCTCGGCAATCTGCGCGCCCGCCACCTTGATGCGTGCAGCCAGCACCTTGATGTCGTAGTTCCCCGCAATAGCCTTGTCGACCAGTCCGTCGAGATACGGGTCCCGGAACGCCTGCCACCAGTTTGGCACGATCGTCTCCGCCGGCGAAACCGTGATCGATCCCTGGCGCGCCCAGTCCGGCTTGGCCGGCGTTTCGGGCCGCTGGTACACGGGCGCACGAAAGTCGGCACAACCGGCCAGCACCAGCAGACAAGTGCCTGCCATCAGGCATCGCCGCAAAGCGGCACGCTTGCCGCGCACGACGAACGGGGTGGAATGGTCTGGCACGATCGCCTCCTGCGAGCGTCGGTGAGCTGAAGAGGCACCGGCGGGCAACGGCCCCCGTTGGCCACATCGCCGGCGCCAACCGCGCCGGGTCAGTCACGGCCCGGATGCAAAGGGGCCGTGCCATCAACACGCCATGCATGCATTGTGTATCCGCTAGCGGCGCGATCCAACCTGTAAATAGAGGCCCTGCGGCAAGAAAAGGGCCGCCCTGCCCGGCACGCCGGGAGGGCGGCGGTGGCTTCAACGATAAATGTTGTTCTGGGCGTTCTGCGTTGAGCTCACATGGGACTTGATGTCGTCGGCAAAGGCCGTGTTGTTGCCGTTCATGTTGACGACATTCTGGGTCTGGCCGATCAGTTGC
>NZ_AHJE01000116.1 GCF_000243095.1 Cupriavidus basilensis OR16 | reverse complement strand
TGGCGCTCATTTGTATGTCCCTGTCTATACAGCCCGGTTCGTGAGTTGGCTGGTGAATCTGAAGAATCTAACGGCCCGCGTCTGGTTCAGCCGAAGGCCGGGTTGCCATCGGCGCGGAATCGGCTGCCTAGGCGGTAACGGTTGCCTGGGTGCAGGCAACGTACAAAGGTCACGGGGGTGCCGCCCGTCCAGGTACGGCGGGTCAGCAGCAGGCACGGCTGGGTGGCCGGCATTTCCAGTTGGGCGGCCTGCTCCGCCGTGGCGGAGATGGCATCGACCACGTGCTCGATCTGATCATAGGGCACGTGGCGCAGCAAGTATTCGCCCGGCTTCACCGCATCGACGGCGGCGAAATCCTGGTTGATGAAGTCGGGCGCCACGCGCGGGTTCACATAGCGGTCTTCGAGCTGCACCGGCACGCCGTCCTCGCGGTGCACGCACACGGAGTGGAACACCGATTCGCCGGTGCGCAGGTCCAGCGCGGCGGCTACCTCGATGGAGGCGGCCACGCGCTCCACCACCATGACGTCGCAGGCGTAGTCGTGCCCGCGCATGCGGATCTCGTCCTGCAGGTTGACCACGCTTAGCAGCGTCGATTGCGGCTTGTGCTCGGCCACGAAGGTGCCCACGCCGGCCACGCGCACCACCCTGCCCTGCTCGGCCAGCTCGCGCAGCGCGCGGTTCACCGTCATGCGCGATACGCCGAAACGGGTCACCAGTTCCTGCTCGGACGGCACGCGGTCGCCCGGCTGCCACGCGCGGCTCTGGATATGGCGCGCGATGTACTCCTTGACCTGCTGGTAGAGCGCGGCGGGAGTGGCATCGGGAACGCCCCGGCGGGTGGCGGCGGCAGCTTTCATCACTGGATTGACGGCTCAGTGCTCGGCCGAGGCCATGGCCTCGGCGCGAATTTCTTCCGTCAGCAGCGCCTTGAGTTCCGAGAACGCCGGCGACGTCTTGATGGTGTAGTGGCGCGGATGCGGAAAATCCACATCGATGGTGCGCTTGATTCGTGCGTGACGAACAGCACGGTCTTGCGTGAGGCTTCCCAGATACCCAGCAGCAGTTCCTGCATCAGCACGCGGGTCTGGTTGTCGAGCGCGCCAAAGGGCTCGTCGAGCAGCAGGATCTTGGGGTCGTTGGCCAGCGCCCGGGCAATCGCCGTGCGCTGCTGCATGCCGCCCGAGAGTTGCTTGGGGAAATGGTGCTCGAAGCCGCGCAGGCCCACGCGCTGGATAAAGAAGTCGCTGCGCTCGCGCTGGTCGGCCTCGCTCATGCCGCGCTCGCGCAGGCCAAAGCGGACGTTCTGCTCGATGGTCAGCCACGGGAACAGCGTGTACGACTGGAACACCATGCCGCGCTCCGCGCCCGGGCCGGTGACTTCCCGGCCATCGAGCAGCACGCGCCCGGTGGTGGGCGTATCCAGCCCGGCGACCATGCGCAGCAGCGTGGACTTGCCGCAGCCCGAGGGACCGAGGATGGTGACGAAATCGTTGTCCGCCACCTCGAAATCGGTCGGCTGCAGAGCCAGGGTCTGCCCGCCACGCGGATTAACGAAAGTGCGGGAGACCTGCTGGATGGACAGCGCGCTCATTTGATCGAACTCCACGGGAACAGGCGCTGGTTGGCCAGCTTGAAGGCGAGGTCGGAGATCAGGCCGATACAGCCGATCACGATGATGCCGAAGATGATCTGCCCGGTGTTGAGCAACGCCTGGCTGTCGGTGATCATATGGCCGATGCCGGAGGACGAGCCGATCAGCTCGGCCACGATCACGTAGGTCCAGGCCCAGCCCAGCACCAGGCGCAGGATCTCGGCAATCTCCGGCGCGGCGCCGGGGATCAGCACGCGCCGCACGATGCCGCTGCTGTTGGCGCCCAGCGTGTAGGCTGCCTCCACCAGGTCGCGCCGCGCGCCGCCCACCGTCACCGCAACCATCAGCACGATCTGGAAGAACGAGCCGATAAAGATCACCAGCACCTTCTGCGCCTCGCCGATGCCCGCCCACAAGATCAGCAGCGGAATAAAGGCCGAGGCTGGCAGGTAGCGGCAAAACGAGACGAAGGGCTCGAAGAACGCCTCCGCCGCCTTGTACGCGCCCATGAAGATGCCCAGCGGCACCGCCAGCGCGGCGGCCAGCACGAAGCCGCCCAGCACGCGCCACACGGTCATGCCGATATCGCCGATGAAGTTGTACTCGGTGAACAGCAGCACACCTTCGCGCGCCATGGTCATCGGGTCGGCCAGGAAGGTGCGCGGCACCATGCCGCCCAAGGTCACCGCCGCCCACACGGCAAAGAACACCACGAAGAATGACAAACCCAGCACCCAGCGCGCCTGCTGCGAGACCGGCGTTAGCGGCGCAAGCCAGGGATGGCGGCGCGCGGCCGCCGGCGTCCCCGCGGCGGGGACGGGCTTTGTGGCCGGATTCGCGGCGGGCGAACCAATGTGAACCTGCGTCATGGCACCAACCTCTTTACTTGATGAAGCGCGCGTCGTACAGCGCCGTTACGTCGGGCACCTGGCGAATCACGCCGATCTCCAGCAGCACCTGCGCGGCTTCCTTGCTGAAGCTGCCCAGCTCGCCGCCAAAGAACTTGCGGTTGGCTTCGCGGTCCTGCCAGCGCAGGTAGGCGGACGACTTGGCGAACTGCTCGCCGGTCTGCTTGACCGCCGCGCCCATGATGTCGTTGGCCTTGGCGGGGTCCTGCTTGATCATGTCGAGCGCTTCGAAGTAGCTATCGACCAGCGCTTGCGCGGCCTTGGGATTGTCCTTGAGCCATTTTGGCGCGCAGCCCAGGGTATCCATCACCATCGGGTAGTCGAGCGTGGTGGCCAGGATCTTGCCCTTGTCCGGGTTCTGGCGCACGGACGACAGGTACGGCTCGTAGGTCATCGCGGCGTCGTTCTGGCCGGAGACGAAGGCCTGCGCGGCCGCCTGCGGCGACAGCGTGGTGGTCTTCACGTCCTTGAGCGTCAGGCCGTTCTTCTTGAGCATCCAGGCCAGGCCGAAGTAAGGCGCGGTGCCCGGCGCGTCCACGCCGATGGTCTTGCCCTTGAGGTCGGCGAAGCCTTTCACGTCGCTGCGCACGGCCAGGCCGTCGGCGCCATAGGATTTATCGAGCTGCACGATCTGGGTGATGGGCACGCCGTTGGCATTCCACGCCACGTGGGTCTCGACCGTGGTGGCGGCGCACTGGATCGCGCCGGAGGCGAGCGCCAGGTGGCGGTCCTTCTGCGGAATCATCTTGATGTCGACATCGACACCGTGCTTCTTGAAGATGCCAGCCTTGTCGGCCAGCGTCAGCGGCGCGAAGCCGGTCCAGCCGCTCATGCCCAGCGTGACCTGCGTGGCTTGCGCCTGGGCGGTGCCGGCCGCACCCAGCGCGGCGGCGACTGCTGCTACGGCGACGGCTAGCGACTTGCCGCTACGGATACGAAATCCCATCTTCCTGGCTCCTTTGGTGTGATGCGAACGGGGCCGCGCCTGCGCAGGCGGCGGCCGGATCGCCCGGCTCGGGCGGCACCGTCCTTGCGGCGCCGGTCATTTGCCAGGCAATTTAGCAACCCTGTATATACAAGTCAATGCAGTAGTTAACCCGAGGCGAAGCGCGTAACTGGCGTGGCCAGCACATAGGCTCCGACAACCGTGGAACCGCACAAAACGGGCGGGTTATGGCATGGGGCCGGCCGCGCGCCGATGCCCGCTGGCGGGGCATCCGGCGCATGCCGCTTGCGGCTCCCCGCACCAGATCCGCGCACCCGCACGCCGGATTCGCCACTTGCTGTCTATACAGGATCGAGCGGCGATATCTACGCAAGCGGCATGCCACCGCATGGCACTGGGAATGGGGAAGAAGGGCTTCCGGCAGCCCCTGCGCTCAGGCGTCGAAGAAGGACGCCACGGTGGGATAGCGCAGCCGCAGGCGCAGTTCGCGTTTGAGGCGGGCGTTTTCCAGCCGGCGCGATTCGCTCATGAAGCTGAGCAAGGTTGGCTCCACGGCTTCGCGCAGTTGCGCGCGAGCCAGGCGCGGCGGCCTGGGCAGGCCACGGCGGTCGGCCACCAGGTCGAAGTAATCGGCCATGCGCATTTCCGAATCGTCGCTGGCATGCACCACCCGCTGCGCGCGGCCGCGGAACAGCGACGCCACCATGGTGCGGGCCAGGTCCAGGGCATGGATGTGGTTGGTATAGACATCGTCCTGCGGCGCCAGCGCCGGCGTGCCCTTGGCCAGGCGGGCCAGCGGCAGCCGGTCTTCGGCGTAGATGCCGGGGATGCGCACGATGGAAGCCCGCCAGCCGGCATGGCGGCCAAAGTCCCGCACGGCCTGCTCGGCCGACACGCGGCGCCGGGCGCGCGCGGTTTGCGGGCGCACCGCCTGGGATTCCGCCAGCCTGGCGCCACCGCGATCGCCGTATACGCCCGAGGTGCTGGCGTAGACGAACGCTGGCGGCGCGGCGCTTCGGCCGGACCGGCCCTTGCCCCGGTCGGGTAGAATAGCGGGCTTGGCAAACCATCCGCCAGGCCGTGCGGCGCAGCGCCGCCAGGCACCGCGCCGCAAGGCACGCAGCAGCGCCAGCGTGCGGGGATCGCCCTCGCCGCGGGCAGGCGGCGGCGCCAGGTGCAGCACCTTGTCGGCCAGCCCGGCCAGGCGCGCCAGCGTGGCGGGCCGGTCCAGGTCGGCTACCAGCGGTACAGCGCCGTTGTCCCGCAGCGCTGTGCGGCGGGACGGCTGCGAAGTGATGGCAAAGACGCGCCAGCGCGTCGATAGAATACGCAGGCAACGCGTGCCCACATCCCCACAGCCAACGATGAGTAGGCGCGGGCGACCCAGGCGGCGTCGCGACAGATTTTTGCTCATAGAGTGATTATGGCTTATCAAGTTACCGTCATGCCCAGCGGCCGCACGTTCGAAGCGGCTGCGGATGAAACCATCCTTACCGCGGCCCTGCGCCACAGCATTGGCCTGCCCTACGGCTGCAAGAACGGCGCATGCGGATCCTGCAAGGGCCGTGTCACCGCCGGCGGCATCGAGCAGGGCGATCACGCAGCTTCCGCGCTGTCCGCGCAGGAAAAGACCGAGGGCCGCGCGCTGTTCTGCTGCGCCAAGCCCACCTCGGACATCACCATCGAATGCCGCGAGGTGCAAGGCGCCGGCGACATCCCCATCAAGAAAGTGCCGTGCCGCGTCGCCACGCTGGAACGCGTGGCCGACGACGTCATCGTGACCCGCCTGCAACTGCCCGCCACCGAGCGCATGCAGTTCCTGGCCGGCCAGTATGTCGAATTCCTGTTGCGCGACGGCAAGCGCCGCAGCTACTCCATCGCCACGCCGCCGCACCAGGAAGGCCCGATCGAGCTGCACATCCGCCACATGCCCGGCGGCACCTTCACCGACTACGTGTTCGGCGCCAGGGAAGGCCAGCCGGCCATGAAGGAGCGCGACATCCTGCGCTTCGAAGGCCCGCTCGGCAGCTTCTTCCTGCGTGAAGACTCCGACAAGCCCATCATCCTGCTGGCCTCCGGCACCGGCTTCGCGCCGATCAAGGCCATCGTCGAGCACGCCGTCTACACCGGCATCACCCGCCCGATGACGCTGTACTGGGGCGGCCGCCGCCCGCGCGATCTCTATATGCACGCGCTGTGCGAGCAATGGGCGCGCGAGCTGCCCAACTTCCGCTACGTGCCGGTGATCTCCAACGCCCAGGACAGCGACGACTGGGACGGTCGTACCGGCTTTGTCCACGAGGCCGTGATGGAAGACCATCCCGACCTGTCCGGCTTCGAGGTCTACGCCTGCGGCGCGCCGGTGATGATCAATGCCGCGCGCAAGGACTTTGCGCTGCGCTGCGACCTGCACGAGGATGCCTTCTTCGCCGACTCGTTCACCTCGGAAGCGGACATGCATCCGGCAGGTTCGGTACCTCCGGCACCGGCGGCCTGAGCGCCTCGCTGCCCGTTCCCAAGCTACAACAATGCCCGGCCCCACCAAAATTCGTTTTGACAGCCGGGCGCATGGGCCTTATATTGGCCGCCATGAACTACGCTATCAACCGACGCAGCTACCGTACGTCGCTCCCCACCGGGGTGCCTCGCGGCTGACCGTCCATAGCTTCTGTTCAGGTCAACAAGCCACGGGCAATCCCCGTGGCTTTTTGTTTTTCTGCTCTCCTCTCCCCTGTTTCACGCCGACCCCTGGAGTCCGCCATGGCATTTGCTGAGTACCCCGTCCAATCCCTGATGTACATCACCAACCGGCCCGAGCTCGTCTTTACCGAAGGCAAGGGCTCGTGGCTCACGGACCATAACGGCAAGCGATACCTGGACTTCGTGCAGGGCTGGGCAGTCAACTGCCTGGGACACTCCAACCAGGCCATGATCGACGCGCTGGTCGACCAGTCGAAGAAACTGTTCAACCCCAGCCCGGCGTTCTACAACGAGCCCATGCTCAAGCTGGCCAAGCAGCTCACCGATGCCAGCTGCTTCGACAAGGTGTTCTTCGCCAACAGCGGCGCGGAAGCCAACGAAGGCGCGATCAAGCTGGCGCGCAAATGGGGCCGCAAGCACAAGAACGGCGCGTTCGAGATCATCACCATGGACCACAGCTTCCACGGCCGCACGCTCGCCACCATGAGCGCATCGGGCAAGGCCGGCTGGGACACCATCTTCGCGCCGCAGGTGCCGGGCTTCCCCAAGGCCGAACTGAACGACCTGGCCTCGGTGGAAAAGCTGATCAACGACAAGACCGTGGCCATCATGCTGGAGCCGGTGCAGGGCGAAGGCGGCGTGATCCCCGCTTCGCGCGAATTCATGCAAGGCCTGCGCAAGCTGGCCGACCAGCACAAGCTGCTGTTCATCGTCGACGAAGTGCAGACCGGCTGTGGGCGCTGCGGCACGATGTTCGCCTATGAGCTGTCGGGCGTGGAGCCGGACATCATGACGCTGGGCAAGGGTATCGGCGGCGGCGTGCCGCTGGCGGCCCTGCTGTGCACGGCTGAGTCGCCAGCTTCGAAGCCGGCGACCAGGGCGGCACCTACAACGGCAACCCGGTGATGACGGCGGTCGGCAGCGCCGTGATCGCGCAGCTGACCGCGCCCGGTTTCCTGCAAAGCGTGCAAGACAAGGGCGCCTACCTGCGCGAGCAGCTGCTGGCGCTGTCGTCCGAGTTCGGCCTGGGCGGCGAACGCGGCGAAGGCCTGCTGCGCGCGCTGGTGCTGAACAAGGACATCGGCCCGCAACTGGTGGAAGAAGCGCGCGACATGCAGCCGCAAGGCCTGCTGCTGAACTCACCGCGCCCCAACCTGCTGCGTTTCATGCCCGCGCTGAACGTCACCATCGAAGAAATCGACCAGATGATCGGCATGCTGCGCACACTGCTCAAGAAGCTGGCCTGAGCTTCGCCGGGGCATAAATGAGAAAAGCCTCGCGCGATGCGAGGCTTTTCTTTTTGCCAATGGCTGCGTTACACGGGCAACATCACTCGCCCAGGTACGCCGCGCGGACCTTCGGATCGTCCAGCATCTGCTTGGCGTCGCCGCTCATGGTGACGAGGCCGGACTCCATCACATAGCCGCGGTGCGCGGCTTGCAGTGCCAGCCGCGCGTTCTGCTCCACCAGCAGCACGGTCACGCCCAGCGCGGAGACGTCGCGCACCACCTCGAAGATCTTCGCGACCATGATCGGCGACAAGCCCATCGAGGGCTCGTCCAGCAGCAGCAGCTTGGGCTGGCTCATCAGCGCGCGCGCCATGGCCAGCATTTGCTGCTCGCCGCCCGACATGGTGCCGGCCAGCTGGTTGGCACGCTCCTTCAGGCGCGGGAAGATGCCGAACATGCGGTCGATGTCGGCCTTGATGCCGGCCTCGTCGACGCGCGTGTAGGC
The DNA here is from genome assembly GCF_000243095.1 of Cupriavidus basilensis OR16. Classification (GTDB taxonomy): domain Bacteria; phylum Pseudomonadota; class Gammaproteobacteria; order Burkholderiales; family Burkholderiaceae; genus Cupriavidus; species Cupriavidus basilensis_D. The sequence continues at coordinate 3,763 of NZ_AHJE01000116.1, read as the reverse complement.
GCCCATCTGCAGGTTCTCGGTGATGGTCATGCGCGCGAACACGCCGCGCCCTTCCGGCACCATCGCCAACCCTTGCTTGAGCAGCGTGTAGCTGGGCACGCCCTTGATGGACTTGCCCATGTACTCCACATCGCCGCCGGCCCAGCCCTGCAGGCCGGTGATGGCCTTCATGGTGGTGGTCTTGCCGGCGCCGTTGGCGCCGATCAGCGTGACCAGTTCACCTTCCTTTATCTCGAGGTCGATGCCCTTGACCGCCTGGATGCCGCCGTACGCGACCTTCAGGCCGGATATCTTCAGTAGTGTTTCTTTCATTGTGTCTTTCTCCCCGTCAGTGCGCCGGGGTACCGAGGTAAGCCTCGATCACCGCTGGATTGCTCTGGACTTCGTGCGGCAGGCCTTGCGCGATCACCTTGCCGTAGTCGAGCACGGTCAGGCGGTTGCACAGGCCCATCACCAGCTTCACGTCGTGCTCGATCAGCAGGATGGTCTTGCCATCGGTGCGGATCTTGTCGAGCAGGCCGCGCAACTCCACCTTCTCGGTGGCGTTCATGCCGGCCGCGGGCTCCGGGCTCATCCAGCGCCAGCAGCTTGGGCTCGGTGGCCAGTGCCCGCGCGATCTCCAGGCGGCGCTGGTGGCCGTAGGACAGGTTGCGCGAAGTGAAGTGCGCGTACTTGCCAATGCCGACGTACTCCAGCAGGTCGTGCGCCCAGTCTTCCACCGAGTTTTCTTCACGCCGCACCGAAGGCGGGCGGAACACCGCACCTAACAGGCCAGCCTTGGTACGCACGTGCCGGCCCACCATCACGTTTTCCAGCGCGGTCATCTCGCCGAACAGGCGGATGTTCTGGAAGGTGCGGGCAATCCCGGCCTTGGCGACTTCGTGCACGGCGGTCGGCTGGTAGGCCTTTCCGCCCAGCACAAACTCGCCGGAGTCCGGCGTGTACAGGCCGGTAATCACGTTGAAGAAGGTGGTCTTGCCGGCCCCGTTGGGACCGATCAGGCCGTAGATTTCACCCGGCTTGATCTGTAGGCCCACATCGGACAGCGCCTGCAGGCCGCCGAATCGCTTGTTGACCCCCTGTACCGACAGGAGGAGATTCTCGTTGCTCATGATGTCCTCCTGGTCAGAAACGGCCAACGCTGCCCGGGCGGCGGATCACCGGCCGGTCTTCCTTGCGCGGCGACGGCCACAGGCCTGCCGGGCGATACAGCATCACGCCAACCAGGGCCAGCCCGAACAGCAGCTGGCGCAGCACTTCGGCGTCGACGATGGTATGGCCGAAGAGCATGTTCTGCGCCGGCTCCGCCACGGCGCGCAGCAGTTCCTGGAAACCCACCAGCAAGATACCGCCAAGGATCACGCCGGGGATGTGGCCCATGCCGCCCAGCACCACGATGGCGAGGATGTAGATGGACTCCCACAGCACGAACGACTCAGGCGAGACAAAGCCCTGGAAGGCGCCGAACACCGCGCCCGACGCACCACCAAACGAGGCGCCCATGGCAAAGGCCAGCAGCTTGATGTTGCGGGTGTTGATGCCCATCGCCTTGGCGGCGATTTCGTCCTCGCGGATGGCCACGAAGGCGCGGCCGATGCGCGAGTTCTGCAAGCGCAGGCAGATGAACACGATGGCGATCACCAGCACGACCAGCAGGTAGTAGTACATGAACACCGGCGTGAACTTCAGCCCGAAGATCTCGTGGGACTTGGAGAAATTGAAGCCGAAGATATGGACCGGGTCCACCGCGGTGATCCCCTTCGGCCCATTGGTGATGTTCAGGGGCCGGTCGAGGTTGTTCAGGAAGATGCGGATGATCTCACCGAAGCCCAGCGTCACGATGGCGAGGTAGTCGCCGCGCAGCTTGAGCGTCGGCGCGCCGAGCAGTACGCCGAATGTGGCCGCCACCATCACGGCCAGTGGCAGCACGAACCACATGGAGAGGTGCAGGCCATGGGGGAAGAGCTGGTGGATCCACTCGAACTGGTTGGCCAGGTGGGGCGAGCCCAGCAGGGCCATCATGTACGCGCCGACGGCATAGAAGGCGATGTAGCCCAGGTCGAGCAGGCCGGCAAAGCCCACCACGATGTTCAGGCCAAGCGCCAGCATGATGTAGATCAGCGCGAAATCCAGCACGCGGACCCAGTAGTTGCCGCCCAGCGTCTGGACGATGAAGGGCGCGCACAGGGCGATCACCAGGAAGCCAAGCAAGGCGGCCATGGTCTTGGCCGGCGTCTTGGTCAGCGGCGCAGCGGGCGCCACCGGGGATGGAATCGGGGTATTCATGGATTCTCTCTCCTTAGGCGCGTTCGGAAACCCGCTCGCCCATGATGCCGGACGGACGGAAGACAAGGACGGTGATCAGCACGATGAAGGCGAACACGTCCTGGTAGTTGGAGCCAAATACGCCACCCGTGAGATCGCCGATATAGCCAGCACCCAGCGCTTCGATCAGGCCCAGCAGCATGCCGCCGACCATGGCGCCCGCCAGGTTGCCGATGCCGCCCAGCACCGCGGCGGTGAACGCCTTCAGGCCCGGGATGAAGCCCATGTAGAAGTGGGCATTGCCGTAGTTGGTGGCCATCATCACACCGGCCAGCGCGGCCAGCGCGGCGCCGATCATGAAGGTGGCCGAGATCACGAAATTCGGGTTCACGCCCATCAGCCCCGCCACCTTCTGGTTCTCGGCGGTGGCGCGCATCGCGCGGCCCAGCTTGGTGCGGTTGACGAGCGTCAGCAGGCCCGCCATGACCATCAGCGCCATGCCGATGATGACGATTTCCTTGCCCGTGATGGTGGCGCCGGTCGAGCCGATATCGATCGGCGACGACGGCAGCAGCTGCGGGAAGGTCAGCGGGTTAAGCGGGTTACGCGACCAGATCAGCATGCCCATCGTCTGCAGGATGATGGAAACGCCGATGGCGGTGATCAGCGGGGCCAGCCGGGGCGCGTTGCGTAACGGTCGGTATGCGACCCGCTCGATGGTGTAGGCCAATACAGCGCAGACTGGCATGGCGATCAGGGTCGCGATCACCAGCGTGAGCCATTCGGGCAAGCCGGGGAAGAATTTCTGCAAGCCAAGTATGGCTGACAGGGCGGTCAGCGCGCCGATCATCAGCACGTCGCCATGGGCGAAGTTGATGATCCCGAGAATGCCGTAGACCATGGTGTAGCCGAGTGCGATCAGCGCATAGATGCTGCCGAGCACCAGACCGTTCACGATCTGCTGGATAAAGATATCCATGAAAACTCCTTGCTTCCGTCCAAATTCCCTCGGCATGGTGTAGATGTCGGGGGGACGTTGATATGTGGGTGGTTTGGTAGTGTGGTTGTTTGCTGGTAAGCGGCCTGCCTACTCCACCCATGGTAAGGATGCTGCACGTATGGCAAGGCTAAAAAAACGGCACCGCAACATACTCGCGGTGCCGTTCGGATGGGCCGGTAAGCCCGGATTACATCTTCACGACGTCAAGGACGGTCTTCTTCTTGTCCTTGTACTCGTACAACGTGATGGTCGCCTTCCTTCATGTCCGCCCTTTTCATCGAAGGCGATGTTGCCGATCAGGCCCTTGTAGTTGGTCTTGGGCATTTCGGCCAGGATGGCGGCCGGCTCGGTCGAGTTGGCGCGCTTCATGGCGTCAACGATGACCATGACGCGTCATAGGTGAACGGTGCGTAGATCTGCACCGGCGCGTTGAAGCGAGCCTGGTAGCGCTTGTCGAAGTCCGCGCCCTGCTCCATCTTGGACAGCGCCAGACCGGCT
>NZ_AHJE01000117.1 GCF_000243095.1 Cupriavidus basilensis OR16 | reverse complement strand
CCGCAACGGTGTCGCCGTCGCGCAGGAGTCGGAGCGGTTCGGCGAGAAATACCTGCGCGTTGTCCATGCCGGCATCGACTTCGAAGTGGTGGAAGATCGCACCGACACGCGCAAGCCCTGGCGCTCCGAATACGTGCCGGAGCAGTACGCGGTGCGCGGCTTCCACAACTGGACGGTGACCGTGCGCGAACTGGAGGACATGGACACCTTCATGCAGAGCGCCTGGTACTTCCGCAAGACCGTGGCCGACGGCAAGTTCACCCGCTACGAAGCGGGCGAGGGCGGAGCGGGGCGCCGCGTCGACGTGCTGTACGAGCCGGACCTGCGCCAGGGCACCTGGACGCTGGCCGAGGGCATCGTGCACCACGGCGCCTTCGACGTGGCCGACTACGATACGCAGGCCCGCGTGAAGTTCGATACCGAAGGCATGGGCTTTACCGATTTCTCCGACCGCAAGAACCGTGGCTACTTCGAATCGGTCTACGTGCGCACACCCGGTGGCGTGATGTTCGAGGCCACCAAGTCGCTGGGCTTCAAGATGGACGAGGAAGAGGCCATGCTCGGCACCGAACTGAAGATCTCCCCGCAGTTCAATGTGTCGCATGACGAATTGCGCAAGCATATGCAGATGGAGGACCCGATCCATGTCTGATTCCCGGCCTTCCCCGACGAAGCGGTGCCCGGTCTTGGAGGTGGCGGCATGATGTCCTTCAAACTGGTGGGCACCGGCCCACGCAAAGTCATGCTGTTCCCCGGACTGCTCGGCACGCGCGACGCGTTCGATGACCTGCTGCGCTGGGCGGATCTGGAAGCGTTCCAGTATGTCGCTGTCGAGTACCGCGGCTACGGCCAGGCACGCAAGGAGCGCGGGCTGATGACGCTGCGCGAAGTCGTGATCGACGCCACGAGGCTGGCGGACTATCTTGGCTGGAGCCGCTTCGCCGTAGCCGGGCACGCCCTCGGCGCGTTGGCCGCGCAGATGCTGGCATTGGCGCTGCCGCAGCGCGTCGATGCCATCGTGTCCATCGCCGGCCCCAGCGAGCGCGGCGGCAGCAGCGATCCGCAGCGCCTACGGATGCTGGAGGGGGCGGCGGCGTCCCGGCAATGGCGTGAAGAACTGGTGACGGCTGGCACGGCGCGCCGCTACCCGGCCACCTTCGCCCGCGCCGTGGTGGACAGCAGCTGGGACAGCATCGACGGCAGCGCCTTTGCCAGCTATGCGCGCGATGCCAGCCGTACCGATATCAGCCAGCAAGTGGAGGGTTCGGACAAGCCAATCCTGGTGCTGATCGGCCAGCATGACGGCAGCAATACGGAAGAGGCCGCGCGTGCTACCACGCTCAAGTGGTATCGCAATGCGACGTTGCAGGTGCTGGCGGGGGCTGGGCACTATCCGGTGCAGGAAACGCCGGCAGCCACCAGCGCCGCGCTCGAAACCTTCCTGCTGGGGAGCGCGGACGACGGCAAGCCGGCCACCAGTGCGGCCTAGCACGGCGCAAGGCTACCCATTGCCCGGCTGCGCCTGCCAGTCACAGCGTCCCGGCAATGTACTGCATGGCCAGGCTGCTGATTGCCACGCTGACCCAGACGATCAGGCCAAGCAGCAGCGGTCGTGCCCCTGCGCGCTTCAGTCGGTCGATGTCGGTACTCAGGCCCACCCCCGTGAGGGCGCCGACGACCAGGAACGGGGCCGCCAGTTGGATCGCATGTGTCAGGCCAGACGGCAGCCATTGGTTGACAGCCGAGGCCAGGACGAAGAGGACGATGAACCAGGGAATGACACGACGCATCGACCCGCCAGGCTGATTGCGCTGGCAGATCAGCGCGATCACCAGCGTGACCGGCACGATCATCATGGCGCGCGTCAGCTTGACGATCGTCGCGTAGTCTCCCGCGGTCGAACTCCAGGCATAGCCGGCAGCGACGACCGAGGACGTGTCATTGATCGCGGTGCCGGCCCAGAGGCCGAATCCGACATCGGACAGGCCGAGCATCTTGCCAAGAATGGGGAAAATAATGACGGCTACGACGTTGAACATGAAGATCGTGGACAACGCATACGTCATGTCGTGTTCGTCGGGCTGGAGCACAGGCGTGATTGCCGCGATAGCCGATCCGCCGCAAATGGCGGTGCCGGCGCCGATCAGGATCTTGAGTTTCTCAGGGATGCGCAGGAGATGGCCGGCGATGATGGCCACCGTGAAGGCGACTGCTAGCGTGACTAGCGAGACCGGCAGCGACTTCAGGCCGGTCTGGACAACCTCGTGCAGCGGCAGGCTGAAGCCCAGTCCGATGATCGAGTATTGCAGCATTTGCTTGGAGGCGAACTGGATGCCCGCCTTGTATCGGTCACTCGGCTTGAGGAAGGCTCGGCAGAGCACACCGAGCAGCATGCCGAAGACAGCGCCGCCAAGTATTGGAACCTGCTTGCCAAGTAACGTAGCCGGCACCGCTACGGCGATGACCAATAGGAGTCCGGGGAACGAGGACTTGGTCGAGAGCATTCTGATCGCCATGTGCAGCACCTTCTTAGATGAATTTGGCATAACGATATTTCCAAATCGCATATCGGCGCCAACGCCATTTTTTTGGTTGTGACTATTGAAAAAATCGATAAGGGCGCTCCAGGGGTGGCACGAAGTGCACGCGCGAAAAAGCCGCCGCTGGGGACGGGCGGCGGCGGCTCTGGCGCGACAGGGCCGGATTTCCGGCAGCTATGGACGATCGAGTGACGAATTCGGATCGCGCAGGCCAAGGTGCGCGGATGGGCCGAGGTCAACGAGGTGGATGCCTAGGCGAACATGGTCAACTCGGCGATGGTCCTTGCCATGCAGATCGCGAGTCCCTCGAAACTGCCATTCAGGCCGGCACCCTCCGGCCGGGCGCGCAACTTGTTGAGCGCGCACTCGCCGACGAATTTGAGAGCGCGCGCCCCGGTGCGGGAGGCCCTGCTGAGAGTGGTGGCGCGGCTCGCTAAGCAGCGCATCAGTGATGACGGCAAACGGGCGCTCGAAGCAGCCTACCCGTCAGCCGGTAAGTTTGTTGGCACGGGCGATACTGATGGCTATGAAGAGCGTCAGTCGTCGGTTGGCTATTTCGCGTTGAGCCCTTTAGCGCGCAGCCACGCCAGCCAGGCTTGGTCCTCAATCTCATAGGAGCCACGGGACTCCTTCCACACGATCTCCCTTTCGCGTAGTGCATCAATTGCGTTCTGCACCGTGCCGGCACTGACCGAAACATCGCTGGCCACCAGTGCTTTGTAAGCCGTCATTGCGTTCCCGCCAAACGGCGAAAACTGCCCAGTTTTGGCACTTATCACGCGCACTACGGCTTGCTGCAAAGGCGTTAGGGAAGCGTAGTCGCTTTCGACATCCTGCCAAACCCGATCCTGGACTAGGTGTGCATCATCCCTGAGCCGCTCGCTGAGGTTCTGGGCGTTCTGCGCGAGCGCTATCTCCCCGATCAGGCTGCGAAGCAATTCGGGACGATGCCCGAGCCTTTCGAAGGCCTCGTAGACAGCGGCTGGGTCTAACTGATTGTCGGCGGCAAGCGCGCGGTTGACGCTCGCCGTGTATTCGTCGGTGAACTCGCGCTCCAGCAGGGGGAAGGGCGTCACGCGTGAGCCGTAGAACGGCATCCTCGCGTTCATTACAAGGTGAGCGAGTTTGTCGCGGCTGGAGCCAGTGAACGCGAGCATCAGATTCGGAGCCGCCCCGGAGAGGTTCATAGCATCGCGAGCGGCCTTCAGGCCAAACATGGCCTCCAGCCCCGGTGCAGTGGTGAGAGCGTGTTGCGCCTCATCCACGATCAGCAGGACCGGCTTCCTGGCTGTCTCGTGCAGCGCCTCGAGCGCCTGCGTCAACGTGACCCCCGATGGTAGGCCGGTGACAGACAGATCCAAACCGAGCGTCCCGAAGACGGTAACCTTTGTCAGCCCGATCGCTTTTGCCGCCTTCGTAACCACGCCGTCGTAATCGGCAATGCGATGCTTGATCGCGTCGGCGATCAGCTCGGCGGGGTCATGGGCTTTGTTCGACCACAGGTCGACGTAGACGGTCGTCCAACCACGGTGTTCGGCGGCGGGAATGAGGTCTTCCCGCAGGAACGTAGACTTGCCCACGCGCCGTTGGGCAGCAAGAAATAGGCCAGAGCGCGCGTCCAGTAGGCCCTCACCGGACAGGGCAGAGCAAAAGCTCGTCGCTAGTGCCGGGCGGCGGAATGTGTATCTTGCAGAGGAGGCGGAGGCTCTCATAAGTGCTCTATGATGCAATTATCGCCATTTATTTTTTCACAATAAATTATTATTAGCAAATAAATAAAGATAAGTGCCTAATGGGGCACTCACGGAATTGCACAGGAACGCCAGCAGCGTTCGAAGCAAGGGCCTAAGCGAAACGTTGTGATGTCTGAACGGCTGGGCTGCTGCTCGGGGGGCGGCAAACTCGTTTGAACGGGCCGGTTGTCACGTCTCACAGTTCCCGGGTCCAGTTCTGGCGAACCAGGGACCCGTGCGATCCGAGCCGTGTGAAAACGTGTACGATCTGGAGGTGATCGTACGCTAGGTCTGTTCGTGCCTGACGTGTAACGTCTCCCCAGCCAGGTGGTGCTGCCATGATCCTGTATCACACTGCCCCCGATTCCCCGGTCGTCGAGATTTACGTCGAAGGCAAAATCACGGACCACGATCTGCGCGAAGCCATCGAGCGCATGCGAGGGGATCTAGAACTGAACGGCAAGACCCGCGTGCTCGAACGCATCGAGCATTTCACCGGCATTGAGCCAAAGGCACTGTGGACCGACCTGACGCTCGGCGTTCCCTTGGCCCGCAAAATCACGCGTGCCGCCGTGGTGGCCGACGCGGGATGGATCCACGCCTCGATGCATCTGGCGCGGTTCTTTACCAAGGCCGAAGTCAAGGCGTTCCACGTCAACGAACTGGATCAGGCGCGCGCCTGGATCAACGCCTGAGCGCCGCCCGGCGAATCTCGTATCGTCCTAGGCCATTGCCGAGTAGGCCCGCATTGGCAGTGCGCCGCCTCCTTATGCTCACTAACTGTGAGACAGGCCGCATATTTACCCACTTACTGTGTTCCCATTTGGTTTGAGACTGGCCGATTGCAGCGGGCGCTCAGTAGAGCGTCACGTTATGATTAATTTTTACATAATACAAATTATGTACCTTATGCATCACATTACATCGGGGCATTGCTAGGTGCTGCCAATCAAGATTGCCTTGGGGGCACCGGGGACGGTACAGTTGGACTACCGGCTAGCAATTGGCCAGCAACAGTAAGTTGGGAGCGAAAGCATGACAGCCAGGGACGACGAGCGCAACGTTTTAGCCCGGTGCGCGGCCGCGTCGCGCGGTGACGTCACGGTAGCTATCGATCAGCGAGAAGCCAACGTCTTTCGTCTTGCCGCGATGGTGCTGCAGTCGCGTTTGCCAGTGGAATCAGTTCGCTTGATGCATGCGAGCGACCAATACTTCCGTCGGTATCCGACCGATAAGGTGTCTAGCGCTGACGTGGTTCGGAAAGGCTGGGTATCGGGCTTGCCTCGGCTGCGTGACATGCTGACTATGCAGTTGCGGCCTCACTGAAATGGCCCACAACGTTTCCTTTCACACGCGCACGGCACTTGCCGAGGGCCTTCGTGAGCTGTTCAAGCAGCTTGAACAGCGCCTTTCCCTTCGGCAACCCCTGACGGTCTATCTGGCTGGTGGGATGGCGGTGCACCTCTATACGGCAAGCCGAGTCACAACGGACGTTGACGCTGAGTTCGCTGGGCGGGTGCTGTTGCCTCAGGATGTGCTTGTGGACGTGGTCTTGGAAGATGGGACGCCTCAGGTCATCTACTTGGACACCAACTACAATCCGACGTTTGCGCTCATGCACGAGGACTACCAGGAAGACTCTATACCGGTGGACCTGGGCCTGGATCAGATACAGGTGCGCGTGCTTTCCCCCGTGGATCTCGCTGTCAGCAAAATGGCGCGACTCGCTGATAACGATCGCGAAGACATTCGCGCACTCGTTGCAGCTGGACTGACGTCGGCAGATGAGATAGAGGAACGTGCAACAAGCGCCCTCGGTGGTTACGTAGGCGGTATCGAGATGCTACGCCTCAACCTTCGCGACACACTCGAGATAGCGCGTGAAGAGGAGCGCATCGCCGCTTTGGTGGCGGGTACGAGGGAACGTCCTACGTTCTGACCGTTGCGGAGGCAGCGCAACGCCGCGGGCGCCCCACCTCTCCAGGCCTGCTGCCGCCCTACCACGCCACGGCTGCCCTTCCCTGCCACTGCTCGCCACGTCGCCATCGTCGAGTGGTCGAGTCTCCCTGGCCAGCCGGGTCGCCAATCTTTACCCAGCCTGCCTCGCCCGCGTTGGCTCTCAGCGTCCTCACCTACGGGGGACGAGCCTGTGGGTGACCCAGGCGCCGTCCTGCAGGATTTGATCTCGACGGAGTTTGAGCGCTTCTTCAGTGCCGCTGGGGCGGCCTCCTGATTCTCTACGATACGTTTCAACTGGGGATGGACCGCTTGTGCCACGTAACCGTCGGCATAAGCGCGATACGCGAGGCCGCACGAAACATGATGAGGTGCCAATCCCCGAGTTGGCAACGCGCAGCGAGGCCTCGCTTGTCGGGGCGCGCAACGCCAAGCGCGCCGGACGGGACATTTGACGGCGCCCCCGGCTGTCCGGCCTTGACTTCGAGCCTGCCCCTGTAGATTGGATGTATATCCCATCACCCAGGTGCTTCCGATGCAGGCCCGCCCCACCCAACTCAGCCTCTTTGACGAAATCGCTCGCGCAACCGGGGGTAATCGTCCTTTTCCTGCAGATTGATACGGTTATTAATCAGCCCCGAGTCCCTTGTTGGCGTGGCGTTGCAGCCCATTCGCTGAACCTTATTGCGGCCATCCGAGCACTTGTCGTACAGTTTTGTCCCGAACGACACCCCTAAAAGTGCAGATGTCGGCATTTGCGTATCGCTACGTTGGCAGGGAAGAGTTGCCTGCCCGCTTGACAGAATTTGACCTGCGGCATTTTTTTCAGATCACCGGTGCTGACATCGCGGCAATAGGGGAGCGGTTTCGGGCCGACAGATTCGCCGCGGTCGGCCTACAACTCGTTTGCCTCCGGGCCTTCGGTCGGCCGTTGGACCGGTTTGCTGCCGTTCCGCGAAAGCTCCTTCAGTACGTGTGCGAAGCTTTCTCCGCGCCGCTGCTGTCGATTGCCAGTCTGAAGACGCTGTACCAACGACGCCCGACGTTGTACGAGCATCAGCAATGGGTCAAGGAGCACCTTGGCATCAAGCCGTTCGATGTCACCAGCCAGGCCGCCTTACTGGAAGTGCTTCGCGTGCAAGCTGCCGCAGCGGCAGACTTGGATGAACTTGTCACCACCAGGCGCAACGGCCCCAAGAACCTCGCTGAAACGCTGGACAAGATCCGCTACCTGAAGTCCCTCGCTGTGCACGAGTGGAACCTGGATGACATCGCGTTGCCCAAACTGCGTGCCTATGCGCAGAAGGTGCAAGCAAGGCGCCCGGCCAAGACCAAAACACTGAAGGAGGGCACCCAGGCGCTTGAACTGGTGTGCTTTCTACGGATGAGTTTGCTGGAACTCACCGATATCGCTATGCACCAGACCAGCCGACGCAGCCAGGATTTGTTCCGACGCGCGGCCAGCACGGCGCAGTCGACACACACTCGTTCTGCCATGGAAGACAGGCAGCAGGCGCTCAAGGCCAAGGCCGTTCTGCAAGACAAGAGCAAGTCCACCAATCAGCGAGTGGATGAAGCCCTGAAGCACCTGGCCATCGTCACCGACGCGGCGCAGTCGAGCTTTGCGTCACACGTGCGCGCGGCGCTGACCGGTGACCATCAGCGGGTTCACGCTCTGTTGTCGGGCCTGGCAGACCTGGAATTCGGCGGCAGGGAGGACGATCCCGGCTTTGCAAACCTCAAGGCATGGCGCGCCATGCAGACGAGGAAGCTCAATGCTCTGCCCGAAGACTTTACGGAGACCCATGGCCGTTTGCGCAGGACCAACGAGATGGTGGCTGAATTTCAAGGAAAGATCCCATTAGCCACGCACTGGGGCACCGGGCAGAAGGCATCGGCCGACATGATGTCACTGGACGTTTCACGACATCTGTGGATCGCTCGCGTCGATCCACGTCGACGCGCCTACGCGACCGGCATCTACACCCACGTGCTCGACAAGTGGGGCATCGTCTATGATCAACCGATTGTCTTGAACGAGCGTCAGGCTGGGGTTGCCATCGAGGGCGTAGAGCAGCACAACCGCAGCGAGGACCGTATCCGCTTGTCGTTACTGGCAGTGGACACGCACGGCTACACGAACGCCGCGATGGCCTTGGCCAAGGGCTTGAGTTTCGATCTATGTCCGCGGCTGCGCGATCTGGCGGAGCGCAAGCTGTACCTGCCTGCAGAGTTCAAAGTGCCGGAAGGTATCGAGCGTGTCACCACGAAGCGATTGTCCTTGAGAGCCATACTCCTGGGTTGGGACGATTTCCTACGGGTGCTGGCATCGATCCGTATCGGCCGCATTAGCGCTGAGCTCGCCATGCAACGGTTGGGCAGCGCCGCCCGGACCAACAAGACGCACAAAGCTGCCGAGCATCTCGGCCGGCTGTTGCGTAGCATCTTCCTGTGCGACTACGTGACCATTGAAGACTTCCGCCGCGACGACAGCAGCTTCGCAGGCTGGCCAGGCATACTTTGGCGAGACAGCGCCTGCCAACCGCGTACCAATCCGCAAAGAAAGGACGGTGCAGCGCGAAACGAAGAATCACTAAGTCATTGTTCTAGAACGTCTTTTTAAGCTTGGCCGTATCAATCTGCTGCAAAAGGACGATTACCCCGATTCAGGCTCTGCGCAATGAGGGCGCATGACTTCTGTATAACGAGATGCGGTGAGCGTGCTGGCCACCGCGATGCTCGTGGTGGCGGTCGTGCGGCCCGGGAAGGGGGCCAGCAAGGCGCGCAGGTCCCCCAGCCGGAGCCGGAATCCGTCAGCGGCAGGACGCGCTATGCCGGACCTCGACAATTGCGCTCGCACCCACGCGCGCCAGCGTCTCCGGCGGCTCTTCCAGCTTGATCCGCACCGGGAAGCGGCGCGCCACCCGCACCCAGTTCACGGATGCCTGGACATACGGCAGCGAGCGCGGCAGGTTGATCTTGTCGGTATCGGTGATGCCCACGCCGATGCTTTCCACCTTCCCCGGCATGGCCTGTCGGTGATCGATCATCGAATAGACGGTCGCGCAGTCGCCCGGTTGGATATTCGCGAGCTGCGTTTCGCGGAAGTTCGCCACGGCGAACCACTCGCCGGTGTGGACGAACACGAAGAGAGACTGGTTGGGCAGCACGACTTCGCCAGACAGCACGCTCAGGCCGGTCACCCGGCCCTCGTGCGGGGCGCGGACCACGGTGTCCTCCAGCGCGCGGGGGCGATGGCCAGCGCCGCTTCGCGGGCATGGACGGTGGCGATGGCGTCGTCGTCGTTGCCCACGGCCTGCGCCGTCGTGGAGCGCTGGAGTTGCGCCTGTTTCAGCGTGACCGCCGCGTCCCGCTTGGCCACTTCGGCCTGGTCGAGCTGCTGCTTCGGCACGTAGCCATCGGCGGCCAACGGCCGCAACCGTTCTACCGTCCGCGCGGTCAGTGCGTAGTTCTGCTCGGCGCGCGCGATCTGTTCGGATGCCACGGACGCCGTGCCACGGCTCCGTGCCGATGGTGCGTCGCCGCGTGCCCAGCATCGCGCGGGCGAGGTCCGCATCGAGCGAGGCGTCGTCCGAAGCGGGATAGCGGACGGTGCGTTCGTACGCGTAGACCGACAGGAGGACGGCGAGCAGGACGATGAGGAGGACGATCAGCTTTCCGCGCAGCGGTCCGCGGCGGACACCGGCCATTTTCATAGGATGTGCCCCGTACCGAGGAGCCAGACGATCTCGGCGATCATCAGGCCGATTGCCGTGTTGACGAGCAGCGGGAAACCGAGAATATCCGCCCAGCCCGTGGCGATGAGGATGCGCCAGGCAACGATGGCGCCCGCGATGCCAATCACGGCGCTCAGCAGCCAGAGCGGGAAATAGGCTCCAAACAGGCCTATGGACGGGGCGCCGGCACAACCAGACAGCGAAGCGGCCAACGCGACGAGCGCAAGCGAGCGTGCCATGGAATCGGGGGGCGGAATCGGTTCACGCAATATAGCAGTGCCGATTCCGGATTGTCCAAGGGGGGCTCGGTGGATTGGCAACGCGGTGGCTTCGGTCAGCCTTGCCAGCGGGGGGCAGGCCGTGATACCGGCGCGGCGGCGATTCGAGGCGGTCTTGGGTGCGCCAGTCAGATGGCCTGCTGGCGGGTCAATCGGGCACGGCAATGGATGCAGGCATCGCGCACCATGAAATTCACGAGCGTCGGCGAGACGCCGAGTTCCGAAGCAATATCCTTCTGTGCCATGCCCTGCACGCGGCACATCTCGAACGCGCGTTGCGTGCGCTCCGGCAGTTCGGCCAGCGCGCCCATCAGCGCGCACAGCGCCTGGCGATCCCGGACGATGATGTCGGGCAGCGTGGCCGGGGAGGGCGCGTTGACGCCTTCGTCCTCCGGCGCCATCCATTTCTGTTCCAGCGACTGCCGTCGGTACGTGTCGATCGCCAGGTTTCGAACGATCTGGAACAGGTAGCTGAGACGGCTGCGGATCGACGGCTCGTCCGTCATGGTGCGCAAGCGCAGGAAGGCGTCCTGCACCACGTCTTCGGCCTGGTCGCGAGAACCCACGATGCGGGCTGCGGCACCCACCAGCGCACGTCGATTTGCCACGAAAAGCCCCAACAGCGTGTCCGCGCCAAGGGCGGGCGTCAGACTGGTGCCAATTTCGGTTAAGGGAATCACGGGGGCGGCTCCTTGAATTGGTGCAGTGCGGAGCAGGTACGTTAATAAGAATGAGAATGATAGTCAATTAATAAAAAAGTAACCCTGTTGTTAGTAAAGATGAAATTTCTATCACCATTTCGTGATGTGAAAGCCATTAAATTTCGCCTTTGCTCACTCGTCCAGGCTGCGGTTGATACGCCTTGGCAGCCACGTGACGCATCGGCTGGCCCATCTAAATAGATACGCTCGCCGTTCGTCATGGTCTTAATGGAGATTCGATTCGCCCCGGGCGCGCCGCCCCTCACATCTCTTCCCAGTCCGATGCCGAGCGTCGCGCTGTGGCAGTTGCATCTCGACGGGAAAAGCGCCCCAAGGGGCATATTGATCGAGTGCCTGAACGCCGAAGAGCAAGCCCATGCGGCGAATCTTCGGCTGCAATCCGACCGACTGCGCTACGCCGCCACCCGCGCCGCACTGCGCGCGCTGTTGGGGCGGAGGCTTGGCCTGCCTGCCGATTCCCTGCGCTTTGAAACCGGCCCGCACGGCAAGCCATGGCTAGATATTTCGGCGGCCCCGGGATTCAACGTGTCGCATGCGGGAGATTTCGCGTGGATCGCCCTGGCGGAGGGCGGTGGGGAGGTGGGGGTCGATATCGAACGGATCGACCCCGGACTAGGGCAGGACTCGCTGCGCGAGATGGCGGCGCACTGCCTGACCGCGCGGGAGCGCGACTGGCTCGAAACCATGCCGGCGGCGGCATGGCCCGAGGCGTTTCACCTGCTATGGACCGCCAAGGAAGCCTTGCTGAAGGCGCTGGGGCTGGGGATTGCCGACCACCTGCAGCACGTTTCGGTGGCCGTCGATACGAAACAAGGCGATGTGGGCGACGCGCACGGCGCGCGCTGGCTCACCGTCCGCCCAGAATCCGGCCAGCTCGCTGCCCATGCGGCAGCGCTGGCGCGGACCCGGCTCTATCGGCTGGACGCGCCTCCGGGCTATGCCGCGGCAATGGCCTGGCTGCCACCCTTCTGAACCGTAGACGGGGCCCGGCAACGATCGCGATTCGCGCTCAATGCATCGTGGATCGCCCCGGCGATTTCCTCGGCGCGCACGGGCAGCACGGACAGCAGCGTATCGCTCAGACCATGGCTGCTCTGGCAGAAGCCCTGGAGGTACACGGGCACGGCCAGCTCCGGCGCCGCCTGCACGCGATAGTTGCGATCCACCGAAAAGTCTCCGAGATAGCGCGCCAGCGGCTCCAGCAGGCGACGATGGCTTTCGCGCTCATAGCCGGTGGCCAGCACCACGGCGTCATAGCGGCGCGTCTCGGAATCGGCATCGATACCCGCGCCGGGCGCCGTCGTGGCGACCGTCAGCTCGATCCCATTCGCACCGCCATGGGCGGCCCGCACGGCCTTGCACGTCAGCAGGTTCGCGCGGAACTGGCCGCTGACCTTCTGGCGATACAGCATCGCGTAGATCTGCTCGATCAGGTCGGCGTCGATGACCGAGTAGTTCGTGTTCAGGTACGCCTCGATCAGCCGGTCACGGCCAGCCTGGGCCTGCTCGAACACCACGTCGGTATAGGCCGGCGCGAAGATCTCGTTGACGAACGGGCTGTCGTCAGCGGGTTTCAGCGCCGCGCCGCGCACCATCCAGTCCACCTTTACCGACGGATAGTTGTCGTGAAGGTCGATGAACGCCTCGGCAGCGCTCTGGCCGGCGCCGATCACGGCAATCCGCATCGGCTTGCCGCCCACGCAGGGCTGGTTGCGGATCCAGTTCAGATAGCCGCTATGGTGCGTGACCCGGCTGTCATCGCGCATGCCGCGGAACGCTTCCGGAATGCGCGGCGTGCCGCCGGTCGACAGCACGATGGAACGTGCCACGCGGGTGCGTTCGCGCCCCTGCGCATCGCGCGAGATCACGCGCACGCGGTCGATCCTGCCGCCATCCATCTCGGGCTCGATCGTCTGCACCTCTTCGCCCAGGCTGCATTGCCCCGCGAAGTGGCTCGCGGCCCAGCGCAGATAGTCGTTGTACTCCATGCGGCTCGGATAGAACGTGCGCAGGTTGATGAAGTCCACCAGTCGCCCGTGGCGATGCAGGTAGTTCACGAAGCTGTACGGACTGGTCGGGTTGCGCATCGACACGAGGTCTTTCAGGAACGAGATCTGCATCTCGCTCTGCGAAACCAGCGTGTTGCCGTGCCACTGGTAGTTCTGCTGCTTTTCCAGGAAGTGCGCGTCGAGCGGCAGGCCGGAAGCCGCCTGCTCCTGAAGCGCGATAGCCAGGGCCAGGTTCGATGGCCCGAAGCCGATGCCGACCAGATCGTGGACGGCGGGAGAGATGTCGCGGAGCGTCATGTTTCGGTCCTTGCTGAGCAATCGGGAAAGAGGGAAGAGGGCGCACGCGCGCCCCGTTGGCAGAGGAATCAGTTGCGTGGCGTGGCTGGCGCCGTGGTGTCCGGCAAGAGCAGGTGTTCGCCGAAGAACCGCTCGCGCAGCAGCATCACGAGCATCGCGCGCTTGTGCGGGAAGTCGAACTCCTTGATCTTCGAAAAGCCCGCCTTGTCGAGGTTGGCGATCTGGCGCACGTGGTCGGCGCGCGGCTCGCCGACGATGCGCTGCGTGCGCGGATCGTCCAGGAACTGGTAGTGCTGGATGGCCGGGAACCACGCCGTCAGGAACGCCTTGCCCCGGAACGCCGGTTCGCCAATCAGCACGTGCCAGCCGCGATCGTGATCGTGCGCATCGTAGAACGGCGCGATGCGGTTTTCCTTGGCCCAGTACACCTCGAAATAGCCGAAGGGCGTGTCGTCGAACGACGCGATCAGCGGCAGCATATGCGGATCGTCGATCAGCCCTTGCAGATAGGCGCGATGCTTGGCCTCGTCGCCTTCCTCGTTCCAGAAGTAGGCGACATCCGGATCGTTCATCCAGCGATGCAGCAGCGGCAGATCCCGCTCCAGTTCAGCGGCGCGCAGCATCAGCGTCTTGTCGAGCCACGGGATATGGCGCGCGTAGACCACGCCATCCGGCTTGCCTGGCCGCAGCGGATGGCGCTTGCCATCGGTCATCGCATAGCGCAGCGGGAACGGCCCTTCGGACGCCGCCATGTACAACTCGGGGCGTTGCCAAAGCAGGCTGGCGTGCGTAGTACCCGCGATACCGCCACGCGCGCCACCGGGCTCGCGCAGCAGCGCGCCGATCTGGTGAAGACGATTCTGTGCGCCGCGCGATTCGATATCGACGCGCAGCGCGTACGGCGCGCCGTTGGCGAAAGCGGCATCCAGCGCGGCCATCGTCGCATGGGCCAGTTCGTGGTCATCGGCGTGGCTGTCGTGCAGGCGCAGCACGTCGCCAGCGAACTGGAAGCTGGCAAGGGGCTGGCCGTCCCTCGTCACCGTCAGGCGCGAACCGTCGTAGCGGCTCTCGCGGCGCAACGTGGGCTGCGCCGCGAACGACAGGTGGCGCGAAAAAGGAGCAAGCGTTGTCGGCATATGGATCTTCGTGTCTGGCATGGCATTCGTTGGACGGTGCATGACGTCTGCCGTCATGCCTATCGAGACGATGCGCGGCGTGGAGAATTTAGCGCTCAGGCGGCGCGTTCCAACGGCACCGCCGTTGCATCGCGCGTTTGGAAGGCGCGGGCCAGTGCGCCGGCAATTTCCGCGCGGGCCTCGCCGGCGTCGGCGACGATATTGCCCATGCGCAGGAACTCGTGAACCATACCCGCGTATTCACGCACGACGACCGGCACGCCGGCATCGGCGAGCTTTCGCGCATAGGCGTGGCCCTCGTCGCAGAGCGGATCGCATTCGGCCAGCACGATCAGCGCGGGCGCCACGCCGCGATGGTCCTCGGCACGCAATGGCGCAAAGCGCCAGTCGCGACGGTCCGCCTCGTCGCGCAGGTACTGGCTGTAGAACCACTCGATCGTGTCCGTATCGAGCAGATACCCTTCGCCGTACTGCCGATGCGAAGCGGTGTCGGTGGTGCCGCCAAGGCCCGCATAGCAAAGCACCTGAAAGCATGGCCGGGGCAGGGCGGGTTCGTCGCGCGCCGCCAGGGCAAGCATGGCGCTGAGGGTTCCGCCCGCGCTGTCGCCGCCCACGGCGATCCGGGAGGCGTCCAGACCCAGTGATGCGACATGCCTGCCCAGCCATGCCAGCGCATCGATGGCGTCATATGCCGCAGTTGGAAACTTGAACTCCGGCGCCAGCCGGTACGCCACAGACACCACGGCGCAAGGCGTGGCTGCGGCGATCGCCGTGCATAGGGACGCATGGGAATCGAGACTGCCGACCGTGAAACCGCCGCTATGGAAATGCAGCAGGACCGGCAGCGCATCCCCGTCTCCTTGTCGATCGGGCGCGTAGAGCCGGGCGTCGATGTCGGACCCGTCTCGCGTGGCAATACGCAGCGCTTCGACGCGGCCCACGGGTTCGGGCGGCAAGTCGAGCGCCGTGGACGCGTCATCGAACTCGCGCCGCGCCTGCGCGGGCGCCAGTTGATGAATCACCGGGCGTTTTCCGGTTGCGGTGGCGATTTCCACCATGTCGAGCAGCGCTTCGAGGTCGGGATGCAGGGGCATGGAATTCTCCGTAGACGTTGCCGCGCGTCAGGCAGCGGTGGCCGTGGCCAGCGTGGCCGTGTCGCTCTGCGCCCCGCGATGCGCCTGCACGGTGTCGCTGACGATCTGGCCGTTCTCGATCTTCACAACGCGGTCGGCCAGGTCGAAGTAGCGGTCATCGTGCGAGATCACGAGCACCGCCTTGCCCTGCGCGCGCAGTTCCGACAGCACTTCGCGATAGAACACGTCCTTGAAGAGCGGGTCCTGGTCGGCGGCCCATTCGTCGAGGATCATCACCGGGCGACGCTCCAGGCACGCGACGATCAGCGCCAGTCGTTTGCGCTGGCCTTGCGACAGCGACTGTGTGGTGAAGCGACCGTCGCGCACGGTGACCTTGTGGCCCAACTGGAAGCGCTGGATCAGGCGATTGGCCAGCGCTTCGTCCTGCGGATCGTGCGCAAGCAGCGTGTCGAACAGGTGGAAATCGGAGAACACGGCGGAGAACTGCGCTCGATAGTCGGCGAGATGCGCGGGGTCGGCCGCCTCGCCGTTATGGCGAAGTTCGCCGGCCAGCGGTGGATACAAGCCAGCCATCAGCTTGGCCAGCGTGGTCTTGCCGCTGCCGTTGCCGCCCACCAGGAACACGATTTCACCGGCATGGAGCGCAAGATCGACCGGCCCCAGCGCAAAGAAGCTGTTTTCGCCTTCATGGAAGTAGCGATGGCTGGCGGCATCCAGCGACACGCTGGCAAAGTGGGAGACTGCTCGGTCGCGGGGCGGAGCCTCGGGCGCGGCATCGGCGCCCAGCGCCTCGATGCGCGCGTATGCCACACGCCCCATGCTCAGCGCCGGCAGCGCATTGAGCAGCGATTCCAGCGGCGACATGATGTACAGGAACATGATCGTGAAGCCAGTCATCACGGCCGGGTCCAGCGGCGTTGCGCGCGGCGCGAAGAGCACGCCGCCGATCACCGCGAAGAACAGGAAGCTGCCGAAGCCCAGCGCCACAAAGAAGATCGACAGGCCACGCGTGCGTGCGGTGCGCACGGCATCGAGCGTCACGCCCAGGCTGTCGCGAATGAAACTGCGCTGCTTGTCGTGATGGAGCTTGAGTTCGCGCGCGCCCGACACCAGCGACTTGAAATGGCCGTGCAGCGCATCCTGTGCGATACCGGCCTGCTTCAGGTGCACCAGCGCGCGGCGGTGGTTCCAGTGATAGAACCACGAGCCGACACCGAGAATCGCGCAGGCGATGGCGAACGTCGGCAGCGACAGCCGCGCCAGATAGCCAAGGCAGCCGAGCACAACCATCGAGTTGGTCAGCACCACCGGAATCACGGACAGGCCGTTGGCCACGTGCGTGCTGTCATCGGCCAGCGCCGCCTGCACCCGCGCATTGCCGGTCTGCTCGATATGCGGTCTGCGCACGGATACGCGCCAGCGCGCTCTGGCTCAGCGCCGCGAACGGCAGTGCCAGTTGCGGCGCGTCCGCGCCTTGCGTGGCCAGCACGCGGTTGATGAGCGCCACTATGCTGACGGCGCACAGGCCAGCGGCCAGGCTGGCCGCGGCGGCCAGGACGATGGTGAGCCGCAGCTTGCGCGGCAGGGAGGCAATAAGCGACATGCTGGCTAGATCCGGGATCGGCATTGCCTGGATGACGTGCGGCGCGCGGGGAAAATTAGGGGCCGTCATGCAGGTCCATCGTCATGGAGCCACCTCCTTAATTTCCATCGCAGGCCATTCGTCATCCGTCAGGCAGGCCGGCATCTCGCCATAGCCGACGCAACACGTACCGCATGATCGACTTTCTCGCCCCATTCTTCGCCGGGTCCTTGCGGCCTTATGCCGAACGACTCGCGCTGGCCGGTGCGGCGGGGTCGGAACCATCGGGGGTGATGGCACGCGGTGCCAGTCTGGATGCCGGCTGGGCCGCCGAATGCCTGGCGCGTGCGTCCCGTGCGAGCGATTGCGAGGACCTGCGGGCGCTCGCTGCGGCGTGGTTCCGCGACTACACGATGGCGGTGCTACCAGGAGCGCTTGTCGCGGCCACGCTGCATCGGCGCGGTCTGATGTTCGACGCTGATGCGGTGGTCTGGTGTGGCGCAGCCAATGGCTGGCTGGCGATGCTGGTACTGCCGGACGGCGGCGAGGCGTCCGGCGCCAAGCTTGCCGCGTTGCTGTCACCGCTGGTCAACGCCCATCTGCCGCGCGTGGTGGCGGCGTTTTTCCGTAGCCGCCCGGGTATCCCAGCGTTTGCTCTGGTGTACGGGTGGCGTGGCCGCCGCGGGCATCGCGCGGCAACTGGCCGCGCATCCGGTGCTGACGCCCGCGCAGCGCGCGGAAGTGCTGGCATGGATCGACGCACCCGTGTCCATCGACGGCTTCGCCAACCCGTTCCATGGCGCATTCCGACCTGGCGCGGAACCGGGCCAGCCGGGCGTGGCACCCGTGCGACGCATCTGCTGCCTGAACTACCGTCTGCCGGGCGAGGCCATTGCGGCACATGCCCGCGCACGGCGCCTACTCCTTCGCGGACGCCGTCCGCAGGCGCCAATGTCGCCATAGCCAGTACGCCGTGACGGCAACGGGCACACCCAGGCCGATCCAGCACAGGGCGTCCCACGCGCCATCGCCGAAAATGCCGGCCGCCAGACCCGCGAAGGACAGCACGCCAAGCAGCACCGGCATCGGCCAGGTATCGTCGATCAGCTTCATGCCTGGTCTCCCGACAATTGCGGCGGCAGCGTTGCAGTGGCGTCCTCGCGGCTGCGCCGTGGTCGCTTGAGCCAGAAAATGAAACCCGTCACCGTGGCGCCCGCCGTGATGACCGTCAGTAGCGCCCACAGGATCTGCAGCGGCCGGCCCGCATAGTCGCCGAAGTGGAACGGCGCTGACAGCAGCAGTACCTGCAGATACCACGGCATGCCGCGCACGGCGGCCACGCTGCCGTCGCCCGCATCGACAAGCACGATCGCGTAGACGCGCTTCTGCAGCTCCGTGTGGCCGCGCAGCACCACGCCGTAGTGGCGTCCGGTGGAAAACTCGGTATTCGGATAGAAGACGAAGGCCGGGTCCTTCCCCGGTACCTCCTTGTGCGCCTGCTCCAGCGCGCGATCCACCGGCACGAACGATGCGGGCGTCGGCCCTGGCAGCGTCGCGATCAGGTGCTGCAGCTCGGTCTTCTGCCAGACCCCGATAATCAGCGGGGAAAACGACAGGAACGTCCCCGTCAGCCCGACCACGAGTGCCCACACCATCACGACGATGCCGAACAGGTTGTGCAGGTCCGCCTGCACGATGCGCACCGGCTTGCCGAAGCGGATCAGGCCAAAAGCCAGCTTGCGCATGAACGGCCCGTATACGACGAGCCCGCTCATCAGGCTCAGCACGAACAACACGCCGACAAAGCCGATGAAGAACTGCCCCGGCAGGCCAAGGAACAGGTTCAGGTGCAGCTTGAGGATGAAGCCGCTGAAGGTTTCGCCCGGCGGCCCCGGCTTGCGCGTGGCGCCCGTGGCAGCGTCGAACTGGACCGTCGTGCCATTGCGCAGCTTCGGCTCGCCAACGGGTCCCACGCGCACGCCAACGGCGTCGGCATCGTCGTCCGCAAACGAAATCGACTTGGTGATCTGGCCCGGATGCGCGGCCTGGGCCGCGTCGACCAGCGTCTGCAACGCGGGCCGCTGTGCCGGCACGGCAACGGTGCGCTCGGCAGCCACCGCGCCGTGATGTTCCTGGCCGAGCAGCGCGTCGATGTCCTCGTGGAAGATCAGCAGCAGGCCGGTGACGCACAGCACCAGCAGATTCAATGTGCAGAGCAGGCTGGTCCAGCGATGGATCGCGTACCAGAAGCGCAGCGTGGGGGCTTTCATGTTCTTGGACTCCTGCAAGGCAACGCCGCCCGGACGGACGGGCGGCGTCTTGCTGCTTACCAGCGGTAGGTGGCCGTACCGATGATGGTGCGGCGGCGACCGTAGTAGCAGTTCGTGGCGCTGTCGCACCCGGCCACATACGTCTTGTCGAACAGGTTGTTGACGTTCAGACGCAGCGTGTAGTGCTTGGCGAAGGAGTAGCTCGCGGCCAGATCGAACAGCGTGTACGCCGGCACGGTCGTCACGTTCGTCTGGTCATACGACTTGCCCATGTACCGCACGCCGGAAGCCGCTCGACAGGCGGTAATCCGCCCACAGCGAGGCCATGTGCCGCGGGATGTACTGCGGCGTCTTGCCTGCGTTCGGCGCGTTCGGGCCCGCCTGCGTGACTTCGGCATCCGTGTACGTGTACGACGCCAGGATGTTGAAGTTGTTCGTGACGGCCCACGTGCCTTCCAGCTCCACACCGCGCGAGCGCACTTCGCCGAGCTGCGAGACCTGGGTGGGCACCGGCGACGTCGTCAGCACGTTCTGCTGCGTCAGGTTGAACAGCGACAGTTGCGCGAAGCTGCGCGTACCCTTCGGCTGCCACTTCAGGCCGGCCTCGTACTGCTTGCCGGTGGTGGGCTTCGGCGTGCCGCCGCCGTACAGCACGGTGGTGGCCGTCGGCTCGAACGAGGTCGAGTAGGCAAAGTACGGCGACAGGCCATACGGGCCTTCCCACAGCAGGCCGGCGCGGCCGGTGAACTTGCCGTCGTCGGTGCCGGAGTGCGTCACGACGTTGGTGGCCAGCGTGCGGGCGTCGGCATCGACCTTCGCCTTGTCGTAGCGGCCGGCCAGTTGCACCACCCAGCGGTCCGCCACGCGCAGCATGTCCTGCAGGTAGAAGCCCACCTGGCTGCGCACCGTGGTGGTGTCGCTCTGGTACGCCGGCGCCACGAAGTTGCCGTACACCGGGTTGAAGATGTCGATAGGCGGTTGCTGCGTCGGCAGGCTGCCGGTCTGGCCCAGCAGGCGACCGAACGTGGACCGCGTGTAGTCGATCCCGGTGAGGATCGTGTGCTCGAAGATGCCGTGCTTGACCTTGATCTGCGCCTGATTGTCGACAGTGAACAGGTTGTACGACTCGTTCGACCTCAGGCCGATGCGGCGCAGCAGGTACGGGCCATTCGCCGGATTCGATACGAGACCGCCATTGCCGTTGATGTCCTCGTAGCTGGTGTACATGTGGCTGTAGCGCAGGTTCTGGCGCAGCGTCACCGTGTCATTCAGGCGATGCGAGAACTCGTAGCCCACCATGTACTGCTCGCGCTTGAAGCGCTCGAAGGACGGTTCGCCCGGGAAGAAGTCGGTCGGGATCTTGGACCCGTTCGCCAACGGCGTGATCGTACCCACGGCCGGCAGGAAGCCGGCGCTGTTGCCGGCGTTGTCGTGATAGATCTGCGAGTACAGCGTGAAGCTGGTGGCGTCGGTGGGGCGCCACGTGATCTGCGGCGAAATGAACAGGCGGTCGTCGCCGGCGTGGTTCGTCTGCGTCCCGCTATCGCGCGCCAGCGCGGTCAGGCGGTAGAGCACCTTGCCGTCCTTGTCGAGGGCGCCCGTGAAATCGCCCGAGATCTCGCGGCGATCGTAGTTGCCGAAACTCAGGTTGATCTCGTTCGACGATTCCGCCTGCGGCCGCTTGCTGACCTGGTTGATCAGGCCGCCCGGCGCGGTCTGGCCGTAGAGCACCGACGAGGGCCCGCGCACGATGTCGACGCGCTCCAGGCTGTACGGCTCCAGGTCCCAGTAGGCATAGCCGCCGGACCAGGGCATCTTCAGTCCATCCCAGTACTGGCCGTTCTGGGCGGCGTTGAAGCCGCGGATGTAGTACGTGCCGCGCCGCGTATCGACGATCGGCTCGGTGCGCACGCCGGCGCTGTAGCGCAGGGCTTCTTCCACGCGCTGGGCGCCCTGGGCACGGATCTGGTCCGACGTGACCACGCTGATCGACTGCGGCGTGTCCTCGATGGGCACGTCCGTCTTGGTGGCCGATACCGACTTCTTGCCCACCGGGCCGTAGTTTTCGGCGA
Organism: Cupriavidus basilensis OR16; assembly: GCF_000243095.1. GTDB lineage: Bacteria > Pseudomonadota > Gammaproteobacteria > Burkholderiales > Burkholderiaceae > Cupriavidus > Cupriavidus basilensis_D. Next base: position 5,426 of record NZ_AHJE01000117.1, on the reverse strand, counting down.
CCGTATCGGCGCGCACGCTGACGGCCGGCAACTGGACTTCGCCGCCGCTGGCGGGGGCAGGCGTGGCGTCGTTCGTCTGCGCGTACGCCGTCTGGATCGTGACAGCCATGGCCAGCGCGGTCAGCGCGAATGGTTGCCGATTCGCCCAAGCCTGACGCGGCCTGGCGCTTTTATCCGTCCTCATATTTCTCCTGATTCTGCAGTTTTTTTGATGGAGCAGTGATTCTAAATGCAAACTATTCGCATTTGCATTTATAGAATTACGATTCCTGACCTACGTCGGTAGGTTTGTGGCGGACATGCCCTCAGTCGGCACAGGGGAATGCGGGCGTCCATCGCCCGAAAGTCCGGCGTCGAGGCTGGCGGCCAGATCGGCCAGCAGCCGCGCGTCGCGGACGATTCCGTGGTGATCCACCCCATCGAGCACCGCCTCCCGCCATGGCGCTCCCTGCCATGCGGCCAGCCGCGCAGCGGCAATATCGCGGCTGGAACGCCACCAGACGGCGCGTGGCGCGCTTACGACAGGCACCGCCTGCTGCGATGCCGCCATGGCGCCCAATCGATGCGCGGCGACGAACATCTGCGCCAGTTCTGCGGCCCCAAGCCCGGCCTGCGGCGATGGCGAGGCGGCCACGAGCGGCGCCAGCAGGCTGGCCACAAGGTCGGCCTCCGGCGCAGCGGCCGGCTGCGCGGGCAGCGCCAGGGCGCCGGCACCCGGCAGCAACCGCGCCGCGAAATCGGCCAGCGCCGCGAGCCAGCCCGGCGCGGCGTCGGCAGCCGGCGCCCGGCCTTCCGGCACGAATGGGTCGATCAGGCCAAGCCATTGCACCGACTGCCCCTGGGCCTCAAGCTCGCGCGCCATCGCCGTGGCCAGCGTCGCGCCCAGCGACCAGCCCAGCAGCAGATAGGGCCCTTGTGGCTGGGCGACACGCCATTCGCGAACGTAGTCGGCCGCGATCGACGCCAGCGACGTGTCGCGCCACGCCGGATCGGCCAGCGCCCGCGACTGGAAGCCATAGACCGTCCGCGCCTTGCCGAGCTGGCCCACGATGGCGTCGTAGTCGAACAGCGTGCCCAGCGCGGCATGGACGCACGCCACGGGCGGCAGGGCGCCGCCGGCGGGGCCCTGCGCCAGCACCCGCAGCGCCGTGGCCGCCACGGGCGCGGCTTCCGCATCGGGCAGCAACTGGCCGATGGTCGGCGTCCGCATCAGGTCGCGCAGCTTCAGGTCGATTCCCAGCGCCTTGTTGGCCCGCACGCGCGAAATCACCTTCAGGCTCAGCAGCGAGTCGCCCCCGAGCGTGAAGAAGTTGTCGTCAAGGCCGACGCGCTCCACGCCCAGCACCTCCTGCCAGACCTGCGCCAGCCAGCGCTGGGCTTCGTTGCGCGGCGCCACGAAGTGCTCGGCACCCTCGGCCTCCGGCGCCGGCAGCGCGCGACGGTCCAGCTTGCCGTTCGGGGTCAGGGGCAGGGCGTCGATCACGACGAACGCCGCCGGCACCATGTAGTCGGGCAATTCGGCTGCCAATGCCGTGCGCACGGCGGCCACGTCCATCTGGGCAGCGCTGGCCGGCACCACATAGGCCACCAGCCGCACGCCGGAGGGGCCCTCGACAGCCAGCACCGCCGCGTTGCCCACACCTTCCTGCGCGAGAATCCGCGCCTCGATTTCGCCCGGTTCGATCCGGAAGCCGCGAATCTTCAGTTGCTGGTCGATCCGGCCCAGGTACTCCAGTTGCCCGTCAGGCAGCCAGCGCGCCAGATCGCCTGTGCGATACAGCCGTGCGCCATCGTCAGCGAATGGGTCTGGAATAAAGCGCTCCGCCGACATGCCGGGACGGTTCAGATACCCTCGCGCCAACCCCTCGCCGCCGATATGGAGTTCCCCGGCCACGCCCGGCGGCACAAGGTTCAGTTCCGCGTCGAGCAGGTAGCAGCGCCGGCCGCCAACCGGGCGGCCAATCGGCGCATAGGTGCCCGCGAAATCCGCTTCCGGCGCATCGCCGCGCACCTTCCACACCATCGGCGTGACCACGGTCTCCGTCGGGCCATAGCCGTTGATATAGGTCCGCGCACCCAGCGCGCGCCGTGCCTGGGCAAAGGCGCCACGCGGCATCGCTTCGCCACCGAAGGAATAGAGCGAGACGTCCGGACGCTCGCCGCTCTGTTCGACGTATTCGGCCAGTTGCCGCAGATACGCCGGCGGGAAGCCCGCGTTGGTCACGCCGTGCCGGATCATCGCCTGCGCCGTCTGCTCGGGCGTCCAGAGCGCGTCGTCGCGCAGTACCAGCGAGCCGCCGCAGGCCAAGGCGCAAAGCCAGCGTTCGTGGGCGCCATCGAACGCGAACGACAGGAAATGCAGTTCGCGCGAGTGCAGGCCCATTTCGTAGGCGTCGATGGTCGCCGCCACGTGCATGGCCAGCGGGCCGTGGGACACGCACACACCTTTGGGGCGTCCCGTCGAACCGGAGGTGTAGATCACGTAGGCAAGTTGAGACGGATGGACCGGCGCCTCGGCAGCCAGCGTCGGGCCGTTGCCCACCATGTCCAGCGTCAGCACGGGCAGAGAAGCCGGCGCCGGCAGGGTATCGAGCAAGGCCGGCTCGGTGACGAGCAGCCGGATCACGCTGTCCTCGAACAGATAGGCCAGCCGGTCCTTGGGATAGGTCGGGTCGAACGGCACATAGGCCGCGCCAGCCCGCATCACGGCCAGCAGCGTGACGATGATGTCGAGCGAGCGGGACAGGGCGATGCCCACACGATCCTCGGCGCCGATGCCGCGTGCATGAAGCACGGCGGCCAGCCGGTCCGCACGCGCCAGCAGTTCGCCATAACGCAGCGTCTGCTCGCCACAGGTCACGGCAACAGCCTGCGGCTGCGCCAGCGCGTGGCGGGCGATCTGCGCGTGGACCGGCATGCTGGCATCGGCCGGCACTTCGCCCTGGCCCAGCGCAAGCAGGCTGTCCCGCTCGGCGGCGTCGAGCAATTCGACCGCATCCAGCGTGCAGTCCGGCGCGTCGGCAAGCTGCTGCAGCAGTCGCAGATAGTGGCGTGCCAGCCGCTGCGCGGTCGCCACGTCGAACAGTTCGGCAGCGTAGTGGAAGCACGCGTGAATCTGGCCCGCGGAGTCCTCGCGCGTATCGAGCGTCAATTCCAGCGCTGTCGCGCGCTCGCCCACGGGCGCGCTTTCGAGTTCCAGACCGGGCAGCGAGAGCCGGCCCGCGCGGTCACCGCGCCGATGGTTGTGCACCACCTGAAACAGCGGGTGATAGCTCATGCTGCGCTCGGGCTGCAACGCATCCACCAGTTGCTCGAACGGCAGGTCCTGATGCGCCTGCGCGCCCAGCACCGCTTCGCGGATATCGCCAAGCAGCGCGGAAAGAGGCCGGCGGCCATCGATCTGGCCGCGCACGATCTGCGTGTTGACGAAGAGCCCCACCACCCGCTCGGTCTCGATGCGGTTACGGCCCGCCACAGGCACGCCCACGCAGATGTCGCGGCGGCCGGTGTAGCGGTAGAGCAGCGCGTGAAAGCCCGCCAGCAGCGCCATGAACAGCGTGCCGCCTTGCGCCTGCGCGCGCTCGCGCAGGGCTTGCGCCAGCGCATCGGGGATGTCGATCTCGCAGCGCTGCGCCAGATAGGCCGCCGTGGCGGGGCGGGGGTGGTCGGTCGGCAGCGCGAGTACCGTGGGCGCGCCGGCCAGCGCATCGCGCCACCAGTTCAGCTGCCGTTCCCGCTCGCCAGCTTCCAACCAGTTGCGCTGCCACGCCGCATAGGCGGTGTAGCCGATCTGGGGCGCCGGCAGCGCCAGCGGCTGATCGGCAACGCGCGCGCGGTAGGCCGCCCCCAGTTCGTCGATCAGCAATTGCATCGACCAGCCGTCGGAGACGATATGGTGCATCACCAGTACCAGCCGATGCGATTGGTGCCCAAGTTTCAGCAGATGCACGCGCAGCAGCGGCGCAACGCCCAGATCGAACGGCGCTTCGGCGATGGCGGCCGCGTGCACGTCGGCGGCGTCCGGGTTCGCCGACAGGTCCGTCACCGGCAACGCGATCACCACTTCCGGGCGCACAAGCTGCCGCGCATGGCCGGCCGCGTCGGCGACAAAGCTCGTCCGCAGCGCTTCGTGGCGGCGTGCGAGCGTTGCGAAGGCCGCCGCCAGTGCGTCCACGTCCAGCGCCCCGCGCAGTTCCACGCTGCTGCTGATGTGGTACGCGGCGCTATCGGGCTCGAAACGATGCAGGAACCATTGGCGCTGTTGCGCGTAGGACAACGGCGCGCCGTGGTCCGCCGACGCGTCCGGGCGCGGCAGCGCAGGGATCGGCAATTGCGAGAAGGCCATGCCTTGCTCGGCCATCTTGTCGAGGAACGCACGGCGCTGGGCCGGCGCCAGCGTGGCAAAGCGCGCGGCCAGCCGGGCCGCGGTATTGGCTTCGATCATTCAGACTGACTCCAGGGTATTGGCAAACGCCTCCAACTCCAGCAGGGCTGCTTCGTCGGCATGGCGATGCTGCGCGGGCAGCGCGGCAGCCAGTTCGGCCAGCGTGCCGGCGCCAAACAGCAGCGCAAGCGGCGCATCGATGCCGAGTTCGCCTTGAATGCGGGACAGAAGCTGGACGGCCAGCAGCGAATGGCCGCCCAGGGCGAAGAAGTTGTCGTGGCGGCCCACCGTGGGCACGCCGAGCAGGTCCTGCCAGATCGCGGCCAGCCGCGTTTCGAGATCGCCCTGCGGCGGTTCTGCGGCAACGGCAACGGGGGCGTCGGCCTTTGGCAGCGCGCGGCGATCCAGCTTGCCGTTGGCGGTCAGTGGCAGCGCGTCGAGCCAAACGATCGTGGCCGGCACCATATTGCCGGGCAGCACGGCGGCCAGCGCGCGCCGCAGTTCGGCGGGATCGGTTCGCCGGCCGTCCTCCGGCACGGCATAGCCGGCCAGTTGCATGCCCGTTGGCGTCGCGTCGGCCACCACGGCGGCTTGCCGGACGCCCGGCAGCGCGGCCAGTTGCGCCGCCACTTCGCCGGGTTCCACGCGGAAGCCACGGATCTTGACCTGATCGTCGATCCGGCCGAGGTATTCGAAAAACGCCGTCCGCCTGGCGCCGCACACGATCCCCTGTGCGGTAGAAACGGCCACCATGCGCCGAGAACGGGTCCGGAACGAAGCGGTCGGCCGTCAGCGCGGCGCGGCCAAGGTAGCCGCGTGCCAGCGCCGGTCCGCCCAGATACAGCTCGCCGGCCACGCCGTCGGGCAAATGGCGCCAGCGCGCCGTCCAGCACATGGGCCACGGTGCCGGCCAGCGGCTGCCCCAGCGGCAGGCCGGTTCCGGGCTGCGGCGCCGTGCCGGCCACGTGCACGAGGACGCCGACCGTGTTTCCGAGGCCCGTAGTGGTTGACCAGCCGGCAGGCGGGTACGCGCGTTCATGAA
>NZ_AHJE01000118.1 GCF_000243095.1 Cupriavidus basilensis OR16 | reverse complement strand
ATCTCGATCGTGACCGCGGGCGCTGCTGCGGCGGTCATGGGTGTGGCGCTGGCGCAGATGACGCTGGCGCAGGCCATGATCGTGGCAGCCCTTTCCAGCATGGCCAGTAGCGCCTTCACCCAACTCGTTTCCGGCCAAGGGTTGAACTTCGGGAAGCTGGCGACGGCCGGTGCAATTGGCGCGATCACGGCCGGCTTGAC
>NZ_AHJE01000119.1 GCF_000243095.1 Cupriavidus basilensis OR16 | reverse complement strand
ATCTCGATCGTGACCGCGGGCGCCGCTGCAGCGGTCATGGGTGTGGCGCTGGCGCAGATGACGCTGGCGCAGGCCATGATCGTGGCAGCCCTTTCCAGCATGGCCAGTAGCGCCTTCACCCAACTCGTTTCCGGCCAAGGGTTGAACTTCGGGAAGCTGGCGACGGCCGGTGCGATTGGCGCGATCACGGCGGGCTTGACCAAGGGCATCACCTTTGACGGCAGCAGCTTCGGGGTGAGTGAGTGGGGGAAGTCGCTGGAGGGAAC
>NZ_AHJE01000120.1 GCF_000243095.1 Cupriavidus basilensis OR16 | reverse complement strand
ATGCTGGTGAAGGCAGCCAGGAGCGACACCGCGGCAAACTTCTACCAGTCCACCGGCACCGAGGTGTTCACCAGCACGCCCGCCGAGCTGGCCAAGTTCCAGTCGCAGGAATCGGCCAAGTGGGGGCGCATCATCAAGGCCGCCAACATCCAGCCTGAATAAGGGTGGCTTGTTAAGGATGGCTTATGGCCCTGCTGCGCGATCGGCTCGCGCGGCAGGGCCTGGCCTGGTTACTGCGCCAGCGTCGCCTTGTAGCCCACCGCATACGGCAGCTTGCCGGGCTTGGCGCTGCCCACCGGCTGCGACAGCGCGGTGAACTCCGTCTCGTTGAGCACCGTCAGCCCGCCTAGCGCCGCGGCGGTCTTGCCGCTGCTCACCGGATCGGTGGGGGCCAGCGCCACCATGGCGGTGGCTGCCGCGCGCACGGCGCTCAGGTAGCTCGTGGTGTCGTCCAGGCGATAGCTGTCCAGCTTGACGCGCTGGCGCAGCCAGTCACCCCAGTAAAACTCCGTGAACTCCGTGGCGTCCGTCAGTTGCTGGTAGCCGATGTCACGCGTAAAAAACACCAGCGAGCGATAGCGGTCGTTGCCCATGCCGTTGCGCAGGCCGAGCGACGGTGGCAGTTCGGCTGGCGTGGTCGGGCGGTTGGCCGTGTCTTTCAGCCACATCAGCTTGCGCTCGCGCAGCGTGCGGAAGAACGTGGCGCGATCCTGCGTGGCCAGGTTGTCCTGCACCTTGATCCACATCTTCGCCTGCGGGCCGCCATCGGCCGCTTCCCATACGCTGGTGAAGGTGTGATGGCCGTCGGTCAGGTACGGCTTGCCCGCCGGGCCGATCACCATGGTCTTCATATCCGCGGGCTTGTTGCCGACCGCCT
>NZ_AHJE01000121.1 GCF_000243095.1 Cupriavidus basilensis OR16 | reverse complement strand
GTGAGCGCCGCGCCGCTGGTGCCGGCATCCTCGTACACCGGCACCAGCTGCATGTCCATGAAGGGGGATTTGCCGGGTTTGTCGAACCGCTGGCCGGGTACCATCGGGTCATGCCAGTACAGGATCTTCCTGCCGGCCTGGGGATCCGCGTCGCTGGCCGCGGATGGGTTTCGCGTTGCCGTCGAAGGTGGCTTGCGTGCTTCTCCCCGGCTGACACCCAGTTGATAGGTGCCATAAAGGACGCCCCCGGCGGCAGCGAGTGCCACCAGGGGGGAAGATGACTTGTTTCTTCATTTGGAATCCCTCGCGGCGGGTTCGGTCTGCGCGGTGGGCAGCGGGACGAGGAAGGCCAGGTCGGCCCAGCCCCTGGCTGTCTTCGCTTCGAGGGTCAGCCGGTCGAGCGCCGTGTCGATGACCCGGTGGTTGGCTTCGGCAACCGCCAGCAGCGATCCGGTGTTGGCGCGGTAAGCCGTCAATGCCGCGTCTGCCTGGGCGTTTGCCAGTGGCAGGATGGATTCGTCGTAGCGCTTGAGCCGTTCAAGGTTGCGCCGCAACTCGGCGACCTTCGCTCCAACCGCGGCCTTGGTATTGCGCGCAACGATCTCGGACCTGGCGCGGGCTTCCTGCGCCTGCGCCAGCTTGGCCGACACTTCGCGGTCTTGCCGGTTGCCTCGGTCCCATGGCACCGGGAAGCTGACGTTCAGCGAACCCATATTGGAATAGGCGGAACCCCGTTGGCTGTACATCAGCTCGACAGTCACGTCCGGCTTGCTGGCCTCGGTTGCTGCCCGGACATCGGCTTCGGCCAGCGCGATTTCGCGCTGCGAGGCCACCATCTCCGGCACGGCGTCCAGTTCGGACCCGGCCAGCTCTTGCACGCGCGCAGGCATGGCGAGAATTGGCTTTTCCGATAGAGGGCGACTGGCCGCCTGCCCGACCCAGCGGGCGAGCGCCACCTTGGCGGCGTCGATGGCGGCTTGGTTCTCGTCGAGCCGGTCCTGCAGTTTCTGGATTTCCATCTCCGCGGCCAGCACGTCCGCCCGCGCGCCACGCCCGCTGCGATAGGTGGCCTTGGCGGCTTGCAGCTCCAGTTCCAGCGGATGGCCGTGGTGCCCGAGCAGCGCGCCGGCCTGTTCGGCATACCAGCGATCGAACCAGGCCGCGACCACGCTGCGCTGCACATTGGCCAGGCCGACCGTGCGCCGTGCCTGCGCTGCCGCGGCTTCTGCCTCAAAGCGCTCCGCGCGGGCGCGGCGCTTGTCCGAGCGCGTGAACTCTTGCATGACGCTGATGGAGCGCATGGTCATGAAGTCGCGGGTCAGGGAGAACTGGTCCGGGCCGTTGACCGGCACATTGTTGAACCCGAGCTTGAGCACCGGGTCAGGCAACTGGCCGGCGGCCACGGCCATCTGAACGGCAGCCTCAACGCTGCCGTTGGAAGTCTCGCCATTGCCGGCGCGCGTGGTGGCCAGCGCAACGGCTTCCTCGACCGACAAGGTGGGTGCTGGCTGGGCGTGCGCAACAAGGGGCACGCCCAGGCCAAATGCAGGCGCGCACAGGAGCGCCTGCATGAAACGACGAAGGAAATGCATAAAGCCTCCGGGAAGCAACGACGACCCGGCCGCTCAGGCGGCAGGGCACGAAACAAGCGTGGCTTCGGAGGCTAGGTTCGGAAACAGCAGTGCAGGATCGGGATGGGCGGCGGCGGCGCGCGCGCAATGGCCTCGCCTAGCAGAACCGTATGCCGGGTGAGTTCGGCGACGGGAGCGGGTTCAACAAGGCTGACAAGGACCGGCAGGAAGCCGGGAATCTGCGGGGTGGCGTGGTCGACCGACTTGGCGCCTAGCTGGCAATGTTCGAGGCAAAGCCCATCATGGCTGCCGAGCGTTGTCTGCGTGGACTGCTCGGCCATTTCGGGACACGACGCCATCATGCCCGCCACGTCCACCGCCTGGCCCGGCGATTCAGGCGAACCGGGTGAACCAGACGAGTAGCGGCTTCCCATGCAGGCGTACGCCGCCGCTGCCAGTTGCACTGTCAGGAAGGCGGTAAGCAGGAGTCCGGTAATCCAGAACCGGCGGGGAAAGGCGCGCACGCGAAAGGTCGGTGATTTAGCGGCGATATTATCAGCCTTCGGCGATTTCAGACACGCCTTTACCGTGGCACGTTGTCGCATGGATGCAGCATCAGTCACAGCGGCGTCGTCCATGCGCCTTGACCCGGATACCCGGGGATGGCCGGTGCGGATGCCGGTCGCGCCGTTCACAGTGCAAGTACAATGCTGGGCGTTGTTCCATCCTGTCCGGGCCCGTCTCGCAATATCCCATCCCATGTCCAATCTCATCGTGCACGGCGGCAAGCCGCTCCGGGGGCGCATTACCCCTTCCGCCAACAAGAATGCAGTGCTTCCTGTGCTCTGCGCCACGCTTCTGACCGATGAGCCCTTGCGCCTGCACGGCGTGCCCGACATCACCGATGTGCGCAAGATTCTCGACATCTTCCGCGCGCTGGGCAGCAAGGTGCATATGGATGACGCAACCGGCACGCTGTCGCTGCACCACCAGGAGACCGTGTTCGACGCGGCCCGGCATCGCCTGCCCGAAGAGATGCGCTCGTCCATCATGCTGGTGCCGCCGCTGCTCGCCCGCTTCGGTGTGGCCCGGCTGGAGGACAACGTCAAGGGCTGCACGCTTGGCGTGCGCGAGATCGATCCGCACGTCGAAGTGTTCCGCCGCTTCGGTGGCGAGATCGAGCGAGCCGATGGCTCGCTGCTGGTACGCAGCGCCGGCCTGCTGGCGCCCACCGACCACTGGCTCGACTATGCCTCGGTGACCACCACGGAGAATTTCGTGCTGTGCGCCGCCGCCGCGGGTGGCACCTCCACGCTCACCAATGCCGCATCGGAGCCGCATGTGCAGGAGTTCTGCCGCTTCATGGCGATGATGGGCGCGCACATCGAAGGCATGGGCACTTCGCGCCTGACGGTGCATGGCGGCAACAAGCTCAAGGGCGGCGACTTTACCTTCGACGAGGATTTTCACGAGATCACCACCTTCCTGGCGCTGGGCGCCATCACCGGCGGCGACGTCGTGGTGCGCAACAGCGCGCCCGGGAATTTCCCGCTGATCGACCGGACTTTTGCCAAGTTCGGCGTACAGATCACGCACGAAGACGGCTGGTCCCGCGCCACCAGCGCCGGCCCGCTGAAAGTGCAGACACCGTTTACCAGCAACGTGCTGACCAAGGTCGAGGCCGCGCCGTGGCCTTACTTCCCGGTTGACCTGTTGCCCATCTTCATCGCGCTGGGCGTGCGCGCGCAGGGCAACGCCATGTTCTGGAACAAGGTGTACGACGGCGCGCTGGGCTGGACCGGCGAGCTGTCGAAATTCGGCGCCCATGTGTTCTCGTCCGACCCGCACCGGCTCATCACCTTTGGCGGCAATACGCTGACGCCGGCGGTGGTGGAGAGCCCGTACATCATCCGCGTGGCCATCGCCCTGTTCATGGTGGCCGCGAGCATCGACGGCCGCTCGGAGATTCGCAATGCCGCGCCCATCCGCCGGGCGCATCCTCGCTTTGTCGAGAACCTGCGCAGCCTTGGCGTCGAGGTGGAGTGGACTAGCGAGGAGTAATCACGCCGGCGCGACCCCGGCCAGCGTGGCACCCACGATGCGATATGCGATGGTGCACATAGTCGAGATAGATGGCGAGCTGCGCCGCCATTGGGCCGGGTGCCAGCTGCGCGAGCGCGATGGGCGCGGGAGCTAGCCGGCTGGCGGTGTTGGCGTCGCGGCCGACGTTGTCGAAGTCCGGGCAGCCTGCGCCGTAGCAGCGCCGCATCCGCACGCTTCGCCTATGCCGGCGCGGGCAAACCGACCTCCAGCAACTCCGCCAGCGCCGCCGCCAACGGCGAGCGCACCGCCGCGCGCAGCCACACCATGCCCACCGTACGCTGCGGGCATGGCGCTGGCAGCGCCCAGCGCCGCACCCTGGCGTCCTGCTGTCCGCCTGCCGCCCAGTCGGGCAGTACCGATATCCCCAGGCCCTCGGCCACCAGCTTGGCAATATGCTCGATGCCGTCGAGCTCGAACTGGACCTGTGGGCGCAGGTTGTGGCGGTGCAGGTAGTCATCGGCCTGCTTGCCTGCCACCACGTTGCGGTCATAGCGGATAAACGGCTCGCGGGCGATGGTCTGCAGCGGGTCGGCCACCTTCATGCGCGCCGGCGTCAGCAGGATCAGCGACTCGTTGCGCAGCGGTACCCACTCGCAGGTCTTGGGCATGGCAAAGGCGGGGTGCACCAGCACCGCGGCATCCAGCTCGCCGCTCACGACCTTGGACATCAGCGCCACCGACGTGCCCGGCTCGATAAAGATCTCGATGCCCTGGTAACGTCGCTGCCATTCCCGCAGCGCGCCCGGCAGCAGGCCCATCAGCGCGGTCGGGGCGGAGCCCAGGCGCAGCGGGCCGGCGGGCAGCGCCGTGTCCGATGCCTCCGAGCGCAGGTTGCCGACCTCCCGCACCACCAGCCGTGCGCGCTCCAGGATCCGGCTGCCGGCAATGGTCGGGCGTACCGTACGCCCCGAACGCGCCAGCAGCTTGCTGCCGATGTCGGCTTCGAGCGCCTTGATCTGCTGCGCCACGGTGGTGGGCGCCAGGTCCAGGCGCCGGGCGGCTTCCGCGATGGAGCCGGCGTCCACCACGACGATAAAGGTGTGCAGGAAGTTGATGTCCATAAGCACGTATTTTACGTGTTCAGTAACATCCTGGCGGCGCTTTTCTGGTTGATTAGAGTGCGCAACACTACGTGCACTTACCCAACACACCCGAGAGAGACTTGTATGCCGATCATCCAATCCATCGAAGTTTGCGTCGCCCGCGTACCGCTTGACCACGTGACCTCGTTCTCCAACCGCACCGTGACCGAGCGCCACTATGGCCTGGTGAAAGTGCGGTCCGTGGATGGCGTGGAAGGCATCGGCTTTTGCTATGTGGGCAGCGCCGGCGGCGAGCTGTTCCGGGTGGCGGTGGAGCAGTTGCTCGGGGCCGTGCTGATCGGCAAGGAATCGCTCGGCGTGGAAGGGCTGTGGCAGCGGATGTACCAGGAGGCGCTGCTGCAGGGCCGCATGGGTACCGTCATGCGCGCCATCAGCGCGCTGGACATCGCGCTGTGGGACCTGAACGCCAAGGCAGTCGGCCTGCCGCTGCACAAATACCTGGGTGCGGTCGAGCTGGACACGGTGCCCGCGTACGCAAGCGGCGGCTACTACGTCGAAGGCAAGACCGCCGCGATGGTCGGCGAGGAGATGGCCAGCTATGTCGCGCTTGGCTTCAAGGCGGTCAAGATGAAGACCGGGCGCTGGGATCCCAAGGGCGAGGAATCCCGCGTGAAGGCCGCGCGCGAAGCCATCGGGCCGGACGTGGAGCTGATGCTGGATTGCAACAACGGCTGGGTCGACACGGTGCAGGCGATGCAGTATCTCAGCCGCATCGAGCCATACCGCCCGTACTTTATCGAAGAGCCGTTTGGCCCGGACGATATCGAAAGCCACGCGCGCCTGGCCAGGCTGACTTCCATTCCCGTGGCCACCGCGGAGATCGGCTACGGCCGCTGGTATCACAAGCAGCTGCTCGACATGGGCGGCGCCGCCATCCTGCAGACGGACGCGGCGGTCTGTGGCGGCATCACCGAGTGGAAGCGCATCGCGGCCATCGCGGCCGGCTATGGCGTGCAGGTGTGTCCGCACTGGTTCCACGATGTGCACGCGCCGCTGGTGGCGGCAACGCCGAATGCGCGCTATGTGGAGTTCTTCTGGGACGACCAGGTGCTGAACTTCCGCCGCCTGATCGACCGGCAGCTCGGGCACAAGGACGGCCGCGTCGTGCTGCACCAGACGCCGGGGCTGGGCTTTGGCTTCGATGAGAAGCAGGTGGCGAAGTATGGCGCGTGGACGACCACGTCCTGAGCGGCACGCATACTCCCGCAGCACGGCACTGAAAACATAAAAACACGGAGACAACCATCATGGACCGACGCGCCTTTGCCCGCGCCCTTGCCACCCTGGCCGCCGCGGGCGCCTTGCCCGCGCTTGCCGCCGATCCCGTGTTGCCCAAAGGCCCGATACGGGTCGTGGTCGGGTTTCCCCCGGGCGGCGGCACGGATGTGATCGCCCGGATCATCACCAACAAGCTCGGCGCGCTGTGGGGCGTGCCGGTCGTGGTGGACAACAAGGCCGGCGCCGCCGGCCTGATCGCCGCATCGGAGGTGGCCAAGGCGGCCCCGGACGGCAACACGCTGATGCTGGGCCATATCAACGCGCTCGGCATCGCGCCCGGCCTGCATGCCCGTCTCAACTATTCGGCCGAGCGGGATTTCACGGCAATCGCGCTGGTCGGCAAGACGCCGCAGGTGCTGGTCGCCAGCCGTACGCAGCCGGTCAAGACGGTGCAGGCACTGATCGACCTGGCCAGGAAAACGCCCAGCCAGGTCACCTTTGGCTCGGCTGGCTCCGGCTCCGCACAGCATCTGGCCCTGGCGCTGTTCGAGCAGCGCTCCGGCATCTCGGTGCTGCACGTGCCTTACAAGGGCTCGGCGCCGCTGGCTACCGATCTGCTCGGCGGGCATGTGCAGTTTGCTTTCGAGGGCATGACGACCGCGACGCCGTTCATCAAGGAGGAGAAGATGATCGCCATTGCGCAGACGGGCAACAAGCGCGTGAAGAGCTTTCCCAATGTGCCCACCGTGGCGGAGTCCGGCTTTCCGGGTTTCGACGCGAGTATCTGGTTCGGCTTGGTCGGGCCCGCCGGGCTGCCGCCGCCGATGGTGGCGCGCATCAATGCCGACGTGAACAAGGTGCTCGCCATGCCCGAAGTCGCGGCGCGGCTGGAGGAATTCGGCGCGGAGGATGGCGGCGGCTCACCGGAGCGGTTCGCGGAGTTCATGCGCATCGAGCGGGCCAAGTGGGCCAAGCTGATCAAGGACAAGAAAATCACGGCGCAGGGGTAAGCACCCATGCATCTGGAACTGGAAGGGAGGACCGCGCTGGTGCTGGGCGGCGGCGGCGGCCTTGGCGGCGCGATCTCGCGGGCGCTGGCTGCGCAAGGCGCGCGCGTTGGCATCACCGCCAACATCGTGATCCCGGGGCGCATCGCCACCGACCGTATTCGTTTTCTCGACGAAGCCAGAGCCCGGCGGGAGGGACGGCCGGTGGACGCGGTCACCGCGGACCGCACGGCGTCAATCCCGCTCGGGCGCTATGGAACGCCCGAGGAGTACGCCGATGCCGTCACCTTCCTTGCCAGCCAGCGCGCGAGCTACATTACAGGATCGGCCATCCGCATCGACGGTGGCCTGATCGCCAGTATCTGAACCCATTTCCACCCAGGAATCCACATGAGCGTCGATCCTCTCGCGCTGGACGATAAGGTCGTCCAGGCACTGCGCGCCGTCTCGACGGCAACGCTGACCACGGTGCTGCTCAAGCATGGGCTGCGCAATGTGTGGCTGCGCGGCACGCGCCCGCTCGCCGCTGGGCAGCCACGGCTTGTCGGCCGCGCGTTCACGCTGCGCTTCGTTCCCGCCCGCGAGGATCTCGCTACGCCCGCCTCATGGGCCTCGCCGATCTCCACGCGTGCCGCCATTGAAGCGATGCCCGCCGGCTGCATCGCCGTGGTTGGCGCCATGGGCGTGACCGATGCGGGCATCTTCGGCGACATCCTGTGCGCGCGGATGCGCAAGCGCGGCGTGGCGGGGCTGGTGACCGACGGCGTGGTGCGCGATGTGGCTGGCGTGCTTGGCACCGGCTTGCCGGTCTGGTGCCAGGGAACCGCGGCGCCGCCGTCGGTGGCGGGGCTGACCTTCGTGGGATGGCAGGAACCGATCGACTGCGGCGGGGGCGCGGTGTTTCCGAACGACATCATCGTGGTGGACCAGGACGGCGCGGTGCTGATTCCGGCGGCGCTGCTCGATGATGTGATTGCCGCCTCGGTGGAGCAGGAGCGGCTTGAAGAGTGGATCATGGGTGAGGTTGAGCGGGGCACGCCGTTGCCTGGGCTTTATCCGCCCAATGACGAGAATAAGGCTCGGTATAGGGCTTGGGCGGAGAAGGATGGGGGCGATTGATAGGCAACGGCATCGCGGCGCTCGGTCAACGCGCTATTCGCGCAGCTTCAAATCACGAAGAAGCGCGTCGATCTGCCCGAAGGTGTCCTGTTGCCATTGCTCCGGGCTGCGGTCGCCCAAGACCTGCGTGTCCGCAACGAACTGCCTCACCGAGGTCGCGGGATGTTCTTTTCGATCTCGGCATGCCGCGGCATCAGGAAATCAACGACGACGTCGATGGCGGGGCCGCCGTCCCGCGCAGGAACCTCGCGAGCGAGTTGGAAACGTCTAAGCCCCTCACGCTGAACGTACCCCTGTTCCATCAGCGCTTCAACGAGCGTCGCGTACTCGTTATCGGCAAGCGCCTCGGCAACCAGGCTCAGGTCCACGTCAATCGTGCCGACGTGGCGCATTTCGTCGTTGTCGAGAAGCGGCCAAGGCACTGCCCCGCCGATGACCGCGGACTTGCCTTGGATGGTGCCAAGGATCTGGCCGATATCGACCAAGACCGATTTCACTGCAGCGGTAGTGCAATCATCGTACGCGGCGGCGGACTGCGGCTCCTGCGGGACTAAGCCTGCCATATCATCTTTTCTTGGCGTAGATGCTGGGCGGCCTCTTTGCCGCGTTCGTCAGCAAGGATCAGATCCAGTAGGTCTGGATCTGGACTGGTGCAGACGGCGTTTGGTGCCGGTTCAACGGTGTCGGATAGCAGCCCCTCGTCCTTAACGCCTTGAGCAGGACTCTCCTTCGACAAGGCCTCGTATCCTGCCGTCACGTCGAACAACTCCTCATCGATCGCTCTTTGCCGCTGGCTGTGAAACCTGCCGCGAAGGCTGGCGAGCAACTCGTCGATGCTCTTGTCGGCTCGCTCCATCGCCGCCAGGCGGCTGGCTTTTTCGCTCGCCAGCAATTCGGCGCAGGCACGAAACAACGAAATGAAGCGATGCTCGCGGATCAGCGCACGCAGCGTGGCGGTGCTCTTAAATCATGCCCCAATTTGATTTGCTTGACAGATAGTTAGTGTGACGTATTATATGTGATGACGACGCACCGTACCGATCGCATCAATCCCGGCAGCGCCGCTTCACGCCACCTCACATCCAAAGGAAAGGAGCCAGACATGGCTATCAAAATTCTCGAACTTCACCATCACGCAGTCCGCATGCCTCTCGACAAGGTCGAAGCCATGGGCGCCTTCTACGGCGACGTACTGGGCCTCGACACCGACACCGGCCGCTGGAACATTCCCGGCGTGCCCGGCTATTTCCTCGACATGGGCAACGATTGCCAGATCCACTTGCTGGGCAGCGACGGCGTCTCGCCCTATGCGCAAGGCCCAGGCCGCGATCCGGTCGGCAATCACGTGGCGCTGGCCGTGCGCGATATCCTCGCCACGGAGGCGGAGCTGCTGCGCTTGGGCGTGGATTTCTGGAAGCAGGAGAACGTCGCGGCGCCCGAGCTGAAGCAACTATTCATGCACGACCCGGCCGGCAACATGATCGAGCTGCACCAGATCGGCCGCTGCCGCTGCAAGCGCAGCGACCGGCTGTTTGCAGAGCAACGCGCCGCGGCTGGCGCCACGCCGGCGACGCAAAGCTGAGTGTCACGCCGCACGGCAAGTCTGATACGATAATCGCACTATATGCTAGCCGTATCAGGCAGCCGAAGCCAGCACCCAACCCGATGACCACCAAGACCGAACCCACCGAACCTATCGAGCCCGCCAGCGCAGAGCAAGCCATCGCGCCGCACCTGAAGCTGCTCGCCGCCACTGCGGAGCGTGGCACCAGCCGCAAGAAGGCCGCGGCCGGGCTGATGCTGCTGTGGCTCAGCGATGACGTCATGAGTGGGGTCAACGCCGGGCTGCGCGAGCACGGCATCACCGAGAACAAGCTGCACGTGCTGATCCTGTTCTCACTGGACGAGCGCGGCATGCTGGACCTTGGCCCGCTGACGCCGTCGGTCATCGCCGATTACTGCGGCGTGACTCGCTCCTCGGCAACCGGGCTGCTGGACTGGCTGGAGACGCGCGAACTGCTCGCGCGGGAGCATCGCAAGGACGACCGGCGTAGCCTGGAGCTGGTGCTGACCGACAAGGGCCGCGAGATTCTCGACCAGGCGCTGCCGTCCTTCTGGCGCGCCTGCGCCCACCTCACCCGCGAGTTGAACGACGAGGATTGCCAGACGCTGCAGACGATCCTGGCCAAGGTCTGGCGCGGCATCAAATAGGGCCGGTAAGCAACCGCCTTAACCCGCGCTAGGCACGCGCGCCTGGCGTGCCTCATGCACCTGCAAGGCAAGCGCCGCCGCAAGGCCCGCGCCGCAAAGCGCGGCCGTGAGCAGGAAGGCGCGGCCGCCCACGCTGGCAAACAGGTAGCTGCCCAGGAACACGCAGGCCGCGGTCAGCAAGCCGGCGCAGGCCGAGTAGAGGCCCGTGCCGCTGGAGATGACCTGCGCCGGCACCCGGGTGCGGATGTACTGCGCCGCGCCCAGTTGTGTGAAGCCTAGCGTGGCGCCCTGCAGCAGTTGCGCCAGCATGGCCACCCCGGCGCTCTCGGCCAGGCCGATCATCGACCAGCGCAGGATGCCCGCCGCGCAGGCCAGCGCGATCAGCGCCGGCGCCGACACCCGCGCCAGCAGCCGCGAGCCGAAGGTGAACGCCGTGATCTCCGCGATCACGCCCAGCGCCCACAGGTAGCCGATGGTCGATGCCGAGAACCCCAAGTTCTTCCAGTACAGCGCGCTGTAGCTGTAGAAGAAGCCGTGGCACGCTTGCGACATCGCAGCGCTGGCGAGAAGCCGGGCAGTTGCAGCACCTGCAGCAGCGGCGCTTTCACCGCATGGCGCGCCGTCACCGTGTCGTTGGGCAGCGCCAGCGCCAGCAGGCCCTGCGCCAGGTACGCCACCACGAACACGATCGCGATCACCTCGGTCCCCGCGCGATCCACCAGCCAGCCAAGCACGATCGACATGGCCACCACCGACATCGACCCGGCGCTGCGCAAGCGGCCAAAGTCAAAGCCATAGCGCGGCATCCCGGCCAGCGCCATCGATTCGCTCAGCGGTATCAGGCCCGCCGAGCAGGCCTTGGTGGCCAGGAAGACCAGCAGCACGCCGATGAAGCCCTTGGCGCTGAACAACAGCCCGGCGCTCAGCGCGGAGCCGGCCACCAGCGCGAGCAGGATCACCTTGCGGCTGCGGTACTGGTCCGCCATGGCGCCCACGGCCGGATTGACCAGCACCGCCAGCGCGGCGCCCAGCGCCAGCACCATCCCGGTCTGCTGCTCGCTCAGGCCCTGGGCGCGGATCCAGAGGGGGAAGAAGCTGATGGTGATCGCAACCGGGGCGTACAGCGCGACGTAGTAGAGATAGAACGACGCGATGGCGTTCCGGGAGGCGTGGGCGTGGGCGGTCACGGGTAAATGCCGGGTGGCTTGGAGAGAAAACTGCGATAGGTCGGGGGAATGCGCAGCGTGCATCATCGCGCCAGGGCGGGCGCGGGGCAAGCCATTCCGCCGCCCGCCTCCCGTTCGCCGATGGCCCTGTCGCAAGCATCCCCGCTGACCTAGAATCTCAACAGCGGCACGGGCGAACGATTCACTTAATCGGCGGGAGACTGAACATGGCGCATGATGGCGGGACTTCGGGCGAATCAATCCGGCTGGGTCAGTTGCACATCCAGTACCTGATCGACGGTGCCGCGACGGGTGGGATGGGGGTATTCGAATTGACGGTGCCACCCGGCGCGCAGGTGCCGCCCGCGCACAGCCACACGCACAACGAAGAGTGCGTCTATGTGCTGGAGGGCAGGCTTCGGTACGCTGTCGACGGGGTGTCCCGAGACCTGGCGCCGGGAGAGTGGATGCATACCCCGCGCGGATCGGTGCATCAGTTCAGCAACCCGCACGGCGACGCGGTTCGCGCACTGGTTGTTCTCACGCCGGACATCGGGGCCCAGTACTTCCGCGACGTCGCCGATGTCGTCAATGCCGGCGCGCCACCCGACCGCGCAGCGCTGGTTGCGGTCATGTCCCGCTACGGGCTCGTACCGGCGGCGCCGAAATAAGCGCAATCCACTGCCTAGGGCTGCGTCCAGCCCATCTCCACAAACACCCGGCACAGCGCCTCCATGCCTGCCGCGTCTTCGTCATCGAAGCGGGCAACGTCCCACACGCCGAAGAGCGTGCCGTCAGCGGCGATCAGCGGCACGACGATTTCCGATCCGGAAGCCGCGTCGCAGGCGATATGGCCGGCAAACGCATGCACGTCCCGCACGACCTGCGTGCTGCGGGTCTGCGCCGCGGTGCCGCTGGATAGCTGAAACATGATGCGGGTCCGGTGGGCTTGTCAGCGCGGGTTCGAAGTCGAGATCCTAATCCCAAACCGAAACCTGCATGGGCGGCATGGGCATGCAAACAGATCAGCGTCCCTACATCCCGGGCTCGTACTCGGCCAGCTTGTCCCGCAGCCAGCCGACAAACACTTTCGCGTCCTTCGGCAGCTCCCGCGCGGCCGGTACCGCCATCAGTCCGTTGCTGAAACGCGCAAAGCCGTACGGCGCGATGAGTTGGCCATCCTCCAGCTCCCGACGGATCAGGCGCTGCTCGATCAAGGCCACACCCACGCCGCCGAGCGCGGCCTCGATGCACAGGTGCGTGTGCGGGAAGGTGAGCTCGCGGGCTGGCGCAATGCGCTTGCCGGACAGGGCTTCCCACTGGTCCCAGGCGCTCGACGTGAAGTCATGCGCAATCCGCACGCCGGAGCGTACCGACGCTGCGTACGACGGCGCGCACACGGGCCCGAAGGCGACCGGCGCGAGGTGCAGCGCGCGCTGGCGGTCGGGCTCCGGGTAGGCGCTGAGATCCCAGGCGATCACCACATCGGCGCCTTCCGTGCGCATCTCGCGGGCGGAGGTCATGGACAGGCGGATCCGGATGTCGGGCCGCAAGCGATAGAAGTCCACCATATTCGGCACCAGCCAGCGCATGGCAAACGTGGCGCTGCAGGCCACGTGCAGGCTGGGCCCGCGCGCCTGGTCCTGCAGCCGGCTGTAGCTTTGCTCTAGCTGGTCGAACACGGCGCGCACCACGTCGTACATGCCCTGGCCGCGTTCGTTCAGGCGCACGCCCGTGCCGTCCTTTTCAAACAAGGTGGTGCCGGCGTGTTCCTGCAGCAGGCGGAGCTGGCGGCTGACCGCGCCATGCGTGCGGCACAGTTCTTCGGCGGCCCGCGTGATGGAACCGGTGCGCGCCGTGGCCTCGAAGGCGCGCAGGGTGGACATGGGTGGCAGCGTACGCATGGAATGTTCGAATATGAGAAAAGCTGACGAATCCAGAAAAATAACTCGGTTTTCCCAGTGATCAGGAGAATCTACCATCCTTTACGTTGATAGTTTATTTAACGAAGGGAGTATCGGATGAACCAGATCGCGCAGTTGCAGGGGTACGAAGTGCTGGATAGCCGAGGCAATCCCACGGTGGAGGTGGAGGTGACGCTGGCCGACGGATCGGCCGGCCGGGCGACGGTGCCCTCCGGCGCATCGACCGGCGCGCGGGAGGCGGTGGAGCTGCGTGACAACGACCCCGCGCGTTATCTGGGCAAGGGCGTCACCCGCGCGGTGGGCGCGGTAAACACCGAGTTGCGCGCGGCGCTCATGGGCGTGGATGCCCGCGAGCAGCGCCGGGTTGACGACATCATGATCAAGCTGGACGGCACGGCCAACAAGAGCCGCCTGGGCGCCAACGCGCTGCTGGGCGTTTCGCTGGCGGTGGCGCACGCGGCGGCCGCGTCATCGGGTTCGGCCTTGTTCGTCCACGTCGGCAGCCCGCGTGCCAACGTGCTGCCCGTGCCGATGATCAACATCATCAACGGCGGGGCGCACGCCGACAATACGATCGACTTCCAGGAGTTCATGATCGTGCCGGTCGGCGCGCTGAGCTTTGCCGAGGGCGTGCGCATGGCGTCGGAGATTTTCCATACGCTGCGGCTCGCCTTGAAAGCGGCAGGCTTCAACACCAATGTGGGCGATGAGGGCGGCTTTGCGCCGGACCTGCGCACGGCGGATGAGGCGCTGGACTTCATCCTGCACGCCATCGAGACGGCGGGATCTGGTGGGCGACGATGTGTTCTGCACTCATGCTGCCCTGCTGCAGCAGGGCATCGCCGACGGCATCGCCAACGCCGTCCTGGTCAAGGCCAACCAGATCGGCACGCTGAGCGAGATGCTGGATACCGTGGGCGTGGCACATGCGGCCGGGTACAGGGCGGTGATGTCGCATCGCTCGGGCGAGACCGAGGACGTGAGCATCGCGGACCTAGCGGTGGCAACCGGGTGCGGGCAGATCAAGACGGGGTCCATCTCCCGCTCGGATCGCACTGCCAAGTACAACCAGCTGATTCGCATCGAGCGCAGGCTGGGGGCGCAGGCGCGGTACGCCGGCAGCGCGATCCTGACGGGCCGGGGCTGAGCGGCGCCGCGCAGCACGGCGCGGCGCGCGGCCATCACGAGCCCGCCACCTTCAGCAGCACCGGGTCGTTGCGATACAGGTCGGGAAACATCTGCTTCAGGTAGCCGATCTTGGGCATGTCGTTGATGACGATGTACGGATGCGAAGGATGGCGGGTCAGGAAATTCTGGTGATAGCTCTCCGCCGGGTAGAAGGCCTTGTAGTCCTCGATGCGGGTGACGATGGGTGCCTTGAACGCATTGGCCTTGCCCAGCTGCGCGATATAGGCCTGCGCCACGCTGCGTTGCTCGGTGTTGAGCGGGAACACTGCCGAGCGGTACTGCGTGCCGTGGTCCGGGCCCTGGAAGTTGAGCTGCGTGGGATTGTGCGCGACCGAGAAGAAGATCTGCAGCAGGCGGCCGTAGCTGATCTGCGCCGGGTCGAACGTGACCTGCACCGATTCCGCATGGCCGGTGTCGCCGCCGCTGACGGCCTCGTACTGGGCGGTGCTGGCGGAGCCGCCGGCATAGCCGGACGTGACCTGCTTCACGCCGCGCACGTGCTGGAACACGCCTTGCACGCCCCAGAAGCAGCCGCCGGCGAACACGGCCGTTTCCGTTGGCGCCGCGCTGGCTTTTTCATCGAGCGCTGGCGGCGGGATCCTGACGGCGTCTTCAGCGGAGTTGGCCACGCGCTGCCAGGCCAGCAGGCCGGCCGCCAGCATGACGAGGCCTGCGACTTTTGCGGCGGACGAGCGCGTCCACCAGGAGAAACCGGTTGAAGATTGCGTGGTCATGATTGCCTGTCCTTGCACGTTGCTGCGTCGTGATCAATGAGTGGGTTACGGGTGGAATACGGGTGGAATATGGCGGCTTGCATGAGCATCAGCCGAAGGTGAAGGCGTAAGCCTCCACGCCGGGGTCCAGGAATTCGATGGTGAACGTGCGGTCGGCCACCTTGCCCGTCTGCCGCACCAGCTGGTATAGCCGCTGCTCGGTCACCGTGCCGCTGCCATCCGCCGCCACATCGGTGCCGCGCGCGCCGCCCGGCGCGGCGCCGTCGACGCTTACCCGGAACCGCACCGGCTTGCCTTCCTTGCCCGGGCCCAGTACCAGATGCAGGTCGCGCGCGTGAAAGCGGTAGACGATCCGCCCGGAAGCGCCGGCCAGCGTGGCGTGCTCCGCACCCACCTGCCAGGTGCCGGCCAGGCCCCAGTTGTTGAGCGCGGGGTTTGCGGGCGCGGTATAAGTGCGCGCCTTGTCTTGCGCCTCGCCGCCGGGCGATGCGAAGTTCTCCGCCCGCTCATAGCCAAGGTAGGTTTCGCCGGACTGGATCTCGGTCTTGTCGGCAGCCATCTGCACGCCTTGCGCATCGGCATCGCCGATGCCCATCGCCACCTTCGCCGCTGCGGCGTGGCCCGCTTGCGCCAGCAGTTGCTGGATCACCTGCTCGGACTTCGCGTACTCGCCCTCGCCGAAGTGGTGAAAGCGGATCTGCCCCTGCGCGTCGATGAAGTAGTGCGCTGGCCAGTACTGGTTGTTGAAGGCGCGCCAGATCGCGTAGTTGTTGTCGACTGCCACGGGATAGTCGATGCCGAGGTCGCGCGTGGCCTTCTTCACGTTGTCGAGGTTGCGCTCGAAGGCAAACTCCGGCGCATGCACGCCGATCACCACCAGGCCCTGGTCGCGGTACTTCTGCGCCCAGGCCTTCACGTAGGGCAGGGTGCGCAGGCAGTTGATGCACGAGTAGGTCCAGAAATCGACCAGCACCACCTTGCCGCGCAGCGCTTCGGCCGTGAGCGGCGGCGAGTTCAGCCATTGCACTGCGCCGCCCAGCCCGGGCAACTGGCCTTCCACGGGCAGCGCCACCGCGGCGTCTTCGCCGGTCTTGAGGCGGGTCGCGCGCATCATCGCGCCGTTGCCGGCTTCAGCCTGTTTGGCGGAGAGCTTGTCGACCAGCTGCTGCTCGATGCCGCCCGTGGCCACTGTCGAAACGCGGGCCAGCACACCGGTGTCCAGCCCCAGCCCGATGGCCACCACGCCGAGCAGCATGGCCGCGCCAATGCCGCGCCTGACCCATTCCCCCGCGCCCAGCGAGCGCTTCATCGCGGTAAAGACCCGGCCGCCGACCAGCAGGGCCACCGCCAGCGACGTGGCCGCGCCGGCTGCGTAAGCGACCAGCAGCAGCGTGGTGCCGACGCTGGCGCCGCGCAGCGCCGCGCCGGTCAGCACGAGTCCAAGGATCGGACCCGCGCATGGCGCCCACAGCAGGCCGGTGGCAATGCCGAGCAGGAACGACGATCCTGGCCGGACCTGCCCGCCATCGGCCTGCGCAAACGCGGAGAGCCGGCTGCCCGCGCTCACCAGCGGGTGCATCAGCCGCTCGGCCAGGCGCGGCAGCAGCAGCGTCAGGCCGAACACGGCCAGCAAGCCAATGGCCAGCCAGCGTCCGTACTGGTTGGCCTGGGTCACCCAGCCGCCGCCCACCGCCGCCAGCGTTGCCACCGCCGCGAACGTCAGCGCCATGCCGGCCAGCAGTGGCAGGCCGCTGCGCACAAAGGGCTGGTCGGCCCGCGAGAACACAAAGGGCAGCACGGGCAGGATGCACGGGCTGAGGATGGTGAGCGCGCCGCCGAGGTAGGCGAGGATAAGGAGGAACATGGGATTCTTCTGTCTGGTTGTGGTCGGCGTTGGAGGCCCGCGCGGGCTCAGGCGGCTTGCGGTTTGAACGTCATCGCTATGCCGTTCATGCAGTAGCGCAGCCCGGTCGGCTTGGGGCCGTCGTCGAACACGTGGCCCAGGTGGCCGCCGCAGCGCCGGCAATGCACTTCCGTGCGCGATATGCCGAAGGACCGGTCCTCGTTCGTGCGCACGGCGTTCTCCAGCGGCGCCCAGAAGCTGGGCCAGCCGGTGCGGCTGTCAAACTTGGTGCGCGACGAGAAGAGGTCGAGCTGGCATCCGGCGCAGGCGAAGATGCCGGCGCGATGCTCATCGTTCAGCGGGCTGCTGTAGGGCCGCTCCGTGCCTTCCTGGCGCAGCACGTCGTACTGTGACGAGGTCAGCATCTGGCGCCACTGGGCGTCGGAGCGCACCACCTCGAAGGTTTCGGCGGGCTTGCCCGCGTTCGCTGCATTTGCCGGGCCAGCGGCCAGCGCGCGCCAGCCGCTAACGGCCGCAAGCGCCGCCACGGCGGCACTGCCTGATACCAAAAAGCGCCTTCTGCTTCCCATGATGTGCTCCTTGCCTCAATGTATCGATCGCGGCGACCGACTTGCCGCCGATCGCTGCCATGGATCGTTGGCCGCATCGTATGGCTGGCACCATCCCGGAGTCCTCACCAAAGGTTAAATTAAATGTGATAACTCGCCGCCCCAAAATTTTGCACAATAGCCAGGCCGGCGCATTTCCTGTGCCTCCCCTGTCACGCGCGAGCCGGCTCGCGCCCCTAGGCTGAACATGGATCACCCCAAGCGCATCCTGATCGTCGAAGACGATGTCGACATCGCCAACGTACTGAGCCTGCACCTGCGCGACGAGCGCTACGAGGTCGTGCACAGCGCCGACGGCAACGAAGGCCTGCGGCTGCTGGCGCAGGGCAACTGGGACGCGCTGATCCTCGACCTGATGCTGCCCGGCGTGGACGGGCTGGAGATCTGCCGGCGCGCCCGCGCCATGACGCGCTACACGCCGATCATCATCACCAGCGCGCGCGCGAGCGAGGTCCACCGCATCCTTGGCCTGGAACTTGGCGCCGACGACTACCTGGCCAAGCCGTTCTCGGTGCTCGAGCTGGTGGCCCGCGTGAAGGCGCTGCTGCGGCGCGTGGATGCCATGGCCAAGGACCTGCGGGTCGACGCGGGCAGCCTGGAGCTCGGCGGCCTGTCGATCGATCCGCTCACGCGCGAGGCCAGCGTGGACGGCCGGCGCATCGAGCTCACGCCGCGCGAGTTCGACCTGCTGTATTTCTTCGCCCGGCATCCCGGCAAGGTGTTCTCCCGCATGGACCTGCTCAACGCCGTCTGGGGCTATCAGCATGAGGGCTACGAACATACCGTCAACACCCATATCAACCGGCTGCGCACCAAGATCGAGGCGGACCCGGCACAGCCCAGCCGCATCCTGACCGTGTGGGGGCATGGCTACAAGCTCGCGGCGGGCACTCCAGGAGGTGCGCCGTGAGCCTTGACCTCGGACTGAACCTTAGCCGCCGCCTGACCCTGACGCAGCGGTTGTCCCTGGTGTTCTCCGTGCTGCTGCTGGCCTGCTGCGGCGCCTCCGCGTGGCTGCAGGTCCGCTCCAACGACATGCGCGAGAAAGAGGTCATCCAGGACCTGTCGCGCGGGCTGGCCGGCCATATCGCGCGCAATGCGTCGCTGATGGACGCCAACGGCCTCAAGCCGGATGCGCTGCGCCGCCTGTTCGGGCAGCTGATGGTGGTGAACCCGAGCGTGGAGGTCTACCTGCTGGACAGCCAGGGCCGGATCCAGGGGCACGACGCGCCGGCCGGGCACCTGCTGCGCCAGCAGGTAGACCTGAAGCCGGTGCAGCGCCTGCTGGCCGGCGAGCCGCTGCCTATCCTTGGGG
This sequence comes from Cupriavidus basilensis OR16, assembly GCF_000243095.1. Lineage (GTDB taxonomy): Bacteria > Pseudomonadota > Gammaproteobacteria > Burkholderiales > Burkholderiaceae > Cupriavidus > Cupriavidus basilensis_D. The sequence goes on along the minus strand of NZ_AHJE01000121.1, from coordinate 18,244 downwards.
ACGATCCGCGCAGCGCGGGCGGGCGCAAGGTGTTCAGCGCCGCGCCGCTGCGCGGGGGCGGCGCCGAGCCCGCCGGCTATATCTACGTGGTGCTGCTGGGCGAGGCGCATGACGAACTGGCGGCGCGCGCCTCCGCCAACTCGGTGCTGCGCACCACGCTGTGGTCGATGGGGCTGGTGGCGTTGCTGGGCTTGCTGGCGGGGGTGATGGCGTTCGGCCTCATCACGCGGCCGCTGCGCCGCCTGACCGAGGCGATGCGGCGGTTTGATGCCGACGGCGCGCCCGAGACGCAGCCGCGCGTGCCGCGCTCGCCGTCCGGCAGCGCGCGCGATGAAATCGTCGCGCTGGAAGCGGCCTTCGCGCAAATGGCGGACCGCATCGCCGAGCAATGGCGCGCGCTGACCAAGCAGGACCAGGAGCGGCGCGAGCTGGTTGCCAATATTTCGCATGACCTGCGCACGCCGCTGACCTCGCTGCACGGCTACCTGGAAACGCTGTCGCTCAAGGCCGATACGCTCAGCGAGGCCGAGCGCCAGCGCTACCTGGCCATCGCGCTGGCGCAAAGCGTCAAGGTGGGGCGGCTGGCGCAATCGCTCTTTGAGCTGGCGCGGCTGGAGCACGGCATCGTGCAGCCGGCGCTGGAGGATTTCTCCCTGGTGGACCTGGTGCAGGATGTGTTCCAGAAGTTCGAGCTGGCGGCCGAGGCGCGCCATGTGCGGCTGCGCGCCGGCATCCCGCAGCGCCTGCCCGCCGTCACGGCCGATCTCGGCATGATCGAGCGCGTGCTGACCAATCTGCTGGATAACGCGATCCGCCATACGCCGGCCGAAGGCACCATCGATGTCGATCTTGCCTTGCGCGACGGCAAGGTGGCGGTCACCGTCAGCGATACCGGCCCCGGCATTCCGGCGGAACTGCGCGAGAGCCTGTTCCAGCGGCCGTTCAGCGCCGGCGGCGCGCATCGCGGCGGCGGGCTGGGGTTGCTGATCGTGCAGCGCATGCTGCAGCTGCATCGCAGCCAGATCCGGCTGGTGGAGCGCGCCGGCAGCGGCACGGCGTTCAGCTTCGAGCTGCCGGTGTCCGGCGGCGCCGCCGGCAATGGCCGCTAGCCGCGGGCAGGCTCAGTCCACTGCCTGGCCGGCAAAGCGCTCGATCAGCCACGAGGCGGCGGGGCCGGGTGGCGTGTCGGTGCGGTAGATTGCATCGAACGGGTAGAGGTTGCTGTGATTTTCGGGTAGGTCGAGCAGCACCAGGCGGCCCGAGTCGAGATCTTCCTGCACCATGGGCACCGGCATATTGCCCCAGCCGATGCCTTCGCGCAGCAGCATGTGCTTGGCGCCAAGATCGGCCAGGCGCCAGGTATGCGTGCTGATCACCGCGAAATCCTTGCCGCGCGTCAGCGCCGAGCGGTCCGACAGCACCAGTTGCACATGATGCCGTCCGGCGCCCGGCAGGTTCGGGCTGCCGCCGGCCAACGGATGGCCTGGCGCCGCAACCGGCCGCAGCATCACATCGCCGATCCAGATGCGCTCGATCCCCGTCACGCCTGCGCCGAGCGGCCCGCTGACGCCGATGGCGGCGGCGCCGTCCAGCACCATCTGCGTCACGGCGCCAAGTGCCTCCATGTGCAGGTGCAGCGCTACCGTGGGAAATGCCGCGCGGAAGGCCTTCAAGGCGTCCACCACGCGCGCCGCGGGCAACATCACGTCCAGCGCCAGGTGGACCTCGGCCTCCAGGCCTTGCAGCAGGCCCTTGACCTTCGAGCGCAGCCCGTCGATGCCCATGGTGACCGTGCGCGCCTCGGCCAGCACGGTGCGGCCCGCCTCTGTCAGTTGCGGCTTCTTGGTGGTCTTGCGGTCGAACAGCGCCACGCCGAGCTGATTCTCCAGGTTGGCGATCGTATAGCTGATGACCGAGGTTGCCCGGCTGAGCTTGCGGGCCGCGCCGGCAAAGCTGCCGACGTCCACCACGGTCAGGAACACCTTCAGTTGATCCAGCGTCGGGGTACCGGGATTTGGCATCTTATCGATTTTATCGAACGTTTCGATCCATATTATCCCACTTTCGCGGACGTAAAAACCCGCCTACATTTAGGTCCATCGGTTGCCGTACCCGATTCAGAACCTGAACCTGAACCCGAACCCGAACCATCTTCCTGCTCTCCGGCGCGTCCAAGCTGGCCGCGCCGGCTGCCATGATCGGCTACATCCAGTCGGTCGGCCTGCCGCTGCCGCAGGTGGCGCTGGCCATTGCCATTGCCGTGGAACTGGTGGGCGGCATCGCCCTGGTGCTGGGATACCGCACCCGCGTGGTGGCTGCCATCCTGGCCGTCTTCAGCGTGGCGACCGCGCTGGCCTTCCACGCGAACCTGGCGGACCAGAACCAGTTCATCCACTTTTTCAAGAACATTGCGATGGCCGGCGGCCTGCTGCAGATCGTGGTCTACGGTGCAGGCCGCTTCAGCCTGGATGCGCGCCGCGGCAACGCCTAACGCGCGCAGCGGGTTTCACGCGCAGCCATGCGCATGGGAAACGCCAGCACGAAGAGCAGCGCGGCCAGCACCAGGGCCGCACTGAGTATTGCCAGGCTATAGGTGAAGCCGCCGGTGGCGGCCTTGATGGCGCCCACCATGACCGGCGCCACCAGGCCCGCGCTGCTGCCGATCGTGCTGATCATGGCGATGCCGGCAGCCGCGCCCCGGTCCGCCAGGATGCTGCCGGGTACGGACCAGAGAATCGTGAAGGCGCTGGAAACACCCGCCGACGACAGCGCCAGGCACAGCACCGCCGCCAGCGGGTTGTGCATGAACAGCGTGGTGAGGGACAAGCCCAGCGCGCCAACCAGCGCCGCTACGGCAAAATGCCAGCGCCGCTCTCCCGTGCGGTCCGAATGGCGCCCCACGACGATGGACGCCGCGATGCCGGTGACTGCCGGCACCACCGCGTAAAACCCCACCTGCAGCACGCTCAGCCCCATCATCTTCAACAGCGTGGGCTGCCAGAACGACAAGGCATAGATGCCCAGGATGGCGAGAAACGAGATCAGGCCGAGCATCCACACGCGCCGGTCGCGCATCGCGGCGCCAAAGCCGTGGGTCGCGCGGATGCCGTTGGCGGCCTGGTCCTCCTCCAGCAGCCGGGCGACGCGCTGCCGCTCGGGAGCGCTGAGCCAGCGTGCCTGCGCAGGGCCGTCCGACAGCATCACGAAGGCCAGGATGCCCAGCAGCGCGCTCGGTATCCCCTCCAGCAGGAACAGCCACTGCCATCCCTGCAAGGACCACGCGCCATTGAGGAACGTCATCACCAGGCCCGCCAGCGGCCCGGCCACGATTGGCGCGGCACCATAGGCCATGAAGAACAGTGCCGTCACCTGCGCCCGGCGGCGCGACGGGTACCAGAGCGTGAAGTAGAACAGCACCCCCGGCGCGAACCCGGCCTCCAGCACCCCGATCAGGAACCGCAATGCATAGAACTGCGTGGGCGTGCTCACGAAGATCATGGCCGCAGACGCCAGTCCCCACAGGCCCATGATGCGCAGCAGCGTAGCCCGCACGCCGATCTTTGCCAGCATCAGGTTGCTGGGCACTTCGAACAACGCATAGCCGAGAAAGAAGATGCTAGCGCCCAGGCCAAAGACCGCATCGCCAAAGCCGAGCTCCTCGCGCATCTGCAACTGCGCATAGCCGACGTTGGTCCGGTCCAGGTAATTGAAGACATAACACACGCATAGCAGCGGCAGCAGCCGCCATGTGATCTTGCGGAACAGCGCGACGTCGCCGGCCGGATCGGCGGCAGCCAAGCCGGCCGGCTTGGCGAGGGTAGCGGTGTTCATTGCGCGGGCCTCCAGTCTGCCGGCGCGCTGGCCGGGTGGCCGAACTCGGTCTCGCCCCACAAGTGGCTGGACGGCGCGCCAGGGAACAGCCAGTACGGCGTGCACTCGGACGACGGCACGACGTTGCAAAATGGATGCGCTTCCGAGGCGCCCGCGATGGTTTTCTCCAGCACCATGGACAGGTATTGATCGTTGCTGCCCTCCTGCGTATTGCCGTTCAGGATCACTTCCGCCCCGGTGGCGCGTGCAAAGCGCCGGATGCCGTTGTGGCGCGAATGCTCGGGCGACCAACTGTCCGCGCTGACACCGTTCTCGCTGCTCACGCGAATGCCGTCGGGCGTGCGATAGACCAGCGAGTGATTGCCTTCGGTGTGTCCTGGCGTATGCACCAGCGCCAGGCCGTGGCCCAGGTGCACGCTGCCGTCGAACGCACTGATGCGCTCCTGCGGCACGCCCGCCAAGCCGTTGGGGCAGTACCAGTCGGCCTGCACCGGCAGCAGGCCGTGCACGTTGGCCAGTTCCTGCCGGTGCACCAGCAGCCTCGCGTTGGGCAGCAATCCGCGGCTCGCGCCGCTGCCGAGCCAGCGGCGCACGTCCTGCGTGTGCAGGTGATCGTAGGTGATGTAGTCGATCTGCTCGGGCGCCACGCCGCAGCGTGCCAGCGCTTGCAGCACCGTGCCGTAGACCGGGGCGATGGTGCTGTGCAGGAACCGCGGCGTCTGCGTGCTCATGCGCTTGAAATAGGGCGTCTCGGCGCCGGCCTCGAAGTCCGCGGGAGTGAACAGCAGCGTGCGCAGGCACCCCGCGAAGTCCTCGTACTGGATCAGCACCATGCGCGACAGCAGGTGGATCAGGTGCGGCTTGAGCATCTGCTGCGAGTACACACCGCTAAAGGCGTACCAGGCCGGGTAGGGAACCCGCAGCAGGTTGAAGCTGCGCGCGAACCGAACCGGCGGCGCTTCCAGGAACTGCTCGCGGAAGTGCGCTGCGCCGCGCCGCAGCGCGCGCAGGCGGTCCTGTGGCGCGCTGGCGCTGCGGGCACCGTCAAAGTCGGAGATCGGCAGCAGGCCTATCGGATCGGGATCGCGTTTCATGCGTTGTCTCCTGTGGTTCTTGTTCTTCTATTTACGCGGCTTCGGCCTGGCGCGCTTCTGGCTGGCCCAGCAGGCCGCTGATCAGCTTGGGCAGCATGTCCGCTGGCGTGCCGGCCAGCAGCTGGCGCAGCATCGTCAAGGTATCGAAATACACGCGCTCGCAGACCAGGCGCTCGCCCTCGAAGATGAACAGCGCGATCATGCGGCAGCGAAAGGCATTGCCCGTCGGCGGCAAGCCGCGCAGCGCGCCGCGGTGCGTGCCCAGCAGCCAGAACTCCACGATCACGGCATCGTCCGTGTGGCGCAGCTGGATGATCTCGTGGCGCTGGTCGGGGAAGGCCTGGCGGCTGTCGATGTAGTACTGGCGCACGGTGTCGATGCCGTCATGCACTTCGCCGCTGGGAATCAGCTCGTAGTGCGGGTGCGGGAAGGTGGCCAGCACGGCGTCGAAATCCTGGCGGGTCTCGTCGGCAAAGTGGTCAAGGACCAGGCGCTCGCGGCGCGCCTTGAGATCATGGGAGAGGGTTGTGGTCATGCTGAAAGCTCCGTGGCGGGCAATCTGCGGAACACTGCGGCCGATGCCGCAGTCCGTTGCCTGGAGCGATTATCTGCAGCGCGCTGGCGCAAGACTGTCGCCGCTTGGCAATTGCAGATCCGGATAAACCCCGGGTTTGGCGCGCGCGTGCGAGGGCCCGATTTCTTCTGTTTGATCGGCGGCGGAGCCGGGGGGCGTTACGTAACGCGTAACGGAACAGGCGCGAGAAGGGTACGAGAAGGGCGCGCTTCAAACGCACGATCGCGGCTGTGTCTGTTTCCCGAAAAGCCAATCCACAAGCGGGTTCCGTGGCTGTGAGCATGGTCGCGCGCGGCACGGGAAAGCGCGCTTTTCTCATCGGGCATAACTATTGCGTCTAGCCCACTACTTGAGGATTCAACGCAATCACCAGAGAGGTTCGACCGTGCGCAATCAGCAATATTTCCTTGGTATCACATTGGGCGCGTTGGTGCTGCTTGGCGGCTGCGCCAACGGATCCGACGGCGCTATAGGCAAGACGGGCGCCATAGGCCCGACGGGTAATTCGGGGGCCACAGGCAACGCCGGTGCCTCGGGTGCGGCCGGCAGCGCAGGCGCAAAGGGCGATGCCGGGGCTGCCGGCGCCACGGGGACCAACGGATCGGACGGCGCAGCGGGGGCCACGGGCGCCACAGGCACGAATGGAGCGGGCGGTGCCACGGGCGCAACAGGGGCAACGGGCACGACGGGCACGACGGGTGCCGCCGGCCCCTCGGGCGCCACGGGCGCTACCGGACCCGCGGGATCCACCGGCGCCACCGGTGGCACGGGGCTCACCGGCGCTACCGGTCCCTCGGCACTCAATCAGCTCGGCACGGCAATCAGCGGCGTGGGCGGTGCGGTCGGCGCCGTGGGTACCGGCCCGCTGGCCGCCGTTACCGCCCCCGTGGGATCGATCGTCGGCCAGGTTGGCCAGATCGTGGGTGGTGTGGGGCCGCAGGCCATCACCAATCCGGTGACCCAGGTCACTGGCACGCTCGGCCAGGCGATCGTGCCGCTGACCTCCACGCTGACCGGCGCCACGCAGACCCTCGGCGCAGCTACCGGCCTGGGTTCCGTCGTCGACAATTTGCTGCGCACGGTTGGCGGTACGGTGGGCACCGTTGGCACGACGATCACGCAGACCAATGCGCCGGTGGTATCCAGCCTGGGTGGCATCGCGACGACGACCGGCAATACGGTTTCCGCGCTGGGCGGACTGGTCAACGCCCCCACGGGCGGCACTGGCAACAACCCGCTGGCTCCGGTCACGAACCTGCTTGGGGGACTGACGGGTGGGCTGACGGGGGGGCTGGCACCAGGCAATACGCCGGCGTCGGGCCTGCTCGCGCCGGTTACCAGCCTGCTCAACAACACCCTCGGCACGGTGACGCACGCCACAGGCAGCGGCGGCGGCGCGCTGCCTGGTGCCTTGCCTGGCTCACTGACCAATGCCCTGGCTCCGGTCACCAATGTGCTGGCAGGCGCAACCGGCGCGGCGGGCGCCGGCAACGCGGGCGCGGGTGGCCTGCTCGGCGGACTGCTTGGCGGGTTGGGCGGCACCAAGCCCTGATACGTTCGCGCCTTGGAAAGAGCCGTGGCGCATGGCGCCGGTTCTTCTTCAACCTGAGCGCGCCAGTCGCTCAGGCGCTGCTGCGGCAACGCATGCGCGCGCATGCGGCTGGCCCCCGGCAGGTACAGCATCGGCTTGCTGCCACGCCGCTACGCTCACGCGCGCCGCCAGCTCGACAAAGCTGGCCACGCTGGCGGTCCGCAACGGATAGTAGGCCACCTGGTGGCGCTCGCAGAATGGAGTCATGGTCGATGCAGTCGACGGGAAACACCACCATGTCCGCACGGGCCACGGTCGCCGCCAGCAGGCCCTTCCGGTCTTCGATGCCGCCATCGTGCAGCACGAGCTCGCCGCCGGTGGATGCCACCAGCGATTTCAGCGTGTGGTTGGATCCGGGGCGTCCGCCGACGTAGACAATGCGTTTTCCTTGCAGCTGCCGTAGCCCGGTGTGGCGCTCTTCCCCTGGTGCCGCGGCGGGGAGCATGGCGCGTTCCAGGGCTTCCGATTCGGCGCGGCTGATCTTCAGCTGGGCCAGTGTGTCGTCAAGCTGCACGCGCACGGCTTGTCTTTGCTCGTGTTCGCGCGTGGCGCGTTGCTCCGCGGCTTCGCGGCGGCTCGCCTGCAGCGCGAGCTCCGCATCGCGAGCCGCCAAGCTCTCGCGCAGCACCTGCAATTCCGTATCCGTATCGCGCAGCCCCGTTTGCCGGTCCGCGCGCGCGTTCAGCTGGCTGAGCTGATCGGTCATCTGGCGGATCGCTATTTCATGCCGTGTGCTCATATCCTGCAGGCGTTCCTGCTGGCGCTCGAGCTTGTCCCGCAGCGTGGCGTTTTCTTCTTCCAGCGCGATCAGCCGGCGGATGTCGGCGCGATTCGCCGCACCTACCAGGTGCGACAGCATATGCACCTCGCCAAACGCCGCCTGGCGAACCGCGCTGCTGGCTTCAGGGTGCGTCATCACTGCCCAGTAGGCTGGCGGGATGTCGCCGCTGCTGACAGCGTCGTCCCAGAGCTTGTGCACGGCCTGCGCGTCCTTGGCCACGCCGAAACGCTTCAATGTGCTCGCGTAGCGCTCGTCGAGCGCTTTCTGGAATGCCTTGCAACCCTCGCCGCCCGCGCTGGAAAGCTTGACCGCTTCGTGGTGGATTTCGAGGTCGGTGGCGCGCTGCCGGTCCAGCGCGGTGAAGCGCGGCACCAGCCTGCGCAGCTCGCCGGTGGTCATGCAGGTGCCGATCACCGAGCAGTGCAGGTGTGAATCCAGCTCGGCAAGGCGCGTGCGCCGCCGTACCGCGCGGCCCTGCGGTTCGGCTGGCGTGCAGCAGCCGGCGGCCGGCGGCTGCTTGTGGCCAAGCGCTGCCCCAATGCCATTGGCGCGAGCAAGGCGGAACGGTGGCGTGTGCATGCGGACCTCGCGTGGGAGAAGACGGGCAGGGTGGCGCGTTGCCATGCCTCGGAGAGGGGCAACGTCAGGATTTCCGTTTGGTCAGCGAAATATACCATTGAATATAACGGGTGCGCGGCGGCAGCCCAGGCACTCAGGCACTAACAGGCTGCCGAAAACGCGTCGCGTGGCATGGCGAAACCGATGAGTGTCGAGGAATACCAGTTGCTATGCGAGATTCCGCCGCCCTTGATGCTGGATCTGCCGTGGATCGCACAGATCGAAACCGAGCTAGACAGGGGCCGCTCTGTCCCGGCGAGGAGAGGCTGGTTCGTTTTTACGAGTGGGAACTGTGCTGCGAGTTGCTGCACAGTTGCGTGTAGCACCCATCACGCGGCAATCCATCAGTCAGATTGAAGTGCCTATTCATGCATATTCATTATCACGCGACCAATGTGGGTTTTCCTGCGCCGCATAACCCGGTAATCAAAACCGTCTTTGGTCGTCATTCAAATAGTCGGCGCTGACCGTCAGTGCAAATTTGCACCAGTAATTCCATTCGATGATATATTTTATTTTTATTGCAATACATATCGAATTTATCAAATTTTCAGATGATCAGTGATTATTGCTTGATTTTCAGGCCCTGTAGGGCATTCGATATCGAGACCAACAGGGAAATGCCTGTGGTCGAAGCAACGCGCTCTCTATAACCCATTGAAATTCCTGGAGTTTTGATGGGTTCGCCCTGCCTCGTGAGACCTGTTTCCCAGAACGTCATTTAACGCACGATTGGCCTGCCGAACTTGACGACGCGTCCCGCGCCTGCACAGTGATGGGTTTTTCCGCGATACCGTTTGCAGCCATCAGCCGACCGTAGCCGACGTCGGAATTTGCGCAATCGGGTCGGGGAGGCCATGGGGGCAGCGGTGGTTGCGTTTGCTCCCGAGCAGCAGCTTATATAGTGTTTACCGCAAATAGCGGATAGAATGCGCGCGAGGCAGTTCGAGTTCGCTCCAACTTCATGCTCTTCACCTGACTCAATCGTTAGCGCCCTACAAGAAAAAAATGCTACTGTCGCAACGGGACTCAAGTGTTATTCCCGGTTGACAGCAGGAACCGTTACAACATACCAAACGCGTAGATTATGTGTCCCCTGTGCATGAGATTTGTCACGGCTAGTGGGGCGGGCAGCGCATGTTTTCGGCTTGGCGGGAGGCGTGGCAAATGAATGTCGTCCATGTCAATGCCAATGATGTCAGTGGCGGTGCTGCGCGTTCCTGTTATCGGTTGCATCAGTTCCTCCTGCGGCAGGGAGTGAATTCACGCCTACTTGTCCAGCACAAGCGTTCCATCGATCCCACTGTCGAGTTGATCGAGTCGTGGGTCACGGATACGGGGTTGTTCCAGAATATTGAGCTCGTACAGCGCGTTTTCGCCGCTCACAATCGCACCGATATCAGCAACACACATTTCTCTGTCTCGCTTGCCGGATCGGACCTCAGCCGCCATCCGGCGGTCGAGGCCGCGGATGTCATACATCTGCATTGGGTCGCATCTATGCAGACGCCTGCCGATATACGGCGGCTGATGGCGCTGGGCAAACCGGTGGTGTGGACGCTGCACGATCTCAGGCCGTTGACGGGGGGCTGCCATTTTCCGGCAGGGTGCTCAAGATTCCAGGACAGCTGCGCTGGCTGCCCACAGCTGCGTCATGACCCGCTGGGCTTGCCGGCTGCAGCCTTGCGGGACCAGATCGCTCTGATCGATGCGACAAGCCTGACAGTCATTGCCCCCTCGCGCTGGATTGCGGAGCAGGCTCGATTGAGTGCGCTGTTACGAGACAAGGCGCGCATCGAGAACATACCCAATGGCATCGATGTCGATGTTTTTGCACCCCGTTCCCGGGCTGAAGCACGCAAGGAATTGGGTTTGGCGCGTGATGGAATCTACATACTCTGCGGAGCGGATCAGACCGAGGAAAAACGCAAAGGTTTCGAGTCCCTTGCCCGGGTGCTCTGCGAGGTTGTTCACGATCCACGTTTTGTCAGTAGCGGTGCCCGTATGTTGTGGGTGGGAGATCCACCCACCGGTCAAGCCTACGGCGATATACCTCTCATTCCTTTGGGTCGAATTCCACAAGAGGAGCAGATGGCATTGGCGTACGCGGCGAGCGATTTGTTTCTTCTCCCATCGCTCGAAGATAATCTGCCGAATATGTTATTGGAGGCGCTGAGCTGCGGAATTCCAGCGATAGCTTACTCGGTGGGGGGCGTTCCCGAAGTCCTTCATGACGGCGTCAATGGCCGGTTGATTCCTGCCGCAGACGAACGGGAATTCGTTCAGGCACTCCTTTGCCTTGTTGGCGATGCTTCATTGCGGGAGGAAATGGGACGGCGTGCCCGCGCTTTGGCGAGCGAAGCCTATGCCGCCTCGACGCCAGGTCGGAAGTGATAAACGGCTTGCAAGATCATTGGCTGCGTGCGGAGGAGACTTGTGCAGCCAGGCTCGACGTCATTGAGCGTCAGCAGATGGAAATCGACGCCAGGTCGGAAGTGATAAACGGCTTGCAAGATCATTGGCTGCGTGCGGAGGAGACTTGTGCGGCCAGGCTCGACGTCATTGAGCGTCAGCAAAAAGAACTCGACGCCAGGTCGGAAGTGATAGAAAGGTTGCAAGATCACTGGCAGCGCGCGGAAGATTCCTGTGCGGCCAGGCTCGGCATCATCGAAAAGTTGGAAGCAAGATCCTACGTCTACCGCGTCAAACGCTTTCTGCGAGGTAGGATGTGACGGAACCCTTGTACGATCGCGGGTCGAGTACGGATGCAATGCCTTCGACGAAACGCACTCGCCATGTCTCGCCCCTCCTGTGCGGTATCCAGACCATCAAGGAATTGATCCGGTTCGATCATTGGTGGTATTCGAAGATGCCGCCGCTGCTCGCAGTCGGCTATTTGTGCATTCTTCAGTTTGGATTGGGACCCGGACAGTCCGCTGTTTTACTGCCGTCCCTTTTCTTTTCCATTGCCTGTGTGGCGGCGTATGGTCACGTGATCAATGACATTTTTGACATTGAGTCCGACAGGCGAGCGGGAAAGCCGAATGCGATAGAACGACTGAGGCCGGGGCAGCGGGGCCTGATCTGTGCGGCACTCGTAGGCCTTGGCTATTTACCGGCGCTCGCGGTGAGTTATTCTCCATGGGGCTATTTACTTCTCGCACTGAATTACCTGTGGCCGACGATCTATTCCGTGCCCGGCATTCGTCTGAAAGAAAGGGGACTTGCGGGGGTGCTCTGCGATGCGGCTGGCGCTCACCTCACGCCCACGTTGCTGGTGTTGGCGGTACTGTCTCATCGGATCGCCATGTCGGGCCATCTCATGGTTTTTTCGGCAGCCGCGCTCATCTGGTCGAGCACGTTGGGAATCAAAGGCATACTCAATCACCAAATCGCGGATCGGGAAAATGACAGGGCATCGGGCACGGTGACGCTAGCTACCCGGGCTGCGCCTGGGCAGATCGAGCGGTTCTTGCCCAGATATAACCTGTTCGTGGAATTGCCGGTCAATGCCGCCTTCGTATTCATCGTGTCCCGCGTTTGTCCATTGGCCGTGCTTGGCCTGTCGATCTACTGTCTCGTTGAAGCGTTGAAATACCGATTGGGATTCCAATTCGCGCTGAACAGCGATCCGCGCAATACGCGTGCCTCGTTTCCGTTCGTGAACGATTTCTTTTACTACCTCTGGCTTCCGCTGTCCGTAGCGTTGCAATTGGCTTTAACTGGTCCGGTCTGGGCATTGGTGCCTCTTGTGCTGCTTGCCTTGTTCCGTCGAACCGCTTTACTCCAAATTCGCGACCTCAGTGCAGTAGCCAGGGTGTCGCGCAGCCACATCGGTCATCGGTGCGCGCAGTTCCGCCTCAAACGCCAAATGCACCCAGGGGAGCCGAATGGATCGTGACTACGTAGCGCGGCTCTATGACGACGAGTATGCCGCGTCATATGACGAGAAGTTCCTTGATTCACCGTTGTGCAGGTCCGACACCGAGTATCAACTGGGGCTGCTCAAGCAGTTCCTGGCCGATGGAGGCTCTTGGCTGGATGCGGCATGCGGTACAGGCTATTTCCTGCGTCACTTCCCACACATCGAACGTGCCGGCATCGATATTTCGCCTGCGATGATCCGCCGGGCACGCGAGGGAAATCAGGGTGTTCCGCTGCTTCTCCATGATTTTCGGGAACCCTTGCTGTCGTGGGAGAGCCGTTGGGATCTGGTGACCTGCATGTGGTACGCCTACGGGCTTGTTGGCACGATGGATGAGTTGCAAAAGGTGATACACAACCTGTGGTCCTGGACGAGTCCTTCGGGAACCTGTTTCGTGCCGCTGGCCGATCCCAGGCTGATCGCCGGCGTGAACCTGCCATATTTCGTGCCCACGCCGTGGGAGTCATGGGGCGGGCGTGTGCAAGTGACAGGCATTATGTGGAATTACATTGAAGAAGATGGCCGCAAAGTTCACTCGCAAATGCTCGCGCCGAATCTAGAGTACATGGTGGAGCGTTTCCAAACATACTTCAACCAAGTGGATATCATCCGCTTTCCACCGGTCGTTCCTGGTTGGGTGGGGCACCCCGCCTTGGTCGCCTCGGGAAAAAGATCGTCTGCCGTTTCGGGCACGGCATAACCGGTCGAGAACAAGGGTATCGATTTTCTCAGCACGATGAATAACGACCAGGATTACGAACAGTTGCGCCTCCAGTTTGACGCAGTCGTCAAGCAACTGGAAGAAAAGGAAGCCATCATTCAGGAACTTGCCGAGGCCGTTTCGGCCTATCGGGCAGCGTTCGCCTTTTTTCGCTATCCCTTAAGGGCATTCTCATGGGTGAGGAGAATCATCGGGCGGGCGATCCGTGCGTTGATCCGTGGGGCACGGCCACGCCTTGGAAATCTTTATCAGCATCCGCCGCGCCCTATTTATCTCCCGGCGCATTATCAAGAGCTTTCTTCGCTGGACCATACGCCGCGAGTCTCCATCGTGACGCCCTCTTTTGAGCAAGGGAAATACATTCACCGGACCATCGAAAGTGTTCTTGGCCAGCAGTATCCCAGTCTCGAATATTTCGTTCAGGATGGGGGGTCTGAAGATGAAACCGTCGACATTCTGTGCTCCTGTCAGGATAGGCTCAGTGGATGGGAATCAAAACCGGATAGTGGTCAATCGAACGCCATCAATCTGGGGTTCGGCCGCTGCACTGGCGAAATCATGGCATGGATAAACTCCGATGATGTGCTGCTGCCAGGAGCCATTCATACGGTTGTCAATTACTTTAATCGTCACCCTGACGTTGACGTTGTGTATGGTGATCGCTTGTTGATCGATGAAAATGATCTTCAAATCGGCAGATGGATATTGCCGGGTCATGATCCTAAGGTTCTGTCATGGGCTGACTATATTCCCCAGGAAACACTGTTCTGGCGCCGACGGGCGTGGGCCAGCATTGGTGGCCGCGTCGATGAAGATTTCAGGTTTGCCATGGATTGGGACTTGCTCGTACGGTTTCGAGAGGCGGGGGCGAAGTTTGCGCATATACCCCGATTTCTTGGCGCTTTCCGAATTCACGGGCGCCAGAAAACGTCCGCTGCCATCACCGATATCGGTTACCGGGAAATGAGCATGATTCGAGCGCGTATATTCGGGGAAGTCCCGAGTCACAAAAAAATAAATAGTGCCACCCTCCCTTTTTTAATAAGGCATTTGTGCGCTGATTATTTCTATCAGTTTCGAGCCTTTTTTCAAAGGCCTGGATTAAAATTCGAAGTCTCGCCTCTTCGCCGATCGCCGGTAACTAGCGATCGAGTATGACCTCACCATTGATAACTGTTGCCGTTCCGTCCTTCAATCAAGGTCAGTTTCTTGATCAGGCACTCGCGTCAATTTTTTCGCAGAAGATCCCCATCGAGGTATTTGTTCTGGATGCGGGATCGACGGACAACTCACTCGCAGTCATCAAAAAGTGGGGGAATCGCTTGGCTGGATGGCGCAGTCATCCTGACGAAGGGCAGGCGGCCGCCATCAACGAAGGTATTGCCAATGGACGTGCGCCTTACGTCTGTTGGCTCAATAGCGATGACTTTTATCTGCCTGATGGGTTGTCGAATATGCTTTACGAACTCGAAAAGCACCCGGGCGTGCCTGCGGTTTATGGTCGAAGCTGGAATTTTCAGGAAAAATCCGGAAGACGTCGCCCGGTTTGGACTGAGCCATTTGAGGAGCGTCGTCTCGCTTTGCGTTGTATCATTTCGCAGCCTGCAACGCTCATTCGGCGAAGTGCCTGGGAAGCGGTTGAAGGCGCTGATCCACGATTGCAGATGTGCATGGATTACGACCTGTGGTGGCGGCTTTACAAGCAGGTTGGACCGATGTTGATGTTCGATAAATATGTCGCGGTCAATCGCGAACATCTGCATACAAAAACAAGGAGCCGGCGGCGTGATCACTATCGGGAAGCCATGGCCACTGTTCGTCAACACTATGGGCGAGTGCCGCTGAAATGGTGGTTATACCAGCCCTATGCCGTCTGGTTTAAGTCAATATTGTATTGCTGATCGTCCATGCGGATTCTTCATTTTTATAAGACGTTTTTTCCGGACTCGATGGGTGGCATCGAGCAGGTGATCAACCAGATTGCGAGAGGCTCCAGTAAGTTCGGCGTGAAGGCGGAGGTGCTGTCGCTATCCTCAAAGCCGCAGCCGAAAATGATAGAAATGGCTGGCTATTTGGCACACCGGGCCAAGCTGACTGCGCAGATCGCCTCGACAGGCTTTTCGATTTCCGCATTTTCCAGTTTCAGGAAGTTGGCGGATAAAGCGGACGTCATTCATTACCATTTTCCATGGCCTTTTATGGATTTGGTGCATCTGACGACAAGCGTCCGAAAACCTGCGATTGTCACTTATCACTCGGATGTAATTCGACAAAAATATCTTCTTAAGATATATCGCCCGCTGAAAAGAAATTTTCTTTCGAGTATGGATCGAATTGTGGCCACATCTCCGAATTATCTGGCCACTAGCGGAGTATTAAAAGAATATTCTGACAAGGTCAGTGTTATTCCAATCGGTTTGGATAAGGAGACTTATCCAGAATCCAGCGAGGAAAGAAAGGAATACTGGCGGCAGAAATTCGGGGAAGATTTCTTCTTGTTTGTTGGCGTCCTGCGCTATTACAAAGGACTTCATATCCTCATTGAGGCCGCCAAGGGATTGGACCTCAGGATTGTGATTGTTGGTTCGGGGCCGGTGGAAAGAGAGCTAAAAAATCAGGCGAGTTCGCTTGGTGCGCGCAATATATATTTTTTGGGCCACCTTGAGAATGAAGATAAAGTCGCTCTCCTCACTTTATGTTATGGAGTGGTGTTCCCCTCTCACCTACGTTCGGAAGCATTTGGCGTTTCTCTGTTGGAGGGGGCCATGTACGGTAAACCCATGATCTCGAGCGAGATAGGTACCGGCACTACTTTTGTCAATATCGCTGGGGAAACGGGCCTTGTGGTGCCGCCGAGCAACCCTTTTGCGTTGCGCCAGGCAATGCAATATCTTTGGGATAATCCAAATGTTGCGGCAGAAATGGGGCGGCGAGCAGAGGAACGATATCGCCGATTTTTTACGGGCGACAAGATGGTCGAATCCTATGTCGGCTTATATAACGATCTGGTCAAATCGGAAAAATGGCTGGCTCGCACATGAAACTTCGAATCCTTGTCCCGCGTGACGCCCGCCTTCGTGCGACGAGCGAAATCCGTCGCTATGGGTATACGCTGCTTGCGCTGACGCGTCGTGAAATCCGCAAGCGCTACGCACGCACGCTGCTAGGTTCGTTATGGGCAGTACTGCTTCCGCTGGCAATGTTGGGAATCTATCTGACGGTATTCGGATTCATACTGCGTGCCGGACAGACCCAGGCCGAAGCATGGGATTACGCCTTGAACATGCTGGCGGGCTTGCTGCCTTTTCAGGCGTTCGCGGACGGACTGCATCGCGCCTGCGGGGCGTTGCGAGAGGATCGCTCGCTCCTCGAACGAGAGCAGTTTCCCGGGGGGGTGCTGCCTGCAGCGAGAGTGCTCAGTGCTTCGGTCGCCGAGATTGTCGGGATGGTCCTGTTGTCCTTGGCCGCTGCGCTCTATGGCAGGCAGGTGGGATTGCTGATCCTCGCCTTGCCGGCAGTCATTCTGCTTCGGATTCTGTTCACGTTGGGACTCGCGTGGATGCTCAGCATTTTTTCCGTTTTCGTCTCCGACGTCGCTGAAGTCCTTGGTTTTGTGACCACGGCTTGTCTATTCCTGACCCCCATCGTGTACAGCCCTGCCTCGATGCCCCACGCCCTGGCCTGGACGTTAGCTATCAATCCGCTGCACCATCTGGTGGAGATGTACCGTGGCATAGTTTTGCATGGACATGTTGAGCCGATGTTGCCATTGATCGTTGCCATGTGGGCGTTTATGTCAGCCGGCCTCGGTGCCTGGATTTTCAGAAAATCCATCGAGCGTACAAAGGACTTTCTCTAAGCATGTTCAGTGTCAGTGTTCGCGTCCAATCCCTGAGCAAAGCGTACAAGCGCTATCGAGTTCCAATCGACAGCCTGAAAGAACTGTTTTTGCGCCGACCCTACGCGGAAACCAGTTGGGCAGTACGGGACGTCAGTTTCGAAATTGCCGCCGGCGGTTCGATTGGTATCGTGGGCGACAATGGGGCGGGCAAGTCGACCCTGTTAAAGCTGCTTGCTGGAGCGCTTGCGCCCAGCAGCGGCAGTGTCGAACGGTTCGGCCGAGTCGCCGCGATCCTTCAACTTGGTGCCGGATTTCACCCCGATCTTTCCGGCCTGGAGAATATCCGGGTCGGCTGTGCCGTCATGGGGCTGTCGCCGGCAGAGACAGACAATATCCTCCCGCGCATCGTCGAATTCGCGGAACTCGGCCACTTCATCGAACGGCCGCTGCGGACCTACTCTTCCGGCATGTACCTGCGTCTGGGATTCTCGGTTGCCACCGCCATCGACCCCGACATTTTGGTGGTGGATGAGCATCTGTCGGTGGGCGACCAGCATTTCCGCGTCAAATGCATGCGCAAGATCATGGCCTTGCGGGAAGCAGGCTGCACCCTGATTTTCTGTTCGCACGATTTGTTTTCCGTCGGTGAAGTATGTGAAAGGACGCTATGGATGCATGAAGGGCGACCGAGGATGCTGGCGGACACCGAAAGCGTCCTGAAAGCCTACCGGGATTATGGGCGTGCAATGGATGCCTCCTCTGCGCCTTCGGCTACCGAGGCCGTATCTTCCAATCAGCGCAAGCAAGCTGCCGGCAACTACCTGCAGGAAGTCTCGGTGGACGGCTCCATCAAGGACGGAATTATAGAGACAGGAGGCTGGCTCGAACTCCGGGTCGTTGCCGAACTCACTGACGCAGCCTGGCATGAGGGTGTTCATCTGGGGGTGCTTATCGTGCGCAATGATGCGGTCTGGTGCTTTGGCGTCAGCACCAAGATGGATGGAATGACCTCCGGTTTCCATTCCCTCGGTGGCAATTCCTATGGCGCAAGCTTCATCGTCGACGATCTGCCCTTATTGTCAGGACAGTATTCGTTCACGGTGGCGCTCATGGATGATCGCAGCCCTCTGATCTACGATACCCGGGCGGGCGTAGCCCCCTTCACCGTCAGACATGCAGGCAAGGAAGTTGGACTGGCGCGAATTTCGCACCGATGGGAGCTGAAATGACGCGTACAGGATTGCACGATATCGCTAAAAAGTGACAAA
>NZ_AHJE01000122.1 GCF_000243095.1 Cupriavidus basilensis OR16 | reverse complement strand
GCCCTCCATGTCAGGATACTTGTCGCCTCGGTCTTCTTTGATGAAGCAAAATGGAGGGCGGTGTGCGACTGGAAGATGAAGCGATATACGGCGGAGCGCCGGGAGTGGGTGGTTGAGCAGATGATGCCACCGCTGAACCGGTCCGTAGTGGAGTTGGCCAAGGCCACAGGGATCACGACAGTGACCTTGCGGACTTGGCGCGAGATGGCGAGAGCTGCAGGAAGAATTGTGCCGGGTGACGGGAAGCAAAGTGATCAATGGTCCAGCGCGGACAAGTTTCGTGTGGTGCTGGAGACGGCGCCGCTGAGTGAGGCGGAGCTGTCGGAATACTGCCGGATGAAGGGCATCCAGCCGGAGCAGATCCGGCAATGGCGCACGGCGTGCGAACAGGCCAATGCCGGATCTGCTCCGGCCAAGCGAACGCTGGTGGAGCGCCGGGAAGACGAAGCGGCGCGCAAGCGCGTGCGTGAACTGGAGCGCGAGCTCAAGCGCAAGAATGCGGCGCTGGCGGAGACGGCAGCGCTGCTGGTTCTGCAAAAAAAAGCCGCAGCGATCTGGGGACGGGACGAGGAAGACTGATCAGCACCCCGGATCGCTTGGAAGCCATACAGTTGATCGATGAAGCGGTGAGCGCTGGGGCCCGGCAGGAGAAGGCCTGCGAGGCGCTTGGCTTGACCGAGCGGACCTTGCAGCGCTGGCGGCATGTTCGCGCCGACAAGCGGCTTGAGGCGCGTCGCGACGCGCCTGCCAACAAGCTCAGCGAAGCGGAACGGCAGGCGTTGCTGAGGGCGGCGAACCAGCCTGGCTATACCAGCCTGACGCCGCACCAGATCGTGCCGAAGCTAGCGGACGAAGGGATCTACATGGCGTCGGAATCGACGTTCTACCGGGTCTTGAAAGCAGCGGGACAAGGCAGACGGCGTGGCCGCAGCAAGACCCCGAGCGCTCGTCCGCTGACGACGCATCGGGCCGAAGGTCCGAACCAGGTGTGGTGCTGGGACATCACCTGGCTGCCGACCACGGTCAAGGGGCGGTTCTTTTACTGGTACATGATGAAGGACATCTACAGCCGCAAACTGGTCGCCAACGAGGTGCATGAGAGCGAGTCGGCCGAGCATGCCAGCCGTCTGCTGATGCACGGTTGTTTGCGGGAACAGACGGCGGGCCGGCCGCTGGTGCTGCACTCGGACAACGGCACGGCCATGAAGGGGGCGAGCATGCTGGCGACGATGTATGACTTGGGCGTGGTGCCGTCCTACAGCCGGCCCAGGGTGAGCAACGACAACGCCTATGCCGAAGCGTTGTTCCGCACGGCGAAGTACTG
>NZ_AHJE01000123.1 GCF_000243095.1 Cupriavidus basilensis OR16 | reverse complement strand
CCGATGTTCGATGGTGCCACCGCCTCGTTGCAACCCTATGTGGCGGCTGGCCGGTTCCAGGCTTTCGAGGCAGACGCCGAGCTGATCCCGGGCATCCGCGTCGAGGCCGATCCCGGCCACACCCCCGGCCACAGCACGTATCGCGTGCAAAGCCAGGGACAGACCTTGCTGCTGTGGGGCGACACCGTGCATGTGGCCCCCATCCAGCTCCCCGATCCCGGGGTCACGCTCAAATATGACAGCGATGGCACGCAGGCAGCACAGCAGCGCCTGCGCCTGCTCGCCGACGCGGCGCAGAACGGGTATTGGATCGGCGCCGCGCATATCTCCTTCCCGGGTCTTGGCCATATTGGTGTCAAAGGACAACAATTCCACTGGATTCCTGCTAACTACACGACAAACCTCGCAGGCTCGGCCCAATGATCCGCGCCTGACCGGTAGCGGCCCGGCATGCCCGCCTACGCCCCGGCGACAGCCGACTAATACGAACAGACAATGGCGATCAGCAGCACGCGGCTTTAACCTTGGCCCGGATTGCTTGCGGGGAGATCCACAAGACTCCCACGCATCACGGCCGCGCCGCCGCCGTGGTTGATCGCAGCAGCACCCGACCTGGGATCGGCCGTCTACCGCCAGTGCCGCGCCATGGCTGCACGATCCTGCCAACCCCTCCTCAGGAGAGAACGATGAGCAATCCCAAGCTAGAAGTGCTGACCCCGCAGAACAGCCAGCTGATCTTCATCGACCACCAGCCGCAGATGGCCTTCGGCGTGCAGTCGATGGACCGCCAGGCCATGAAGAACAACGTGGTGGGCCTGGCCAAGGCTGCCAAGATCTTCAATATCCCCACCACCATCACCACGGTGGAGAGCGAATCGTTCTCTGGCTTCACCTACCCGGAACTGCTGGACGTGTTCCCCGGCCAGAAGACACTGGAACGCACCTCGATGAACTCCTGGGACGACCAGAAGGTACGCGACGCGCTCAAGGCCAATGGCCGCAAGAAGGTGATCGTCGCCGGCCTGTGGACCGAGGTCTGCAACACCACCTTCGCGCTCTGCGCGATGCTTGAAGGCGACTACGAGATCTACATGGTCGGCGATGCCTCCGGCGGCACCAGCAAGGAAGCGCACGACTACGCCATGCAGCGCATGGTGCAGGCCGGCGTGGTGCCCGTGACCTGGCAGCAGGTGCTGCTGGAATGGCAGCGCGACTGGGCCCACCGCGACAGCTATGACGCGGTGATGAAACTGGTCAAGGAGCACTCGGGCGCCTACGGCATGGGCGTGGACTACGCCTACACCATGGTGCACAAGGCCGAGCAGCGCACCGCCACGCCGCACGAATCCATCGCCCCGGTGCCGGCCCGCTGAGCATGGCCAAGGCACAGACCCAGTCCCGCGACCCGAAGGCAGGCCGGGACGGCCTGCCCGACTCACCGTCTTCCCCCTCACTGAGCCGCCGGCAGTTCATCGCCGGCGCCGCCGCGCTGGGCGCGGCAACCGCCAGCCGGAGTTTTGCCATGACCGCATCCAGCACACCCGAACTCATCCTCGTCAACGGCAAGTTCGCCACGCTCGATCGCGCCAACCCGCAGGCCGAAGCCGTGGCCATCAGCGACGGCAAGTTTGTCGCGGTCGGCACCCGGCACGAGATCATGCAGCTCGCCGGCGCCACCACCAAGGTGGTCGACCTGCACGGCAGGCGCGCCATCCCCGGGCTGATCGACAGCCATATGCACATCATTCGCGGCGGCCTGAACTACAACATGGAGCTGCGCTGGGACGGCGTGCGCTCGCTCGCCGATGCCATGCGCATGCTCAAGGACCAGGTGGCGCGCACGCCCGCGCCACAGTGGGTACGCGTGGTCGGCGGCTTCACCGAGCACCAGTTCGCCGAAAAGCGCCTGCCGACCATCGAGGAACTGAATGCGGCCGCACCCGATACGCCCGTGTTCATCCTGCACCTGTACGACCGCGCCATCCTCAATGGCGCCGCCCTGCGTGCGGTCGGCTATACCAAGGACACCCCGAACCCGCCCGGCGGCGAGATCATGCGCGACAAGGCCGGCAATCCCACCGGGCTGCTGCTCGCCAAGCCGAACGCGACCATCTTGTACGCCACGCTGGCCAAGGGGCCGAAGCTGCCACCCGAATACCAGAAGAACTCCACGCGGCACTTCATGCGCGAGGTGAACCGCCTGGGCGTGACCGGCGTCATCGACGCCGGCGGCGGCTACCAGAACTACCCCGAGGACTATCACATCATCGAAGAGCTGCACAAGGACGGGCAGCTCACGGTGCGCCTGGCCTACAACCTGTTCACGCAGAAGCCCAAGGACGAGCTCAGCGATTTCAGCGGCTGGTCCAAGCAGATCAAGCCCGGCCAGGGCGACGACCTGTACCGCCACAACGGCGCCGGCGAGATGCTGGTCTACAGCGCAGCCGACTTCGAGGACTTCCGCGTCGAGCGGCCCGACATGCCGCCGTCGATGGAAGGCGACCTCGAACCGGTGATCCGCCTGCTGGCGGAAAACCGCTGGCCCTGGCGCCTGCATGCCACCTACAACGAGACCATCACACGCGCGCTGGACGTCTACGAGAAGGTGGCCAAGGATGTGCCCTTCGACGGGCTGCACTGGTTCTTCGACCACGCCGAGACCATCACCGACCGCAACATCGACCGCATTGCGGCGCTCGGCGGCGGCATCGCCGTGCAGCACCGCATGGCCTACCAGGGCGAGTATTTCGTCGAGCGCTATGGCGCGCGCGCGGCCGAGGCCACGCCGCCGATCAAGCGCATGCTGGAACGCGGCGTCAAGGTCGGCGCCGGCACCGACGCCACGCGCGTGGCCTCGTACAACCCGTGGGTCTCGCTGTACTGGCTGACCACCGGCAAGACGGTGGGCGGCATGTCGATGTACCCGCAGGCCAACCTGCTCGACCGCGACACCGCGCTGCGGCTGTGGACCGAGGCCAACACCTGGTTCTCCTCCGAGGAAGGCAAGAAGGGCCAGATCAAGGCCGGCCAGTTGGCCGACCTGGCGGTACTGTCCGCCGACTACTTCAGCGTGCCGGGGGATGATATCCAGGACATCACCTCGGTGATGACCGTGCTGGGCGGCAAGGTGGTGTACGGCGAGGGCGATTTCGACAAGCTCGCGCCTGCGCTGCCGCCCGCCATGCCGGACTGGTCGCCGGTGCGCCGTGTGGGCGGCTACCGAGCCGCGGCGTGCGGCTGCGCCAGCGCCTGCAGCGTGCACGGCCACGGCCATGCCAACGCATGGACCGCCGGCGTGCCAGCCTCGGACGAGAGCACCTTCTGGGGCGCCCTGGGTTGTTCGTGCTGGGCGTTCTGAGCCAAGGAGAACCACGATGACCTTGCCCGACCCGCGTCCTGCTTCCACTTCCACCTATCCGCCGGCATCCCGCACCGTGCGGCTGCCGCCCTGGCTGCGCTGGCTGGCCCTGCTAGCGCTGTGCGCCGCTTACCTGCAGGGCGGCCTGGTCAAGGCCATGGACTTCGCCGGCGCCGTTGGCGAGATGCAGCACTTCGGCCTCGCGCCGGCGGCGCCGCTGGCGGTCGCGGTGATCGTGCTGGAGCTGGGCGCGTCGCTGATGATCCTGTGCGGCTGGTACCGCTGGCTGGGCGCCCTGGCGCTGGCCGCCTTCACGCTGATGGCCACCTTCCTGGCCAACCGCTTCTGGATAGCGCCGCCAGCCGAGCAGGCCATGCTGGCCAACGCCTTCTTCGAGCATATCGGGCTGGCCGGCGGCTTCGTGCTGGTGGCCTGGGAGGACTTCGTCCAACGCGCGGCCGCGCACAAGACGTGAGACGCGCTGGCGGCCTCCGCTGGCGTCTGCTGCCTGGCATGGCCTGGCCAGGCAGCCAGCCCGACAACCCACACTGAACACTGAACACTGGAAATGCGATGAAGCTCTATATCGTCTCGCTTGGCGCCGGCATCCTCGTCGGCATCATCTACGCCCTGCTGCAGGTCCGCTCGCCCGCCCCGCCCGTGGTCGCGCTGATCGGCCTGCTCGGCATGCTGATCGGCGAGCAGGTCGTACCGCCCATCAAGCGCATGCTGGCCGGCGAGCCTGTCACCGCCGCCTGGTTCCACTCGGAGTGCGTACCCAAGATCACCGGCGTACCGCCGCCGGCAACCTTGGCCGCCACCAGCAACGACGTACCACCCGTGCCGCGCAGCGCCACCGACGTGTGATGCCAAGGGGCGAAAGCGGGAACCCCCTGCCGCAGTCCCGTTCCCTTGACGCGTTTCTCCTGACCCGCTACGGGGCAGCCGGCGATCCAAGCTGTGAGCCTGGGCGGTGGCCCGGGCACTGGCCGCCCCTCCGCCCAGCCTTAAGCGTTCCTTAAGCCGCTGTGCCCTATCCTTGTCGCATCGCCAGAATTCGACGCTCCCGATGCCGACGCTCCTTGCACTCAATCTCACGCTGTTCCAGCGCATGAACGCCCCCGCCGGCCTGTCGGGCGCTGGCCTGTGGGTGGCCACCTTCCTCGCCGAAGCGCTGATCGCGGCCGCGCCGCTGGTGCTGGCCGCCGGCTGGCTGCGCGGCCGGCCAGGAGAGCGCCGGATGGTGACGAGCGCGCTGGCAGCCGTGGCGCTGGGCGGGCTCTGCTCGACCTTGCTCAGCCTGCTGCTGCCGATGCCACGGCCCTTCATGGCCGGCATCGGACACACCTACCTGGCGCATGCCGCCGACCCATCCTTTCCGAGCGACCACGTCACGCTGCTGGCCACGCTGGCCTTCGTCCTGCTGCGCGCGCCTGGCAGGGCCCAGCGCCTGAGCGGGACCGGCTTGCTGGTAGCCGCGGCACTGACGGGCTGGGCCCGCGTCTTCCTCGGCGTACACTTTCCGCTGGACATCGTCGGCGCAGTCGCGATAGCGGCATGCTGCGCGGCCGTGGCTACATCCGCCTTCGCGCGCCCGCTGCTTGCCGCTGTCACGCTGCATGCAGAGCAACTTTACCGGCACCTGCTGGCCTACCCCATCGCACGCGGATGGCTCAATCCATGACAACGGCTGACACTATGCCGCCCCTCGCCGGCGTTGGTGCCGTGCCTTCAATGCGCGATGCCCACGCCAGCCTGGGCATCAGCGGCCTTGAAGGCGCTGGCCGCGGGCCGTTCAGCCTCACCATCGAGCCCGGCAGTTGCGTAATCCTGTCCGGCGCGTCCGGCGCGGGCAAGAGCCTGCTGTTGCGCATGATTGCCGACCTCGATCCCAATCGCGGGCAGGTCCGGCTGGGCGAGTCCCCACGCGAGAGCATGAGCGGACCGGCCTGGCGGCGCCAGGTCATGTACGTGGCGGCCGAGTCCGGCTGGTGGGGCGACGACGTGCTCGAACATATGGCGGACGTGCCGGCGGCCCAGGCGCTGCTGGCGCGGTTGTGCTTGCCTGCGGACATCCTGCAGGCGCCCGTGAGCCGCCTGTCCACCGGCGAGCGCCAGCGCCTCGCGCTGATTCGCGCGCTGGTGCGCCGTCCGCGCTTCCTGCTGCTCGACGAGCCAACCTCGGCGCTGGACGCCGAGACCACGCTGGCCGTCGAAGCGCTGCTGCACGACTGCAAGGCACAGGGGCTCGGGCTGCTGATCGTCTCGCACAATCCCGCGCAGGCGGCACGCCTGCAGGACCGGCACTATCGCCTCGGCGCCGCCGGGCTGGAAGCGGTGCCGGCATGAGCCCGATCCCGCTCACAGCCTATGACCTGGCGCTGGCCAGCCTGCTGGTGCTGGGCGGCGCAGGCGCCTCGCTGGCAATGTCGCTGGACGTGCACCGCAGCCTCCTCGCTGGTGAGCGCGTTGACGGTGGCGGCCATGATCGCGGCAGCCGCCCGCGAGGTGGGCAGCCGGCAGGAGCGCCGCCTGGCGGGGCCCTGGCACGCCTTGATCGGCGCCGCCGCCGTGAGCCTGCCGACACTGCTGGTGACCGTGCTGGCGCTGACCACGGCCTTGCGCCCAGCGCCTTGGTACGACGCCCGCCACGCCATCCCGCTGGCCGGCATCATCCTGGGCAATGTGATGAACGCCGCGAGCCTGGCGCTCAACGGCGCCTTTACCGCGGTCTGGCACCAGCGCGCCGCCATCGATGCGCGCCTGGCGCTCGGCGATGACCGCCATGCGGCGCTGCGCGTAATCGTACGCCAGGCGGTGCGCAGCGGCGATGCTGCCCACCATGAACACCATGGCGGCGGCCGGCATCATCACCATGCCAGGCATCATGACCGGCCAGATCCTGGCCGGAATGGACCCGATCGCCGCGGCCCGGTACCAGATCCTGCTGATGTTCCTGCTTGCCGGCGGCAGCATGCTAGGCGTAATACTGGCCGCCACGCTGGCGGTCCGGCGCCTGACCGACCACCGCCACCGCTTGCGCCTGGACCGGCTGCAACGCCGTTGACCCCAGGACACCCGCGAATCAACAACCAAGGAACCCTTGCCATGCGCCTGCTGCTGGTGGAAGACGACCCGATGATCGGTGAGAGCGTGGAGGAAGGCCTGCGGGCCGAAGGCTACGCGGTCGACTGGGTCAGGGATGGCCGCCTCGCCGAGGCCGCGCTGGCCGCCAACGCGCCCGGCACCTACGACGCCATGTTGCTCGACCTTGGCCTGCCCGGGCGCTCCGGCGAGGAGGTGTTGCGGCAATTGCGCGCCCGCGGCCTGGCGTTGCCGGTGCTGATCCTGACCGCGCGCGACGCCACCGCGGACCGCGTGCGCGGCCTGGATGCCGGCGCCGACGATTACCTGGTCAAGCCGTTC
>NZ_AHJE01000124.1 GCF_000243095.1 Cupriavidus basilensis OR16 | reverse complement strand
CCGGAGTCCGGGGCAGACTATGAAGCGGTACTTCACTGGACGGGCGGCGCGTGCCAACTGAACCGCCCCGGGTTTAGTGGAGGCTCCAATTCTTGAGAGAATGGAGCCCATGAGCAAGCGAACCAAGTCTTCCCCCGAGGTCAGAGAGCGGGCCGTACGTCTGGTTCGAGAGCAGCGTAGCGAGCATCCGTCGCTGTGGGCGGCAGTCGAATCCATTGCACCAATGATCGGCTGCACGAGCCAGACGCTGCTGGGCTGGGTCAAGCAAGACCAAGTCGAGATTGGCGAGCGAGATGGCGTGACCGCGTCCGAGCGCGAACGCCTCAAGACGCTGGAGCGTGAGGTAAAGGAACTGCGCCGAGCCAACGAGATCCTGAAGCTGGCGAGCGCGTTTTTCGCCCAGGCGGAGCTCGACCGCCGTTTGAAGTCCTGAAGGCCTTTGTTGATCAGCACCGCG
>NZ_AHJE01000125.1 GCF_000243095.1 Cupriavidus basilensis OR16 | reverse complement strand
GGCAGCCTGGTGGCGCAGACGGCCGCGTTGGGTGCCAATAGCATCGGCGCGAACACCGAAGCGGGTTCCTTCGAGAGTATCGCCAGCCATGCGGTCCTCGGATGTGTCGCGGGCGCGGCCGGCGGCGGCGATTGCGCGGCCGGCGCCATTGGTGGGGCCACGGGGGCGGTGCTCTCGCCGGTATTCGCGGGACTCATCAGCGGTGGTAATCCAGATCTGACGGATGCGCAGAAGGCGGCGATTACCGGGCTGTCGATGCTGGCCGGTGGTGGCGTAGCGGCAGCGCTGGGCCAAGATGCATTGACGGCGGCGGGCGCGGCGCAGAACGAGACGCTGAACAACTGCCTAGGCCACCCGGAAAGCTGTACACAGTTGCTAAAGAACTGGGTGGGAACCTGGTCCACGGACCCAGGGATGCTTACAGCGTTCCAGTTGATGGAGTTGTATAGTGGAATGCCAGCGAACATTGGGGCTCTGGGTCAGGCAGAGGGAGTCGCGGCGAGGGCCGGTAGCGTAGCCTCGACGGACGCAGCGGCAACCGCAGGCCGAGCAATTGGATTCGATACTGCAAATCTCGAAAACAAGCTAAGTGGTTACCTGCTGGACCCGACGCACTCGCAAAATCAGACGAAGGCAAATTGGTTCAATCGGGCATTGGGCTTCAATCAAAGTAACTGGCAGGACCTTGCATCGCAGCTACACTTCAATCCTTCCACCGCCGTACCAACTAAGACTAGCCAGTTTGGACAGACTTATGAGCAAGTTATTTCCATCACCGGGGCCAATGGAAAAATCATCGACACTACGTTTGTATTTATGAAGGACAAGACGGGTACTGTACGATTTGTGACCGGGATTCCTGCAAAAAAATGACCGTTCTGAGAGAAAACGATACGTTTAGCTTACCCAGGTCGATTGAGGCCACAGTGATAGGTGAGCGTGAAGTGGTGGTCTTGCCTCAGGGGACTACTGTAGCGGTTGTCCTTGTGTTCGGCGACTCCAGAGCACCAGTTGCGTATGAAGTGGAGGCATTCCTGCAGGAGAGCGGACGGTACGCACTTGCCACTGTCGATGCCAGTGACCTGCCATAACTCGCTTGGGCAAAGAAACAGAGTGAGGATAGCCTTGGGATTCCCGGCAATGACACCCAGGCTAGCAAGCGCTTCTCGGAAGCCTACATTCAGGCTGGCAAGCCTTTCCTGCTCGATGCATTTGTCATAGGAGCCAATGTTCAGAATTCATATCAATGTCGTGTCGCGGCATTGTGGAGCCCGGAGTCCGGGG
>NZ_AHJE01000126.1 GCF_000243095.1 Cupriavidus basilensis OR16 | reverse complement strand
ATACGGCCTTGGCACACCTTGACGGCTCGCTTCGCATCGCACTGGGGTGATTCCCGCCCTGGGGGCGGGAATCACGGCTGAACCGAATCGGGTAATTGGCGCTACCGCGCCAATTACCGCAGGCTGATCGTCGTGTTCACCCCGTCATTCACGGTCGCGTCGTCAAACCACCTGGCTGTGACGGTTTTCGTCTGCGTATAGAACTGCACCACCTGCTTGCCGTAGGGGCCGAGGTCGCCCAGCTTGGAGCCGCGCGAGCCGGTGAAGCTGAAGTAGGGCACGGGTACCGGGATGGGGATGTTGATGCCGACCTGGCCAACGTCGATCTCGCTCTGGAATTTGCGGGCGGCGGCGCCGCTTTGGGTGAATACGCCGGTGCCGTTGCCGAAGGGGTTGCGGTTGACCAGGGCGATGGCTTCATCCAGGGTGTCGACGCCGATCACTACCAGCACCGGGCCGAAGATTTCCTGGGTGTAGATCGACATCTCTGTCTTCACATCGGCAAACACGGTCGGGCCGATGAAGTTGCCGTCGGGATAGCCATCCACCTGTACGTTGCGGCCGTCGAGCGCCAGCGTGGCGCCTTCGCGCTGGCCGGCTTCGATCAGGCCGAGCACGCGCTGCTTTGCGGCAACGGACACCACCGGGCATACGTCGGTGCCGGGCTCGCTGCCCGCGCCTACCTTGAGCGTGGCTGCCTTGGCCACCAGTTCGGGCAGCCAGTCGCGCGCGGCGCCCACCAGCACCGCGACCGAGGTCGCCATGCAGCGCTGGCCGGCGGCGCCGAAGGCCGCGCCTGCCAGCGCGTTGAGCGTGTGCTCGCGGTGCGCGTCGGGCAGCACCACGGCATGGTTCTTGGCGCCCATCATCGATTGCACGCGCTTGCCGTGCGCGCTGGCGAGGTTGTAGACGTGGGTGCCCACGGCGGTGGAGCCAACGAAGGAAATCGCCTTGATGTCCGGGTGCGTGCACAGCGCATCCACCACCTCGCGGGCGCCGTGCACCACGTTACGCCGGCGGGCACGCCAGCTTCGATGGCCAGCTTGACCAGTTCCATGGTGGAGAGCGGGTCTTGCTCCGATGGCTTGAGCACAAAGGTGTTGCCGCACACGATCGCCATGGGGAACATCCACAGCGGGATCATGGCCGGGAAGTTGAATGGGGTGATGCCCGCGCACACGCCAATCGGCTGCTGCAGGGTGTAGGTGTCGACGGTGGCTGCCACGTTCTCGGCAAAGCCGCCTTGCTGCAGCGTGCCGATCGAGCAGGCATGTTCCACGACCTCAAGCCCGCGGAAGATATCGCCCTCGGCGTCGGCCAGGGTCTTGCCTTGCTCGGCGGTGAGGATGGCGGCGATGCGCTTGCTGTGTTCGCGGATCAGGGCCTGGTACTTGAGCATGATGCGCAACCGCGCGCCCAGCGGCGTGTGGCGCCAGGTGGCAAAGGCGCGATGCGCCGCGCCCACGGCAGCGTTGACCTCGGCCGCGGTGGCCAGTGGCACCTGCGCCAGCACTTGCTGGGTGGCGGGGTTGACCACGGGGCGGAATTCGGTGGCGGCGGACTCCACCCACTCGCCGTTGATCAACAGCTTGACGGTGGGCACGGCGGCGTTGGGGATCTGGGCACTCATGGGTTGGTCTCCGTCGATATCAGGTGTGGGTAGTGCAAGGCGTGAAAGTCGTCAGGCATGCGGCTCAGAGGCTGCGCGCGATCAGCATGCGCTGGATTTCGCTGGTGCCTTCGTAGATCTGGGTAATGCGGGCGTCGCGGTAATGGCGCTCGACCGGATAGTCTTCCAGGTAGCCGTAGCCGCCATGGATCTGCAATGCCTTGGAGCACACGCGCTCGGCCAGCTCCGAGGCATAGAGCTTGGCCTGCGAGGCCTCCGACAGGCAGGGCTGGCCGGCCGTGCGCATATGCGCGGCGCGGTGCACCAGCAGGCGCGCGGCATTGAGTTCGGTGGCCATGTCGGCCAGCATGTTGGCAATGGGTGCATGCTCGCGCAGCGGGCGGCCAAACTGCACGCGCTCGGCGGCGTAGCGGCAGGCGGCCTCGAAGGCCGAGCGGGCGATGCCGAGCGCTTGCGCGGCAATGCCGATGCGCCCGCCCTCCAGGTTCGACAGGGCGATGGCGCAATCCTTCGCCGGGCTCGCCGAGCAGCGCGTCGTGCGGCACGTGGCAGTCGTCCAGCGTGATGGCGCAGGTGTCGGAGGCGCGGATGCCCATCTTGCGCTCCGGCGTGTGCACCGTGAAGCCGGGCGTATCGGTGGGCACCACGAAGGCCGACAGGCCACGCTTGCCTTGCTCGGGCTCGGTGGCGGCAAAGACGATGGCCACGCCGGCGCGCTGGCCGTTGGTGACGAACTGCTTGCTGCCGGATAGCACCCAGCCATGGTCCGTGGCGTGTGCCCGGGTGCGCAGGTTGTGCGCTTCGGAGCCGGCCTGCGGCTCGGTCAGGCAGAACGCGCCGATCATCTCGCCGCTGGCCAGGCGCGGCAGGTAGCGTGCCTTTTGCGCCTGCGTGCCGTAGTGCAGGATGGGGCCGCAGCCTACCGAGTTGTGCACGCTCATCAGCGTGGCGCAGGCCGCGCAGCCGGCGGCGATTTCCTCAATGGCCAGCGCGTAGGCGATGTAGTCGGTATAGGTGCCACCCCATTCCTCGGGCACGATCATGCCGAGCAGGCCGAGCGCGCCCATCTCCGCTACCACCTCAGGCGGCAACTCGCCGGCGCGGTCCCACTTGGCCGCGGATGGCGCCAGCCGCTCGCTGGCGAAGGCGCGCGCGGTGTCGCGGATCATGGCTTGCTGTTCGCTGAATTCGTAATGCATGGCGGCTCGGGTTGGGCCGGGATTGGCGTGGGGGCACGCGATCCAGGTGAGGCCGGGGTCTGGTGGCCCGCGCGGGGCGGGAGGGGCTGGCTGCAAGTGTAGGAAGACAGGCGGGGCGCTCCTATGCCAGAATCCGCCAACCTTGCTGAACTCGTTTGCCACTGCCGGCAAGCCAGGGCCAGCCAGCCATCCCGTCCAGATCGTTGCCTTCCATGGAAAAACACAGCGTCGCCATCTGCTTCGTGCATCACGCCATCGCGGGCTTGCGCGCGCGCGGGATCGCGCCGGAGCCGGTGCTGCAGGCGGCGGGCATCGTGCCCGCGCTGCTGGCGGTGCCGCAGGCGCGCGTGTCCGCCGCAAGCTATAGCGCCTTGTGGCTGGAGGTGGCCGCCGCGCTGGACGATGAGTTCTTTGGCCAGGACTCGCGCCGCATGAAGTGCGGCAGCTTCGCCATGCTGTGCCACGCCATCGTGGGCAGCAAGACGCTGGCGCAGGGGCTGGAGCGGGTGGTGCGTTATTTCGGCTTGCTGCTGGACGACATCGGCGTGCGGCTGGAGCGTGAAGCCGGGGCCGGGCCGTTGATGCAGACGCCGGCAAGCGCGCTCGGGCCGCGTTGGTGCTCACGGCGACTTCAAGCCGGCCACCAGGCGTGTTCGCCCAGGAGACCATGCTGATCATGCTGCACGGGCTGATGAGCTGGCTGCTGCGCCGGCGGGTGCCCGTGCTGCTGGCAGCGTTCGGCTATCCGGAGCCGGCCTATAGCGCGGAATACCGCCTGATGTACTCGCGCCATCTGGCGTTCGACCAGCCGGCCACGGCGCTGGTGTTCGACGCGGCCTGGCTGGACCAGCCGGTGCACCAGGACGAGCGCAGCCTCAAGGCCTTCCTGCGTGATGCACCGCACAACGTGGTGGTGAAGTACACGGACCGCACCAGCATCATGGCGCGGGTGCGCCGCCAGTTGCGCTCGCAGCCGCCTGAGCAGTGGCCTACCTTTGACCGCCTGGCGCAGGATGTGCATATGTCGTCATCGTCGCTACGGCGCCGGCTGATGGAGGAGGGCGGGACCTACCAGCAACTCAAGGATGAGATGCGGCGCGACCTGGCCATCGAAGCGCTCAGCCACTCCAGCCGCCCGCTGGCGGAAATCGCCGCCGAGCTTGGCTTTGCCGAGCCGGGCGCTTTCCATCGCGCGTTCCGGCGCTGGACCGGGCTGCGGCCCGGCGCATACCGCGGCAGCCCGGCGCAGGCTTAGGCGCGCCTTTCCTGCCGCGCTCAGCGATGGCTGCTGGCCAGTTCCACTGGCACATTGGCTGCTGCCGGCGCATGCGCCAGCACGCGGTTGCGTCCCGACAGCTTGGCCAAATAGAGCGCCGTATCGGCGCGCGCGGTAAGCTGCGCCAGGCTCTCGCCGGGTTGCCACGCAGCATAGCCGCCGCTCACTGTGTAACGCACCGTGCCGAACGGGCCGCTGACGCGGCTATCCTCCGCCAGCGAGCGGATGCGCTCGGCGGCGTGGCGGGCCGCCTCCAGCGTGCTGGCGGGGAGCAGCACGACGAATTCCTCGCCGCCCATGCGGCCGATGCGGTCGGGCAGCCGCAGGCTGGCGGCGGCCAGGCGCGCGAACTCCACCAGCACGGCATCGCCTGCGGCATGGCCGAAGGTGTCGTTGACCGCCTTGAAGTGGTCGATGTCGACGATCAGCAACTGCGGCGGGTGGCCGCCGCGCCCGGCGCGCGCCAGCTCGCGCGCGGCCTCGTGCTCGAAAGCCTTGCGCGACATCACGCCGGTCAGGAAATCGGTGTTGGCCACGGCCTCGAGCTGGCGCACCATCGCGTCGTGGAGCATCAGCACGGCGCCCATGGTCAGGCCCGGCAAGGCCAGCGCGCCTAGCACCAGGAAGGCGGCATTGAGTCCGGGCGAGGTCATCGTCGCGGGATGGTCCATGACCGAGAGCGCCGACAGCACGCCGCGCAAGGCATGCGCCGCGGACAGGAAGAAGGCGAACCCGGCCGTGGTGAGGTGGTGGCTGGCCGGGCGGCCGCGCGGGCGGTAACGCACCAGCACGTACCCCGCGCAAGCGCAGAGCGTGGCATGGAATGCCGAGACGAAGACCACGCGGGTGTTGAAGTCGTCGAACACATAGCGCCATGTCACGATGCCGGCCACCAGGGCCAGGGTGCCGGCGATCATGGCGCGCCAAGGCGGCTGCCGCCCGCAGAAGCGCGCGATGCCCGCATGGAACAACACCAGCCCCCAGGCCAGCGCGGCGTTGGCCGCCACGATCGACAAGACGTCAGGGATCCTGCCGCGCAGCGTAAACAGCACCAGAGCGGCCATGGCCGTCAGGTTGGCCTGCCACCACAGCCTCACCCCCGGCTGGCCGCAGCGGCGCAGCGACCAGACGATCGCCAGCATCATGACGCTGAGGAGCGTCGTAACGGCTAGCAGGGCGAACGGGTCCGACATCGGCAAAGCTTCCTCCAGGGGCAGTGGGCGGGGCGTCATGACTGGCTAGATGGCCGGGGCTGCCGGCGAAGCCCCGGAGAATACCCCAGCGGCGGCGGCGCCACCCACCCACGCACGAGGGGTGTCGGACTCCTGTCTCCCGCTGGCGGGCGCGAGCGGACGCAGCCGGGGCCAGGCGGCTAGAATGGCGGGCAGGGTGCTTTGATCTGTGGGGCGCATCAATGCCTGCCCCTTGTCCCTTCATTATTGCCCCCGCCTGGAACGCGATGCAACCGATCAGATTCGACCTTGGCGACCTGCAAGCCATGGTGGCCGTGGTGGAGCAAGGCGGCTTCCGCGCCGCGGCGGAGTCGCTCAGCCTGTCGCAGCCGGCGCTGTCGCGCCGCATCGACAAGCTGGAGCAAGCGCTCAATGTCAGGCTGTTCGAGCGCACCACGCGCATGGTGGATGAAGGCGCCAACGTCGTGCTGCACAGCGTGGCCAGCGGCGAGGCGGATTTTGGCCTGAACTTCATCGGCACCCAGGAGGCCGACCTGCTGTTCGAGCCCCTGCTGCGCGATCCCTTCGTGCTGGCCTGCCGCCACGACCATCCGCTGGCCCGGCGCCGCTCGGTGAAATGGGCCGAACTGGGTGCGCACACGCTGGTGGCGCTGGCCAAGTCGAGCGGCAACCGGCTGATGCTGGACCTGGCTCTGGCCGAGGTGCCGTTACGCCCGGCCGCGTTCTACGAGGTGCGCCATGTCAGCAGCGTGCTGGCGCTGGTGGAGGCCGGGCTGGGCGTGGCTGCCGTACCGCGCCTGGCGCTGCCGGATGGCGACCGCGCCGCGCTGGTCGCGGTCTGCCTGCGTGAGCCGGCGGTGTCCCGCACGCTGGGCATCCTGCGCCGGCCAGGGCGCGCGCTGTCACCCCATGCGCAGGCGTTCTACGAGATGGTCGGGCAGGCGGTGCCAAGGCGCGGCCGGCCTGCGGGCGCGCCAGCTGGCAGCATCGGGAGTGGCGCCGGTATTGATGCGTAAAAGCGATCAAAGCGAAGAAAGTTTGCATTATCGCGGCGCGCGGTGCTTGCATAGAATGGTCCGCCTGCCCCGCGGAGACTGAAGCGGGCAGGCCGAATCCCGTTTCAATGCCCATAGAGAGCGCATATGACCAAGCCGACCATGCCGACCATCGCCGTGCCTTGCCCCGTCAAGGCAGTCCGCGCGCCTGTTTCTCCTTCCCCTGCCCAGCGGCAATGCAAGCGGCCATGGCTGGCGCTCATGCTGGGCGCGGTGGCCAGCGTTGCGCTGGGCGCCGGCAATGCGCTGGCCGACGAGGTCAAGGTCATGAATTCGGGCGGCTTTACGGCAGCCTACAAGGCGCTCGGCCCGGGCTTCGAGAAGGCTACCGGCAACACGTTGTCCACGGCATGGGGCCCGTCGATGGGCAAGTCGCCCGAGGCCATCCCCAACCGGCTCGCGCGCGGCGAGCATGCCGATGTGGTGATCATGGTGGGCTATGCGCTCGATGACCTGATCAAGCAAGGCAAGGTGGTGCCGGACAGCCGGGTCGAGCTGGCTGACTCGCGCATCGGCCTGTCAGTGCGCGAAGGCGCGCCCAAGCCCGATATCAGCACAGTGGATGCGTTCCGCAAGACCTTGCTGGATGCCAGGTCGATCGCCTACTCGGACAGCGCCAGCGGCGTCTACGTCGAGACCGAGATGTTCAAGAAGCTGGGCATCGAAGAGCAGGTCAAGGGCCGCGCCCATAAGATCGAGAAGACGCCGGTGGGGCAGGTGGTGGCGCAGGGCGATTATCAGGTCGGGCTGCAGCAGGTGAGCGAGTTGCTGCCGGCGAAGGGCGCCAGCTTTGTTGGCAAGATCCCCGAGCCGATGCAGAAGATCACCACGTTTGCCGCCGGTGTGCCGGTGGGGGCGGAGCATCCGGAGGCCGGGCGCGCGTTGATTCGCTATCTGGCTTCGCCCGCGGCGCGGGGCGAGATCGAGAGGAGTGGGATGGATGCGGTTGTGGGGAGGCAGCGCGGGCAGTGAGAGCGCAGGGGTTTGGCGTTGACCTTGACCCTGACTGACCCTGACCCCTGAGCTGGCCTAGCCGTCCGGGCACGATGCGCAACATCGAGCGCAGGTCGCTGACCCGTGGAACATCCATCGCCATCAAGGCCGCGTCGCCCGGCGTCGCGGTCTGGCTCGCGTTGTATTCTGCTAGCGAGCGGATCGTGGCGTCGTCGAGTTGGGAAGCAATCCCCCACATATACAAGCGCGCATCGCTTTCGCCCCGGGCATGCTCACAGAATCCCTTGAGCTGAGCCTGGAAATGCTCAGGCGCCTGCCCGTCCGCCGGCGTACGCGCCGGCGCCCACCACCTGCTCAACACAGTCTTGATGGCCGCTGATCGTCGTCGGCGCCAATTGATCGGGTGCGTCGCATTCACGACCCGTCGCGATAGGCATGCAGGCGAATTGCACCCTCTGATTTCCGCAGTTTTCGCATCGCCTGAGTTTCCAACTGGCGAATACGTTCACGGGTAACGCCGAATTGCCGGCCAATCTCGTCCAGCGTGTACTCGGTCGCCGTGTCGATCCCAAAGCGCATCCGCAGAATTTTCGCTTCCCGCACGCTCAGCGTTGCCAACACCGCCTCCAGATCCCGCTTCAGACCCGCTTGCACCGCCGCATCAAGAGGAGAGGCGGTGATCTCGTCCGCCAACGTGTCTCCCAGCAACGCATCCCCGCTCTCCCCAACCGGCATATCAAGCGATACCGGCTGCTTGACAACATTCAAGATGGATTTGATCTTCTTCTCGCTCATCCCCATCTTGGCCGCCAAGACATCCGGCGTCGGCATTGCTCCGGTTTCCCTGAAGCACTCGCGCGAGGCTCGATTGATTTTTCCAACGACCTCCACAAGGTGTATCGGGATGCGGATGGTGGGTGCCTTGTCAGCAATAGAGCGAGTCATCGCCTGGCGAATCCACCAGGTCGCATAGGTCGAAAATCGATAACCACGGCGATAGTCGAATTTATCCACCGCCCGCATCAGCCCGATGTTGCCCTCTTGAATGAGATCCAACAGTGGCAAGCCACGATTGACGTATTTCTTGGCGATAGAGACGACCAGGCGAAGGTTGGCCTCGATCATCTCGGCTCTTGCTTGGCCAGCCTTGACCTGCGCGCTTGTCACCAGCCGGCCGACTTCCCTCAGATCCTCAAGGGGAATAGCGGCGCGAGATTCTATGGCAAGCAGTTGCTGCCGCAGCGCCCGGATTTCCAGGATCTGGCGCGGCAGCAAACCGTTGATGGTAGGGCAGTCCTCACCCAGCGCTGCCGGCCAGTCGAACTTTTCACGACCCTTGAAGCGCCGCACGAACTCGTCGCGTGTCATGCCGCATTGATCGATCAAGAGCCCAGCAAGTCGCCGTTCCGTTTGACGAACGTCCTCAAGATGCACGGTGAGGACGCGGATGAGCCGCTCAATCGCGATGGGGCTGAGGCGCAGCTTGGCGAGCACACATCGAATCGCTGCCAGCGCCCGCTCACCGCGGAGCGTGCCACCTTCATGAGGCTCTTCGGAACCGGTCAATTCGAGATATCGTGCTCGAACGATGGCGAACCACTCGAGTACATCACGCTTCAAGGCGGCAGATGACTTGGCCGGCGAGGCGGTGTCCGGACTCTGGGCGCAATCGTCTGGCTCCGCATCCTCCTCCCCTAAGCAGGCGTCGAGCCGTATCCCTGTATCCATGCCCGAGTTGTCAGTGGGCACGGCTTGCGCATCGACGACGTGAGCAACCAGATCATCTATGGTCAACTCGTCGCGCGCGACTTGCTCGGCCATGGCCAAGAGCTCGGAGACGACGGTTGGGCACCTCGCCATTGCGTCAACCATTTCCATGATTGCCTCTTCATGGCGGGTCGCGATCTCTACCTCGTTGTCGCGCGTCAGCAGCTGGACGGCGCCAATTTCCCGCAGATACATCTGCACGGGATCGGTGGTACGACCGAATCGGCTATCGCTCTGCGTGATGGCTGCGGTAGCTTCCTCCACTGTGACCTCATCGGCGCTTGCGGCCGGCGCATCCTCGCTTAACAGCATCGTGTCGGCAGGCGCTCTATCCACGACCTCAATGCCAAGCTCCACTAGCATCGCCAGGATTCCGTCGGCAATGCCGGCCTGGTCCTTGCCGTCAGGAAGATGGTCGCTGATTTCGCCGTGGGTCAGGAATCCACGCTCCTTGCCGAGCGCGATCAGCGTAAGCAGGTTCGTTTGTTGGTTATCGTTCATCGGGCACACAAAAGTCGGGCTCGGGAGGCGTATCCATTCGCAGCATTCCCCAAGCACGTGATCGATGGCTTCAGGCCATCACACTGTTCCCGATCTGGCATCAAGTTGGCCGAACCGTAGGGTGCGTCACCTTCTACTTCGAGCGTTCGAGTCAAACACGCAGGCGAGCCAACCAGACCGCCGTCATTGCGGCCGCGCCAAGCCAGAGCGCAACTATCACGACGACCGCAGCGCGAATGACGGGGCGCTCCGCAGCGAGCGCGGCCGCGCAGCGATGCTGTTCCATCACCTCAGCCGGGATCAACCGGACCACCAGCAACACGCCGAGGGGCACGAGCACGACATCATCCAGAAGGCCCAGGATCGGGATGAAATCCGGAATCAGGTCAATGGGAGATAGGGCATACGCGGCGACCAGCAAGGCCAGCGCTTTCGCATACCAAGGCGTGCGAGGATCGCGCGCTGCCAACCACACCGCGTGGACGTCCCGCTCGACCTCGCGTGCCCATGCGCGTGCGCGCGCGGCCAGTCGCGGGAGGAAATCCGAGCGCAACATATGGATGCGCACATCATCCATGACGGGGACCGCACCAAGGGCAAGCAGCAAGGTGGCCAATGGGAGGGTGACGCTGAACCCGACATGCCTGAACCCCACGGCGCCAACTACACCGCCGGTGAAGAACAGCGCGACCAGCGTAGCAAGCACTCGCAGTTTTGTCCGGTCGGCCAGCACAATGGGCTTGGCGGCATCGGCCTTGGCCAGGTTCCAGTAGAACAGCTTGCCTAGCTCGATGCCGATGTCGGTGACCATCCCCGTGATGTGCGTGGTGCGGATCTCGGCTTTCGAGAGCTTGGTGATCATGGCATTCTGCAGCCCCATGATGAAGCAGAGCACCATGACCGTCGCCGGCACGAACAGCCATTCGTGATGCTCGAGATTGCCGCCCAGCAGGCCGAAACACACCAGCAACGCGGCCTCCAGCATCAACGGCAGCGCGTATTCGCTGTGCAGACGCTCGCGCCGCCCCCAGTTGATCAAGATCGCAGAGCAGGCCGCACCCGCCAGAAACGATAGCAAGGCACCGAGGCCATCCAGAATGAGTCCGAGGCTGCCGAGCGCCAGATTGTCGGCCATGGCGGACACGATGCCCGACATATGGGAGGTGTACTGCTGCACCGCCAGGAATCCACCTGCGTTGGTGGCGCCGGCCACAAAGGCAAGATAACGCGCCAGTTGCCGGTTGGCTTCTGGGCTGCGCTCCCTCCCGGTCAGTCTGCGCAAGTATGGGATTGGCATGGTCGCATCGGTGGGCGTTACCTTCGGTTCAGACCGTGTCGATCCGATATCGGCCTGTGAGTTCGTCAGTCCGCGAGCTTTTGCCAGAAGGCGTGATCTGACGCGAGCCGTTTGCCCTGTTTCAGGCGACGTGCCGCCGATCGCAGATTCAGGGGATGTGTCGTTTCCAGAATGCGCGCGCGCGTCAGCAATTCGTCCAGCGAGGGAAGTGCCCGCGCGTTCTTCCAGGCGAACAGCGTGTAGTTGCAACTGTCCTCGGACATGAAAATGGAGAACGCGTCGCCAAATACCGAGCGAACCGCCTCCATATAGGACGGGATATCGGAATCGCTGTCGAGGAAGTTCGCAACCAATACGCCATCGTCGGCGAGCCGCGCATGGCACGCCGCGTAGAAGTCCGCGCTGCTCAGCTCGCTCGGCATGCCATGGGCGAGAAAACCATCCACCAATATGACTTCCGGCCGCGCTTCCTGATTCTTGACATATTCGGCGCCATCCGCGCAAACCACCTCGAGCCGTTCGTCGTCAGGCGGAATGTGAAACGTATCGCGCAATGCAATCACCGCCGGATCGATTTCGATGGCAACAACCTTCGCATCCGGAAGATGTCGATAGCAATACTTGAGCAACGATCCCCCGCCGAGGCCAATCATCGAAATCCTGGTGGGTGCCGGCTGCAGCAGTAGAAACGCCATCATTGTCCGCGTGTAGCCAAGAACGAGCTTGTCGGGATCCCGTCGCGACATGATGCTTTGAGTCGCCAGCGCATCGAAATGCAGTGAAAGCGCAAGCGGGGTTTAAGCGGGGTTTCCAGTACGGTCGGTGTGCCGTCGTTGGGGGCCTCGGAGAGAAACTTTAAGTAGGCTTCGAAGGACGTGCGAGTGGGGTCCATTTTGGGAGGGCGATCAGGCTTGGTATTCAATTCGTCACTCAGCCAGCAGCGCGGCAACGACTTTCACGGCAGCAACTTCGTCAGGGCCAGTGGCTTGAATACGAACCTGGGTCCCCACCCGAGCCGAGAGCCGCATCACCTCCATCACATTCTTGGCGTTCGCCGTGCAGTCATTGCTGACAAGCAGGATCTCGGACTCGAACTGAGCGGCGGTAAGGGTTAGCCGCGCTGAGCCGCGACCTTGCAAGCCCAGGCGGTTGGTCATTTCAATTGTCGCGTCTACCACGTCGCCCTCTAATTAGAAGCGGCCTATAAGCAACTTGCATACGTCGGGCCCTCTGGCTTGCCGCCGTTGGCGGGACGAGCTTTGCGAAGCCTTTTCACCACAGACTGCACCCGACCTCGTAGTTGTATGTAATGATAATGCTATTATCATACAACACTATTCTAAACCGCATGGAATTCGCATGGAATCCAAGACCGCCCGTTTCACCGTGTTGATCGACCCCGTGAAGAAGAAAGCCTTTGAAACCCTGTGCGCAGCGCAAGATCAGACGCCGTCGCAAGTGGTGCGCCAGTTGATCCGCGACTATTTGGAGCAGCATGGGGTGGCCTATGCCACCCGGCCCCAGGTTGGCGCTACGGTTCTGGCTAAGAAGGACCACGAGTGACCGACGTCCGCATAGCGGACTACCAGCCTCACCCTGCAGGTCGGCCTCGGCATCGCACTGATAATGACCACTGCGAGGCATCCCGAGATGTCTACCGGCCCAATCGGGGCCTTCCATGCGTGGTGCTGGCCTCAAGCTCATACTTGGCTTTACGGCATGCCGAGACCGGGGTCAGGGTCTGGCAACTATCGGGAGGCATCCATGCACAAGCCGGCGGTCACTTATCGCGTCACGCCGCGCGCAAAAGCGCTCGATGACGGTAGCTACCAACCGAAGGTGCTGGTGGCCATCTATCGGGGTGACGCTCTGCTCAGAGATGTCGCCCTTTACGCGAGGGGAGACCCTTGTCCGCTGCGCGCCACTGCGGCAAGGCTTGCCGAAGCGCTGGCCTTCCGGATTCAGACGGTGCTCAAGGACGTAAAGGACGTAAGAGAAACGGACGACGTCGCCACAGTCGCTGTCCAGGCGCTGTTGCGACGCATTGGGCTAAGGACAAGCCTACGATCAGTGGCGCCGGTGTCGACGCGCCGAGTTCGGCAGTAGGCCTTGGTGGCGCGGGACCGCAGATCAATGCCCCTTCAGCGGGCGTGTGAAAACCGTCCCCCGGCCTCCATCCCGAATGGACGTCCGTGGCATTGCCAGTCCATTGTCGCCAATGCCTCACGCGCTTCGATGCCATGGCGCCTAGCGATACACCAGCACCGGGATCTTGCTGTGAGTCAGGACCTTGTGCGTCTCACTGCCGATCACGAGTCCCTGCACGCCGCGCCGCCCATGCGACGCCATCACGATCAGGTCACAGCCCTTGTCCTCGGCCGTTTTGATGATGGCCTCGTACGGGTGATCGTTGACCAGATACGTCGTATCACAGGGTACCCCTGCGACGGCGGCTTCGCGCGCCACGCCTTGTAGATAATTCGTGGCCTCCTCCCAGGATTCCGTTATGAAGCGCTCTCGGGTGTCCGTCAGCATTTCAGTGTGATAGGTAAGGACATGGTAGTTCGGGCCAACCCGGAGTGCTGTGACCCGGGCGTTCATTTGCTGCGCAAGGGCGAGAGCCTTATGAGAGGCAGCATCGGATAGAAGGGAGCCATCCACCGCAAGCAGAAGGTGCGTGAACATATCTTTCTCCTTGTCTGCCAGGGTTCGAGGCCATCGATAACGTCGATCACCGTTCCTTGTCGCCCACACCTTGTCACCCTCCGGCAGGCGAGGGTTCTCGCGAAATGCCACGTGGGCGAAGGTTCCAAAGACCCGCTAAGGGGCGTCTGCGTGCAAGGTCATTTTTGCCTGGAATATGTTAATAGCATTAACATAGCGATTACACACCGACTGCATTGGATTATATTTTTTAGCATATGCAATCTTCATCCAGTGTGCCAGGTTGGCGCAGGCATATCGCGATCTTTTCCGCCGCTTTACTGGTGGTGAGCGGTGGCAGCGCCAAGCACTTTTGAGTCGCACGACGTTCCTGTATGATGTGACGCATCTGACCATCGTATTGGCATGTTGAGGCTCCATGGAGATCAAGACTGCTCGGCTGACGCTGCTCATCGATCCAAACAAGAAAGCCGCTTTCGAGCGCCTTTGCGCACAACAGGATCTGACGGCATCGCAGGTGGTGCGCCAACTCATCCGCGAGTACCTCGCTCAACATGGGGTCCAGTACGTGCCCAGCGGGGTGAACGTGGGCGACGCCGTTCTTCCTGACCCTGGGACACCGCCGCAAGTGCAAGTCAAAGCGGCGGCGCAGCCCGATGCGCCTCCCGCCAAACGGCGCGCTGCACGTCGCAAGGCTTAGGCCATGACCAGCTTACGGCGACTCCCATGCTTCGGCGGGAATCAATGCCGGGCCGACTCGGTTTCGCCCGGCCACTCCCCACCCAGCGCCCGATATAACTGCACCGTCGCGAGCGCCTGCGCCGTTTGCGTCTGGATCAGATCATCCTCCCTCTGTAGTGCGCCGACGCGCGCATCGAGCACGTCCTGCAAGGTGCGGCGCCCGCCTTCGTAGAGGCGCATGGCGTTCTGGCTATTGCGCTGCGCGGTGGCGACAACGTCGGCCAGCCGCGCGCCGCGTTGGTCCAGGCTGCTGCGCTGGCTGTAGGCGTTATCCACTTCCTCCAGCGTGCGCAGCACCGCCTGGTTGTATTCCGCCTGCGCGGCCTGCAGGCGGGCATCGCCGGCATCGATACTGGCCTGGATGCGCCCCGCGGTGAAGATCGGCAGTTGCACGCCGGCGCCCACCAGCCCGCCGGTGCCGCTCAGCGCCGGCAACCCGTCCACATGCAAACGCCCGTCCTGGCCCAGGAACGTCAGGTAGAAGCGGGGAAACCGGTCTGCCTTGGCGCTGCCGAGCCTGGCGGCCTGCGCGCGCACCAGCGCGGCCATGGCGCGCACATCCGGGCGCCGCTCGATCACGTCGGATGGCACCTGCCCGGCGGGCGGCGCCGGCACGAAGAGGACGGGCGGCGGCGACAGCGCGGCTGCGGCCTGCGGCACCTGGCCGGCGAGCAACGCGAGGCGGCGCTCCCGCGCGCGCCGCCAGGTAGTTCTCGGCCACGTCGGCGGCGATGACCAGGCGCGTGCCGCGCAGGCGTTCCTCGGCGCTGAGCGCGACGGCCGCAGCGGCCTGCGCGTCACTGCGGCGGCCGCCAAAGATGTCGACCTCCCATGCAACGGTCAGGCCCGCGAGATGTCCCTCAAGGCCGGGCGAGGCGTCCGGCAGGCCAGGCGGGCTGCGCAGGTCGGCGACACCGCCCGCGGCGCGTGCTTGCGCCGATAGCGTCGGGTAGCGCACCGATTCGGCAGCCCGCCCGAGCGCGCGCGCTTCCGCCACCCGCGCCTGCGCCACTCGCAAATCGAAATTTGCCGCCAGCGCTTCGGTCACGCGCTGCGCCAATGCCGGGTCGTTCCAGTTTTGCCACCATTGCGCCAGTTCCTGCGCCGCAGCCGGCGCGCCCTCGGCGGGTGCTTCCTTGAATGCGGCCGGTACGGTGATACCGTCGGGCACGGTGACGTCGACCGTGCCGCAGCCGGCCAGGCCGGCTGCGGCGATGCTTGCGATGAGCACGGCGAGGATGCCGCGTCGTGGAGAGATACTCAAGGCGGAAATCCGTTGGGTGAGCGGGCTGGAGGCGCGGCGGGCGTGGTAAGCGTGGTAAGCGTGGTCAGGCATGGCGGTCTATCCTTGCTGCGCCAGCATGGCGCGGAACCGCGTGAGCGCCAGGACCAGGAAGATCCCGCCCGCGGCCGTCACGCCCAGCAATTGCGGCCACACCACGTCCACACCCGCGCCCCGGAACAGGATGGCCTGCGTGAGGGTGACGAACTGGGTCGTCGGCAGGAATTGCACCGCTTGCTGCATGGCCTGCGGCATGCTTTGCACCGGGGTGGCGGCGCCGGATAGCAGGTAGGCGACGGCGTACGTCGGCACCGCCAGCAGCCCGAACTGCGGCATCGCCGGCGCCATCGTCGCCAGCCACATGCCGAGCGCCGTCACCGAGAACAGGTAAAGGGCGGT
Source organism: Cupriavidus basilensis OR16 (assembly GCF_000243095.1). Classification (GTDB taxonomy): domain Bacteria; phylum Pseudomonadota; class Gammaproteobacteria; order Burkholderiales; family Burkholderiaceae; genus Cupriavidus; species Cupriavidus basilensis_D. Next base: position 77,507 of record NZ_AHJE01000126.1, on the reverse strand, counting down.
GCTCAAGGCAAAAAGCCCCATCGAGCCGATGAGCGGCACGTCCAGCCATAGATGCACCACCAGCCATAGCGATAGCAGGGACGCCAGGAAGATCACCGCGCCGTTGGCCAGGATTTTCGCCACGGCAATTTCGCTGGCGCGCACCGGCATGACCAGCAAGTGCTCGATGGTGCCGTGCTCGCGCTCTCGGATCACCGCCGCGCCCACCAGGATGATGGCCAACACGGTGATGTTGACCACGATCTGCATGGTCGACGTGAACCAGTGCGACTCCGTGTTGGGATTGAATATCACCGTGCTCTCCACGCGCACGGGCAGTTGTGCTTCGAGGGCCGGCGCGTGAAGAAATTCAAGCGCCTCGCGCGTAAAGATCTGTTGCAGGTAGGTGGCCCCGAGCCCCGCCTGGGTCATCGCGGTGGCATCGACCAGCACCTGCACCGCCGGCGTCCTTCCTGCCAGCACGTCGGCTTCGAAGCGCGGCGGGATCTCGATGGCGAAGATATAGCGCCCCCGGTCCAGCTCCGCATCCACGGCGTGCCGGTCCACATCCACCGGCGTCTTGAAATAGGGCGGCCGGATCGCATCGCGCAGGCGGCGCGAGAGTTCCGAGTGGTCGGCATCCAGGATGGCCACGGATGCGTTCGACACCTCGGCCTTGATGCCCTTGGCGACCGAATGCACTGCCAGCGTGAAGGCAAAGACGATCAGCGCCATCAGCGTCATATCGCTGAGCAGGCTGCGCAGCTCCTTGCCGCACAGGCGGGCCACGTTCTTGCACCATTGGTTCATCGCGTCATCTCCCGGCTATGCTTCTTGCTTGCGCAGAAGCAAACGGGCACCCGCCAGGTACAGCAGCGCAAAACCCAGCAAAGCCAGGTACATGGTGCCGAAGCTGCCAGCGCCAAGCCCCTTGGTAAAGCTGCCAAGGCTGATCAACTGGAACCACGACGACGGAAAACCCTGGCCAATCCAGTAGCTGCTGCCCGTCAGCGTCGATACCGGATAAAGCAGGCCGGAGAAATTGACCGACGGAATCAGGCACAGGATCGCCGTGCCAAAGATGGCCGCTACCTGCGAACGCACGAAGGTCGACATCAGCAGCCCGAGCGCGGTGGCCGCCAGCACGAACAGCGCGGCGCCGATCGACAAGGCAAGGAAGGAGCCCTTGAGCGGCACCTGCAGCAGCACAATGGCCAGCGCCACCAAGGTCAGGTAGCTGATCATCGCCAGCCCCACGTAGGGCAACTGCTTGCCGATCAGGTACTCGCCCACGCTTGCCGGGGAGGCATAGAGGTTGGTGATCGACCCCATTTCCTTCTCCCGCACCACGCCGAGCGCGGTCAGCATGGTCGGGATCAGGATCAGCGCCAGCATGATGATGCCCGGCGTGATGGCGTAGATGCTGCGGAATTCCTGGTTGTAGATAAAGCGCGTCTCGATCGACACCGGCAGCGCAGCCGGGCGGGCCGCCTGCGCGCGCAGCTGCGCATTGGCGTAGGCCAGCAGCACGCCGGTCACGTAGGCGCGCGTGGTGGCGCCCGGGAACGGGCTGGATCCGTCGACGCGGAATGCGAGCTGCGGCTGGCGCCCGGCCAGCAGGTCGCGCTCGAAGCCGGGCGGCAGTTCGACGATCAGCATAGCCGCCGCGGCGCGCAGGCGCCGGTCCGCGTCGGCCTCGCTGTGCACCGCATCGGTGATGGGGCCAAGGATGGCGAATGCCAGCCGTAGCTTGTCGCGCGCCAGCTCCATGGCTTCGCGCCTGGCGAATGCCCAGGTCCGCGCCAGCGGCGAGCCGCCGGGATGCGCGCACGGCCGGGCTTGCCGCGCGCGGGCCGGGGACGGTTGTACGGACACTGCCTGCGCGGCAGCCGTAGCGGCGGCACCGTTCCGCGGATTTTCCGCCTGCTCCAGGTAGCTGACGAAGGCATCCTCCAGCGTCTGCGCATGACAGCCTTCCCGCAGCGCCTCCGGGCTGCCCACCGCCAGCACGCGGCCGCGGTGCATGAAGGAGATGCGGTCGCAGCGCGCCGCCTCGTTCATGAAGTGCGTGGAAACAAAGATGGTCACGCGCTGCTGGCGCGAGAGCTGGACCAGATGGCGCCAGAACATGTCCCGCGCGCCGGGGTCCACGCCGGAGGTGGGTTCGTCGAGGATCAGCACCTCCGGATGGTGCAGGCAAGCCGCAGCCAGCTGCAGGCGCTGGCGAATACCGAGCGACAGGGAAGCGGGCCGCGCGCCGGCATGCTGGTCCAGCTCGAAATCGAGCAGGGCCTGCCCGACCGCATTCTGCGCGCTCGCGCCCTCCATCCGGTAGAGCCTGGCATGCAGGTCCAGGTTCTGCCGTACTGTCAGTTCCTCGTAGAGCGAGAACGCCTGCGACATATAGCCCACCCGCATGCGGGTACGCATATCGCCGGCGTCGATGGTCTGCCCGAGCAGGCGCGCGGTGCCGCTGGTGGCATCCAGCAGCCCGGTCAGCATCTTCATGGTGGTGGTCTTGCCGCAGCCATTGGAGCCGAGAAAGCCGAAGATCTCGCTGCGCTCGATGCGAAAACTCACATTGTCCACGGCGGTGAAGGCACCGAAGCGCCGCGTCAGCCCCTCGGCTTCGATGGCGGGTTCGTCGCCATCCGGCGGGCGGGGCGGGATCACCAATCCCGCGGCATCGCCGCGCCGCTGCGCCGGCAGCAGCGAGATGTAGGCCTGCTCCAGGTCGCTGGTGCCCGCGCGCGCCAGCACATCGGCGGTTCGGTCGCACACCAGCACCTTGCCCGCATCCATGGCCACCAGATGCCCGAAGCGCTGCGCCTCCTCGATATACGCGGTGGCAACGATCACCGTCATATTGCTGTGCTCGGCGCGCAGGTCTTCCACCAGGGCCCAGAACTGGCGCCGCGACAGCGGGTCCACGCCCGTGGTGGGCTCGTCGAGGATCAGCAGGTCCGGGTTGTGAACCAGCGCGCAGCACAGGCCGAGCTTCTGCTTCATGCCGCCCGAGAGCTTGCCCGCAGGCCGGTCCGGGAAAGGCGCCAGGCCGGTGGCCGCGAGCAGGCGCTCGATACGCTGGCGCCGCTCGCCGCCGCCCAGGCCGAACAGCCGGGCAAAGAAGTCCACGTTCTCGTAGACCGACAGCGTCGGGTACAGATTGCGCCCGAGCCCCTGCGGCATGAACGCCACGCGCGGCAACAATGCCTCGCGCGCCTGCCGGTCGCGCAGGTCCGCGCCCAGCACGCAGGCATTGCCATGCTGGATGCGCTTGACGCCGGCAATCACGCCGAGCAGCGTCGATTTGCCGACGCCATCCGGGCCGATCAGGCCGATGGTGGCATTGCCGGGCAGGGTGAGCGACACATTGTCCAGCGCCAAGCTGGCGCCGTAGCGGTGCGACAAGCCATCGATCCGGATGGCCGCGGCTGCGTCGGGATGCGGGCTTGGCATGACGTCAGGCCGGCTGCTGGCGCAGCGTCAGCGCGGTAGGCCAGGGCTGCTTCGCATCCAGGCGCACAAAGCCATCGCCCGTCATGCCGGCCTTCAGCCTGGGCGCGTAGCGTTGCGCCATCTCCGGCGTCAGCTGCAGCTTGACGCGGTACATCAGCTTGGCCCGCTCGGCATCGGTCTCGACATACTTGGGGGTGAACTGCGCCTCGCTGGCCACAAAGCTGATGCGCGCCGGGATAGGTTCGTCCTTCAGCGCGTCCAGCACGATGCGCGCTTCATCGCCGATGGCCAGCTTGCCGGCCGCGCCGGCGGGCAGGAACACCGTGAAATACATATCCGCCAGGTTCAGCAGCGACACCACGCGGCCACCCGCCGGCAACACCGTACCGACCTCGATCACGCGATACTCCACGCGGCCGGCTACCGGGGCACGGATGGTTGCCTCGCCCAGCAGGATGTTCAGGCGGGCAATCTGGGCATCGGCCTCCGCGATCGCCGCGCGAGCCTCGCCAAGCCCCGCACGCGCGCCGGTCACGCCGGCGCTCTCGCCATCCAGGCCAAGTTGCCGGCGGTCGCGCTCCACGGAGGAAATCTGGCGGTCCTGGTAGAGCTTGACCGCCTCTGTCAGCTCCAGCCGCGCCAGCCGCTGGCGGCTCGCACGCCCATCGATTTCCGCCTGCGCGCGCGACGCCGCCTGCACGGCACGCTCGCGAGCGGCGGTGGCAAGGCCGATCTGCGCCAGGAGTTCCGCGTCATCCTGCCGGGCCACCACCGCTCCCGCGGCCAGGGCATCGCCCTCGCGAACCGGCAGGTCGATGACTCGGCCCGGATACTTGACCGCGATGTCGAGCCGGCCAATCTCCATGCGCCCATTGCTGTGGACCATATAGGCCGGCCATGGATCGCGCTGGCTGCCAAGCCACCATACAGCGCTTCCAATGGAGGCGGCAACGAACAATGCCGCTATGCCCCAGCCTGGTTTGATTTTCATCGGCTACCTGTGCACGCTGTGCGCTGAATGATGGAATGCTGCCGGGGCGCCAGGGCTTCAGAGTGTCGGGCAAAGGAACGGGGAGGCGACAAAGACAAACCTTGAACCATTGAACCGTGGGGCGACGGCGTAGGTTTCAATGCTATCCGGCGGGGTGGGGTGCGGACTTGATCTAGCGCAAGGTGGTGCCGGATGGGGCACTTTTTGAGGGGAAGTTCTAATTGTCGCGCGTTCGATATGTCGGTTGCCCGGCGAGCCAGGTGGCGTGCCGACCTGCATCCAGCGCCTGCGTCGAAGAACTGCAATGACGCCACCGACACGACGCAAAGCCAGACCCGTTGCTTCTCTAGCAGACGCTTTGGCCACGCGCGACCAACGAAACCGGTGAGGGTCAATTCCATCACATCTTGACCGCGATCAAGTGGGTGAATGGACCGCAATGCAGCGTCGGCGGATACTCGGCATTCAGAACAATTCAGAACAATTCAGAACAATAAGCAATCCATCAGCGGTACGCCGGTCACGCCAGACAAGCAGTCGCATCCCGTTGAGGGGACGAGGGCCTTGACGCAGCAGGTCCGCGTGCCACCAACGTTATGCACATCCTGTCGATCAAGTGTAAGTGGCCGTTGGGCAAGGCCGTCTCCGTATTGCAGATCTCATGGCTGTTCGCGGCAGCCGCCTACGCCCAGGCTCTCCCGCCGCCCGTGGCGGCCCTCCCGTCCCCGCATGCCGCCGTGCCCCAGGTCATCGATGACCTACCCGCCAACTACTCGGCCGACCTCGATGCCGCCACGCGCGCCCAGGTGGAGCGCGGACGCTACGTGGCGCGCCTGGGCGACTGCGTGGCATGCCATACGGGCGAAAAGTCCAAGCCAATGGCGGGTGGCCTGGCATTGCAGACGCCTTTCGGCGAACTGCATTCGACGAATATCACGCCCGACCCGGAGACCGGCATCGGCGGCTATCGCTTCGAGCAGTTCGAGCGCGCCATGCGCAAGGGCGTGGCCGCGGACGGCCACAACCTGTACCCGGCCATGCCATATCCCTCCTATGCGAAGACCTCGCCCGAGGATATGCGGGCGCTGTATGCCTACCTGATGAAGGGCGTCGCGCCGGTGCGCCAAGCCAACCGGCCGCTCGCCCTGCGCTTCCCCTTCAACCAGCGCTGGGGCCTGGCAGTGTGGAACTGGGTGTTCCTCGACGCCGCACCGTTCCAGGCCAACGCCGCGCGCGACGCAGCGTGGAACCGCGGTGCCTACCTCGTGCAGGGCCTGGGCCACTGCGGTGCCTGCCACACGCCGCGCGGCATCGGCTTCCAGGAAAAGACCATGTCGGATGCCGGCGCCAAGGGCGAGTACTTCCTCTCCGGCGAGACGGTCGAAGGCTGGCGCGCGCTGAGCCTGCGCAATCTATGGACGGCGCAGGAAACCGCCCAGATGCTCAAAACGGGGCGCAACAGCCACGGCACGGTCTCGGGCAACATGGTGGATGTGGTGCAGCACAGCACCCAGTACATGAGCGACAGCGACCTGCTGGCGGTCGGCACCTACCTCAAGTCGCTGCCCGCGGCCAAGCACGATAAGCCCATGCAGGTGGCGAGCGGGCCGGCCCCCGCGATCCTGCCCGCCGCTGCCACGGTTGCCGGTGCCGACGTGCCGCTCGATCTCTATACGAGCCGGGGCGGACTTGGCTACCTGCAGTTCTGCACCGACTGCCACCGCTCCGACGGGGCTGGCGTCAAGGACGTGTTCCCGCCGCTGGCGGGCAACCCCGTGCTGCGCCCGGACGAGCCCGCCACGCTGCTGCACATCATGCTGACTGGCTGGCGCTCGCCGCAGACCGCGAGCCACGCGCGTGTGCTAACGATGCCAGCATTCGCGCGGCTGAGCGACCAGGAGATTGCCGATATCTTGAACTTCACGCGCAGAAGCTGGGGACGGGCCGACGCGCGCCTCATCAGCGCCGGCTCGGTGCGCGATATGCGCAAGAAGCTCGACGCCGGCAAGGTCGACAGCAGCAAGTTCCAGACGCCCCGCCTGGCCGACATGCTCGATGAACCTAACGCCAGGCAGCTCACGCTGGGTGCCAGGCTGAACATCGATACGCGGCAGATGCTCCCCCGCAACGTGGGCAATGCGCTGAACTGCGCGAGCTGCCACCTCAATGCCGGGACGGTGGCCGATGGCTCGCCCTACGTCGGCGTGTCGGCCTTCTTTCCCGGCTACGCGGCGCGCGCCGGCCGGGTGATCACGCTGGCGGATCGCATCAACGGCTGTTTCCTGCGCTCGATGAATGGAAAGCCGCTGCCGCTGGATTCGGAGGAAATGAAGTCCATGGTGGCCTACTTCGACTGGATGCGCCGCGCAGCCAAGCCCGAGGACAAGGTGGAGGGCCGCGGCGTTGGCAAGGTCAGCAACCAGATCGTGCCCAACGTCGACAACGGCAAGCAGGTCTATGCCGCTCAATGCGCCATGTGCCACGGCGCCGACGGCGAGGGCATCAAGAATGCCTCCGGCCAGTGGGTATATCCGCCGCTCTGGGGCGACCAGTCCTTCAATATCGGTGCCGGGATGGCGCGCACGTACACGGCCGCGGCCTTCGTCAAGCGCAATATGCCCATCGCTTTCCACGATCGTTTCCCGCTGGGCCAGGGCGGCCTGACCGATCAGGAGGCAGTGGACGTGGCTGAGTACTTCACCCACCAGCCCAGGCCGGACTTCGCCGGCAAGGTGAAGGACTGGCCGAAGGACAAGAAGCCCGTGGATGCCCGGTACTGATCCGCGGCGCCTCGCACATCGGGGTCCCCGGCATGCCATCGAGCAAACCGGAAGTGTTACTGGAAATCGGTGGAGATTGGGCTGCCGATTGCACGGCGGCGGCACTTTGCTTCGCTTTTAGCGAAGCAAAGTGTCCTCAAGTCTTCTAGTTTTCCCCCGTCAGTCACGCATCGCCGGCATGGCGTTGCCCGTCAGCAGCACCGCCGCCTGCTCGCCATACGCCACCACGTAACCGCCGTTGGACGCTTGCCATGCCTGGGCGCCTTGCCGGTCGGCGAACCAGAGTTGCTGGTAGTCGCCGAACTGGCCGAGGTCGAGGCGGTATCGGTCCAGTACCCTGGCGGGGCGGCCGTCGATGTCGCGTTTGCATGCGGACCAGCTGGCGTAGCCCAGTTCGGCCGCCAGCAGTTGCAGGCAGTGCTTGAGCTGCAGCGTGTGGCGCAGCCGGTAGAGTTCCGCGACGCTTTGCGTGCGTACCTGCGCGCGGTGGATGCGCCGGACTACCGGTAGCGCCTGCGTGGCTTGTTCGGCGTGGAGCTGGCGCAGCAGCCTGCGTGCATGGCGGCGCAGGAAGTCGCTATTGGGAAGGCGGGATGGCGCGTTGAGCGTGGTGAGCCACATGTCATGTCCTTGCAATGCCGTTTCCCGCGGCGGCAAAAAAGGTCAATGGTGTGGTTCTTGCAACGAACTGGCGGTGCCGGGCTGGATCGCGCGGCGCCGTACGGTACGGGCAGGCAGGTGCGCTGGCTTTTGCGGGAGCGGGCACCCTGCCGGCGCCCAGGCGGGATTATATGCCAGCACCGCATACCCTTGGCAAGCGTTTGCCATATCAGGCTGCGCTTGCCCCTGGCCGGATGGCAGCCGGCTAAGCCGCCTGCGCCTCGGCCGCCAGTCCAAGTTCCTCCACCAGCCGTGCCGCCAGCGCTGCCGCCTGGTTGCGCACGTCGATGATGGTGCCTGACTCCCACAGCGCCCCGCGCAGCGGCGGGCGCGGGCAGCGGGCGCGACAGGCGCAGGGCCACGCGTTGGCTGCTTTCCTCGCCCCGTTGAGCGCCCCGTTGAGCGCCGCGCTGCAGGCCGCTCGCGGTGCCCAGGTCATCGGCTGGTGCCAGTGCGGTGATGCGGGCGGCATGCACGTGCAGGCGTCCCTGTGCGCGCACTGCCTCGAATACCGCATGCGTGGGCGGTGCTGCACGGTGCAGCAGGTTGTCCCAGAACGGCCGCACATGGCGCAGGAAGCGCTGGCGCTCGGCACGGCGGCGGCGGCCCATAGCGGGCCGATATAGGTGCGCAGCGCGGGCGGCACGCTTTGCCAGTCGAGGCCTTGCGCCACCAGCTTGTCGCGCTGCCGGCGCACCAGGCGGACCACCGTGCGGGCGGTGGGCGCGGCCAGCACTGCGGGCCGGCGGCAGCCAGGAAGTCGTCGCAGGGACCTGCGTTGTGGCGCAGCCAGGGCACCAGCGCGCGCCGCGAGAACGCGTGGTAGGTGCCGGTGAAGCCGAGCCGTTCCAGCGAGGCGACCACGTCGAGCATGGTCAGGCTGGTGCCGATCAGGGCGATCTCGCGTGCGCGTGCGAGCCGCGCCAGCGTGCCGGGTTGCCACGGATCGGGGATGTAGCGGCCGTCGGCTTCCAGCGCATCGTCCTGTGCCAGGGCCGGCCGCGCCGGCTGCACGCCGGTGGCCAGCACGATGTGGTCGGCGTCCCAGGCGCGGCCGTCGGCACTGTACACGCGGTGCGGCACGCCGATGGACAGGTCGGTGATTTCCGTGCGCACATGTACCAGCGTGGCCCGTCCCGCGGCGCCCGCCAGTGCGCGCGCCAGGGTGTCTCGCAGGTAGTCGCCGTAGACGCTGCGCGGGGCGAAGGCGTGGTCGGCCTCCGCGGTGCTGGCAAGCCCGTGGCGCACCAGCCATCGCGAAAAATCTTCCAGCGCCTCGGGGTAAAGGCTGAAGTTCAGCGCGGGCCCGTTCAGGTAGTGCGCCGGGTCCTGCGTGCTGTAGGCCAGGCCGCGCCCCGGCTCGGCGCGCGGCTCGAACAAGTGGACGGCGAGCGGGCCGCTGCTGTCGCGCAGCAGGCGGATGGCGCTCAGGGTGCCGGCCATGCCGCCGCCGACGATGGCGATGCGGCGTGGTTGGGGATCGGGTCGGGTCATGATGGCCTCAGGCGTGGGTGCTGGACGGGGTGGCCGCCGCGGCGTCTGCACTGGTTGCTGCCGCGGCGTGCAGGGCGTGCGCGCCGGCGCTGACCAGGATCGCGTCGTTCTGCGGGGTGTGGATGCGGCTGCAGAGGACGTTGCGGTAGTGGCGCTCCAGCGGGTTGCCACGCGACAGGGCGGGGTTGCCGGCGTGCCTGAGCGCAAGCTCGACGACGGCGATGGCGTTGTCGGTCACGTTGAGCTTGAGCAGATTGCCGTCGCTGGCGCTGGCGGGCGCGCCGGCATCGATGTCCGCGCTGAAGCGCTCCAGCAGGATGCGGTTGGCCAGCAGCCAGCCGTCGATGCGGCCCACGGCCTCCTGGAAGCGCGGCAAGGTGGCCAGCGGCGCGCCCAGGCTGCCGGGCGCGCGCAGGTTGAGCCAGGCCACGAACCAGTCGCGCGCGCTGCGGGCCACGGCATCGTAGAGCGTGCCGAGCAGGGTCGACGTCCACACGGCCCAGGCGGGGTCGTAGCGCTCGGCCCAGGCAGCGGGCAGGCGCAGGTCGACGGCATGGGCGGCGGGCAGCGGCGTGTTGTCGAAGACCACGTCGTGGCTACCGGTGGCGCGCATGCCGAGATGATCCCAGGTGGGCACCACCGTGATGCCGGGCGCGTCGCGCGGCACCAGGAACACGCCGGTGCGCGGGTTGGCCTCATCGGTGCGGCCCCAGACGGCCAGCCAGCTCAGCGCCGGGATGCCGGTGGCGTAGATCTTGTGGCCGCACAGCAGCCAGCCGTCACCGTGCCGGCGCGCCACCGTGGCCGGCAGGCCGCCGCGCGCGGGCGACCCCAGTTCGGGCTCCACGCGCAGCGCGTTGATCAGCGCGCCTTGTTCCACCGCGCTACGCTGCACCTGCTCGCGCACGGCCGCCGGCCATTGCGTGTCTTGCGCCAGGTTGCGGTGGCCGAGGATCTGCATCACCAGCACTAGCGCGGTGGACGGATCGCCCACGGCAACGTGGTGGACTGCGCGGCGCGCATCGGCCAGGCCCGCACCGGCGCCACCGAGCGCGCGCGGCACGGTCAGGGCGAGCAGGCCAAGCTGGTGGAGCTCGGCGATGTTCTCGAAGGCGAAGGTGGCGTCGCGGTCATGGGCGGCGGCGCGCGCGGCGAAGCGCCCGGACAACGCGCGCAGGGTCTCGTCGGCGGGGAGGACGCGTGCTGCGCGGGACGCCTCGGGCGGCGCCGGCTCGGCAGGTTCGGCCGAGGCAAAGCCGCTCTCGCGATGCCACGCGGAAATCCGCTGCCGGCTGGTCGTGCCGGTGGACTGCAAACTCATGGTTGCTCCTGTTGTGTGCTGTCTAGTTGGTTGCCTTGATGGCGCTTGATGGCACTCAATGGCAAATCAGCCCGCTCTCCACCAGCATCATGTTGAAAGCGGCGTCGCCGGCGGCCGCGTCGCGCAGCCGCGCGAGGCGTCCGTCGCGCTGCCAGCGCGCCAGCCATTGCGCCAGGTAGCGGGCGGATTGCGCATCCGGCTGGGGCAGCGTCAGCGCCGCGCCCTCGCCGTCGAGCACTATTGGCGCCGCGGTGAAGAAGCGCCATTCGGGCAGGCGCATCACGCGCGCGACCAGCGTGGCGTCTTCCGCCACCGCTGCGCACTCGCCGCGGCGAAACGCCAGCAGCGCCTGCAGCGGCGAGGGATAGCTGCGCAGCGTGGCACCGGCGCGGGCCAGCGCGGGCTGGAAAGGGCTGCCCGCGCTCACGCAGGCCGTCTTGCCATTCAGGGCGTCGAGCCGGCTCACCGGGGTGAAGCGCAGGGTCAGCAAGGTGCCACGTGGGGTGGCGGCTGCCGGCACGGCGGCTGCCCGCGCATGCCCGGTGCCATGCGGCGCACCGAAGGCGATGTCGATATCGGCGTGGCTGCCAATGCCTCCCGCCGGCAGATGGCGCAACCGGACCGGCACGCCCAGTGCGCGGCCGAGTTCGGTGGCGAGTACGGCCTCGCCCGGGTCGGGTTGCGCGACAAGTGGCAGGCCCGGTGGCGTGGGACGGGGATAGGCATGCACACCCACCACCAGTTCGCCACGTGCCTTGGCTTGCATAAGCAATGGGCCAGGCTCGGCCGGCCGCGTTGGCCAGGACGTGCCCGTGAACAACCACAGCGGCAGCGCGACTGCGCCCGCGGCCAGTGCAATGCCGCCCGCGGCACGACGCGCAGCGCGCAGCACGGCCGGCGCGGCCGGCGCAATGCGGGGCAAGGCGCTCGCTGCACGGCCATCTGGCAGCGGACGCGGCTCCAGCCACCATGTGCCGTTCACATGCCAGAGTTCGTCAGGCATGGCCTATCATCCCTGGCCCAGCCCCAGCAGGCCCAGGATCTCGCGGCGCAGCCGGATCAGCTCGGGATCGTCGCGGTGGCGCGGGTAATCGCGATCGATCGTGATCTGCGCCGTGATGCGGGCGGGGCGTTCGCTGAATACGATCACGCGGGTTGCCAGCAGCAGTGCTTCCTCCACGTCGTGCGTGACCAGCAGCGCGGTAAAGCGCGAGCGCTGCCACAGCGAGACCAGTTCACCCTGCATGCTCAGGCGCGTGAGGGAGTCGAGCTTGCCCAGCGGTTCGTCGAGAATCAGCAAGCGTGGCTCGTTGACCAGCGCGCGCGCCAGCGCAGCGCGTTGCGCCATGCCGCCGGACAACTGGCGCGGATAGGCCCGTGCGAACTCGGTCAGGCCCACGCGTGCCAGCGCATCGTCCACGCGCCCGCGCTGGCTGCCGAGCAAGCCGCGCGCTTCCAGGCCAAGCGCGGCGTTGTCCCATACGGTGCGCCACGGATACAGCGTCGGGTCCTGGAACACCACCACGCGGCTCGGCTCGGGCCCGCTGATCGGCACGCCATCCACCGCCAATGCGCAGCAGCGTGGACTTGCCGCAGCCGCTGGGGCCGAGCAGGGCCACGAACTCGCCCGGCTCGGCCGTCAGGCTGACGCGGCTGAGCACTGGCAGCACCTGGTCGCGCAGCGTGAAATGGTGGCTCACCTGGTCGATCGTCAGGCGCACGCCGTTGCTGGCGCTGTCCCTGTCGATGGCGGCTTGCGCAGCTTGGGCGGGGGCGGGTTTGTCGAGCACGGCGCTTACCATTTGACCACTCCTTTTTGCCATGCCAGCAGGCGATCCCGCGAGCGGAACAGCAGTGTGATGAGCCCCGAGAAGATGATGGCCATGACCAGCAGCGCGCCATACATGCTGGCGTAGGCGGCCCAGCCCTGGGCCCACTGCAGGTACCAGCCCAGCCCGGATTTGACCCCCAGCATCTCGGCCACCACCAGCACCGAGAACGATGCGCCAAGGCCCATGAACAAGCCCACGAACACGCTCGGCAGCGCCGCGGGCACCGCCACCTTGAGCACCAGGAACCGCTCCTTGGCGCCGAGCGTGCGGGCTACGTCGTAGTACGCCGGATCGACCGCCGCCACGCCGGACCAGGTCAATACCGTGACCGGGAACCACGTGGCCAGCGCCACCAGGAAGGTGGCCGCGCTGGCGCTGCTGGGAAAGGCGAAGAACACGATCGGCAGCCAGGCCGTGGCCGGCAGCGGCCCCAACAGGCGCAACACCGGATGGACCCAGTAGCCCGCGCGGGCCGACCAGCCGATGGACACGCCGGTGAGGAAACCCGCCAGCGCGCCCAGCAGGTAGCCGGTGGCCAGCAGGCGCAGCGAATGCGCCACCGCTTCGGCCAGCCGCGCATAGTCCTCGACAAAGACTTCGACAAGCGCCTGCGGCGGCGCGAAGAAGGGACGCGGCAGCAGCCCGAGCTTGGCGGTCACCACTTCCCAGATCAGGGTCAGCACCGCCAGCACCAGCAACCATGGCCCCGCACGGCGCAGCGAGGCGCCGAGACCACCCAGCCGGTGCTGCACAAACGCCAGCACCAGCAGCACCGCGGCGATGCCCGCGAACAGCGAGGCGGTCTCGTGCGTCAGCGGCCAGTCCTCCGGCTCCGGCCAGAACTTGATGACGCTGGCCACGCTCAGCCAGGCCGCCGCGGCCAGCGCGCCGCCCAGCCAGACACGGGGCACGGCGGGCGCCGGCACGGCCAGGAACTCATCGTGCGCATCCTGTGCGCCGCGTTGCCCTTCAGCCGAGAACGTTGGCATAGATGCGCTCCGCGAATTTGTTGGAGTCCGTGCCTGGCCGGATCACTGAAACCAGCTTGAGCTCGTCCGTGTACTGCGCCAGTTCCTTCTTCAGGTCCGCGCCGACCGGATGGTGGCCGTGGGTGTGGCTCTTGAGCATGGCCACCACGTCCGCCTGGGGTACCTTGGCGAACTCGGCAAAATGACGGGCGGTTTCCTCCGGGTGCGCTACCGTCCAGTCCTGCGCCTGCAGCACGGCGTGCGTGAGCGCGGCGGCAGCCGGCTTGTCTTCGCGCAGCAGGCTGCCGCGAATCCCCAGCACGCAGCAGGAGCGGCTGGCGTATTCATCGGACAGGTTGGTGGCCACCTCGACCAGGCCGCGCTCCTTGCGCAACAGGTAGGTGCGCGGGTCACCGTCGGCGGCGGCCTGGGCCTCGCCTTTTTCCAGCGCGATGCCGAGCAGGTCGGCCGGGTATTGGCGCCACTGCACATCGCGCACCGGGTCGATGCCACGCTTGGCCAGCAGGATGGAGAAGAAGTTCTTGGCCGGGCTGGCCATGTCGCTTACCGCCACCGTCTTGCCCTTGAGGCTCTTCAGGTCGGTCACGCCGGAATTGCGCAGCGTCAAGAGCCGCATGCAGCCGCCGTGGGTGGCCGCGGTCAGCTTTACGTCAAAGCCTTGCTCGAGCGGCTTGAGCCAGCGCAGCGCCATGCCCACGCCGGCGTCCGCCTTCTTGGTGGCAATGGCTTCCAGCAACTGATCGGTGGAGCCGCCGAAATTGATCAGCTCCACCTCCAGCCCATGATTGCGGAAGATGCCTTCCTTCAGCGCCGCGGCCACCGGCGCCAGGCACACGCTGCTGGCGTTCCAGGCCAGCTTGATCGGCGTGAGCTGCCCCGCGGCGCTGGCCCGCGACGTCCAGGCAAAGGGCGCGATGCCGCTGGCCACGGCCAGCGTGCCGGCTGCCTGTAGCCAGCCGCGGCGGCTCAGGGTGCCGGTGCTGCGCGGGTTGTCCACGGACGCGCGACGGTGGTTGGCCAACGGTTGCTCTGGCTCTTGATGCATGACACTCCTCGTTGGGCGGCTGTGTGCCCGATGTGGTGGGATGTAGACGATAGGCACCATGCTAAGAATAGGTTCGCTGCAATAGAACGAATTTGTTGGCGCAAGCTTGCACGCCCAGCGACTAATGCGGCCGCCGCATATGCTTGTGCGCAGGCGGTGGCCGATGGCCCGCTGGGTTAAGATCGCCGCTTTCCGCTCCGGTCAGATCGATGCAAGCGCAGGCAGTCACCGCCCCACGGCGGGTGGATATCGTGGTGTACCCCGGCTTCAAGGCCATGGAGGCGATCGGCCCGATGACGGTGTTCGACTACGCCAATGTGCGGCTGGCCCAGCTCGGGCAGCCGCCGGCTTATGCGACGCGCGTGGTGGCGCTGGAGGCCGGCCCGGTGCGCTCCGACACCTTGATGACGCTGGAGGCCACGGCGCGGCTCGATCCCGTGTTGCTGCCAGATATCGCGGTGATCGTCGGCGCGCGCGACATCGAGCGGGCCATGGGCGATGCCGAGGGCATCGTGCCGTGGGCGCGTGCGGTGGCGCCACGCATCGGAAGGCTGATTGCGCTGTGTTCGGGCACCTTCTTTCTCGCGGCGGCGGGCGTGCTGGACGGGCGCCGCGCCACCACGCACTGGAGCGTGGCTACGTTGCTGCGCCAGCGTTTTCCGGCCGTGGAAGTGGATGCGGATGCCATCTTTATCCGCCAGGGCAACCTGTGGACGTCCGCCGGCGTGACCGCCGGCATCGACCTGGCGCTGGCCGTGGTGGAAGAGGATCTTGGCCGGGACCTGGCCCTATACCTGGCGCGTGAGCTGGTGGTCTACCTCAAGCGTCCAGGGGGGCAATCGCAGTACAGCCTGCACCTGGCCAGTCAGGCGACCAGCCACGCCGGCATCCGCGGGGTGCAGGACTGGATCCTGTCTGACCTCGCGCACGATTTCACGCTGGAGGAAATGGCGGGGCGGGTGGCGATGAGCGAGCGCAACTTCCGGCGCGTGTTCGCGCGGGAGGCGGGTACCAGCCCGATGGCGTTCATCGAGTCGGCGCGCATAGAAGGGGCGCGGCTGCTGCTGGAGCAGGGCGAACTACCGCTCAAGGCCGTTGCGGCGCGCACTGGCTTCGGGTCGGATGAAGGGCTGCGGCGCGCGTTCCTGCGTCAGTTGGGTATCACGCCGCGCGAGTACCGCGAGCGGTTTGGGGCCGTGCGGCAGTAGCGCGGGCCTTACTGGCTTACTACTGGCTTACTGGTTGCCTGCGGCAGGCGATGCCGCCGCGGAGGGCGCATTGGCGTGAAGGCCAGGATCCTGGCTCGCCGGGGTATCGGCGCCTGCGCCACCGGCGCCGTTCTGCGTGCTGTCTTGCGAGCGCTGGCGGCCCCGGCCGCGGCCGCCGCCACCGCCACGCCCGCTGGTCCCCGCCGGCGCGGCGTGGTTCTGGCGCAGTTCCTGGTTGATGCTGTCCACTGTGCGTGGCGAAGGCGTCATGCGCGCGAAGTTGCTCTGGATCGCGTTCATGGCTTCGTCGCCGCCGGCGGGCGAGCCCTGCGCAAAGGCGGCGCAGGAGAGCAGTAACGTAGCCGCCACGGGAACCAGGCGGAAAGTGCGGGCGCTGCGGGTCATCGTGCTGTCCTTCGGGGTGTTCTACTCCAGGTCCTGCCCGATACGCCATAGCACGCCGGATGGATCCAGCAGCACGAAATCCCGCATCTTCCATGGCTGGTCCTGCGGCGGTATCAGCCTCACGCCGTAGCGCCCGGCGAGGTCCTGCGCGTTGACCTTGTCCCACCAGGCCCCGAGGTCCTCCACCAGCAGGTGCATCATCAGGTTCTCGGCCAGGTCCCGCACGTAGAAATTCTGCAGCATGAAGCTGCACGACCCGTGATGCAGGTAGGCCAGGCTGTCGTCGCTCCACGGCATGACGAAGCCAAGGTCCTGGTAGAACTGTTTGGATAGCGCAAAATCCCGGGCGGGCACGAAGGCCTTGAGTTCGATAGCGGACAGGTTGCTCATGGTATGGGTGCCTCAGCGGCGCGGTTCAGAGCTGCGCCGCGTGATGCCGGATATGGTTTTCCATCAAGGTCGAGATGAAGTAATAGCCGTGATCGTAACCCTCGTGCCGGCGCAGCAGCAGCGGCTGCCCGACCGCGGCGCACGCGGCCTCGAACACCTCCGGATACAGCTGCTCGGCGAGGAATTTGTCGGCCAGGCCCTGGTCGACCAGGATGCCGCGCGGGAAGGGCGCCGTTGCCTGGCGGGCCATCAGCGCGGAGGCATCGTGCTGCGCCCAACTGGCGCGATCCTCACCCAGGTAGCGGCTGAAGGCCTTCTCGCCCCAGGGGCAACGCGAGGGCGCGGCGATTGGCGCAAACGCCGACACCGAACGGAAGCGCCCGGGGTGACGCTGCGCCAGCACCAGCGCGCCATGGCCGCCCATGGAGTGGCCGAACACGCCAACCCGCTGCGGGTCCGCCGGCAGGGCCGTGGTGACCAGGCCGAACAGCTCCTGCGTCACGTAGCTTTCCATGCGCCAGTACTGGCTCCACGGTGCCTGGGTGGCGTCCAGGTAGAAGCCCGCCCCCGCGCCGAAATCCCACGACTCGGCCTCGCCGGCAACGCCGGTGTCGCGCGGGCTGGTATCCGGCGCCACCAGGATCAGGCCGTGCTCGGCGGCATGGCGCTGGGCGCCGGCCTTGATCATGAAGGTTTCATCGGTACAGGTCAGGCCGGCCAGGTAGAACAGCGCGGGCAGGCGCTGCTCGGGCTGCACCAGCGCCTGCGCGGGCAGGAACACGGAGAACCGCATCGGCAGGCCGATGGTGGCCGATGCATGGCGATAGAAGCGCTGCACGCCGCCGAAGCAGCCGTGCTCGGAGAGGAGCTCGATCATGGCCGGCCTCAGTACAACACTACCGAGCGGATCGACTCGCCGCGCTTCATCAGGTCGAAGCCCTCGTTGATGCGCTCCAGCGGCAGCGTGTGGGTGATCAGGTCGTCGATGTTGAGCTTGCCTTCCATGTACCAGTCGACGATCTTCGGCACGTCGGTGCGGCCACGCGCGCCGCCGAAGGCCGAGCCCTTCCATTCGCGCCCGGTCACCAGCTGGAACGGACGGGTGGAGATTTCCGCGCCGGCCTCGGCCACGCCGATGATGATGGACTTGCCCCAGCCCTTGTGGCAGCACTCCAGCGCCTGGCGCATGACCTTGGTGTTGCCGATGCACTCGAACGAGTAGTCGGCGCCGCCATCGGTGAGCTGCACGATATGGTCCACCACGTTCTCGACTTCGTTCGGGTTGATGAAGTGGGTCATGCCGAACTTGCGGGCCATGGCCTCGCGGCCGGGGTTCAGGTCCACGCCGATGATCTTGTCGGCGCCCACCATCCTGGCCGCCTGGATCACGTTCAGGCCAATGCCGCCGAGGCCGAACACCACCACATTCGCGCCGGCTTCTACCTTGGCGGTAAACAGCACCGCGCCCACGCCGGTGGTCACGCCGCAGCCGATGTAGCAAACCTTGTCGAACGGCGCGTCCGGGCGGATCTTGGCCAGCGCGATCTCCGGCACCACGATGTGGTTGGCGAAGGTGGACGTGCCCATGTAATGGAAAATCGGCTTGCCATCGATGGAAAAGCGCGAGGTGCCGTCGGGCATCAGGCCTCTGCCCTGCGTGCTGCGGATGGCCTGGCACAGGTTGGTCTTGCGCGACAGGCAGAACTTGCACTGGCGGCATTCCGGCGTGTAGAGGGGAATCACGTGGTCGCCCGGCTTGAGCGAGGTCACGCCCGGGCCCACGCCGGTGACGATGCCGGCGCCTTCGTGGCCCAGGATGGCCGGGAAGATGCCCTCCGGATCGGCGCCCGACAGTGTGTAGTAGTCGGTATGGCAAATACCGGTGGCCTTGATCTCCACCAGCACTTCGCCGGCACGCGGGCCGTCCAGGTCCACTTCTTCCACGGTCAGCGGGGCACCGGCCTTCCAGGCGATGGCGGCTTTGGTCTTCATGATGGTTTTAAAATCGAGGGTTGGCAGGCCGGGCCGGTTGACCGGACCGGCGCCCGCAGCTTAAATGCCGGTTCCGCCCACGCGCCGCCCAAGCTCAATGTCCTTGCCATATTGCCTGCCCGTCCCGCTCAAAATCCGCAAGGACCGGGCATGAGTGACGAAGCCGGCTCCGCCTCCCGCGCCCCCCGCGCCTCGCCCGTACAACGCGCGCTCTGGATCCTGCGTGCCCTGTCGGACCCGCAAGTGCGCCGCCTGTCGGACGTGGCGCGCGCCACTGGGCTAGACCCGGCCACCGCGTCGCGCCTGCTGGAGTTGCTGGTGGCCGAAGGCTTCGTCGCCCGCGATACCAGCCGGCGCTTTGGCATCGGCCCGGAGATTTTTCAGCTGGCCGACGTGGCCCAGCGCCGGGTCGATCTGCGGGCGCTGGCGCGGCCGAGCCTGGAGCGGCTGGTGGAGGAGTTCGAGGATAGCGCCGTGCTGACGCTGGCCAGCCGTGGCGAATCGGTAGTGGCGGATATCGAACTGGGCACATTCCCGATCCGCGCCAACTATGTCGAGATCGGCACGCGCCGCCCGCTGGGCGTTGGCGCGGGCAGCCTGGCAGTGCTGGCCTGGATGCCGGAAGCCGAGCGCGCCGCGCGGGCCCGGCTCGGCAAGGTGCAGCGCGCACGTTACCCGCGCCTTACGCCGGCGGTTATCGAAGCGCAGATCGAGGCTGCCCGCGCGTGCGGCTATGCCTTGTTCCTGGATTGGGTGGTCGACAAGATGGGCGGCATCGCCGTGCCCTTGCTCGACTACGAAGGCCGCCCGCTGGGCGCGCTGAGCGTGGCGGCGCTCAGCGAGCGGATCCTGTCGCGCGAGGCGAAGATGGCGCGGCGGCTAAAGGAGGAGGCGCGGCGCGTTACCAGTGCGTGGGCGCGCCGGGCGTTGGAGGGGTAGCTTGTTCGTGGGGTTGGCCGTGCGGATTTGAGCCGGCCGCGCGTCAAGGCATGTCGAATTGATCCGCTGGCTTGCTCTGATCCAGCTCCGGCAGGCCCGCGGAATACATGACCGCCCAGTTGTCCGGACCTAGCGCGCCATCGCGGCAGGGCAAGCTGGCGATGCGCTTCTGGTCTTTCTCGACTACCAGCCCTTCTTTCTCCCAACCCTTGCCGATGCCGGCGTAGACCACGTAGTCGTAGCCATCATTGGAGAACCTGAAGTAATCGGTGCCACCGCCGGAGTACGAGGTGACACCCCAGCGGAAGTGCTTGCGCGGATCATCGGTGAGTTTCGGGTACGCCAGTTCGACAGCGCCTTTTTTGCCAAAGCGGTACTGCACATACCCCCTTGTCTTGGACAGATCCGGCGAAGCGCAGAGCGATACAAGCTTGTTGCCCTTGACCGTGCAGGAGAACGCAACCTGTTCGTCCTTCGCGCACAGCGAGTCGCGTGCCGTTGCCGTCAGCGAGAACATCGAAAGCAGCAGGGCGCCGAAGACGCGATGCGGGTGGGGCATGAATGACTCCAGCGGGCTCAGGCGAGCAGGACAGCTTGATCGAGTGCGACGAATTCGCAGCCGTAGTGGTGTACCACATCATCGGCTGTGTTCACCAGTTGGTAACGTACCACGCGAACACTGAGCTCGAGCCTGGCCAGCGTGCCGAAGCTGAGGATGCCCTTGGGGAGCACCGTCCCGACGGCCAGCGCGGTCGCTCCCTGCGTGCGTGCGCGCAATCCCACGCCGGAAGCCGACAGGTCGGCGATGTCCAGGCTGAGCCCTGTGCCGTCAGGCAGCTCGGTCTCGAACGTGTAATTGTAATCCAGCGTCTGCGCCCGGTAGTCCCACCGCCGCTGCACTTGCGACAGCTGATCCGGGAAAGGCACCGCGAACGCGGTGGTGCCGGCGAACTGGCAGCGGTTCGCGGCGGCGAGGGGGAGTGTGATCGATACATCATCGAGCACGGTCGCAAGCTCGCTTTGCGCGCTGGCCAGTACCGCTTGGTTGTCTGACTCGCTCCCGCATCCCTCGAGCGTAAACATGTGCGCAGCCGCGTCCACGAACAATACCCTTGTGCGCAGGCAGCGCCCATCCGGCAAGCGCAAGTCGAGGTATCGCTCCTGCCTAGCCAGGACATCCAGCATCTCGCGGATCTCATCCTCGAGCGCGTGCTGGAACCCATCCGGTGACGGTGGGTTAATCGAAGCGGGATCAAGTCTATTCATGGATTGGTGTGGCTCGCAGGCGGAGGCGAGCGCAAGCATGGCCGCTAAACATTGCCTAACGGCAGGATTGCGCAGATCTTTAATCCGGCCGAGAGAGGCAAGGCACCGCATGGTGGCGGCCGTAAATAAAGGGGGGTAAGTGGGCGGCGGATGCCTCAAGAACCTGTTCGGCAATGCCGTTAGAGCCGTGGGCATGCAACGCATGATAGAAGGCCGCCGCGAAGCGGGATGCGGGATGCGGGATGCGTCGTCCGATCCGATACCTTGGTTCTTTAATACCTAAATACCTTGAGTGAGTTAGTTGCGATGAACCGTAGCGCTAGCGCCGCAGTTTTGCTGGGCCACCCGGCACCACGACCATGGCCTCGAAAGCCATAGGCGCGTCCTTGCCGTTTCCATTGGCGTCGAACGGCGATATCGAGCGGATCAGCGATCCGGGCCAGGTTCTTGAGATCCTGCAGGATCTGCTGCGCCAGCGCATCCGGGTTCATCTCCATCCTGCGCGGCAGTGCCGGGTGGCCTCGAGTTTCCTGTTTATCGATCCATCCAAGGGCACCTGCGTGCTCGCCTGGTGCCGCGATGGTGTGGAACTGGAGGCAATCCTGAACGCCAGCGACATCGCGGCCTCGGCATCGATGGGCGACATCACGTTCCAGTTCCGCATCGCATCGGCCGCCGTCACCCGTTTTGATGGCGGCCCGGCGTTTCTCGCTCCGTACCCGACCGGGATCTACCAGGTCCCGCGCCGCAGGCATTTCCGCGTCCGCCCGCAGGCGGAAAAACAGTGCCGCTGCCAGATCTTGTTAAGCGACGGCCAGTTCGTGGAGATGGACGTGGCTGACGTGTCGGTGTCCGGCGTGGGCTTGCGCTCGCGCAGTGTCGGCCCGCAGCGGTTGCCGGTCGGGACCTGGATCGCCGAATGCCACCTGGACCTTGGCGAGCTGGGCGGGTTGAACCTGGCGCTGCAGGTGGTGCGGCATCGAAAGGCCTGGCGCGGCAACGAGGCGCACCATCATTTTGGCTGCCACTTTGGCCAGGTGGATGTCCAGGCGGCGAAGTGGCTGCAGCGCGTGGTGTTTGCGCTGGAGCTGGCCGGGCGTGAATAGACAGGTCGCCCGGCATCACTGTGGCCCTGGCTGAACATCATCGCCCCTCGGCGGCATTGCGCACAAAGCGCTGCTCTGTCACCACAAAGCGCTGCTCTGTCACGGCGGCCCCCCATTGCTCGCCTGGCGCCTCCTGCGCAAGTTGAAACCCGTGGGACTCATAGAGATGGCGCGCCGCGTCGAGGCCCTTGAACGTCCACAGGTAGGTTTGCCGGTAGCGTGAATCCGCGAAATCCAGCGCGCGTTCGAGCAACTGGCGGCCGATGCCGGTGCCGCGCAAGGTGTTGTCGACGATAAACCAGCGCAGGTGGGCCAGGCCGCTCGCCGGGTCGCCATCGATGGCAATGCTGGCCAGCGACCGGCCGCCCTCCAGGCATAGCCACAGTTGCCTGTCTGGCGATGGCAGGCTGGTCGCGAAGCCGGCCAGCTCGGTGGCCACCTTGTGTTCGAAGAAGCTGCCGAAGCCCGCCAGTTGCGAATAGAAGCGGGCATGCAGGCTGGCGATGTCGCCGATGCAGCCCGGCCGGTAGCCTTCCTGGATGCCGCTGTCTACGCTGGCATCGTCCCCGGCGGGCTTTTGCGCGTTGTCGGCGGCAAGCGCATCCGCATAGATCGACAGGGACCGGACCAGCGCTTGCTGGTCGGCCGGGGTCAGCCGGCGCAATGCGCTGGAGACCTGTTCTGTGGCAAAGCCGTCGATCTGGTGGTGCAGGTGCTTGCCGGCGTCGGTCAGGTTCAGATGGAACGAGCGCGCATCATCGGCCGCGGCCCTGCGTGCCACGAGACCCAACGATTCGAGCTTGGCGAGCTGCCGGCTCGTATTGGACTTGTCCAGCCGCAGGATGCCGGCCAGGTCGCGGGCCTGCAGCCCCGGCGCCAGCCCGATCTCGATGATGGCGTGCACGGCGGAGGGTGCAAGCTGGCTATCGGCCAGCGTGGTCCGCATGAAGCCGAGTTCGCGGACCAGCTTTCTGGAGAAGATCCTGAGCGCGGCGATGGTGGCATCACGCGACTCGGACAGGGGCTCGACGATATCCATGGCGGTTCCTTTTGTTGCGCCTCGCAACCATATTAGTTGCGCCTCGCAAGTTTTTCAAGGACCCCAGCCGAGGGGTCTGCCTACGCCGGTCCGCGTAGCAATGGGGTCAAGGCCTGCGGCACCTCGACCTCGAACCGCAGCACCGCGCTGGCCAGCGCCTTGCCGTAGTTGTCCAGCGCCAGGCTGCGCGACACGCCGCCCCCCAGCGCGCCGTGTGCGACGAAGTTGAGCACTTGCAGGCCATCGGCCTCGAACCGATCGACCTTGCCGGTGACCACGCCGCCATAGAACGCCTTGAAGGCCTCCGCGGTGAGCTGCGCCTTGATATGCGGATAGAACGCGGGTTCGTAGGCAATCACCGAAGTGTTCGAGATATCGCCCTTGTCGCCGGACCGGGTATGCGCCACGCGCCTGAGCTGAACTTTCATGTCATGTGCCTCGCAGCGAATCAAAGGAAATGGATCTCGGAGCTGACCTGCGCGCGCGGCACCAGGGCCGACCACACACCGATGATCTCGCGCGTGCGCTCCTGGTGCGGCACGCGCTTGCCGGTGGAGGCCAGGCCGCACACGGCCATGCTGTCGATCTCGCGGCCGACCTTGGCGGCTTCGGCGCGGGTGAGGGTGCGCGCGGCTACGCGCACGGCGATCTCGTTGGGCTCGCAGGCCGGGGCCGGGGAGGCTTCGCCGTGGATGGCGTTGACGCCGAGGAAATCGATGCGCAGCGCTTGCGCGTCCAGCCCGGCCAGCTGGAAGCGGTGCGCCAGGATGGTTTTGGCCAGCCGCGCCTTTTCCAGGCAGCCGGGGCCGGCGTAGAAGAACATGTCCTCGCCGATAAAGCCTTCCGTGCAACCCAGCGATACCTTGAGCGTGGGCGTGCGCGCCGATCCGCTGATACCGCTCACGCGCACCTGGTCGGGTGCAACCTGCTCCAGTTGCGCCGTGGTGAAGTCCACCACCACGTCCGGCGTGATGTAGCGGCGCGGGTCGTGCACCTCGTAGAACATCTGCTCCTTGACCGTCTGCAGGTCGATGCGCCCGCCGGTGCCGGCCACCTTGGAAATCACGGCCGTACCGCTCGCATCCACCTCGGCAATGGGGAAGGCCAGGTTCCACGGCTCGGGCACGTCCTTGTAGCCCGGATCGCCAAAATAGCCGCCGGTCACCTGCGCGCCGCATTCCAGCAAATGGCCGATGGCGCTGCCGCGCGCGAGCAAGGCGGTATCTTCAGGCTGCCATCCGAACGCGTGCATCATCGGCGCGAGAAACAGCGAGGGGTCGGCCACGCGGCCCGTCACCACGATCTGCGCGCCGGCTTGCAGCGCGCGCACGATCGGCTCCGCGCCCTCGTACGGCTCGGCCGAGATCAGCGAGCCACGCAGGGTAGCGATGGGCGCGCCGGTCTCCAGGATCTCCAGGGGCTGGTCGCAGATGGTGCCGGTCAGGTCGGTGGTGGTGACGGCCGCGATCTTCACGCCGGGCAGGCCCAGCTCATGGCATAGCTGCGCGATGCGCCGCGCCGCGCCCAGCGGATTGATCCAGCCCTGGTTGCTGACGATGCGCGTGCCATTGGCGATGCAGTGCGGCAATACCGCGCGCATGCGTTCGTCGAGATAGGTGTCGTAGCCTTCGAAAGCGGGGTCGCGGCGCTTTCGCACCTGCGCGGCGGAGACGGTGGCCTCGGCCATGGTTTCGAAGCAAAGGAAATCGAGCTTGCCGTGCTGCGCGCTGAGCGCAGCGGGTTCCACGCGGTCGCCCCACCAGCCGGAGCCGGAGCCGATGCGCAGGGTTTTGGTTGCCATGACGGGGTCCTGGGTTGGTTGGGTTGCGCTCAACGGGCCTACTGGGCCTGGATGCCGGCGCTCTTGATCACGCGCGACCATTTCTCGGTATCGGCGTGGATCACCGCGGCGAAGGCGGCGGGGGAGTCGCCGCCCGGCACCGCGCCGAGTTGCTCGATGCGTTGCTTGACCTCTGGCGTGGCCAGGATCCTGGCCACGGTTTGCTGCAGGCGGGCCACCAGCGTGGCCGGCGTGCCGGCCGGGACCAGCAGGCCGAACCACGAATTCACCACGTAGCCGGGCAGGCCGGATTCCGCCACGGTGGGCACATCCGGCAGGATGGGCGAGCGCTGCGGGCTGGTCACCGCCAGCGCGCGCACCTTGCCGGCCTGGATTTGCGCCAGCGCCGAGGGCAGGTTGTCATACATGAGGTTGACCTGGCCCGCCAGCAGGTCAGTCATCGCGGGCGCCGCGCCCTTGTAGGGCACGTGCTGCATCTTCACGCCAGCCATGCTGTCGAGCAATTCGCCGGACAGGTGCGGCGAGCCGCCGGTGCTGGTGGAGGCGTAATTGAGACTGCCGGGGCGCTGCCTGGCCAGCGCGATGAGTTCGGCCACGGATTTGACCGGCAGCGTGGCATTGGTCAGCAGCACGTTGGGCGAGTTGGCGACCAGCGTGACCGGCGCGAAGTCCTTGGCCGAGTCGTAAGGCATGCGCGCATAGATGAACTGGTTGGTGACCTGGGTGCCGAGCGTGCCCATCAGCAGCGTGTAGCCGTCCGGCGCGGCCTTGGCCACGGCTTCGGCGCCGATGTTGCCGCCCGCGCCGTGGGGTAGTTGTCCGCTGCCAGTGCTGGCAGCGCGAACTGGGCGCACAGGGCGGCGCAGGCCGTGGCGGCCAGGCGGAGGGTGGCGCGTCGCTGCATCGTTGTCTCCTCGCAGGTGCTGCCATGGCGGCAGTACCCGGTGGTTGTGCTGCTTGCGCGGGTGCGCCGCAGTATTTCGTTCAATGAACTATTTTTGGAAGATCTTATGCATGGGCCAGTTTGCAGGTCAAACAAAGGCCATGAATTTTCATTGAATGAAATTTCGATGCATCGCCAGACGGCTTCACGGTCCTGGTCCCGATGCCTCGCGGGTGGTGGCATGCGACCTTGCCGCGGACAAGCTTGCCGTTGAACGGGAGATGGGCGCCACCGATTGCCTCAAGGCTGGGCCATGTCGATGCGGTGGCGCAGGTCCGAGCAACGACAGCCGGCGGCGTGCATCACGCGCGGGAGCTGGCGGGTTTGGCGCGCGCCGGCGTTCGTCTACCGCATCACGCGGCGTGGTGGGGCACGGCCCTGACGGCCGGTGCTGGCGGGTAGTTGCGCTCAGTAGCCTTGATACCCTTGATAGCCCTGGTATCCCTGGTATCCCTGGTATCCCTGGTATTGCGGCTGAGGCGCCTGCTGATAGTAAACGGGCGCTGGCTGCGGTGCGCATGGTACGTACGCGCGGTCGTAATCCCGGTAGCAGTATCCCGGCGGGGGGCCATAAGCCGGCTGGGGCGGGGCGGCTACGACGACCGGCTGGCTGGCTACGGCGGTGCCGATGACGGCCAGCCCGACCAGTGCGCCGATGGCCAGCGCTACGGCGCCAGCCGAACCGCCACCGCCGTGGTAGCCGCCATCGTGGTAGCGGTCGCGCGCCGAGGCAGGCCCCGCGGCCAGCATTGCGGCGGCGACCAGGCCTGCGCCGATGACGCGGGTGACACGATGGGTGTTGCGCATGACTGACTCCTTGTTGCTGCCCTGGGGCAGCTTGTGATGGCCAGCGAGACCGGCTAGCCATGACGTCATCTTAGGGGGCAGGTGTCTGCGCAGATCCTGGTCGCGGTTAGCAGATGTAACGCCAACTCCGCGACGATCACGGGGTTCAGGGTGCCGGACGCGGTGGCGACGACGGCGGCGGCGGCGGCACCGCGTCGTCGCCCGGGGCTGCCTGCGGCGGCGGTGCCTTCTTGTGATGGTGCTTGTGCTTAGGCTTCTTGTGCCGCGCCGGCTGAGGCGGCATGGGGGTTGCCGTGGCGCGCTCGCCTTGCGCCCGCTGTGGCTGCGGCGGCGCAAGCTGGGCGTGCGAGATGCTGCTGATGGCAAGGGCGGCGACCAGGGCGGCCGCCTTCAGGCTGTGGATTCCGGGGTTCATCAACACTCCTCGTTAAATAATCCGTCACAACAGTCACAATTATCCGGCGCGCTGTGGCGGGTGGCGCAAGACTAAGCCTGACTCGTTTATCGCCTTTGCAGTCCGGTGAATCGGGGCGCCAACTCAGGCGCCACCCCGGTCGCCGGGCACCCGCGCCATGCCGGCACCGGACGCCGACGGCGCCGTCGCGGCCTGGCCTTCATGCTGCCGGCCAAGCCACCATCCCAGCCAGGCCCATCCCAGCGCCAGCGCGGCGCCGGTCAGCGCCACCACGGCCGGGTGGCCGGAAAGCGCGTCGATGGCGGTCTTGAACCAGGCACTGACGGCATCGCCGGCGCGATAGACCGCGGTGTCGATCACATTCTTGGCCTTGTACTTGGTCTCGGCATCCACCACGGTAAACAGCATCTCGCGCCCCGGGCGCAGCAAGGCATATTCCCCCACGCGGCGCAGAATCATCACGCCGGCCAGCACGCCGAACGCTGGCCATAACGCCAGCACCAGGAAGCTCGCCGCCACCGCCAGCGGCACCGCCGTGAGCAGTGAGGCCACGCCATAGCGCCGGGCGATGCGGCCCGACAGGAACACCTGCACCACGATGGTCAGCGCCTGCACGATGGCGTCGATGGCGCTGAACACCTGGGTCTGCTGCGTGCGGCTGGGGAAGGCCTGCGCTACCAGCCTGGCCTGCTCGAAGTAGAGAAAGGTGCTGGCCGTGGCCAGCAGGACCACGAACAGGCTGATGCCAAGCAGGTAGCGCGACCGTGCCACCAGCGTGAGCCCGGCCCAGAGCCCGCCACCGATGGGCCGGGCGGGGTCTTGCGCCGGCACCGGGTCGCCGGCCATCGGCACGCCCGCGCCGGCGCGCTTGCGCCAGCCGAACAAGTACCCCACGCCCGGCAGCGTGGCCGCCAGCAGGGCGGCCGACAGCACCATCAGCCCGGTCAGGCCAATGCGCGTCACCAGCCAGCCGCCTAGCAGCGGGCCGGCCAGGCCGCCCGCGCTGGCGCCCGCGGCCAGCAGGCCGAACAGCCGGCGCGCCTGGCCGGGACGGAACACGTCCGCCATCAGGCTCCACGCCACCGACACCACGAACAGGTTGAATACCGACAGCCAGACATAAAACACCCGCGCCAGCCAGATGCTGTCCGGCGCGCCGCGTGTCGCCACGGCGAAGCCCAGCAGGTTGGCGATAAAGAACGCATAGACCCAAGGCACGAAGCGCCGGCGGGGCAGCCGCGCGCTGCACAAGCCGTAGAACGGAATGGCCACCAGCATCACCACGAAGGTGGCGGTAAACAGCCATTGCAGGTTTTGCACGCCGCCGGCGATGCCCATGGTTTCTCGCACCGGGCGCAACATGAAGTAGCTGGCGAACAGGCAGAAGAAGAACAGGAAGCCAGCCGCTACGGCGCGGCCTTCGCCGGGCTGGATGCCAAGCCCGTGCCGGGTGGCGTGCGTGGTGTTTGCAGGGGCTGCCACGCTGGGCTCAGGCCGCCAGCAGCGCGGCAATGCGCTCGCGCTGGCGCGCGTCGGGCATATGGCCAAGGCCCGCGCCCAGATTGTCCTGCATGTTGCGGGGCTTGGCGGTGGCGGGGATTGCCGCCGTCACCGCAGTGTGGCTGACGATGAATTTCAGGAAGATCTGGCCCCAGGACGCGCAGTCGATCTCGCCTGCCCAGGGCGGCAGCGGCCGGTCCTTGACGGCGCGGAACAGGCGCCCATCCTGGAACGGGCGATTGACCAGCACGGCTACGCCGCGTTCCTGGCACAGCGGCAGCAGCGTGCGCTCGGCATTGCGCTCGGCGAGCGAGTAGTTCAGTTGCACGAAGTCCAGGCGTTCGCTGCGCACGATCTGCGCCAGCGCGTCATGGGCATCCTCGCGGTAGTGGGTGATGCCGACATAGCGTGTCTTGCCCTGTTCCTTCAACTGGCGCGCGTAGCGCAAGTTGTCACGCCAATCGATCAGGTTGTGGACTTGCAGCAGATCAACGGTATCGCTGTGCAGGTCGCGCAGCGACTGTGCCCATTGCGCTTGCGCCGAACTGCCAGCCGAGGTGGAGATCTTGGTGGCCAGGAACACCTTGCCGCGGGCATTGGCGTCGCGCAGCAGGTCGCCGGTGACGCCTTGCGCGCTGCCGTAGCTGGGCGCAGTGTCGATCACCGAGCCGGGTGTTTGCAGCAGCAGGGCCAGGACCTCGGCCAGCGGGGCACGCTCGCTGCGCTCAGTCCCCACATCAAAGGTATTGGCCGTGCCCATGCCGATCACCGGCAGGGTTTCGCGGCCACCGGGCAGCGCTCGGCGCAACGGCCCGGTGCGCCCGGCGCCGCGAGCGCGCTGGCAGGCAAGGCGCCGCAGGCCACGCCGAGCGCGGCGGCCAGGCCTGCGCTGCAGGCAAGGAAGCGGCGTCGATCGGATGACATGGCGATCTCCTTGCTGATGGGCTCGGATCCTGGCCACCGCGGCAGCGGCAAGCAGTGCGGCATTTCGCCACTGCCCGGCCGGGTGCGGCGTGGCTGGCTTAAGCTGGTGGACCCGAACCGGGTCATCTTCTCACAAATCACAGACAGGAATCCCGCCGCCATGGTCGCACTTCTGCTTGCCTGCATCTACCTGCTGCTCGCTGGCGTTCACGTCTACTGGGCGCTGGGTGGCGGCCTGGGCAAGGACGCGGCGGTTCCCCGCCTGCCGCGCAAGGCCAGCGCCGGCGCGCCGGGGCCAGCGGAGCCGGCCATGGTCCCCGCCTTCACGCCCACGCGTACCGGCACGCTGCTGGTGGCCGCCGTGCTGGCGGCGGTGGCCTTGATGGTGGGGGCGCGCGCAGGACTGGCCACGGCGCCTTGCACCGGGCCGGTCCTGCGGTGGGCCATCGGTCTCGTCGCGCTAGCGATGCTGGCCAGGGCGGTGGGCGATTTTCGGCTGGTCGGTTTTTTCAAGCGCGTCACGGGATCGCCGTTCGCCTGGCTGGATACGCGGGTCTATTCGCCGCTGTGCCTGGCGTTGTCCGCCGGCCTGGCGTACGTGGTGATCCTCTCGCCCTGAGCGTTGCCGCGCTCCCGGCAGCCGCGCGCGCCGCATCGCAAAACCCCCGATTGCAAAATGAAGCCGAGCGTCTGACAATGCCCTGCATCAGAGGCCGGGCGCTGCCGCCACGGCCCATCCGGCGGGCCGGGCGGGCAACGAAACACGGGAGACGGGAGACCACGATGCGCACCCAGGTCGCGATCATCGGCGCCGGGCCGGCAGGCCTGCTGCTGGGGCATCTGCTGCTTCGCGCCGGCATCGATGCCGTGGTCATGGAGGACCGCAGCCGCCAGCACGTGGAGCAACGCATCCGGGCCGGTGTGCTGGAGCAAGGGACGGTCGACCTGCTGGTCGCATCCGGCGTGGGCGAGCGCCTGCTGCGCCAGGGTCTGCGCCACCATGGCATCGACCTGCTGTTCGACGCTCGCCGCCACCACATCGACCTGTCCGGGCCAACCGGAGGCCGCGCCATTACCGTGTACGGCCAGCACGAGGTGGTCAAGGACCTGATCGCCGCGCGCCTGGCCGCTGGCGCGCCCACCTTGTTCCAGGTCAGCGGCGTGGCCCTGCATGGCTTTGACGGCAACAAGCCCAGCGTCACGTTTGCGCACGGTGGCCGGCGCCACACGCTGCATTGCGATTTCATCGCCGGCTGCGATGGTTTCCATGGGGTCTCGCGCGAGGCAATTCCGCCGGCTGCGCTGCAGGTGTTCGAGCGCAGCTATCCGTTTGCGTGGCTGGGCATCCTGGCCGAGGCCGCGCCCGCCGCGCAGGAACTGATCTACGCCAGCCATGCGCGTGGCTTCGCGCTGTTCTCGATGCGCTCGCCGCAGATCACGCGGCTCTACCTGCAATGCCGCCCCGACGAGGATCTCGGCCAGTGGCCCGATGCACGGATCTGGCAGGAACTGCACGCCCGCCTGGAAACCGGCGACGGCTGGCGGCTCAACGAGGGCCCCGTGCTGCAGAAGAGTGTGACGCCGATGCGCAGCCACGTGGTGGAGCCCATGCAATATGGCCGGCTGTTCCTGGCCGGCGATGCCGCCCATATCGTGCCGCCCACCGGCGCCAAGGGCATGAACCTGGCTGTTGCCGATGTGCGCGCGCTTGCGCGGGCGTTGGCCGCGCACTACGGCGAGCGCCGCGACGACCTGCTGGCCGCATACTCCGTCACTTGCCTGCGGCGGGTCTGGCGCGCCGAGCATTTCTCCTGGTGGATGACCGCGTTGCTGCATCGCTTTCCCGGCCAGGCTCCGTTCATGGCGCGGCTGCAGCAAGCCGAGCTTGAATACGTTACCGCTTCGCCCGCCGCCGCCGCGACCCTCGCGGAGAACTATGTCGGGCTGCCATTCGCCACCTTCGAGGGCACATGAGCGCCCATCGCGAACGAACCACGGGAGATGTCATGACAAAGCTGGGTTGCCCGCCACCGAGGCCGGGGGAGGGCCGGCGATGACCGCCAGTTTCCTCGGGGTGCTGTTCGACGGGCTCGCCTACGGCTGCCTGCTGTTCCTGATCAGCGTAGGGCTGTCGGTGACCATGGGCCTGATGAATTTCGTCAACCTGGCCCACGGCGCGTTCGCCATGTTCGGCGGCTACGTGGCGGTGGTGCTGATGACCCGGGCCGGCGTGCCGTTCCTGGCGACGCTGCCGCTAGCCTTCGTGGGCGCCGCGGCGGTGGGCTGGGTGCTGGAACGCACCCTGTACCGCCGCCTGTACCGTGCCAGCCATCTCGACCAGGTCCTGTTCTCGATCGGGCTGACCTTCATGGCGATCGCGGGGGCCACCTACGTGTTCGGGCCGGGACAGCAGCCGGTGGCGCTACCCGCCTTCCTGCTGGGCCAGGTGCGCGTGGCGGGCCTGGACCTTGGGGCCTATCGCCTGTTCCTGATCGGCGTGGTGGTGGTCATCACCGCGGCGCTGGGCTGGCTGGTGGCGCGCACGCGCTTTGGCGCGCAGGTGCGCGCGGCGGTGGACAACCAGCAAGCGGCGCGCGGCCTGGGCATCAATGTGGAGCGGGTCTTCAGCCTGACCTTCGCGCTTGGGTCCGGGCTGGCCGGGCTTGGCGGCGGGCTGGGCATCGACGTGCTGGGACTCGATCCCTCGTTCCCGCTCAAGTACATGGTGTACTTCCTGCTAGTGGTGGCGGTGGGCGGCGCGGGCACCATCCGCGGGCCGCTGGTGGCGGCGCTGCTGCTGGGCGTGGCCGATGTAGCCGGCAAGTATTACGTGCCGGCGGTAGGCGCCTTTGTCATCTATGCGCTGATGGTGCTGCTGCTGGTGCTGTTCCCGGCCGGTCTCTACGGGAGGCGGGCATGAGCGCGGCGGACGAGGTACCGGATCGCGCGAGCGTGCGGCGCGCCCATTTGCCCGACGGGCGCTGGCGGGATGGCGAGATTGCCTTCTGGCTGGTGCCGGTGGCGGTGTTCTTCCTGCTGCCCGGCTACCTGATCCTCGGCAGCCAGGTGCTGATCACCGGGCTCTTCGCGTTGTCATTGGATTTGCTGCTGGGCTACGCCGGCATTGTCTCGCTGGGGCATGCGGCCTTCTTCGGGCTTGGCGCCTACACTGCCGGGCTGCTGGCCGCGCATGGCTGGGGCGAGCCGCTGTCGGGCTTGCTCGCGGCCGGCGCGGTGGCTGGGCTGGCGGGCTGGCTGGCGAGCTTCCTGGTGGCGCGCGGCAGCGACCTGACGCGGCTCATGGTCACGCTGGGCATCGGGCTGATGCTGTTCGAGGCGGCCAACAAGGCGGCCTTCCTTACCGGTGGCGTGGATGGCCTGTCGGGGGTCACCATGGCGCCGTTGCTCGGCTGGTTCGAGTTCGACCTGTTCGGCAAGACCGCCTACCTGTACAGCCTGGTGGTCACGTTCCTGTTGTTCGTGCTGGTGCGCAGGCTGGTGGCTTCGCCCTTCGGGCTGTCGCTGCGCGGCATGCGCGAGGGCGCTCGCCGCATGCCCGCGCTGGGCGTGAACGTGCCGCGCCGCCTGGGCGCGGTGTTCGCCGTGGCGGCGGCGCTGGCCGGCGTCGCCGGCGGCCTGCTGGCGCAGACCACGCAGTTCGTCGGCATGGACGTGCTGGGCTTTCCGCGTTCGGCGGAGCTGCTGGTGATGCTGGTGCTGGGCGGCGCTGGCCGGCTGTACGGTGCCTTGCTGGGCGCCGCCGTGTTCATGATCGCCCAGGATGTGCTGGCGGGGATCAATCCGGTGTACTGGCAATTCTGGATTGGCCTGCTGCTGGTGGTGATCGTCCTGTTCGCGCGCGGCGGCCTGATGGGCGCGCTGGATGCCTTGCGCAACGGCATGCGCCGCAAGCCGGGAGGAGGCGGGACATGACAAGGCTGCTGCGTACCGAGGGGCTGTCCAAGTCCTGGGGCGGGTTTGCCGCCAACAGCGATATCTCCCTGCAGTTCCCGCCGGGTGCCCGGCATGCGCTGATCGGGCCCAATGGCGCGGGCAAGACCACCTTCATCAACCTGCTGACGGGCACCTTGCCGGCCAGCAGCGGCAGCATCTGGCTGGACGACGAGGACATCACGCAACTGCCCCAGCACGCGCGGGTGCGGCGCGGCATGACCCGCACCTTCCAGATCAACACCTTGTTCCCCGGCCTGACGGTGCTGGAATCCGTGTTGCTCGCGGTGGCCGAGCGCAGCGGCGCCACGCTTGTCTGGCATCGCACCGTGGCCTCGCAGCGCTCGCTGGCGGACGAGGCCATGGCGGTACTGGCCAGCCTGCGCCTGGACGCCGAGGCCGATACCGAGACGCGCAGCCTGCCGTACGGCAAGCAGCGTTTGCTGGAAATCGCGCTGGCGCTGGCCACCCGGCCCGCCATCCTGCTGCTGGACGAGCCCGCTGCGGGCATTCCGGCCGGGGAGAGCGCCGAGTTGTTCGGCGTGATCGCCGGCCTGCCGCGCGACATCACCATCCTGTTCATCGAGCACGACATGGACCTGGTATTTCGCTTTGCCGAGCGCATCACCGTGCTGGTGGGCGGCCGCGTGCTGACCGAGGGCACGCCGGCGGAGATCGGCGCCGATCCTCGTGTGAGAGAGGTGTACCTGGGGGAGGCCGCGCATGACTGAACTGCTGCGGGCACAGGGGCTGTGCGCGGGCTATGGCGATGCCGTGGTGCTGGACGGCATCGACCTGGCGCTGGAGGCCGGCGATAGCCTGGCCCTGCTGGGCCGCAACGGCGTGGGCAAGAGCACGCTCCTGATGACGCTGATGGGCCTGACCCGGCTGCGGCGTGGCAGCCTGTCCTGGCAAGGGCGCGACCTGGCGCGGCTGGCCGCGCATCAGCGCGCCGCCGCCGGCCTGGGATGGGTGCCGCAGGAGCGCTGCATGTTTGCGTCGCTGACCGTGGAGGAGCACCTGACAGCGGTGGCGCGACCCGGGCACTGGAACGTGGCGCGCGTCTACGAAGTCTTTCCCCGGCTGCGCGAGCGCCGCGCGAACCTGGGTAACCAGTTGTCCGGGGGCGAACAGCAGATGCTGGCGATTGCCAGGGCGCTCATGGTAAACCCGGTCCTGCTGTTACTCGACGAACCGATGGAAGGATTGGCGCCTATTATTGTTCAGGAATTGCAGCACGTGATCCGCCGCCTGATCGAGGAAGGCGGCATGGCTGTGATTGTGGTGGAGCAGCACGCTCGCCTGGCGCTTGGCATGACCCGGCGCGCGATGGTGCTCGACCGCGGCAGGGTCGTGCATGAGTCGACCAGCACGGAGTTGCTGGCGGACAAGGGCAGGCTGGACAGGTTGCTGACGGTTGCGTGAACCCTGCCCCGGTATGGTCAAGCGGGGTTAGGGCGAGGGTTGGCGAATGTTGGCGGTCGTTGGCGGCAACCCCGCTCTCGGCCATTGGTCGTGCTCGTTATTTGCAAGCCGGTAGTAACGGGGGACTATGGAAGCCCATGCGCAACAACGGCTCGTCAACGCCTACATCGAGCGTTACAGCCGCTATGACCCGGCCATCGGCCGGCACGAGGTGCGCTCGTTCTGGGTCTGGCAGGCCTGCGACTGGCTCGGCGTCAACGATCCCGAAGGCCTGTGGCGGCTGGTGCTGGCGGTCCTGGATCGCACCGATAGTCCCCGCGTCCTCGGCGCGCTCGCTGCCGGCGAACTTGAAGACCTGATCGAATACCACGGCCCGGCGTTTATCGGGGGGCTTGGGGCACGAAGCCGCGCGCGACCCGCGTTTCCGGCGCCTGCTGTGCGGTGTGTGGCGCAGCTCCACGCCGCAGGTATGGGCGCGGGTGCTGGCTGCCAGCGACGCCAACTTCAACGAGGTGCCGCAGCGCGCGATGTGGATATGCTACAACCCGCGCGAATTGGACGGACCGGGTGCGGCGCCGCGGCCCGATAGTGCCACCGGCCCGCTCGGCGGGGCGCAAAAAGAGCCCGCCCGCATCGTGCCACCGCCAACGCCAACGCAGCTGCGGCAGCGTGAAGGCGCGATGCACGCGGACGTGCCGCAACGCGCCGCGTGGCCTACTTCCCCGGATCCTTGACGTTGTCGAACTTGTCGAACTCCACGTTGTAGAGCTCGCCGCCAACCTTTTCCACGCGCCGGATGTAGACGGTCTGGACCACGTCGCGGGTTTCCGGGTCGATCGCGATCGGGCCGCGCGGGCTGGCAATCTTCATGCCCTTGAGCGCCGCGATGAACTTGTCGCCGTCGGTGGCGCCGCCGGTCTTCTTCAGCGCGTCGTAGATCGCGCGCATGCCGTCATAGGCCGCCACGGCCATGAAGTTTGGCCGGCCGGCGCCGGGGTTGGCTTCGGCAAAGGCCTTCAGGAACGCCTTGTTTTCAGGTGAATCGTGCGCCATCGAGTAGTGGAACGACGTGATCACGCCCAGCGTGGCGTCGCCCATGGCCGGCAACACGTGGTCGTCGGTCAGGTCGCCGGTGGCGATCACGCGGATGCCGGCCTCGGCCAGGCCGCGCTCGCGGAAGCCCTTCATGAACGCCACGCCTTGCTCCCCGGCGGGCAGGAACAGGAACACTGCCTCCGGCCTGGCATCCTTGATGCGCTGGATGAACGGCGCGAACTCCGGATTGCGCAGCGGCACCCGGATCGATTCGACGACTTGCCCGCCGCCGCCGATGAAATTGGTCTTGAACGCGGTCTCCGCATCGATCCCCGGGGCGTAGTCCGCCACCAGCGTCACCACCTTGCGCACCTTGTTCTTGATAGCCCAGGTCGCCATCGGTGCCGAGATCTGCGGCAAGGTCATCGACACCCGCGCGATATAACCGGATTTGGCGGTGATCGAGGACGACGCCGCGTTGAAGATCACCATTGGCTTCCTGGCCTGCTCGGCAATCGGGGCTACCGCCAGCGCCTCCGGTGTCAGGCCGAAGCCGGCCAGCACGTCGACCTTGTCGCGTACCACCAGCTCCTGTGCCAGCCGCTTGGCCACGTCCGGGGCCGGGCCCGTGGTGTCCTTGCTGATGATCTGCACCTTGCGGCCCGCGACGGTATCGCCATTGAGTTTCTGGAACGCCTTGATGCCGCCTTCCATCTGCTTGCCATAGTCGGCAAAACTGCCCGAGAAGGGCGCGATCAGCCCGATCTTGACCGGGTCGGCGGCGTGGGCGAGCGAAGGCGCCACGGCAAGCACGCTGCAAGCCGCGAGGGCACGCAGCAAGGGGGCAAAGGTCATCGATGGTCTCCTGGTTGAGTGCGCTCTGGTCCCGGAAAGGGGCCGGGTGGGTGCTGGCGCGGGCACTGGCAGAGCAGTGTAGGCGGCGGGGCGGTTTGGTGCAATCGGGGGCGGGGTAAAGGGCCGCGGGCGGCAACGGGCATTGGCTATAGAATGCGCGCTGGCCTAGATACGACCCACGTGGTCCAAACCGGGAATGATGAAAGTACTTGCGCTATCCGGCAGCCTGCGGGCTGTGTCCATCAATTCGGCGTTGCTGCGCGCGGCTGCGAGGCTGGCGCCGCCGGATGTATCGGTTGCCGTGTTTCCCAGCCTTGGCGGCCTGCCGCTGTTCAACCCGGAGCTTGCGGCGGGTCCGCCTGCCAGCGTCACGCGCTTGTTCACCGAGGTCGCCCAAGCAGACGCCCTGTTGATCGCGAGCCCCGAGTACGCGCATGGCGTGACCGGAACGATCAAGAATGCACTGGACTGGCTGGTGGGGTTTGAGCCGTTCGCCTTCAAGCCGGTTGCCGTACTCAATGCATCGCCACGCGCGCATCATGCGGACGCGGCCCTGCGCGAGACCTTGCGGACGATGGCCGCGGTCATTATCGAGCCGGCGTCCATCACGGTGCCATTGCTGGGCGCCGGGCTGGATGAGGATGGCATGGTCTCGACGCCGGGCATTGCCGCTGCCGTTCAAGCAGCGCTGGTGGCGCTGTACGATGCCGTCGTCCTTCACAAGACGACGGCCACCGCCACATTTCCGCTTGCGTGAGCGGCAAGCGGCTGGCGGCGCGCTATAGGCGGATCAGGCGGATCAGGCGGATCAGGCAGCCACGAGGCGGAACGTAGATACCGCTTCTTTCAAGCGCTGGGCCTGCTCTTCCAGCGATCCCGCGGCGGCGGCGGCTTGCTCCACCAGTGCGGCGTTCTGCTGCGTCACCGTGTCCATCTGGGTGACCGCCTGGTTGACCTGCTCGATGCCGGCGCTTTGCTCGGCCGAGGCGGCGCTGATCTCGCCCATGATGTCGGTCACGCGTTTTACCGCGCCCACGATCTCATCCATGGTCTGGCCAGCCGTGGTGACCAGCTGCGAGCCCTTTTCCACGCGCTCGACCGAGTCGCCGATCAGCGACTTGATCTCCTTGGCGGCGGTCGCGCTGCGTTGGGCCAGGCTGCGCACCTCGCCGGCAACCACCGCAAAGCCCCGGCCCTGCTCGCCCGCGCGGGCGGCTTCCACCGCGGCGTTGAGCGCGAGGATGTTGGTCTGGAAGGCGATGCCCTCGATCACGGCGATGATGTCGGCCACCTTGCGCGAGGCGCCGTTGATCTCCTGCATGGTGTCGACCACCTGGCCAACCACCATGCCGCCCTTGACGGCGATCTCGGAGGCGTTGACCGCCAGCGAGCTGGCCTGCTTGGCATTGTCCGCATTCTGGCGGACGATGCTGGTCAGCTCTTCCATGCTGGAAGCCGTTTCCTGCAGCGACGACGCTTGTTCTTCCGTGCGCTGGGACAGGTCCGTGTTGCCTGCGGCGATCTGGCTCGTGCCGGACGCAATGGACTCGGTGCCGGTGCGCACCTGGGTCACGATGCGCAGGATGTTGCCGTTCATGTCGCCCAGCGCGCGCAGCAACTGGCCGGTCTCGTCCTTGCTATCCGAGCGGATGTGGCTGGTCAGGTCGCCCGACGCCACCTTGCGCGCGAAGCCGACGGCGCGATGCAGCGGCGCGGTGATGCCCGCGGTCAGCCATGCCGAGAACGCGACGCCAATGGCCAGCACCAGCACGCCAAGCGCGATCAGGCGATTGCGCGCGGAGAGATAGATCTCGTTGATGGCCAGTGCGGTCTGGTCAATGCTGGCACGCTGGATATCCAGCAGCTTCTGGATCTCCGCAAGATAGGCATTGCCGGCAGGCACGAACTCGCTATCGAGCACCTGGTTGGCTTCATCCGTCTGGCCGGCTTCCTTTAGCTTGGTGATCTTGTCGCGCGATTCGTTGTACGGCTTGCGTACGGTCTGGATCGTTTTGAATGCCGCCTTTTCCGCGTCCGAGGTCAGCATCGGTTCGAGCTTGTCTCGCAACGCCGCGATGGCGTCGACCGACCCCTTCGTCTCGGCGGCGAAGAACGTGCCCAGGCTCGGGTCGGAACTGCGCGCCACGGCGGTGGTGCGGCGCACGCTCGTGTGCATGAGGCGATACCAGTCGCTGACGACGCGCTCCTTGGCCAGCGGCTGCTGCATCATGTCGTGCGTGTGGCTAGCTACGTCCTGGAGTCCCAGGATGCTGAACACGGTCATGAGCGTTGACAGCAGCAGTACTACGCCAAAGCCAATGCCAAGGCGTACCCCAATTCCAAGATTCTTCATTTTCTTCTACCTGAATGGAAATAATACGGCGGCGAAAGGCGGGTCCGGAGGACACGGATTCGCTCTATTGTCAGCCGCGCCGTTCTGTCGCGAACGCATGTGCGGACTATGGTGGATAACGACAATCGGCATGAAGACTTGAGCTTTATCGGCTGTTCCCCGGCGGGCAGTGTCCTTTATTGAAAACGTTCATATCGGCAAACAAAAACACGCAGCACACAGCATTCCCTATCTCTATACGACCTGGTCAGGTGCTCTGTCGGCAGAGCATGATGATCCGCGACCTGGGCGCAGATCGCTAAGTGCATGGAATACAAGGGGGAAATGGGAATGCGACGACTATTCCGGATGGCGATAGCACTGCAGGTGCCGGGGGCTCTTCGCCAGCAACGCGGGGGCACAGGCGCCGCGCTATGACGCGCTTGCCAACCGGGATAGCGAGATCGTGGATCCGCTCTTCCAGTTCCGCAACTATGGCCTGCAACTGCCGGACCACTGGAGCACCATCAGCAACGGGGCGGCGTTCGGCACGGATTACTTCAGCCGTACCGCGGCGGCGAAGTCCAATGCCGGCTTGGCTGCGAACCATTGGTCTTCGCCGGTGAACGGGTTCTTGCCGAAACGCTTCTTGGTGGCGGGAACCTGGGTGGCCACGACCTTGAGCAGGCCCGGCAGGGTGAATTCGCCAGCGCCCTTCTTGTGCACCGCGCTCAGCACGGTGTTTTCCAGATGCGCCAGCACGGTCTTGACCGTCTTGGCATCCAGTTCCGTCTGGGCCACCAGGTGGGCCACCAGGCTGGACTTGTTGAACGTGTCCTTCAGGGGTTTCACCGCCGGCGCGGCCGCTGCGACTTTCTTTGCCGGAGCCGCCTTCGTTGCCGGAGCCGCCTTTTTGGCCGGAGCCGCTTTCTTTGCCGGAGCCGCTTTCTTGGCGGCAGGCTTGGCGGTGGTCTTTACGACAGCATTTGCTTTGGTAGCCATGGATTATGGAGTCTTGTGTTCGTTGAATGACGTTTGTTGCCGACGGCAGCAAACGCATGGGAGCATAGCATTCCCGCTCGCGCGTGCCAAACACCCGCAATCAAAACAATGGACAACGGCAATGAACCCTCAGGGCTGAACCTGTCGAGCGATTATTGATGGATGCGGGATGCCACTTTTGTGGATGGGTGGGACCGCCCTGACAAAATGCAAAATTCGCCCGATAGGCCCGCAGGCAGCGTCCGCCCGGCACTTAGTCGGAAGATAGCGATTGCGAAGCCGCGCCCTGCGGCTGGCATTGCGCGGCCTTGCTGGCCGCGTGGTACACCGCGGGCTCGAGAATGCCCAGCCGCGCGCGCGCTGCCTCGAGCGGTTCATGCAGCAGCGTCTCGTAGTCCTCGGCCATCAGCCACTTCGCCTTGCGTCCATGCCGATAGCCCTCGACAACGGCGCGGAAATACGCAGTGTTGCCGGTCTTGCGCAGGCTCTGCAAGGCGGTAGCAACGGCGATGAATGCCCAGCCGAGGGCGCCGGTCTGCGCGTAGCTGAACGCCACCAGCGCCGCTTCGCCCATGTTCTCGTTAGCCTTGTAGCCGGTGAGCACATGCCAGATGTCGTGGATGTCACGGGTTCGCCTGCCGAACCAGGCGTAGGGATCCTCGACCAGCGGCTCGCTGTTGAGGTTTGAAATCGTGGCAAGTCCGGCGGCGCTGTAGCCCGTTTGCTCCAGGAACGAGCGGTAGGCCGCGCCGAGCGTGCCGGCCGCGAAGCTGGCGATGAACGCCGGGTCGGAGAAGCGCTCCGTCAGTTCGACGCGAAGATAAGCCAGCCGCCGTCCGCTCGTGGTCGTCAGGAGCCGCGCGTAGTTCTTGGGCGCAGACGGCCCATTGAGGGCGCGCATGATGAGAAACACCTGCGTGGTGTCGTCACCGTTGGCCAGCAACTTGCGGATCGCACGGAATGCGGCTGGAAAGTCACGCTTGTAGAGAGCGGGGGAGGTCGCTATGTCCATTGCCTCGTTCCTCTTGTCGGGGTTGTTGCCGGGATGGCGAAGCCGCCAGTGCTTTCAGGGTTTTCATCTAGGCGCCCTGATTGCATTGAGCGATCTTTGCAGGGAATGGCCGACTACAATGTCGCCTTCCTGACATAAGACTACGATTGGCGCTGTGTCAAAGTCATCTACCCCCGAAGATCGTCTCGCCGCCCTGAAATCCAGCGCATGGTTCGCCGGTCTAGCCACTGACTTTCAACGGTGGATCGTGGCGCACGCAAAGGTCAGGACACTGGCTGCGGGCCAGCGCCTTTTCACGCATGGAGACCCGGCGGACGGCCTCTACTTCGTGGTGGCGGGCGCCATCCGGATGACCAGTTCCTCCGCGGATGGCAAGGAGGCATTGCTGGCTTTCGCGGAAACGCCGCAATGGTTCGGCGAGGTCGCCCTGTTCGATGCCTTGCCACGGGCCCACGATGCCTGGATCGAGACCGATGTGGTGCTGCTCCATATCGGCCAGCAGGATGCGGTGCGGTTCCTGGAGGAGAACCCGGCGCACTGGAAGGCGGTTGGCTTGCTGATGGCGCAAAAGCTCCGGCTGGCATTCGAAGCGATTGAATCGTCCGTGCTGATGCCTGTGCCGGTCAGGCTGGCGCGCCGCCTGCTGGCCATCGCCGGCGGTTACGGCGAGCGCCATGGCCTGAGCAAGCGGGTGATCAACGTGCAGCAAGAGCAACTCGGCTTGATGTTGTCGATCTCCCGGCAAACGGTCAACCAGATACTCAAGGATTTCGAGGCGCAGGGGCTGGTGCAGCGCACGCGCGGGTCCATCGAGATCCTGGATATTGAGTCGCTGCGAAGATTCGCGGAGGTCGGCTAGGGCATTGCGGCAAGCGCATCGCGACGATGGCGACGGCGATGACGATGACTGCGATTACCCCATGATCAGCGTCAACCCCGCCGGCAGCGATTCGCCAAAGACCCGGCCTTCATCCGCCTCATCGAGTTCCACCGTTTCGCGCACCATATCGATCCAGCTGCGTGGCGCGTTGGCGGCCTCGAGCCGGCTGACCACGCGCGCGCGGATCTCCAGCGGCAGGTCCCGTGACCGGTCCCCTGTCATGCGGGCGATCTGGACGGCGGCGAACGCACCCGGCTCGACCTTCTTCCAGTCGAGCGCAAGAATCGCCTCCAGCCATCGTGCGCCAACCTCTGGCGGCACGACGCTGTGCGCGCTGCCATAGAACGGCCGGCGCGCGCCGATGCGGCCCACGGCCCACCAGCTTTGATGGTGTTCAGAGGGCTTCTTGAGCCGGGCCAGCAGCCACTCGGCGACTTCGATCTTGCGCTCGACCGGCACGCGTTCCAGCGATCCTGCGAGCCGCACCATGTCGGCGTAGCCCGCCTTGGCGGGGCCGGCGGGGCGCTTGTAGCGCGCCGTGCCCGGGGGCTGCAGGTAGAAGGCGATATCGTCCAGCAAGCGCAACTGCGCGCCTGCGTCCAGGCCGCCCGCGGTGCGCCGCCACAGTGTCCACCACTCCGACCAGATCTGGCTTTCGTTGACGTACTGGATCCCTTGCTCGAACAGCGTCCAGAGTTGCCCGGCGCGCCATTCGTCGAGCGGGTAGCCGAACCCCGGCCGCATGCAATAGCCGGCGAGGTTGAGCCAGAGGCGTTCATGATCCGCCGTGCGGCGGCGGCGGCGCGCGCGTTCCCACAGCGTGCCGAACAGGGCGCGCAGCAACGCGCTGTCCCATTGGTCGCGTGCGCCCAGGAGCTGCTCAAGCTGCGCGCGCAGCCGCTTGACTTCCTTGGGGCCAACGTCTTGCGAGCGGGCGCCAAAGGTGCGGTCGATGCACTCGACGGCTTGTGGCAGGCAGGGATGCGGCGCGTGCGTGGCGGTGTCGGCTGCGGGAGCCTGCGCGCGCAGCTGGAATTCGAGCAGCCAGCGCTGCGAAGGATCGGCGATCTCGCTACAGTGCACTTCCAGCGTGCCGACTTCGGTGAGCGACGTGGTGAGTTGCACCAGCGTCTCCCGCGCGTCGCCGGCGCCGCGCGGTTGCACGACGGTGGCGATTGGCGGCAGACGGACAAAATCGCCGCTGGCAAGGTCGGCCAGCTCGCCCGGCCGCCCCCGCCGATGCGCGGCGCATGCCCGGCGCGGGCGAGCGCGAACGCTACCGCGCCACGCGCGACCGCCACGTCGGGGTTGTCGTTGTGCAGCACGTGCAAGGGCGCCTGGCGCCAGCCGCCAAGCGTGCTCGACAAACGCGCCGTCAGCGCCCCGGCGCGGAACACGCCGCCGTTGAGCAGCAGGGTGTCTGGCATCGGCGGCGCGCCGTCCGGCGCCTCAGGGGTGTCCTTTGCGAGCGCCATGCGTGACTGGGCGGCATGCTGGTCCAGGAACGCCGCAATATGCCGGGTGATCGCCGGGTCGGCCGCATAGGGCAGGCCGAACTCGACGATGCCGCCGCGTGAGCGCCCGGGTTTCTCGCCGCTCGAAACCGCGGGGAAAAACCCTTCCACGATGATCTGCTCGATCTCCGGCCGGGTCACTTCGACGGA
Source organism: Cupriavidus basilensis OR16 (assembly GCF_000243095.1). GTDB lineage: Bacteria > Pseudomonadota > Gammaproteobacteria > Burkholderiales > Burkholderiaceae > Cupriavidus > Cupriavidus basilensis_D. Next base: position 34,066 of record NZ_AHJE01000126.1, on the reverse strand, counting down.
ACGCGCCCCGCCGATCAGCCGGGAGCCGCCGCCGAGCAGCGTGATCGCGACCGAGTCCGGCGCCTGCGCGCTGAGCAGTTGCTCCTTGGCGGCGCGGCAACGCTCGACGAGCTGGGACAGGCTGCCCGCAGACAGGCGCGAATGCGCCGTGGCGATGCGCGACTCGACCAGGTGCGCCAGGGCGAGGTCCATGTTGTCGCCGCCAAGCATCAGGTGGTTGCCAACCCCAATCCGGGTCAGTTGCGGCTGGCCGTCCTGTACCTCCACCTTGATAAGGGTCAGGTCGGTGGTGCCGCCGCCCACATCGCAGATCAGCACCAGCCGCGTTTGCGCCAGGTCGGCCGCGAGCGTTTCGCGATGATGGAACACCCAGTCGTAGAACGCCGCCTGGGGCTCTTCCAGCAGGCGCAGCGCGGGCAGCCTCGCCATGCGCGCGGCCTCCAGCGTGAGGGCGCGGGCGCCTTCATCGAACGAGGCGGGCACGGTGAGCACCACGTCCTGGTCTTCGAGCCGGGCATCCGGAAAACGGTGGTTCCATGCCGCGCGCACATGTGCCAGGTAGCTGGCGCTGGCGGTGACCGGCGAGACTTTGCCGATCTCGTCGGCGGCGCCCCAGGGCAGGATCGGCGCGACGCGGTCGACCGATGCATGCGACAGCCAGCTCTTGGCGCTGGCCACCAGCCTGCCGGGCACCTGCGCGCCCAGCGAGCGCGCGAGGCGGCCCACGACGACCTGGCCCGCAGCGCTGGCATCCGCACCGCCGGCGTCCCCGGCTGCCTGCCACGGCAACTGCAGGTCGTCCGCGTTGAGCTCCCCCGGCGCCGCGTGGTACCGCACGGACGGCAGCAGCGGGCGCGCGGCAACCTCGCCCAGGCTCACCAGTTGATCGATGTCGAAGACGCGGATGTCCTCTGATCCTGCCTCGCCATAGGCGACGACCGTGTTGCTCGTGCCCAGGTCAATGCCAACGCTATAGCGCTTCATGCAGTGCACTCAGGCATTGGCGTTGCCGCGCACATCGAATTCGACTTTCCAGCGCTCGCCGGTGCCACGCGGCACGGCTTCCAGCTCGAGCGTGCCGGCCTCGGTAACGCGGGCGTGCAGCTTCACCGGGACGACTTCGCCCGGCGTGCGTCCTTCGGTGGGCAACGTGGCCTGGATTTCATCCAGCTCCTGCAGGTCCTCGGGTGCCCAGAAGTCGAGCAGGGTGCCAACCTGGTCCTGGCGTCGCACCGACGAGCCAAAGAAACGGAAGTGCACGGGCTCGCCGACCACCAGCCCGAATTCCTGTTCCGGCAGCGCGGCATCGGTGCCTTCTTCCATGCCGAAGGGCGCCACGCACAGTGCTTGTACGGGCGGTTCGAAGCCGGGGATGGCGGGCATTGCCGATTCCACGGCGATGTAGTAGGCACGCGCGGTGCCCCCGCGAATGCGCACGCCTTGGCCGCGCCGCACATAGCCGTAATACGCGGCGCCGCGTGCGACGGCCAGGTCCAGGTCGGCGCCTTCGAGCAGCCGCGCGGGGGCTGCGCCTTCCGCGGCGAGCCAGCCGTTGAGCGTGAGCAGGATGCGCTCGACCAGCAGGGCGGACTTGAACACGCCGCCGTTGAACAGCACGGCCGTGGGATGCAGGAAGGTGGCGCCTGGCGCGGGCGTGCCGCCGAGGCCTTCGATCTCGGCGAGCGCCGCCACCTGGCGGCCCAGGAATGCTGCCAGGTGCCGCGTGATGGCCGGGTCCTGCGCGTACGGCAGGCCGAGTTGCGTCAGCCCGCCACGGGCCCGGTTCAGCGGGCGAGCTGTGCCCTCCACCTGCGGAAAAAAGCCGTCCAGGATGATCTGGGTGAGCTCCGCACGGGTCAGTTCGGTGCGGATCGAGCCGCCGATCAGCTTGGAGCCGCGGCTCGGCACGACCAGCGGCACCGCGTCCGTGGTGGGGTCGCTGAGCAGTGTTTCCTTGGCGCTGCGGCAGGCATAGGTGAGCGCGCGCAGCTGCCACGGATCGGCCTGCGTGCCCTGGGCCGCGAGCTTGCGCGCCACCACGTGGGCCAGCGCCAGATCCATGTTGTCCCCGCCGAGCAGGATGTGTTCGCCCACGGCGACGCGGTGCAGTTCCAGGTTGCCCTCGCGCTCGATCACGGCGATCAGCGAGAGATCGGTGGTGCCGCCGCCCACGTCGACCACCAGGATGATGTCGCCCACCTTGACCTGCTTGCGCCACTGGCCGCCGCTCTTCTGGATCCAGCTATAGAGCGCCGCCTGGGGCTCTTCCAGCAGGGTCATGTGCGCATAGCCCGCGGTTTCGGCGGCTTCTGCGGTCAATTCCCGTGCCGCCGGATCGAACGAGGCGGGAATGGTGACGGTGATTTCCTGCTCGCCGAACGGGGCCTCGGGATGTGCGTGGTCCCACGCTTCGCGCAGATGCGAGAGATAGCGTACGGATGTATCTAGCGGCGACACGCGCGGCACTTCGGCCGGCGCATCGTTCGGCAGGATCGCCGCACGGCGGTCTACCCCGGGGTGGCACAGCCAGCTCTTCGCGCTCGATACCAGCCGGATCGGCGTGGCCGCGCCGCGGCTGCGCGCCAGCTCGCCCACGGCGAAGTCCCGCGCGGCGTTCCATGGCAAGGCCAGGTCGCCCGGGGCCAGCTCGCTCGGATGCGGCAGGTAGAGGAACGAGGGCAGCAGGGCGGGGTGGTCTTTTCGCCGTCACTGGCGGTGAGGTCGACATAGGAGAGGGCGCAGTGCGTCGTGCCCAGGTCGATGCCGATCGCGTAGCGCGGGCCGTTCATAGCTCGACCTCGGCCGGAGCGATCACGGTGGCGTCATGGCGCTCCGCCAGCCGGGGCAGGCGGACTTCGGCGGCGCGCCAGCCACGGTGGCTGATGTTGCCGTTGAACGGCGCGCTGCCGACCACGTTGCCGGTCAGCCGGATGGCGGTGGCATCGAACCCGTCGGGCACCGTCACGCGGCTGCCCTCGGCTTCCTCGCGCACGGGCCGGATGGTGAAGTGCTCGCGCAGCACGGCGCGGCAGCCGTCATGCACCAGCCGGGCGGCGGCACCGATCTGCGCGTCGGAGTAGCCGGCGATGTCTTCCTCGACAAAGTCGACAAAGCGCGCGTCGCGCTGGAGCAGGCCCAGCAGCTGGAGTGCCGCCTCAGGGCTCGCCTGCTTGAGTTCGCGCGGCGCGGGCGCTGCCTGCGGGGCAGGTGCCGCCACGGGGGCGGCGACGGGTGCCGCGACCGGCGCAGCCACAGGGAGGTTGCCATCGCGCAGACGCCGCACGCCGGCGGCGAGCTCGCGGTCGCCCAGGATGTTGAAAAACGTGCCCACGGCAAGAGAAATCCTGCCGAGGAAAGACATGTTCGAGTCGGTCATCGATGGCTCCAGATGTGCTCTGTTGAAGGACGAGCTGTCCCCTTGCGATGCTGTACAAGGCCTGGCTTGCCGCAGCGCACGCGCTTGCCGTAACGCAACGGCGGGGCGCGCGGAGGTATGGGCTCGCCGCGTCAGCATCTTGTTCTTTGGGCCCGGTCGGGCCGCTCAAGGCGGTATTTTGCCCTAAGGCGCTCATGTTTCGGCCAATGCGGCCCGCAAAGCGCCAATACTTGCCCTTACGCAGGGCGCCGGAGTAGCCTTTAATAGAGCAAATGCCCGTGGCGATCTGCATTGGAGTTGGGATGAAAGCGCTTTCCACCAAGGAACGGACGCGCAGGCGCCCGTCCGACACGGTACTGAACGTTCTCGCGGCGCTCGTAGGCCTGGTTACGCTCGCGGCTGGCATTGCCTGGCTTGTCTACAAGTGGCTCGTAGATATCGAGGTACCGTATTTTGCGATTCCGCTGGTGCTCACCGTACCTGTGATCGCGGCTGCCGCCTTCCGCTGCCTTTGGGACTAACGCGGCCCTGTTTTGCGCCGATTATCTGGTTTTAGGCACAATTAGGCCCGTTGGCCGGCTAGATGGGCGCAGCATAGGCCCCTCCTTCACGCTTCGCGCACCGCAAGCCTTGCGGCCGCGCAAAACTTGCATTTTGCGATTGCGAAGCAAAAACCCCGTGTGGTTCAGACCCCCCTGGAGAAAATTCAGGCAAAATTCGGGCATTCCTGCCGGGCTGTGACCCAGCCGGTGGCGTTCTCCAACCTATTTCTTGATCCTGAGATAAGCAATGAGTAACCAGCAACCCACCATCATTTACACGCTGACCGACGAAGCTCCGCTGCTGGCGACCAGTGCCTTCCTGCCCATCATCCGCACCTTCACCGCCCCGGCCGGCATCAACGTGACGACCAGCGACATCTCGGTGGCGGGTCGTATCCTGGGCGAATTCCCCGAATTCCTGACCGAGGCACAACGCGTGCCCGACAACCTGGCCGAGCTGGGCCGACTGACCCTGCTGCCGGACACCAATATCATCAAGCTGCCCAATATCAGCGCCTCCGTGCACCAGCTGGTCAGCGCGATCAAGGAACTGCAGTCCAAGGGCTACAAGGTCCCGGATTTCCCGGAAGACCCGAAGACCGATGCCGAAAAGGCCATCCGCCAACGCTATTCCAAGTGCCTGGGTAGCGCCGTGAACCCGGTGCTGCGCGAAGGCAACTCGGACCGCCGCGCACCCGCCGCCGTCAAGAACTACGCCCGCAAGAACCCGCACAGCATGGGTGAGTGGAGCATGGCTTCGCGCACCCACGTGGCGCACATGAAGCACGGCGACTTCTATCACGGTGAAAAGTCCATGACCCTGGACCGCGCCCGCGACGTCAAGATGGAGTTGGTCACCAAGAGCGGCAAGACCATCGTGCTCAAGCCCAAGGTGTCGCTGCTGGACGGCGAGATCATCGACAGCATGTTCATGAGCAAGAAGGCGCTGTGCGACTTCTACGAAGAGCAGAGTGAACGTCAACAACGGCCTGGTCAACCTGTACGACAAGCTGGAAGACCTGCCGAGCTCCAAGCGCGAAGAGATCATCCGCGACATGCACGCTTGCCACGAACACCGTCCGGAGCTGGCGATGGTGGATTCGGCCAAGGGCATCTCGAACCTGCACGCGCCCAACGATGTGATCGTGGACGCCTCGATGCCGGCCATGATCCGCATCGGCGGCAAGATGTGGGGTGCCGACGGCCGTCCGAAGGACACCAAGGCCGTGATCCCGGAAAGCACGTTTGCCCGCATCTACCAGGAAATCATCAACTTCTGCAAGACCAACGGCAACTTCGACCCGGTCACCATGGGCACCGTGCCCAACGTCGGCCTGATGGCTCAGCAAGCCGAGGAATACGGCTCGCACGACAAGACCTTTGAAGTGCCCGAAGCCGGCGAAGCCCGCATCGTCGACATCGCCACCGGTGACGTGCTGCTGGTGCAGAACGTGGAAGAAGGCGACATCTGGCGCATGTGCCAGGTCAAGGACGCGCCGATCCGCGACTGGGTCAAGCTGGCCGTCACGCGCGCGCGCAACTCCGGCATGCCCGCCATTTTCTGGCTGGACCCGTACCGCCCGCACGAAGCCGAGATGATCAAGAAGGTCGAGACCTATCTGAAGGATCACGACACCACCGGCCTGGACATCGAGATCATGTCGCAAGTGCGCGCCATGCGTTACACGCTGGAGCGCGTCATCCGCGGCCTGGACACCATCTCGGTGACCGGCAACATCCTGCGCGATTACCTGACCGACCTGTTCCCGATCATGGAGCTGGGCACCAGCGCCAAGATGCTGTCCATTGTCCCGCTGATGGCCGGTGGCGGCATGTACGAAACCGGCGCAGGCGGCTCGGCGCCCAAGCACGTCAAGCAACTGGTGGAAGAAAACCACCTGCGCTGGGATTCGCTGGGTGAATTCCTGGCGCTGGCTGTGTCGCTGGAAGAACTCGGCATCAAGACCAGCAACGAAAAGGCCAAGATCCTGGCCAAGACGCTGGACGCCGCCACGGGCAAGCTGCTGGACAACAACAAGAACCCGTCGCCCAAGACCGGTCAGCTGGACAACCGCGGCAGCCAGTTCTACCTGGCCATGTACTGGGCCCAGGAACTGGCGGCACAGACCGACGACGCGGGCCTGGCAGCGCAGTTCGCGCCGCTGGCCAAGCAACTGACCGACAACGAGCAGATCATCGTTGGCGAGCTGTCGGCCGTGCAAGGCAAGGAAGCCGATATCGGTGGCTACTACAAGCCCGACTTCGCCAAGCTGGACATGGTGATGCGTCCGAGCAAGACGCTGAACGCCGCGCTGGCTGCCATCAAGGCTTAATCGATGCAAGCCTGGCCGCCCTGTCACGCAGGGCGGCCGCCGGCGGCTGCCATGCCTTGGGAAAGGCGAGCCGCCATGGAGATCCCCGGGTACCGGGTACCCGGGCCTCTTGCTACTCCACTTTGATCCTGCCTTCCTGCGCGAGCCGACGATACCGCGTTATGTCGCCTTGCACGCGCTGGCGGAAATCCTCCGCGTTGCCGCGCATGACCCTGATCGACTGCCTCTGGAACGCCGCTTCCACGGAAGGGTCGACAAGCACCGCCTGCAATTCCTTTTCCAGCCGATCGACCACCGCTTGCGGTGTGGCGCGCGGCGCGGCAAAGGGGTCCAGGCTCAGGTCAACCCGCCCGCCGACGACGTCGGCGAGGATCTGTGTGCTGCCGCGATAAGACACGGGCGTGATGTCCGCCTGCAAGTCGGCCGCAATCATGGCACCCACGATGTACGGCGCGGTGCCCGGGCCGGTGGTGCCATAGGTGATGGCGCCCGGATGGGCTTTTGCGCGCGCTAGCAGGTCCGCGAACGACTTGATGCCGGAGTCCGCACGGGTGGAGAGCATCACCGGAGCCTGCGCGATGATGCCGATCGGCGCCCAGGCACTTTCCGCCGCGATGGGCAGGCCGGCGCGCAGCGCTGGGAGCATGCTGAACGTGGTGGAACTGCCCAGGAGCAACGTGTATCCGTCGGCGGGCGCCTTTGCGACCTGCTCGGTGGCGATCATCGTGGAGGCCCCCGGCCGGTTGTCGACCACCACGGGCTGCCCCAGGCGCCTGCGCAGCTTGTCGGCAATCACGCGCGCAATGATGTCGGTGGTACCGCCCGCCGTGAAGGGGACCACCAGGCGCACGGTCCGTTGCGGGAACGCGTCGGGGAGGGGCTGTGCGCTGGACACCGTGGCCGCCATCAGCATGGAAGTGGCGATCAGGCGGCGCAGCGGGTCCAGGGAAAAGAGGAGGTTCATAGGCAGGTCAAGTGGCGTCGGGCAACAGCACCTGCAGGCTGGCGTGAGCAGACAAAAACACGATCGAAAACACTTTAAGCGCCAAACACGGCTTGTATGCGAGGACTGGATGGCTTTGCCGAGCCATCGCGATGATTCTACGTCAGATGGTGCGTCGCAACATGTGTGCCTGGCCGTGCCGCTGGTTGCAATAATCACTTTTCCTATCATACAATGCGAACCATTCTCATTTAAAGTTTGGCCGTGCCAGACACTTCACTGCAAGGGAAGCGATGGCCTCCGCCGAATCCGCGTTACAGCAGCATGTCCATGCCCTCTACAGCGATCACCATCGCTGGCTGCAGGGCTGGTTGCGGCGCCAGCTCGGTAACGCGTTCGATGCCGCCGACCTGGCGCAGGACGTGTTTCTCCGCTTGCTCCACCGCGAACCGTGCGATATCCGGGAGCCGCGTACCTACCTGAGCACCATCGAACCCTGATCGCCATCGACCGCATCCTGGATGCGCTGAAGCCGCAGGTGCGCAAGGCATTCCTGTGGGCCCAGCTCGAAGGGCTGACCTGCCGGCAGATCGCGGAGCGCCTCGGCGTGTCGCTGGCCACCGCCGAGCGCCACGTCGCGGCCGCGCTGCGCCATTGCTACAGCTTGCGCTTTGGCGGTTGATGCCTGTGAGCGATGCCGCCAGGCTGGGCGAGCGAGCGGCTGCGCCCGAACCCGAAACCCCGCTCCCTTCGCGCATCGTCGACCAGGCCATCCACTGGACGGTCAAGCTCGACTTCGGCGAGGCCAGCGCCAGCACGCGCAAGGCTTTCTACCGGTGGCGCGACGCTAGCCCGCTGCACGCGCTTGCCTGGCAGCGCGTGCAGGCACTGCGCATTGATTTCGCGGGCATGCCGCCGGCGCTGGCCCTGAATGCGCTGCAGGCTGCCGATGCCCGGCGTGGCGCGGGTGGGCTCAAGCGCAGGCAGGTGCTCAAGGTGCTGGCGCTGACCGGCATCTCGGTGGTCACGGCGGCGAGCGTGAGCGAACTGGCACCGTGGCAGCGCCTGGTGGCCGATGCGAGCACAGCCACCGGCGAGCAGCGCACCCTGCGCCTGGAGGATGGCAGCACCATCGCGCTCAACACCGATACCGCCATCAGTACCGCGCTGGGCGCCGAGCGCCGCGTGGTCACGCTGCGGCGTGGGGAGATCCTGGTGGCCACGGGACATGACGATGGCTTCGCGGCCCGCAGCGCAACGGTGCGGCCGTTCTGGGTGCAGACGCCGTTCGGCGGCCTGCGCGCATTAGGCACGCGCTTTGTGGTGCGGATCGAGGACGAACGCATCCGCGTTACGGTGCAGGAGGGGGCCGTGGAGCTGCACCCTGCCGCGGGCGGGGCGACCGACGTAGCCCGCGCGGGGACAACCTGGTGGCTCGCCAAGGCCGGCAGCATGCCAGCGCCGTCGCAGCCATTCGAGGCGGACGGCTGGGCCGATGGCGTCATCGCGGGCAAGGACATGCGGCTGGCGGACATGCTGGCGGAGCTGTCGCGCTATCGCACCGGCCACATCGCCTGCGATCCGCGCGTGGCGGATTTGCGTATCTCGGGCGCCTATCACGTGCGCGACACCGATCGGGTGCTGCGCTTCCTGATGCAGGCGCAGCCGATCACCGTGATTTATCGCACGCGCTTCTGGGTTTCGGTCGGCCCGGCGGAAGTGCGTTGATCCCATGCCAGGCATGCCCGAAAAAAAATTCACGAATATTGAGGGGATTTCGATTCTCGACCGGCCTACAGCGTAGGAACCCAAATTACACGCTGCCGGAGAAAGGAATCATGTCTGCAACTCGTTATGCCACTGTCATCGCCGCTGCGCGCCCACCCCGACCCAAGCCGTTTGCGCTCGCCGTGCACCACGCCATGGTCTGCCTTGCCATGAGCGCGACCCTGGCGCCGCTTGCCGTGAGCGCGCAATCGCAGGCAGCCCCCGCGGACGGCGCGCCGACGCTGCCGGCAGTGACCGTTACCGCCGGCGCCGAAGCGCCGGGCGACCTGCCGCAGCCCTATGCGGGCGGCCAGGTGGCGCGCGGCGGTCGCCTGGGGCTGCTGGGCAACAAGGGCGTCATGGACACGCCATTCGCCGTCACCAACTACACCGCACAGCGCCTGGAGGACCAGCAGGCCACCACGCTGGCCGAAGTCGCGGCGTGACCGACTCCTTCTATATCCGTGGACGGCGTGTACGGCGTGTCGCCGAATTACCATCTGTTTACCGAATACCTGGAGCGGGTCGAAGTATTGAAAGGGCCGGCCGCCTTGCTGTATGGCATGTCGCCGAACAGCGGCGTCGGCGGCGTGGTCAACGTCGTGCCCAAGCGCGCGCTGGCAACGGACCTGACGCGCTTCACGCTCGACTACGCCTCCGATGCGCAGGTGGGCGGCGCGGTGGACCTGAGCCGCCGTTTCGGCGAAGACCGCGAGTGGGGCATTCGCTTCAACGGCCTGCATCGCCAGGGGCCGACGGCGCTCGACAACCAGAAGTCACGCGCCGAGGTGGCCGCACTGTCGCTCGACTACCGTGGCGAGCGCCTGCGGGCCTCGCTCGACCTGATCGAGCAGTACCAGTGGGTCGATGCCCCCACGCGTCCCTTCCTGATCACAGCCGGCGTGCAGGTACCGTCGGCACCGGACGGCCGGCGCAATGTCAGTCAGCCCTGGGGCTGGTGGAAGTCCAATGATCATCCTGAATTCGGCCGGCGCCACCTCGTCGGCTGTGCAGAACTGGAAGTTCCAGGTCAACCGATCAAGCTTCGATACCGGCGTCAGGAGCCAGTTCAAGACCGGCCCGGTCAAGCACGCGCTGGCGCTACAGGCCAACCTGTACATGGACCGTTTCGCCAGTGCCAACGTATCCGGCACACCCGTCACATCCAACATCTATGTCCCGACCGACCGCCCGGCGCAGAACATCGCCGCGCCGCAAAGCGTGCCGAAGGTGTCCGACTCCACGTTGTCGGGCCTGTCGCTGGCCGATACCCTGAGCGTGCTGGACGACCGCTTGCAGTTCACCCTTGGCCTGCGCTACCAGCAGGTCAAGTCGAGCAACTATGCGGCCACCGGCACAAAGACCGCTTCGTACGACGAAAGCGCCGTCACGCCGCTGGCCGGTATTGTCTTCAAGCCCTGGCACAACGTGTCGCTCTACGCCAACTATGTGGAAGGGCTCAGCAAGGGAGATATCGCGCCAGCGATCGCGTCGAATGCGGGGCAGGTCTTTGCGCCGTACAAGACCAAGCAGCAGGAGGTGGGCGTCAAGCTTGAATCGGGCAAGGTGATGGCCACCCTGGCCGCCTTCCGCATGACCAAGCCCAGCGGCCAGCTGTTCGGGACGATCTACGCCATCGACAGCGAGCAACGCAACCAGGGGCTGGAGCTGACCGTGTCGGGCCAGGCCTACAAGGGCGTGCGCCTGCTCGGCGGCCTGACCCTGCTTGACGGCGAGCTGACCAAGACCAACAGCGCGGCCACGCGTGGCAATCGCCCCGTAGGCGTGCCTGCCGTCATGGCAAACCTGGGCGGAGAGTGGGACTTGCCGTGGGTGCCGGGCCTGACGCTGACCAGCGCGGTCAACTACACGGGCAGCGAGTATGTCAACCAGGCAAACACGCAGCAGGTGCCGTCGTGGACGACAGTCGATCTCGGCGCGCGCTACAAGACGTCGATGTACGGCAAGTCCACGACCTTCCGGGCGGGTTTGTTCAACGCATTCAACCGGAAGTACTGGTCCGGGGTGGCATCGTACGGCACCATCTCGCTCGGCGCGCCGCGGACCTTCATGGCTTCCATGAGCGTGGACTTCTAAGCATTGCGTGCACGACGCCTCGCGCTTGGCAGCGCCTTCGCTTGTCTCGCCCTGGGCCTGGGGCACGCAGGCAGCGCCATTGCTGCCCACGGTGACGATCTTCGGCGCGGCTGCGAGCGAGCTAACACTGACATCATGGACGCGCCATTCAGCGTCACCAGCTACACCGCCAAGGCAATCGAGGACCGGCAGGCGCGCACGGTGGGCGATATGCTGGCCAACGATTCGTCGGTGCGCTATGTCAGCCAGCCAGGGGGCATCCTCGACGCTTTCACGATCCGCGGCTTTCCTGTTGGCAACGGCAACTTCGGGGAGATTGCCTTCGACGGCATGTATGGCGTTGCCTCCAACTACCGGGTATCGACCGGCTATATCGAACGAATCGAGCTGATCAAGGGCCCGACCGCCATGCTGATCGGCATGGCGCCCAGCGGCAGTGTCGGCGGCGGCATCAATATCGTGCCCAAACGGGCGACCGGTCCCGACCTGGCGCAAGTCACGGCGGACTATGCCGCGTCGTCGCAGCTTGGCGGCAACCTTGACGTGAGCCGGCGGTTTGGCGCGGAGCGCCAGTTCGGCATCCGCATCAATGGGAACTACCGGGCGGGAGACACCAACCTGGACAACCAGTCGCGCAACGCCAGCGCGCTTGCGTTGGCGCTGGACTACCAGGGCGAGCGCCTGCGCGCAACGCTGGATCTGATCGGCCAGCGGGAGACGATCACCGCGCCATCGCGCCTCTTGCATATCGTCCCCGGGATCGCCGTGCCCGATGCGCCGGACGGAAGGCGCAATATCTCGCAGACGTGGGAGAACTCCGGCATCCGCGACCAGTCCCTGCTGGTGCGGGCGGAATACGACATCAGCGACCAGCTCACCGGGTTCGTTGCGGGCGGCGGTGGCCGTACCCGGGTGGCCAGGCTCTTTGCCATTACGCCCACGATCATCGATGAGGTCGGCGATATTGCCGTGCTGGACTCGAACTACAAGTTCAATGTAGCCCGCACCACCGCGGACACGGGCCTGCGCGCCCGTTTCGGCACCGGGGTGGTGGGCCATGACCTGAGCGTTGTCGTCAGCGACTATCGTGACCAGCTGGAACGCAGCTTCAACAACGCCACGACCACCTCGCTGACCAACCTGTACCAGCCCGTGGCGCTGCCTGCGCAGCACATCCCGGAACCCGCCAGCGTGCCAAAGGTGTCCCAGACGCGGCTGTCCGGCGTGGCCTTGGCCGATACGTTGTCGATGCTGGACAAGCGCCTGCAGTTGACGCTGGGCCTGCGTCATCAGCAGGTCAGGTCGGACAATTTCAGTACCGCCGGCGCCATTGCCTCGCATTACGACCAGGGCGCCTGGACGCCAATGGCCGGCCTGGTGGCGAAGCCGTGGCAACACGTATCGCTGTATGCCAACCGCACCGAAGGGCTGAGCAAGGGCGACACCGCACCCGGCAGCGCCAGCAATGCCGGCGAGGTATTTGCGCCCTACAAGTCAAGGCAGTTTGAGCTAGGCGTGAAGGTCGAGCAGGGCGGGATGATGGCAAGCGTCAGTGCATTCCAGATCACCAAGGCGAGCGGCCAGATGTCCGGGACGCGGTTCGCCGCGGACGGCGAGCAGCGCAATCGCGGGCTGGAATTCGGGCTGTACGGGGAGGTCGTGGCCGGGGTCCGGCTGCTAGCCAGCGCCACCGTGCTCGATGCCAGGATCGTGCGCAGCAGCAACCCCGAGTCGGCAGGCAAGACCGCTGTCGGCGCGCCGGCGCTGCAAGCCAACCTGGGCGCCGAATGGGATGCCGGCTTCGCCCCCGGCCTGACGCTGGCGGGCGGCCTGGTCTACACGGGCCGGCAATATGTCGACCAGGCCAATGCGCAAAGCATTCCACACTGGACCCGCGTCGACATCGGTGCGCGGTACCGGACCACGGTGGCGCGCAGGCAGGCCACCTTCCGGCTCAATGTCCGCAATGTCTTCGACAGGCATGACTGGGCGGCCGTCGATGCCTACGGCGGGCTCGCGCAAGCCGAGCCGCGCACGCTGCTGCTTTCGGCGACGCTGCGCTTCTGAGCTAGTGTTACTTGGTGACGGGCGATTCCGAAGCACGCTTGTCGGCATCGCGCAGGCGCTTGACGGCTTTCCCCAGCAGCCCGCCTTCGCTGTCCGATACCGCTTCTTCCAGCGTGGCCAGGGCGGCCTTGATCTGCGTGCCGTGGGCGTTCGAGTACGCCTGGTCTTCAATCAGCGCGTCGGCTTCCTTGCGCACACGCTTGCCCAGCTTGCGGGCGAACTCGGGGTCGAGCTGGCCTTGCGCCGTGGCATTGGCGATGTGGTCGAGCAGGGCGATCAGGCCCGGCGCGGTGGTGGTGGCCGGGACGGCTTCGTCGGTTTTCCTGATTTTTTTGGGCATATTTCTTTTCCTCCGGTTGGGACTCGATTCTAGCGCTAGGGGGAAACCCGGGCCTGCTTCCCAGTATGAAAGATTTGTGACAGATTGGCGTGCGACCCGTGGTGTCCAGGTCATGGCAGCGGCAGGAAAAGCGCGCGGCGCCGATGATTTGCTGCGGTGCACACAATAGCACATTGCGCTGGGCATAAAAAAAGGGAGGGGCACGGCATGTGCCTCCTCCCCTTGGCCGGCGCCTTGCTGGCGGTCAGACTACCGTGGCCAGCGCCAGGGTCAGCAGCAGCGCGATCACGGAGATGAGCGTTTCGCACACCGACCAGGTCTTGAAGGTCTGGGCCACGGTCATGTTGAAGTACTCCTTGACCAGCCAGAAGCCGCCGTCGTTGACGTGCGACAGGATCAGCGAACCCGCGCCGGTGGTCAGCACCAGCAGTTCGGGACGGGTGCCCGGCACGCTGGCGGCGATCGGCGCGACGATGCCGGCGGCCGTGGTCATGGCCACGGTGGCGGAGCCGGTGGCAATGCGGATCAGCACGGCGACCAGCCAGCCCAGCAGCAGCACCGACACATGGGCGCCGGTGGCCACGTCGACGATGGCGTTGGAGATGCCCGAGTCGCGCAGCACGCGGCCAAAGCCGCCGCCCGCGCCGACCACCAGCGTGATGTTTTCCCGGGTGAAGCCGCGGCGCTTGCCGAAGGTGTAGAAGCTCACCAGCGCGGCGATCAGCAGCGCGATCACCGAGTTGCCGATCAGCTTGAGGAAGTCGTTGGCGAAGGTCTTGGGCGTGGTGATGAGGTCGGCCCAGCTGCCGATCAGCATCAGGATCACGGGCAGCAGGATGGTGAACAGCGTGATGCCGAAGCCCGGCAGCTCATGCGAGGCCTGGACGCGTTCGTCTTCCTCGGTGAACTGCGCGGCCAGCGGATTCACATCCGGCAGCGTCACGTAGCGGGTCATCAGCTTGGCGAACAGCGGGCCAGCGATGGCCGCGGTGGGAATGCCGACGATGAGCGCGTACAGGATGGTCTTGCCGATATCCGCCTTATAGGCGGTCACGGCCAGCAGCGCGGCGGGGTGCGGCGGGATCAGCCCGTGCACCACCGACAGGCCGGCCACCATCGGGATGCCCACCAGCACCATGGAGGTGCCGGTACGCTTGGCCACGTTGAAGGCGATCGGCACCAGCAGCACGAAGCCCACTTCGAAGAACACGGGCAAACCGACGATAAAGGCGATGGTCACCATGGCCCAGTGCACGTTCTTCTCGCCGAAGGCATCGATGAGCGTGCGCGCGATGCGCTCGGCACCGCCGGATTCCGCCATCATCTTGCCGAGCATGGTGCCCAGGCCCACCACCAGCGCGATGTGGCCGAGGGTGCCGCCTACGCCGGCCTCGAACGATTTGACGATGTCGCCCATCGGCATGCCCACGGCAAAGCCGAGCAGGACCGAGACGACCACCAGGGTGATAAAGGGGTTGAGCTTGAACTTCGCGATCAGCACGACCAGTGCGATCACGGCGATCAATGCGTACAGCAAGAGGGTGGTTCCGGTTACGGCGCCCATGTTGTCTCCTTTGTGCGAGGTCCGCCGGGGCTCCGGCGGGGCTCCCTCGCGTCCGCTATGAAAAGGGCCGCGCTGGCGGCGGCCGGTTCAGGTTTTCGTGGCTGGCTGGCCTGGGATCAGGCAGCCGGCTTCTTGTAGGCAATGCAGTCCACTTCGACCTTGCAGTCCACCACCATGCTCGACTGCACGCAGGCGCGCGCGGGCGGGTTGGCGCCGAAGTATTCCTTGAAGATCTTGTTGAACGATGCGAAGTCGCGCGCGTCGTCCAGCCACACCCCGCAGCGCACGATGTGCTCGGTGCCGTAGCCGGCTTCGGCCAGGATGGCCAGCACGTTCTTGATGGCCTGGTGGGTCTGCGCAACGATGCCGCCATCGATCACCTCGCCGGCCACCATGGGCACCTGGCCAGACACGTAGAGCCAGCCGTCGGCTTGCACGGCTCGGGAAAACGGCATGTGCTGGCCGCCGGTGCCGGCGCCGCCCTCAACGCCAAATCGTTTGATATCCATGGGGACTCCTGAAGCAGATTGCAGATTGCGGTTTAGGTGTGTTTACTGCGCCGGCGCCGCGCCGGCCCCGGCAGGCTTTGCGCGCGCAAGGAAGCGGCCGGCTCGCGTGCCGGTGGGCTTGCGCTGCAGCCATGACAGTTCGCCGTTGACCCACACGCAAGCGATGCCCTCGGCCGGCTGCATGGGATCGGTGAAGCTGGCCGCGTCGCGGATGGTGGCGGCGTCGAACAGGACCAGGTCGGCCCAGTAGCCTTCGCGCACCAGGCCGCGCTCGGCCAGGCCGAAGCGCTCGGCCGACAGCCCCGTCATCTTGTTGATGGCGACCGTCAGCGGGAACAGTTCGCGGTCACGGGCGTAGTGGCCCAGCACGCGCGCAAAGGCGCCCCACAGGCGCGGGTGCGGCAGCGGATCGTTGGGCAGGCCATCGGATCCCACCACCGTGGCGGGATGGCTCAGGATGCGGTCGACGTCCGCGTCTTCCATGCAGTGATAGACCGCGCCGGCCGGCTGCAGGCGGCGCGCGGCGTCTTCGAGACCCAGCTCCCACTCGGCTGCGATATCGGCCAGCAGGCGTCCGCCCATCTCGGGGTGCGGCTCGGACCAGGTCACCATGATGTCGAAATCGCTGGTGACCTGCTTGATATCCAGTGTGGACGAGCTGGCCGTATAGGGATAGCAATCGCAGCCCACAGGCTGCCAGCGCTGCGCGCGCTCCAGTGCGTCCAGCACTTCGGCGCTGCGGCCCCAGTTATCCAGGCCGGCGCATTTCATGTGCGAGATCACCACCGGCACGCGTGCATGGCGGCCGATGCGGAACGGTCATGCGGAACGCTTCATCCATCGCCTCCAGGATGTCGGCGAACTCGCTGCGCAGGTGGGTGGCATAGAGCGCGCCCGCGCGGGCCAGCGGTTCGGCCAGCGCCAGCACTTCGTCCGTGGTGGCGGCAAAGGCGTTGGCATAGGCCAGGCCGGTGGACAGGCCGATCGCGCCATGCTCCAGCGCTTCTTCCAGCTGGGCGCGCATTGCCGCGATCTCGGCCGCGGTGGCGGTGCGGTCCAGCCGGTCCATATGGTTGCTGCGCAGCGCCGTATGGCCGACCAGCGCGGCCACGTTGACAGCGGGCCGCGCCGCCTGAACGGCCGCGACATAGGCGGCAAAGTCCGGGTAGTGGAAAGCGTCGGCGGTGCCCAGCAGGTTCATCGGGTCGGGCGGCTCGCCGCGCAGCGTGACAGGCGCCGCGCTGATGCCGCAGTTGCCGACGATCACGGTGGTGACGCCTTGCGACAGTTTGGGCGTCATCTCGGGCTGGCGGACCACGTTGGTGTCGTCATGGGTGTGCACGTCGATGAAGCCTGGCGCGAGCACCAGCCCTTCGCCCTGCACCACGTGCGCGGCGCTGCCAGGGTCGATGGCGTCGCCGCCGTCTTCCAGCATGGCGATGCGGGCGATGCGCCCGGCGCGCAGCGCCACGTCGGCCCGGCGCGCCTCGGCGCCGGAGCCGTCGAGCAGGGTCACGCTGCGGATGAGGGTGTCGAACAATTCAGGCATGGTCAGTCTCCGAGCGGCTGGCGGCTATCGGTGGCGCCCGGTCCCGCGGTGCCGCGGTGCGCGTCGAGCACGTACTTGAGCCGGCGCAGGTTGTCCTGGCTCTGGTCTTGCTGCAGCAGGGCGAGCTGGGTGGCCAGCACGTCCATCACCAGCAGCATCGCGTAGCGCGAGGCCGAGGGCTTGAAAATGAAATCGGTTTCCAGCGTGCGCACAGGCAGCAGCACGTCCGCGCGTGCCGCCAGCGGCGAGCC
This sequence comes from Cupriavidus basilensis OR16, assembly GCF_000243095.1. Classification (GTDB taxonomy): domain Bacteria; phylum Pseudomonadota; class Gammaproteobacteria; order Burkholderiales; family Burkholderiaceae; genus Cupriavidus; species Cupriavidus basilensis_D. The sequence continues at coordinate 16,728 of NZ_AHJE01000126.1, read as the reverse complement.
CAGCGCAGTCACGGCCACCAGTTTTGCACCGTATTCGCGGGCGATATCGCAACTGGCCAGCATCTCGGGCACGTTGCCCGTGGCGGAGAACGCAAGCACGACATCGTCCTTGTGCAGTGTGGCTGCCACCATCTTCTGCAGCAGCGCGTCCTGGTAGCTGGCCACGGGACGGCCCAGGCGGGCCAGCCGGTACCGCGCCTCGTCGGCCATGAAGGACGAGCCGCCACCCATGCCAAAAGCGTAGACCATGCGCGCCTCCAGCAACAGGCGCGCCGCACGCGCCATGTGGTCGGGATCGATCAGCTTGCGATTGACCTCAAGAGAGTCCAGGATATCCGCATGAATGCTGTCGGCCAGCGTGACAGGGGACGGCTCCGCCGCGCGGGCGACTTCCGCCTGCAGGAAGCGCTGGCCCACGGCTGTGGCTTGCGCCAGGCGCAGCTTGAGATCGCGCACGTCGCGGCAGCCGATGGCCTTGGCAAAGCGGGTCACGCTGGCCTCGCTCACCCCGGCCTGGCGCGCCAGTTCGTTGATGCTGGTAGCGGCGGCGCCCGCCAGGTCCTGCAGGATCACCTGGGCGACCTTCTGCTCGGCCAGGCGCAGCGTGGGGCCACGCTCGGCGATGCGGGTCAGGATGTCGAAGGGCGCGGACATGGTTGGCGGGTCGGTGGTGAGGGCGAGCCGTCCCGGGTGCGTAATGTCGCCCCGGAGCCAGCTTTGAATGTTACTTTATAACAAGGGTGAAATATCGTAATTTCAAGGCTATCATTACGTCAATCGGAATTTTGCAGGATGATGACAGCATGCGTGAAATAAAGTACCAGGCCGGCACGATCGATCCGCTCAACAAGGCGCTGGGCAAGCTCGATGCCCCGCTGGCACCCGATGAAGCCGGCCAGGTGGGCTGGCAATTGCTGGCGGAAGACCTCAGCCTGCCGGCCGCGGTGCTGTATGAAGAACGCCTGGTGCACAACCTGGAATGGATGCGCCGCTTCATGGGCGAATACGGCGTGCAGTTGGCGCCGCATGGCAAGACCACCATGGCGCCCAAGCTGTTCGCGCGCCAGCTGGCCGCTGGCGCCTGGGGCATCACACTGGCCACCGCGCACCAGACGGCCGCCGCGTACGCGCACGGTGTGCGGCGCGTGCTGATGGCCAACCAGCTGGTGGGCCGGCGCAACATGGAAATCGTGGCCGACCTGCTGCGCGATCCCGATTTCGAGTTCTTTACGCTGGTGGATTCCGCGGCGCTGGTGGACCAGCTCGGCACGTACTTCAGCGCGCGTGGCCAGAAGCTGCAGGTCCTGCTGGAGCTGGGCGTGCCCGGCGGGCGCACCGGCGTGCGCGGCGCGCAGCAGCAAGAAGCGGTGCTCGCGGCGCTGGCGCGCTGGCCCGGCGTGCTGTCGCTGGCCGGCGTGGAAATCTACGAAGGCGTGCTCCTGGAAGAGTCCGACATCCGCGACTTCCTGCGGCGTACCGTGGCGGTGACGCGCGAGCTGTTCGCGGCGGGCCGCTTTGGCCGCAGCCCAGTGGTGATGTCGGGCGCGGGCTCGGCCTGGTACGACGTGGTGGCCGAGGAGTTCGCCCGCACCGATATCGGCGCGCCGATCGACATCGTGCTGCGTCCCGGCTGCTACCTCACGCACGACGTTGGCATCTACCGCGCTGCGCAAAAACGCATTCTTGCCAGCAATCCGGTGGCGCAGAAGATGCGCGAAGGCCTGTTGCCGGCCTTGCAGCTGTGGGCCTATGTGCAGTCGATTCCCGAGCCGGAGCGCGCCATCATCGGCATGGGCAAGCGTGACGCCGCCTTCGATGCGGGCATGCCGATCCCGGCGCAGGTGTACCGGCCCGGCACGAGCGCGCCGGTGGCGGTGCCCGCGCACTGGGAGGTGACGGGCATGATGGACCAGCATGCCTACCTGCAGATCCGCCCGGGTGACGACCTCCAGGTCGGCGACATGGTGGCCTTTGATATTTCCCATCCATGCCTTACCTTCGACAAGTGGCGCCACATTCCGGTGCTCGACGGCGACCTGCGCGTGATCGATCTCGTGCAGACGTTCTTCTGAGCGGCATCGCGCGCAACGGCAACGCAACAACAACGCGGCAACGAACAACGACAGCAGTGACTACTGGGGACGCTTGCACCATGAGCATCGACATTCTCGCCTTCGGCGAAGCGCTGGTTGAGTTCAACCAGCAGCCCGACGATCCCGCGCGCTACCTGCAGGGCTTTGGCGGCGACACTTCCAATTTCTGCATCGCCGCGGCGCGCCAGGGCGCCCGCGCCGGCTACATCAGCGCGGTGGGCGAGGACACGTTCGGCGAGCGGCTGCTGGCGTTGTGGACGCAGGAGCGGGTGGACACGCGCCACGTGCGCGTCGACGCGGGCTCGCCCACTGGCGTGTACTTCGTCACCCACGACGCGCACGGGCACCGTTTCGACTACCTGCGCAGCGGCTCGGCGGCCAGTCACTACAGCCACGAGAACCTGCCTCACCACGCCATTGCGGAGGCGCGCTACCTGCATGTGTCCGGCATCAGCCTGGCCATCAGCACCAGCGCCTGCGATGCCGGGCTGGCGGCGATGGAGCACGCGCGCAAGGCTGGCTGCAGCGTGACGCTTGACACCAACCTGCGCTTGCGGCTGTGGACCCTGGCGCGGGCGCGCGGCATCATGCGCGAGGCCTTCGCGCTGACCGATGTGTGCTTGCCGAGCTGGGACGATATCACCGTGCTGACGGGCCTCAATGACCGCGATGCCATCGTCGACTACCTGCTGGGCTGCGGCATCGGGCTGGTGGCGCTGAAGCTGGGCGAGGAGGGCGCGTACGTGGCCACCCCAGAGGCGCGCACGCTGGTGCCACCGTACCCGGTGCGCCCGGTGGATGCCACGGGCGCGGGCGATTGCTTTGGTGGCAGCTTTGTCGCGCGCCTGGCCGGCGGCGATGATCCGTTTGAAGCCGCGCGCTACGCCAACGTGGCCGCCGCGTTGTCCACCACCGGGTACGGCGCCGTGGCGCCCATCCCATCCACCGAGACCGTGCTGGCGCGAATGGCGCAGTCGGTTTCCGTGATTGCCTGATTCCCAAGCCCTGAGCGCCAAGCCCTAAACGCTAAGCGCTTAAGCTAAATCGCCCGACCTGACTGAAGATCCACTGCCATGCAAACTCAATCTCCCTCGCTGATCGAGCGCCTTGTTAACGTGCCGGTGATCCCGGTGCTCGAGTTCTCCTCCGTGGACGAAGCCCTGCATGTGTCCGAAGCCCTGATCGGCGGCGGCCTGCCGGTGCTGGAGATCACGCTGCGCACACCCGTGGCGCTGGAAGCCATCAAGACGGTGGCGGCGGCCTTCCCGCAAGCCTGCGTAGGCGCGGGCACGGTGCTGACGGCGGCCGACCTGAAAGCGGTGAGCGATGCTGGCGCGCAGTTCGCGGTTTCACCTGGCCTCACGCCGGCGCTGGCCGTGGCCGCGCAGGGCGCGGGCGTGGCGCTGTTGCCCGGCGTAGCCACCGCCAGCGAGGCGATGGCTGCGATGGAGGCCGGTTTCAAGTTCCTGAAGTTCTTCCCGGCAGAAGCGTCGGGCGGCGTGGCAATGCTCAAGTCGCTGTACGGCCCGTTCGCGCAACTGCGTTTTTGCCCCACCGGCGGCATCGACCTTGCCCGCGCGCCGACCTATCTCGCGCTGCCCAATGTGGTTTGCGTGGGCGGCTCCTGGGTGGTGCCCAAGGATGCAGTGGCCAAGGGCGACTGGGCCAGGGTGCGCACGCTGGCGCAAGAGGCAGCCGCGCTGCGCAAGTAAGTCCGCCTGGAGCAGCCAAAACGTCGGACAAAGGCGGATAGCGGGCCGCCGCGCCACGTCATAAGCTTGGTTTATCCGGGCTGCTGGAGGCACCATGATTGCGCGATTGGCGGGTCCGGCGCCGGCTAGCATGGCAGGTTCCCTGGGCCGCGGCGCGATGTTGGCCCATTGGCTTGGCTGTGCGCTGATTTGCGCGTTCGTCCTGGCTGCCGAGGGATGCGCCAGCCTGCCGAAGGAAGTGCCACGCCAGCAGAGCGAGGCCTTGGCCGATCCTGCCACCACCGCCCTCGGGCGGCTGGTCGCGCAGAGCTCGCCCGATCCGGCGTTGTCCGGCTTTCACGTGATCGCCTCTGGCGAAGAAGCCTACGGCACGCTGATTTCGCTGGCCGACCATGCCACGCGCACCCTGGATCTCCAGTACTACCTCATCGAGGCCGACGAGTCGTCCCGCGAGATCCTGCTGCACGTGCGGGCAGCAGCCGAGCGGGGTGTGCGCGTACGCGTGCTGGTGGACGACCTGCATAGCGACGACGGCAAGGATCGCGCCTTCCTGCGCTTCGCGGGCCATCGCAATATCGAGGTGCGCATGTTCAACCCGTTTCCTGCCGGGCGGTTCTCCAAGCTGACGCGGGTGCTCTCGTCTGCCACCGATGTCCGGCGGCTCAACCGGCGCATGCACAACAAGGCGTTTATCGCCGACAACGCGCTGGCCATGACAGGCGGGCGAAATATTGGCGACGCCTACTTCCTGCGTGCCCCGGAACAGAATTTCGTCGACCTTGACGTGATCGCCGCCGGCCCGGCGGTACGGCGGCTCTCGGCCGCGTTCGACCGGTATTGGAACAACCCGCTGGCCGTGCCGGTGGAAACACTTGCGAACCCGGCGCAGGCGACGGACTCTGCCGCTGCCACCGGCGCCAGCTCGTCGCGGCCCGGGCCGGCCCTCGTCAGCACAGAGGCCGAAAGCAAGCGCATCGACGCACAGGGCATGACGCCTCCCGGCAAGATCGATGCGCGAGCCAGCTTCCTCGGCCGCCAGTTCGCGGCTGGGGGCAAGCTGGCTCTCGAATGGGCTTCGGCAAGCGTGATGGTCGACGCGCCGAGCAAAGCCGCGCCGGACCAGGCGCCTGCCGCCGGCGAGACCATGAGCAAGGAGTTGGGCCGCACGCTAAGCGGGGCGAGGCAGGAGGTCATCCTGATCTCCCCGTATTTCATCCCTGGCGACCGTGGGGTCACATGGATGGCGGATCTGGTCAAGCGGGGCGTAAAGGTGCGGGTGCTGACCAATTCACTTGCAGCCACCGATGCGCCTATCGTCCACGTGGGCTACCGGCGCTATCGGCGTGATCTGCTGCGCGCGGGGGTGGAGCTGCACGAGCTCAAGTCGCGGCCCGGCCGGCCGCAGAAGATCATCGGGGACTACACGTCGTCGCAGGCCACCCTGCATGTGAAGGCGGCCGTCGCCGATCGGACCAACCTGTTCGTGGGATCCATGAACTTCGATCCGCGCTCGGCCAGCCAGAACACGGAGACCGGGCTGATCATTCATAGCGCCAAGCTGGCGCAGCAAGTCGCGCAGCTGTTCGCCGGGGTGATCGACGACAACAGCTACCTGTTGCGCTTGTCCGAGCAGGGCACGGTGCAGTGGGTGGACGGCAGGGGGGATCAGGCGGCGGTGTTCGATACCGAGCCGGATACAAGCTGGCAGAAGCGCCTGTGGATCGACGTTCTGGCCCCGTTCACGCCGGAGCAGTTGCTGTGACGCCATGGAGCGCCTTGCCTGGCGCTCCTGTGCCGTCGCGCTGATTACTTGCTGCGATCGGCTGCGCCTTCGAGCTTTTGGCCGCCCTTCTGAATATCCTGGCCCAGGCCGGCCATCGTATTGCAGCCAGCCAGCAGGGTGGCAAACAGAACGCAGAAGATCCATCCTTTTTTCACGCCAGACTCCTTTCGATCATTGAATTCGCAGCAATTCTACCGTTGTCGCGATGCTGTTTTGAAGCACGATGCATGCCATTTTGTAACCGATCGTGCCAGGACAACGGCGCACCGCGCCCTAGGCGAGCAATTCACGCGAGCGTGCGCAGATTGCAGCATGTGTCTGCGCCAGCCAGTGGGCCGGGAACGGCTGCGCCAACAAGTAGCCCTGTATCGCGCAGCAACCCCAACGGCGTACTTCAGCCAACTGGTGCCGCGTTTCGATGCCTTTTGCACAGATGGGCAAGCCAAGGCGCCTTGCCTGTTCGCATGCCGCTTGCAGGCGTGCGGCGGCGCCGGCCTGGCCCGGCTGCCCAGGCTGGTCGGCGCTGCCGATGCAGCGCGCGTTGAACGTGAGCAAGTCCGGCTGCAGCCGCTCCAGGGTTGCCATGGCGCCGGGCGCGTCGGCAAAGTCGCTCAGGGCGAACCGCAGGCCCGCGCCGCGCAGCGTGGCGAGCTTGGCAGCGGCAACCTGGTCGCCGGCGAGCAATGCCTCCCCGGGAATCTCGAGGCAGACCCTTGCCGGGTCGAGCTTGCGTGCCGCCAGGGTGCGCAGCAAGGTATCGATCAGCGGGGCGCCGTGCAACTGGGCGCTGGAAACCAGCAACGACAGCTCCACCGGCTTGGCGACGCCCGGGCAGTCGAGCAGGGGCAAGGCATTTTCCATCAGCCAGCGTGCGACCTCGCCCATCATGCCGAGCGACTCCAGCGCCGGCAGGAAGTCCTGCGGCGCTACGCGCCCCAACTCAGGGCTCTGCCAGCGCAGACGCGCCGTGTAGCCAGTCACGCAACCGGTGGCCAGCGATGCCCTTGCTTGCAGGTTCAGCGCGACCTGGCCGCGCGCCAAGGCAAAAGGCAGGGCAGCCAGGAGTGGGGTGGGGAGCGGCACGGACGTGGCAACGACGCCGCCGGCAATGCCGTCGCCGCCGCGTTTGCGCACGCGCAGCATCGCGTCATAGGCCTCATGGAGGCTCCGCTCCGCCGGCTTGTCGGGCTCATCCAGCGCCACGCCAATGCTGCTGGACAGGAATAGCTCGAAGCCGTCCTGCACGAACGGCCGCGCCAGGCCCGCGCCCACGGCGCGCGCCAGGCGCATCGCTGCCTCCATGGGGTCGGCCGCCGGCTGCGACTGCGGGGGCAGCGGCACAACCGCGCCGATATCCGCCTGGCCTAGCCAGCTCACTTCGGCCGTCAGGGCCAGCGCGGCTACGCGCGCCGCGGCCTGCGCGCATAGGCGCGCCGATAGCTCGGCGCCCAGCGTTTCGCTGGCGTGGGTAAAGCGATCGAGGTGGATCACCAGCACCACGAAGCGGCACTGCGTGGCCAGCGACTTCTGCCGCAGCGCCATCAGGGCAGCCGCGAAGTCACCTTTTTCAAGAGGGTCCACCTCCGGCGAGCGGACGGCATCGTCTGCGTCTGGATGCATGGGGGTCCCTGTGGGCAGCATGATTTCGCCGCACGGTGGCATAAGCGCGGCCTGGCAAAGCCTGGACCGCGGTAACCGCCGCGCCATCCGCGCGCCGGCTCGGGGATCCAGCCCTCAAGCCGGTGTCAGGGATGGCACGGCACAGTCACGATCATACGGTAGAGCAGGCGCCGCCCGAAGCGTGCCTGATACAGGGATTGTGCTGATTGGCCGGAGCTTGACGGAGATCAAGTCTCGGCGGCAGGCGGGTAGGGGCTCAGCCGGTGGTGTCGGCGTCCGCGCCGTCGTCGGGCAGCACGCGCGACGCCAGCACCTTGTCGATGCGCTTGCCGTCCATGTCCACGATCTCGAACTTCCAGTCGCCCCAGCGCACGGTGTCGCCGGTCTGCGGGAGGCGGCCGAGCAGCAGCAGCAACATGCCGGACAGCGTGTGATAACGCTCCTTGTCCTCTTCCGGCACATGGCGCAGGCCAATGCGGTCTTTCAACTCGGGGATGGGGATCAGGCCATCGAGCAGCCAGGAGCCGTCCTCGCGTTGCACGGCCCCGAGTGATCGGACTCCTCGATGCGGCGCAGGTTCTCTTCCAGCGGGACTTCCACGTCCAGGCAGACCACATCGCCGCGCGGCACCATCAGCGAGGTGAGCTGGCGGTCATCCAGGCGGAATACATTGCGCACCATGGTGTGCTCGTGCTGCTCGATGACGCCTGCCTCCGAGCCTTCCACCAGCAGGGCATGAATCTCTTCTTCGGTCACCGCCGGGCCGCGGCCGCTTTTCACGCCAAGCATGCGCAGCACCAGCCGGGTTGAACTGGAGAGCAGCTTGACGAATGGGGTGGAGGCCAGCGCCAGGAAGGAGATCGGGCGCGAGACCAGGCGCGCGATGGTTTCGGGGGCCATCTGGCCGAGGCGCTTGGGCACCAGTTCGCCCAGCACGATGGAGAAATAGGTCAAGCCAGCCACCACGATGGTGGTCGCCACGTAGCCGGCGGTCGTGGCCTGCAGGCCAAAGCCCTGCAGCCAGGCGCCGAGCGGCTGCGCCAGGGTGGATTCGCCAACGACGCCGTTGAGCACGCCAATGGAGGTAATGCCGATCTGGACGGTAGACAGAAATCGGGTGGGATCCTCGCCCAGCTTGATCGCTTCGATCGCGCCGCGGTCGCCTTCTTCGATGCGCCGCTGCAGGCGAGCCTTGCGGGATGTCATCAAGGCGATCTCAGACATCGCGAACAGGCCATTGATCAGGATCAGCGCCAGTAATATGGCAATTTCCATCAGGGTGCGCGCCCTGTGCGCGCAGGAGTTATTGAGGTCCAAAGCATAACATTGCTGTGTGTCAGGGCCGCTGCCGGCGCGCTCGAAGGGGTGGGGGTCACCACATTTGTGCTGATTACTCCTTTAGTTTGCGGCTGCGCCGCTTGATGCAGGCAGTCCGAGTGATTACCCCGAAGGTAATCGCCATACCGTCTTCGACGTGCTGTAATGCCGTCATGGATACCCTGACCCCCAGTTCCGAAACCGCGCTCGATTTCCCCGGCCTGCTACGTTACTGGCGCGGCAAGCGCGGCTATAGCCAGCTTGCGCTGTCGCTGGCCGCCGGGGTATCGCAGCGCCATATCAGCTTCCTTGAGTCCGGCCGCGCCCGGCCCAGCCGCGAGATGGTGCTGTCGCTGGCGGACCGCCTTGGCGTGCCGCTGCGCCAGCGCAATCGCCTGCTGCTGGCCGGTGGCTTCGCGCCGGCCTACACCGAGCACGGTCTGGCCGCGCCCGCGCTGCAAATGGTGCGGCAGGCGGTGGCGTTGATCCTCTCCAAACAGGAACCCTATCCCGCCGTGGTGCTGGATCGTTTCTGGAACATGCTTGATGCCAACCAGGCGTACCGCAACATGATTGGCGTGCTGCTGGGCGGCGCGCACCGTCCAAGCTGGAGGAGGGCGGCGGACGCATAGCAGGACCAGACCGCCCGCGAGATCTTCAGCCGCATCGCCGGCTGGCATCCCGATATGGTTGGCCCGGCCGGCGTCCCGTTGTTTGACGACGATGCCGCCGAGCGCACGCCGCCGCCGATGCTGCCTGTGGCGCTTGCCGCCCATGGTTTCCGCGCCACGCTGTTCTCGACGCTGACCACGCTGGGCATCCCGCAGGATGTCACGCTGCAGGAGATGCGTATCGAGTGTTTCTTCCCGGCGGATGACGCGTCGCGCGATGCGCTCGAGGCCCTGTCGCGGAACGCGGCGGCTTGACCCGGACTCGGGTCCCGTCGCCAGCAGCAAGACCGGCAGCCAGCTAGCTCCTTAGCCACTTGCGCAGCGCGGTGTGCGACAATGCCCGCTGTTTTTTGGTCTACACGAGGGTCCGTCCATGTCCTTGCGCGCCTATTTCCACGCTGCCGCCGTGCTGGTTGGCAGCAGTGTCTGTCTTGCCGCGTATGCCGAACCTGTTGCCACGGTTCGCCCCGCCGCCACGGCGGGTTTGTATGAATGCCAGGCTTCCAGCGGGGGAGTGTTCCGTTCCACGCCACGTGAAGGTTGCGCCGTGCAGGCCGCGCCCGATCCTTCGCCGCCTGACCCGCAGCGCTGGCTGCCCCTGATGGGCGCCAACGGGGTGATCTCTTACTTCGACAAGACGTCGGTGCGTCGGCGTGGTCCCGAGGTCGGTGTCGCGGTCATGCGCAATGCGCCGGCCGGCGTGATCCGCACCACTAGTGGCGAGCCGATCCGTTCCTCGCTCAAGCGCATGGTGTTCAATTGCGCCACCTCCATGTATGCGGTGGTGGAGCAGACGCTCTACGCCAAGCGATATGCCCGCGGCGAATCGCTTTACACCATCAGCGCCCCTCGCGCGGGGATGCCGCAGCCTGCCAGTGCAGGTACTGTTCCCGGCGAACTGCTCAGCCGCCTGTGTCCTTGATGCTTCTGGCGGCACGCACAGCGAAGCCTTATGCTGCGCTGCAGTGTCGATAGCCTGGCTAACGCGTCAACCCATTGCTCCCTTGCTCCGTTTTGGTAGTCACGAAGCGCAGGTGCCGAGCGCCACCAGGGGCCGCAGGCAGGCTTCTTTTCACAGCTGACCAGGAGGCTGATATGAAGAAGTGGATCGTGATGTTGACGCTGGCCATGTTTGGTGCGGGCGCCTATGCCCAGGCGTCGGCGCCTGCCGCGCCCGCGGCCGGTGACAAGCCGGCAGCGTCAAGCTCTGGCAAGACGACGAAGAAGCCGGCCAAGAAGAAAAAGAACCACGCGCCTTCTGATGCCGACAAGATGATGAACAAAGGCGCCTGAGCGCCGTTAGTGAAAGGCGACGGGCAGCCAGCGCGCCATTGCGCGCGCACGCTAGCCGAGCTAGTTCGCCACGCCGCCTGTGCCCGCTGCCTCGCGCGTGAAGCGCGCTGGGCCGCGCGCCCGGGTACCGATGTCCAGTGGCGCCAGGCGCCATCCGGGGGGACTGGCATCGAGGCGGAATCCGATCGAGAGGCTACGGCCTCTCTTTTTTTTTGCGTGGCGGCGCAACCGCGCATGATTCTAGTGCAGTGCACGATTTCGCAGGTGCGCCATGCGCCGTTCCAGTGCCGCTCACGTGCTGGCTACGCACGTTGACGACGTCCGGTTCGTGTCCTAGCGTTGCAGATTCGGGGGCGATCCCCATGTAGGAATCGCGGCGCCCCGGTCAAGCGGGCCGGAGCAAATGTTCGGCTGCAGGCTTGCCAGGCCCAGGTGGCGCCGTAGTGGGAATTGGCTGAAGGAATAGCTTCGCCCCCAACGTGCCCTGCGAGACACCGGGCCAGGATTCGACGCTACGCCGAATGTGATGCCCGGGCTCGAGTGGCGCGTGGAAAGCGGCGTTCGGACGGCCGGGGTTTCAATTTGTTGCAAACGTTGCGTGATCGAAACGTGACTTCTTAGTCTCGAATTGTTAAGGTCTTATTGCGCATTGCAGCAAGTCGGATACGCCCCGATACACTCAGACACCCGTTCAGCACCCAGTCGCAAGCGATGCGCCGCAAGATCCCCCTCAGCTTCCCCAGGGTTCGCGCTGGCCGGCACTCCGCCGTTGCCGTAGTCATCCCGGTCGCATGGTGGTCCGCCTTTTGCTGCGGTACCTGATCGGTCCCAACCGTCCAACTACGCCCGTCACTGGCATTCATGTCCGAAACCGTTACCCTGCCGACCGTCGAATATTTCCAGCGCCGTGCCGCGGCGCCTGCGAGCACAGGCGCACTGCGCCTTGGCAGGTGGTTGTGCGGCGGCATGCTGGCGATGTGCGCCGTGGCGGCGCACGCCTTTGACTTTGACACCGTGGCGGCGCGCGCGCGCCAGTTGGCTGCGAGTCCTTACAAGGCACCCGCGCAAAGTCTGCCGCGCGAATTGCGCGAGCTGTCGTACGAGCGCTATCGCGAGATCGAATACAAGCCCGAGCGTTTCCAATGGCGCAATGCCAAGCTGCCGTTCGAGCTGTCCTTCTTTCATGAAGGCATGGTGTTCGACCAGCCGGTGCGCATCAATGAAGTGGTGAGCGGGAGCGCCCGCGAGATCCGCTTCGACCCGTCCGCGTTCAACTACGGGCCGCACAAGGTCGATGCCAGCAAGCTCAAGACGCTTGGCTTCGCTGGCTTCCGCGTGCTCTATCCGCTCAACAGCACCAAGGGCAAGGACGAAGTTGTTTCCTTCCTGGGTGCCAGCTATTTCCGCGCGCTGGGCAAGGACCAGTGGTACGGCTTGTCGGCACGGGGCCTGGCCGTGGATACCGGGCTCAATTCGGGCGAGGAGTTTCCACGCTTCGTGGAGTACTGGATCGAGCGGCCTTCGCCGGCGGACAAGCAACTGACCATCTATGCACTGATGGACTCGCGCCGCATGAGCGGTGCGTACCGGATCGTGATCCTACCAGGCACGGAGACGGTCATGGAGGTGAAGTCGCGCTTGTTCACGCGCGAAAACGTCACCAAGATCGGCCTGGCGCCGCTGACCAGCATGTACCTCTTTGGTGAGAACCAACCATCGTCGGTGCCTGACTACCGGCCCGAGGTGCATGACTCTGACGGCCTCTCGGTGCAGCTCGGCACGGGTGAGTGGCTGTGGCGGCCGCTGAGCAATCCCAAGCGCCTGCTGGTGACTTCGTTTGCCGCGACCAATCCGCAAGGATTTGGCCTGATGCAGCGGGATCGCAATTTCAGCAGCTACCAGGAAATCGGCGCGTGGTACGAGCGTCGCCCGAGCGCCTGGGTGGAGCCAAAAGGCAACTGGGGTTCGGGCCGGGTCGAGCTGGTACAGATCCCGACCCCGGACGAGACCAACGACAACATCGTGGCCTATTGGGTGCCTGACAACCCGCCCAAGCCCAAGCAACCTTTCGATTTCGAATATCGCCTGCTGTGGCAGAAGGACGGCGAAAAACAGCCGCCGCTGTCGTGGGTGACACAGACGCGGCGTGGCCAGGGCCTCAGCCGCAAGCAGGACGACACCAGTTTTTCGCTGGTGGTGGATTTTGAAGGCCCGGCCTTCAAGAAACTGGCCGCCGATACCCGGATCGATCCGGTGATCTCGGCCGACAGCAACGGGGAGCTGCTGAACACTTCGACGCAACGCAATGCGGCCACCGGTGGCTGGCGCATGACCATGGTCGTGCGCCGCAAGGACGAGAACAAACCAGTCGAATTGCGCGGCTATCTTCGCAACGGCAATACAACCCTATCCGAGACGTGGAGCTACATCTTACCCCCAGACTAAAGCGGCGCGCCGCTCCGGCGGCGGCATGCGAGCGCTATCTCGATCGCGTTCCCGTCTCGCCCGACCAGCGTCGCGAGCTGCTTGACAACGTCGGTGGCGGCGCTGCCGACACCGAGTCGGCCATGCATCTGCTGCAGCAAAAACTCGCGGCCAAGGACAGCGAGCCATCCCCGGCGGGCGCGGCCTATGGCTCTTTGGGGCGCCGCCTCAATCTGGCCTATGGCGCCCCGCTGGCAGCGGGCGAGCCGCTGGTGCAGCGTCGCGCGGATGGCACCGTGCATATCGATACCGGCCCCGAGCCCCGGCGCACTTCCATGGTGCCGCGGGCGTGGCCCCCGCACATCGTCACCGGCTTCCTGCGTAACCTGGGCCGGCGCATGCTGGGCCGCCCGCCCGTGCCGGAAACCTGGGACACCTTGCATGACGGTCCCGATGCCGAGGGCAAATGGCATCCGGCGGGCTCGCATCGCCGCTGGGTACTGCTAGGCCTGGTGGCCGGGCAAACCGCGCTGGCAACCTACTTCATGACCAAGGTGCTGCCTTATCACGGTACCGACCCGCTCGAGATCGCCGTGCTGGCGCTCTTCGCCATCCTGTTTTCCTGGGTGTCGGCGGGATTCTGGACGGCCATGATGGGCTTCCTGGTGCTGGCCAAGGGTGGCGACCGCCATCTGATTTCGCGATCGGCCGCCGTGGACGGGCCCATCGCCGAGGCGGCGCGCACAGCGGTCATCATGCCGATCTGCAACGAGGATGTGAACCGGGTCTTTGCAGGGCTGCGCGCGACCTATGAGTCGATGGAGCGCACCGGTGAGCTGGCGCGTTTCGATTTCTTCGTGCTTTCCGACAGCGGCGACCCGGACCTGCGCACCGCCGAGACCAATGCGTGGATGGAAACCTGCCGCGCTGTCAACGGCTTCGGCCGCATCTTCTACCGCTGGCGCCGCCACCGCGTGAAGCGCAAGACCGGCAACGTAGCGGACTTCTGCCGCCGCTGGGGCAGCGCCTATCGCTACATGGTGGTCCTGGACGCCGATAGCGTGATGAGCGGCGAATGCCTGACCACGCTGGTCAAGCTGATGGAAGGCAACCCGGGCGCCGGGATCATCCAGACCGCGCCGCTGGCGGTGGGTCGCGAGACCATGTATGCGCGCGTGCAGCAGTTCTCGACGCGCGTGTACGGGCCGCTGTTTACGGCCGGCTTGCACTACTGGCAGCTCGGCGAGTCGCATTACTGGGGCCATAACGCCATCATCCGCATCCAGCCCTTCATGGAGCATTGCGCGCTGGCGCCATTGCCCGGCAAGGGCCCGCTGGCGGGAGAGATCCTCTCGCACGATTTCGTCGAGGCCGCCTTGATGCGCCGGGCCGGGTGGGGCGTGTGGATCGCCTACGACCTGGAGGGCTCCTACGAGGAACTTCCGCCGAACCTGCTTGATGAGGTCAAACGCGATCGCCGCTGGTGCCAGGGCAACCTGATGAACTTCCGCCTGTGGATGAAGCAGGGCTTTCACGCCGTGCACCGCGCGGTGTTCCTGACCGGCGTGATGGCTTATCTGTCGGCGCCGCTGTGGTTCCTGTTCCTGGTGTTGTCCACCATCATGCTGGCCAAGCACGCGCTGGTGCCGCCAGAGTACTTCACGCAGCCCTACCAGCTGTTCCCTACCTGGCCCGAGTGGCATCCCGAGAAGGCACTGGCGCTGTTCTCGGCGACCGCCACTCTGTTGTTCCTGCCAAAGATCGCCAGCGTGGTACTGCTGATGAAGGATTCGCGCAGCTATGGCGGGGCGTTGCGCCTGGTGCTGTCGATGCTGATTGAAGTGATGATGTCGGCTTTGCTGGCGCCGGTCCGGATGCTTTTTCACACCAAGTTCGTGGTGGCGGCCTATAGCGGCTGGGGCATTACCTGGAAATCGCCGCCGCGCGAAGATGCACAGACCAGCTGGGGCGAGGCGTTTCGCCGCCACGGCATGCACACCCTGCTCGGCTTGGCGTGGGGCGGGCTGGTGCTATGGCTGGACCCGCATTTTGTCTGGTGGCTGCTGCCGATCGTAGGCTCGCTGGCGCTCTCGATTCCGCTTTCGGTCTGGCTGTCGCGGGTTTCGCTTGGCCGCGCCCTGCGCCGGGCCAGGTTGTTCGTGACGCCGGAGGAGGCAACGCCCCCGCGCGAAATGGTGGCCATGCAAAAGCATGTGGAGGCAGCGGGAGAGCCGCCGGCATTTATCGATGCCGTGGTCGACCCTGTCACCAATGCGTTGATGTGCGCTACCGCCTCGTCGCGCCTGGTGCAGCCGCTAGCGACGCAACTGGAGCGCGCGGCGCTGGTGCAGCAGGCCCTTACCGCTGGCCCGGACGAGCTGACAGCCGTGCAGAAACACCTGCTGCTGGGCGATCCCTTCGCGCTGGCCCGGTTGCACGAACTGGTATGGGGCTCGCCGCTGGCGCATGCGCGATGGAAGGAAACCCGTGTGTTGCCCCGGCGCGCGGCCAACGTGGTGCCGCTGCGTCCGCGGCTCGCCTGAGTACGGAGGACTGGGCGGCGCCGGCCTCCCGGCTGCGAATCCAGACAGGGTGTTAGCGCAGCGCCGAGGAGCAGATGGGCGCGTTGATGTAGACGTCGCCAACGCGGCGCTCGCCGCGTTCGTTGCGCGTCATGTAGCGGAACATCATGCTCACGCCCAGCTTGGTCAGGATTTCAACGTCCCGGTTCGCGCAGATATTGCGCTGCAGCGGCGCGGCGTAGCTGAGCTCGAAGCTGGCGAGGTCCAGCATGGGGCCCCGGTACTTGGTCAGCTCCAGCTGGAACAGGATATGTTTGCCAGGGACCGACTGGCAGCGGCGCAGGCGCGTCTCGCCATCGATCTCGATGGGCAAGGCATCGTTGAGCTGGCGGCAGGCGCGCGACAATATGCTGTCGGGCCGGGCGGTATTGCGCAGCAATTCAGGCACGCCTGCCGCACCGGTGTTCTGGCCGGTGGCCGCACCAAACTAGCCGCACAGGCGGCCAGGGCAAGACAGACAGAAAGCAGTTTGTATCTTGTTCTCATGCAGGAAAACGTTGCCGGGAACCGCGCCAGCGGGTGGATTCCCGCGGTGCGTCGGGCTGCGTGATCGTCCGCCACGGGCGGCCGACAGGCTGGCATTGTACCCTTGGCGTTGCTGCCGTTGAAAGCCACGCACTCCTCCAGTCCGCGGCGAAGCGAGGCCCGAACTTGCCGCAATGCCGCGGTATCGCCAAGCCTGTCATCACCGTTGCGCGCGTCCGGTCGGACGTGCGCCAGCATCATCGCCGCGCGGCATGCCGGCTGCGCGGCTTTTTATGCTATGCAACAATTGCGCCTTTAGCCGCTCTCGCGCCGGTCAGCCGTTGGCAGTTTGACGGATTGGGCGTCGGCGGCCATCCCGGCCGCCTAGTTGTTCCTCAGGATGTTTCGATGACCCGCTCTACTCGCGCCCCGCAATCCGGGCGCTTTCCGCTCTGGCTCCTGGTATGCGCTTCGCTTACCGCACTGGCGCCGCTTTCCATTGACATGTACCTGCCGAGTTTCCCCGCGCTGGCCGGAGATCTCGGGGTCGATATCGGCCGCGTGCAGCTCACGCTGGGGACCTTCCTGGTCGGATTGGCGGTGGGGCAGGCATTCTATGGACCGATCAGCGACCGCTTTGGCCGCAAGCCGCCGCTGTATGTCGGCCTGCTGGCCTATGCGCTGGCTGCGGCCGGGTGCGCGCTCGCGCGTGACGTCGATGCGCTGATGCTCTGGCGTTTCCTGCAGGCGCTGGGTGGCTGCGCTGGC
>NZ_AHJE01000127.1 GCF_000243095.1 Cupriavidus basilensis OR16 | reverse complement strand
GTAAGCGCGAAATTGACCCCACCTAGTATTTGCGGCTGAGAGTGGGCAGGCTTGCGTCCGCAACCACTATTTGCGGACGCAATCATGATGGAAGCCGAGTTTGACGTTCCGCCGCTGAGGGTGATCCGTATTCGCTCCAACGGAAAGCGGGACTTTGACCGAAGGGACAAGCGCCGACTGGTCGAGGCATGTCTGCGGCCTGGGGTATCGGTAGCCGGGATGGCTCTCAAGCTCGGCATCAATACGAACCAGTTGCGCAAGTGGATTCGGCTGCACCAGGTCGCAAATGAAGCCGCCGCGGCCACAGGGTCTACGTTGCCGGCGTTCGTGCCGGTCGTCGAGGTGAGCGACGTGATGCGTGTCACGGAACCGCCGGTGGTGCGTGGACGTCCGCCGGCCGAGGCGCCTGCTCGCACGCAACCATCGCAACGCCCATCTCTGACACCAGCGCTACTGAGGGCGCGGCTACCCAACGGCGTGACGCTCGAACTTGAATGCGGCGGGCAGGACGTTGCGCTTGTGAAGGCGATGATCGAAGCGTTGGGAGTGCGTTGATGTTCCGATTCGGCGCCGACGTGCAGGTCTACCTTCACCGCAATGCCGTGGATTTCCGCCTCGGGATCAATGGATTGGTTGCGCTGGTCGAGCAGTCGATGCAGCTTGATCCCTTTGCCCGCGCCGTCTATGCCTTCCATAACCGCCGGCGCAACCGCGTCAAGCTGTTGCTGTGGGATCGCAACGGGTTCTGGTTGCTGCTCAAGCGCCTGGAGGAAGACCGCTTCGCGTGGCCACGGCGTCAGCAAACAGTGATCGAGCTGACAACCGAGCAGTTGCACTGGCTGCTGGACGGTATCGATGTGGACGCCGTGCAGCGCCACCCGTCACGCCAATATCAGCACACGGCTTGATTGCTGTTCGGGGTGACGTATACCTATCTGCGTGGTAGCTGCACTATCGTGTCCAGCATGAACGAACACGACTTCTCGGGATTGCCGCCGGCGGCCCAAGCCTATATCCGCGAGCTCGAAGCGCGGGCTGCCACTAACGCCCAGCACATCGCCGAGCTGACCGAGCGCATCAAGCTCCTCGAAGAGCAGTTCCGCCTCGCACAGTCCAAACGCTTCGCACCGAGCAGCGAGAAGCTCAAGGACCGCGTGTTCGATGAAGCCGAGCAGATGGCTGCCACGGCTCTGCCTGATGACGAGGATGACGCATTCGCGCTTCCGGACACGGGATTGCCGGAACCTGACAGGTCTGCAGGCCGAAAACGCGGCCGCAAGCCGCTACCGGCAGAGCTGCCGCGCCAGCGCATCGAGTACGACCTGACCGAAGACCAGAAGATCTGCCCATGCTGTCAGGGATCGATGCACCGCATGGGCGAGGAAGTCAGCGAGCAGTTGCACATCGAAGCAAAGGTCTCGGTACTGCAGCACGTACGCTTCAAATACGCGTGTCGGCACTGCGATCGCAATGCCGAGCGCACGCCGGTGTTGACCGCGCCGATGCCAGCCCAACCCCTGCCGGGCAGCAACGCAAGCCCGGCGATGCTGGCGACGGTGACCATCGGCAAATACGTTGACGGCACGCCGCTGTATCGCATGGAAGATGCGCTGGGGCGCGCTGGGATTGCGGTTGGCCGTGGCACGCTGGCGAACTGGATCATTCGCCCTGCGCAATTGCACTACAGCCGTCTGTACGAGGCGCTACGCCGCACGCTGCTGTCGCAGCCACTGATCCATGCCGATGAGACGACGGTGCAGGTGCTCAAGGAGGAAGGCAAGGCCGCGCAGAGCAAATCGTATATGTGGGTGTATCGCAGCGCGGAGGATTGCGAGCATCCGGTGGTGCTATTCGACTACCAGCCGGGGCGCGGACAAGAGTATCCGCGGGCGTTCCTCGCCGGCTACGAGGGCATGCTGATGACCGATGGCTACAGTGCCTGGCGTACCCTCGAAGACGTCACGCACTTCGGCTGCCTGGCGCACTCAAGGAGGATGTTCGTTGATGCGCAAAAGGGTCAGAAGAAGCCCAGCGCTCGAGTGGCAAAGGCCCTCGAGTACTTCAAGGTCCTGTATCAGGTCGAAGCGCTCGCCAAGGAGGATCTGCCCAACGGCGAAACACGCGCCAACTACACGTACCGGCTGCGTCAGCAACACAGCATACCGTTACTGAAAGCCTTCAAGGCGTGGCTGGATGAGCAGGCGCCACAGGTACTGCCGGAAAGCCTGCTGGGCAAGGCCATCGCCTACGCGCGCAATCAGTGGGAATACCTGAGTCGATATGCTATCGATGGACGGGCGCCGGTGGACAACAACGCGGTGGAACGTGACATTCGGCCATTCTGCACAGGCCGAAAGGCGTGGCTCTTCGCAGACACCGTGGCCGGCGCCAAGGCAAGCGCCATGATCTATAGCCTGATGCTGACGTGCCGGGCCTGTGACGTCGAGCCATATGCCTATATGCTCCACGTGCTCACAGAGTTGCCACAGCGAACGCCAGACGCCGACATCAGCGACCTGTTGCCGTTCAACTTCGCCCCGCCGAAAGCCGCCCCGCCGCATCCTGCCTGAATACGCTCGTCGCACTCAAGGTGTGCCGAAACTGGCGCTTAC
>NZ_AHJE01000128.1 GCF_000243095.1 Cupriavidus basilensis OR16 | reverse complement strand
CGGCAGCACGACGTCTTGCCATTGGTGCCGGTGATGCCAGTCACGGCGAGATCGCGCGCGGCGTTCTCCATACCAGCCGGCGGCAATCGCGCCCGCGAGCTGGTGCAGGCCGGACACGCCGAGATGCGGCACGGCCTCTTCATGCGGCCAGGCAAAACCGTCGGCCTCGAAGACCACGGCGCTGGCGCCGCGGGCGATGGCCTGGGCGATATGCGGGCGGCCGTCGGTCGACAGGCGGGCGTTGCCCAGCACGTAGGCAAAGAACACGTCGCCCTGTGCGAGCCGGCGCGTGTCGCCGGTCAAGCTTGGCACCGCGGGGCGTGCTGGCGCAGCCAGGCCAGTGCGTCGGCGGCCTGCGCGGCCTGTGCGGCGACTTCGAGGGGGAGCGGCGTCCGGTTCATTGTTCGCTTTCCTGCACCTTGTCGCTGACCACCAGCTGGCGGATCGGCGAATCCGGCTGCACATTGAGCGCGCGCAGCGCGCCGCCGGTAATCGCGGAGAAGGCCGGGCCCGCGGCGGCGCCGCCGTAGTGGCTGCCCGAGGTAGGCTCATCGACGCTCACGGCCACGATCACGCGCGGGTTGGACATCGGCGCAAGGCCGATGAAGGATGCACGATACTTGCTGCGATCGTAGCCACGGCCCACGTGCTTGTACGCCGTGCCGGTCTTGCCACCGACCCGGTAGCCCATCACCTGGGCCTCCGGCGCAGTGCCGCCAGGCGCCGTCACTGTTTCCAGCATGGCCCGCACCTGGCGCGCCACTTCGGGAGACAGCACGCGCTCGCCCGTGACCGGGCCCTGGTTGCGGAACATGGTGACCGGGATCAACTCACCGTCATGGGCGAAGATGGTGTAGGCGTGGGCAATCTGGAACAGCGACACCGACAGGCCGTAGCCATAGGACATGGTCGCCTGCTCGATGGGGCGCCAGCTCTTGTACGGGCGCACCCGCCCGGCCACTGCGCCGGGAAAACCGATCTTGGGCGCCTGACCGAGGCCCACGCTCATATACATATCCCACATTTCCTGCGGCTTGAGCAGCATCGAGATCTTGGTCGTGCCGATGTTGCTGGACTTCTGGATAATGCCGGCCACAGTCAGCGCCCCGTAGTTGTGGGTGTCGCTGATGGTGGCGCCTTCGTAGTTGAACTTGCCGGTCGTGGCAAATACCGTCGAGGGCGTGACGCGCTTGAGCTGCAGCGCCAGGCCGATCGTGATCGGCTTCATCATCGAGCCCGGCTCGAAGGTGTCGGTCAGGACCCGGTTACGCAGTTGCTCGCCCGACAACCGGGTGCGGTCATTCGGGTTGTAGG
Organism: Cupriavidus basilensis OR16; assembly: GCF_000243095.1. Classification (GTDB taxonomy): domain Bacteria; phylum Pseudomonadota; class Gammaproteobacteria; order Burkholderiales; family Burkholderiaceae; genus Cupriavidus; species Cupriavidus basilensis_D. The sequence goes on along the minus strand of NZ_AHJE01000128.1, from coordinate 29,567 downwards.
TCGGCCAGTTGGCCAGCGCCAGCACCTCGCCGGTCTGCGCGTCGAGCACCACGGCGCTGGCCGCCTTGGCCTTGCTGCGCTCGACGATCGCCTTGACCTCGTTGTAGGCCAGGTACTGGATCTTGGCGTCGATGGAGAGCTGCTGGTCCTCGCCATCGCGCGGGGTCTTGAGGATGCCGACATCCTCCACCACGCGGCCAAGGCGGTCCTTGATCACCTGGCGCGCGCCGGACTTGCCGGCCAGCACGGCTTCGCGCGCCAGTTCGACGCCTTCCTGGCCGCGGTCTTCCACATTGGTAAAGCCGACGATATGCGCCATCGCCTCACCTTCGGGGTAGAAGCGCTTGTACTCGCGGCCTCGATCTTGAGCGCGGCGATCTTGTCCGCGGCGTCAGGCAGCACCGCTCTTGTCTTCCGTGAATTTGCGGCGCAGTTCCTTGTCGCTCATGTCGAGCAGCTTGCTCAACTGCCGAATCTTGTCCGCGTCGATCTCGTCGGGCACGTCCTCCGGGACCGCCCAGATGGCCTTGACGGGCAGGCTGGTCGCCAGCACCAGGCCGTTGCGGTCGAGGATCTTGCCACGCGTTGCGGGCAGCTCGAGCGTGCGCTGGAAACGCTTCTTGCCTTCGGCCTCGTAGAACTGGTTGCCCGGGCCCTGGATCCATAGTGCCCGCCCCGCCAGGGCGACGAAGGCGGCGAACATCATGAACACCACCAGCTTGGAGCGCCACATCGGCAAGCGCAGGCCGAGCACCGGGCTGGCGGAGAACTGGCCGGTGCGCGGGCGCGAAGGGTTGCCGCGCTGCGCGTTTTGCGAGGGCCGTGCGATGGTCATGGCTTACTCCCCTCGGGCGCTGCAGGCACGGGCGCGCTGGCGGGCGGCGTATCCAGCACGACGCCGGCCAGGTATTGGGTCCTGCCGGGAAGCACCGGCGTCATCTTCAGCTGCGTCCGCGCCGCTTCCGCGATGCGCGCGCTCTTGCCGAGCGAGCTCTGCTGGTACTGCAAGCGGGACCAGTCAATGTCGAGCTGCTTTTCTTCCGCCTGGGGGGGGTTGTTGGGGGCGGAACGAGGGTGCGGGCCTGGTGTTGCGCGCTCACCAGCGAGAGCGCGCACAGCATCAGGGCAGCCAGCAGGAAGAAAGTCAGGCGGTTCATGGGCGGCCCGCCTTCTGGGTGGAGGCGGACGAAGGGGACGCCAGGGACGGCAGCTTCTCGGCCACGCGCATCACCGCGGAGCGGGCGCGCGGGTTGGCGGCGATCTCTTCGGCGCCCGGCTTGACCCGGCCGAGCAGCTTCAGCGTGGGCTGCGGCAGTTGGTCCGCGCGCAGGGGCGCGCGGCGCATGGCGGGATCGGCATTCTGCTGCGGGCGGGCGTGCGCCTGCATGAACCGCTTGACGATGCGGTCCTCAAGCGAATGAAAACTGATGACCACCAGCCGCCCGCCTTCCTGCAACAAGTCGTAAGCGGCGCTCAGGCCGCTTTCGAGGTCCGCAAGCTCTTGATTGACGTGAATCCGTAGAGCCTGAAAGGTGCGGGTCGCAGGGTCCTGACCCTTCTCGCGTGTTTTGACGGCTTTCGCCACGAGCGCGGCAAGCTCGGCAGTAGTGGTAAGCGGTCCGCCATGGCCGGGTTCGCTCCGGCGAGCAACAACCGCCTTTGCAATCTGTACAGCAAACCGTTCTTCCCCATAGTCCCGTATCACCCTAGCGATGTCTTGCTCATCCGCTTGCGCCAGCCACTGCGCGGCGGTAACGCCGCGCGTGGTGTCCATGCGCATGTCCAGCGGTCCCTCGAAGCGAAAGGAAAAACCGCGCTCCGCATCGTCGATCTGGGGTGAGCTGATGCCCAGGTCGAGCAATATCCCGGCGACCGTGCCCCGGCCCGCCAGCGCCGCCGACATCTCGGCGAAGCTGGTGTGCTCAATGGAGAAGCGGGCATCCTTGATGGTGCCCGCCTCTGCGATTGCTGCCGGATCCTTGTCGAAGGCCACCAGTGCCCCGGCCGGGCCCAGCCGGGCCAGAATTGCCCGGCTGTGCCCCCCTCTGCCGAAGGTGCCGTCCACGTAGACGCCATCCGGCCGCCAGACCAGAGCTTCGACAGCCTCGTCCAGCAACACGGTGCGATGGCGCAGGGCGGTGGTCCCCGGCGTTTGGGTTGAGCTCATGACCTCGTCAAAAAGAGAAATTCTTCAATGCGTCCGGCATGCCCTGCGCCATCGCCTGCTGTTCCTTGGCGGCGTAGGTTGCGGCATCCCAGACTTCGAAATGGCTGCCCATACCGAGCAGCATGACTTCCTTGTCGAGCAAGGCGGCACTACGCAGTTCAGGCGCGATCAGCACCCGGCCCGCGCCGTCCATGTCGACATCGGCGGCATTGCCCAGGAAGATGCGCTTCCACCAGTGCGCGTCCATCGGCAAAGCCGCGATGCGACTACGGAAGTTCTCCCACTCAGGGCGCGGAAACAGCAGCAGGCAGCCGTCCGGGTGCTTGGTCAGCGTTACCCGGCCCTCGGCCTGCTGTTGTAGCGCATCACGGTGCCGCGCCGGAATCGACATCCGGCCCTTGGCATCCAGTGACAGCGCCGATGCGCCCTGAAACAAGCTAGCTCCCCGGTCCGCGCCGGCATGCTTGCCACCGGCTGGCGCGTGAATCCTTTAAATCCGACGTTGGGCGATGATCCCATAGCCAGACTGCGTTTTCACACAAAAACACACTTCCTCACACTATTTCCCACTTTAGAGGAAGCGATTTCACGGGTCAAGGCTCGTTGTGGGGCAACAATCCGGGTTTTTTTAATTAGAACAATGACTTAGCGCGCACACCTTGCGCACCGAAAAAGTGAATCCCTAATGAAATGAAGATCTTATGGAAGAAAGCAGAGAAACCACCTGAGAACAACCGAGGAAGGAACTGCCTGCAGCAGGAAAAACGGCCGAGCCGGACCGATGGAAGGATACAACGTTTTCGCGTCTACCCCGCGCGCGGGGGGTACCCGGCTTGCCGGCGCACGAGGCGCGCGGCGCGGGGCTGCGCCGAGGCTGGCAAGGGCTTCCCGCTCCGGCGCCGCCGCTCAGATCCGATAGGCGGCGGTGGTCATCACCTTGGAGGCCACCCGCATCATCGCGCGCACCGGCGAGGGCAGCGGCATGCCGCCCGCCTCGCGCGCGGCGGCGCCGTGCCTCACCTCGTCATCGCGCATCTGCTCCAGGATCGCGCGCGACCGGTCGTCGGCAACGGGGATCTGCTCGAGATGGCCATTCAGGTGCTGCTCGACCTGGTACTCGGTCTCGGAAACGAATCCCAGGCTGACCCGGTCGCCCGCGCGCCCCGCCGCCCAGCCGATGGCAAAGGCGCCGGCATACCAGAGCGGGTTGAGCAGGCTGGGACGCGAGCCAAGCTCGCGCAGGCGTTCGGCGCACCAGCCGAGGTGGTCTTCTTCCTCGCGCGCGGCCAGGTCCATCTGCGCGCGGACCTGCGGCGTGCGCGCGGTCAGCTTCTGGGCCTGGTAAAGGGCTTGCGCGCAGACTTCACCCACGTGGTTGATGCGCATGAGCCCGGCCACGTGGCGGCGTTGCGTCTCGTCGAGGCTCTGCGCATCGGGCGCAAGCGCCTCGGCGGGATTGGCGCGGCTGGCGCGGGTGACGCCTGCGATCGCGCGCAAGGCCACATCGAATTCGCGAATCAAGGTATCCATGGATGCATGCGCTAGTGGTTGCTCGGAGCCTACCCGCGTCCAGCTCCCTGCCTGAAGGGGGAGACGGCCCGGTGAATACGCCCTCGGGATTTCCCGCATTGTACCGTGGCCGAGTTGCCGGGCTTCTCCCGCCCGGCCCGCGCCGGCAAAGGCCGGATACTCCAAAACCCTGAGTTGTGAAAAGCTGACAAGGGCAGTGAACCCGATTGTGAATCGAGGGTGGTTTGTTACAGTAGTTGGCAGCTTCTGACGAAGTTGGGTAAGCGGAAAATGGAGACTCAGGAGGTTTCTCCGCTGGCCACCAATAATTCTTACACGGAGATCATCGAGCATGAAAAAATCGCTTCTCGCGCTGGCTGCGTTGGGTGCATTCGCGGGTGCCGCACAGGCCCAGTCCAGCGTGACGCTGTACGGCGTTGCGGATATGAACCTCGAATACGTCAATCACCTCGGCGTTGCGCCGGCGGCCAGCAACGGCTTCAATACCGGTCGCGGCAACTCCGTCTTCCGCATGTCCTCTGGTGGCCTGTCCGGCTCGCGTTGGGGCCTGCGCGGCGTGGAAGACCTGGGCGGCGGCTTGAAGGCGCTGTTCGTGCTCGAAAGCGGCTTCTCCCTCGACACCGGCTCGCTGCAGCAAGGCGGCCGCCTGTTCGGTCGTCAAGCGTACGTGGGTATCGAAAGCGCCCAGGCTGGCCGCTTCACCTTCGGTCGCCAGTACACCACGCTGTTCGACCTGCTCGCCAACTTCTCGCCCAGCGGCTATTCCACCCAGTATGAGCCGGTGGTCGCCCAGCTCGGCCTGAACTTCCGCTCCGACAATACCGCCAAGTACACGGGCGTATTCGGTCCGGTGACCGCGATTGCGCACTGGTCCTTCGGCAATGGCGTGGCAGGCAACGGCGAAGTCCCGGGCCAGTTCCGCCGCGACACCGGCTACGGCGCCGGCGTGGGCTACGCTGCTGGTCCGTTCGGCGCGACCATCGCCTATGACCAGTACAACCCGACCCTGAGCGCGACCGGCGACACCGGCACGTTCAAGAAGGCGGCAGTGGCGGGCAGCTATGCCTTCGGCCCTGCCAAGATCATGGCCGGCTATCGCTGGGGCCAAGCCAAGGCACAGAACGGCGCCCCGATTCTGCGCGACAACTACTACTGGATCGGCGCCAACTACCAGGTCACCGCACCGCTTGGCCTGACGCTCCAGTACAACTACGACGACGTCAAGAACCTTGGCGGCGTCAACGTCAAGAATCCGTGGCAGGTTTCGTTCATCGCCGACTACAACCTGTCCAAGCGTACCGACGTCTACCTGACGGCCGCGTACGCGAAGAACGCCGGCCTGAATTTCGACACCTCGGCAATCAGCTTCGCCAACGGCTACTTCCTCGGCTCCAACAACGACAACATGCTGGGCGTCGGCATCGGTATCCGCCACAAGTTCTAAGCGCAACCGCTTGGCACTGCAAAGGCACCTTCGGGTGCCTTTTTCATGGCGCGGCGGACGCGCCGGCTAGCCCTAGGGCATCACCTCATCGGCACATTGTTATGTCGACACTACAATGCAGCAGCCGTTCCGGATGCACATGACGATGCACACCACCACGTCGCGCCGTGCGGCAAAAAAACAGGCACAAACTGGAGACTCCCCATGCACCGCACCCGCCGTCGCGCGACCCACATGCTGCTTGCCACCATTGCCAGCGCATGCCTTGGCACCCTTGCCTGGCAAGCACCGGCGCATGCCGCGGACCCGTACCCCAGCAAGCCGATCCGCCTGGTGGTGCCGTTCCCGGCCGGGGGCACGACGGACATCCTGGCGCGCGCGGTGGCGGCCGAGCTGTCCAAGCTGCAGGGCTGGAACGTGGTCGTCGACAACCGGCCGGGCGCGGGCGGCAACATCGGCACCGACATGGTCGCCAAGGCCGCGCCGGACGGCTACACGCTGCTGATGGGCACGGTGGGCACGCATGGCATCAACCAGTCGCTGTACGGCAAGCTGCCATTCGACCCGGTCAAGGACTTCGCCCCCATCACGGAGGTGGCGTCGGTGCCCAATGTGCTGGTGGTCAACCCCGCCTTCGCACAGCAGAACCGCATCAACAGCGTCACCGACCTGATCGCCTATGCGCGCGCCAATCCCGGCAAGCTCAATATGGCGTCCAGCGGCAATGGCACGTCGATCCACCTGGCCGGCGAGCTGTTCAAGACCCAGACCCGTACCTTCATGGTGCATTTCCCCTACAAAGGCAGCGGCCCAGCCCTGACCGACCTGGCCGGCGGCACCATGCAGCTCATGTTCGACAACCTGCCCTCGTCAATGGCGCTGATCAAGAGCGGCAAGCTCAAGGCGCTGGCCGTCACCAGCGCCAAACCCTCGCCGGCGCTGCCGGGCGTGCCGACGGTGGCGGACGCGGCCCGCCTGCCGGGCTTCGAGGCCAGTTCCTGGTTTGGTTTGCTGGCCCCCGCCGGCACACCGCCTGAGATCGTCGCGCGCGTCCAGCAGGAAGTCGCGCGCGGGCTGGCCACGCCGGCCATGCGGGAAAAGATGCTGGCCCAGGGCGCAGACCCGGTGGGCAACACCCCGGTGCAGTTTGCCGCCTTTATCCGCGCCGAGCTCACCAAGTGGGCCAAGGTGGTCAAGGACTCGGGCGCCAAGGTGGATTGAGGCGCGCGCCGGCCCGTGGCGGCGTGCGAGCGCATATACTTGAGGCATCAAACAACCAGCGTGTCGCGATGCCTATCACACCTGCCGCCGAGGGCCCGCCCAAGGCCGGCGCCGAAGAAGCGCCGGTCGATCTCGAGACGAGCGCCGACGATAACGCCCACGACGCCCTGCGCCTGTGGCTGCGCCTGCTGACCTGCACCAACCTGGTCGAGTCCGACATCCGTTCGCGGCTGCGCCAGGATTTCGCCTGCACCCTGCCGCGCTTTGACCTGATGTCCCAACTCGACCGCCATCCCGAAGGCCTGAAGATGGGCGAGTTGTCGCGCCGCATGATGGTGACCGGCGGCAACGTCACCGGCATCACGGACCAGCTCCAGCAGGAAGGCCTGGTCTCGCGCGAGGCGTTGCCGAGCGATCGCCGCGCCTACCTGATCCGGCTCACGCCGGCCGGGCGCACGGCGTTTTCCAAGATGGCGCGCGCGCACGAAGTCTGGATCGAGCAATTGTTCGACGGCCTGCCCCAGTCCGACCGGCGCGCCCTGTTCCGCTTGCTGGGCCGGCTCAAGACCGGGCTGGTGAGCGCATGAACACGCCCCGCCGGGTGCTGGGCACGCTCTGCGCCTTGCTGCCGGCGCTGCTGCTCGCGGCCTGCCAGAGCACGCCACCGGGGCCCGAGGTCTCGCCGCTGAACGTCACGATCAAGCTCGGCCGCATCAGCGCGAAGACCCTGGTGGGCCAGGTCGACGTCCCGGACAGCGGCGCGGCCGGCGCCGCCGTGGGTGTCGGCGGCGGCGCGTGGAACGGCGGGGGCTGGAGCGGCGGGGGCGTTGGCTTTTCCGTCGACCTGAACCAGTTGCTGCATCCGCAGCCACGGCCGCGCATGGACCTGTTCCAGTACACGGTGATGGCCCTGGATGGCAGCACCGGCAACGTCATTGTCGGCGGTCCGGCAGCACCCGGCCTGGAACCTGGGGCCTGCGTGCGGATGGTCTATCCTGATGGCGCGCTCGAACCGCGGCTCGTGCCTTCGCGCGAATGCTGACGCATCCCGCAGAATAGAAAACGGCCTCCGTCGCAGCGCATGCGGGAGGCCGTACTTATTGCGGCGAGCGCAGCAGGATCCCGCTCAGGCAGCCTTGCGGCTGTCGCGCAGCTCGCGGCGCAGGATCTTGCCCACGTTGGTCTTGGGCAACTCGCTGCGGAACTCCACGAACTTGGGCCGCTTGTAGCCGGTCAGGCGTTCCTTGCAGAAAGCAATCAGCTCGGCCTCGGTCAGCGCGGGATCCTTGCGGACCACGTACAGCTTGACCACCTCGCCCGAATGCTCGTCGGGCACGCCCACCGCCGCCACCTCCAGCACGCCCGGGCACTCTGCGGCCACGCCTTCGACCTCGTTCGGGTACACGTTGAAGCCGGACACCAGGATCATGTCCTTCTTGCGGTCGACGATCTTGGTGTAGCCGCGCGCGTCCATCACGCCGATGTCGCCGGACTTGAAGAAGCCGTCGGCCGTCATGACCTTGGCGGTCTCGTCCGGGCGGTTCCAGTAGCCGGCCATCACCTGCGGGCCGCGGATGCAGATCTCGCCAGGCTGGCCGAGCGGCACGTCCGCGCCGTCGTCGTCGCGAATGGCGATGTCGGTCGACGGCAGCGGCAGGCCGATGGTGCCGGAGAACGCGTCGGAATCGGTCGGGTTGCAGGTTGCCGAAGGCGAGGTCTCCGACAGGCCGTAGCCCTCGATGATCGGGCAGCCCGTCCTGGCCAGCCACTTCTTGGCCACCGCTTCCTGAACCGCCATGCCCCCGCCGTTGGCCACGCGCAGGCCGGAGAAGTCGACCTTGCCGATATCCGGGCTGTTGATCAGCGCGTTGTACAGCGTATTGACCGCCGGGAACATGTTGAACTTGTACTTCTGCAGCTCCTTGATGAAGCCGGGGATATCGCGCGGATTGGGGATCAGCACGCTCAGGCCGCCGCTGCGCATGCCCAGCAGGCAGCAGACCGTCAGCGCGAAGATGTGATACAGCGGCAGCGCCGTGATGGTGACCACCTGGTCGATCGGCGCGCCCTTGGCCAGCGCCGGCTGCATCCAGGCTTCGGACTGCAGCACGTTGGAGACGATGTTCCGGTGCAGCAGCACGGCACCCTTGGACACGCCGGTGGTGCCACCGGTGTACTGCAGGAAGGCCACGTCGTCCGGGCCCGTGGCGGCGGGCTGCAACTGCATGCCGCGGCCCTCCTCCAGCACCGCGTTGAAGCGCACGCAGTTGGGCAGTTCCCAGGCCGGCACCATCTTCTTGACGTTGCGCACCACGAAATTGACGATCGCGCCCTTCAGGCCGCCCAGCAGGTCGCCCATGCTGGTCACCACCACATGCTTGACCGGCGTGGCGGGCAGCACTTGCTGCAGCGTGGTGGCGAAGTTCTCCAGGATGACGATCGCCTCCGCGCCGCTGTCCTTGAGCTGATGCTCGAGCTCGCGCGGGGTGTAGAGCGGATTGATGTTGACCACGACGAAGCCCGCGCGCAGCACGGCGGCCAGCACCACCGGATACTGCAGCACGTTGGGCATCATGATGGCCACGCGCGCACCGGGCTTGAGCCCGCGCGACTGCAGCCACGCCGCGAACTGCCGCGAGAGACGGTCGAGCTCGCCGTAGGTGATCGACTTGTCCATGCACACAAAGGCACGGCGATCAGCATAGGTGCGGAAGGATGCTTCGAGCAATTCGGCCAGCGAGCGGAACTGGCTGCTATCGATCTCGGCAGGCACGCCGGCCGGGTAATGCTTCAGCCACAGTCTTTCCATGCACCGTCTCCTGATTTTCTGAATGGTCGTTCGATTTTCGACAGATGCTAAACGCGCGACCCGGTTAAGACAACACGTTAGATGAAGTCCTCTGGAACCTCTCCACCTTCTGACGTGAAGTTTAGCGCACAGTTCAACCCGGACTCGGGAATTCCCCTAGTGGCCTCCCGCCAGGGGGCGGAAGCGATGCCGAAGTCAGGCGTTCACCGGCAGTACCATCTTCATCATGTTGGTAGCCAGCTCTTCCGCCAGCGCCTGCGCCTCCATGCGCTCAGGCTGGTGCCACGTGTACATGAAGCCAACCACACTGCCGATCGCATGGGCGGTCACGCGCGCGTCGCCGTAGCTGAACACGCCCGCGCGCTTGCCTTCTTCCAGCAGCGCATAAAGGTCGCGGTAGAAGGCGCGTGCCATATTGCCCAGCCAGGTCACCGTTTCCGGCCGCAGGTACTGGTTGTCGCGAAAGCTGAGCGTGGCGGGCACATAGCAGGCAATGCAGCGCCGCGCCATTTCGAGCAGGCAGGCATGCAGGCGCTCGCGCACCGGCGCGGCCGGGTCGGCGGTCTCGCGGATGACCGGCAGGCAGGTCTGCGCGGACTCGCGGCACAGGATGTCGAAGATCGCGTACTTGTCGGTGAAGTAGTAGTACACCGCCGGCTTGGTCACGCCGAGCGCGCGGCACAGGTCGTTCATCGTCATGCCGGGATAGCCCTTGGTATAGAAGAGCTGGGCGGCGGTATCGAGGATCTGGCGGCGGCGCGCTTCCTGCCGCTCGGCGATATGCGAGCGGGCGGGTGCGGCGTCCGGAGCGATCTCCGGCGCGGCCTCGGCGGCGGGAGCGGTTTTCTGTGCAGTCGGCATGACGCGATTCTCGCATGGCACCGGGCTGGCAAGGCCTGGCAGCCCGTTTTGGCGTTGACCCGCTACCCCTGGCCGCCACGGCTTCACGCAGGCGGCGCCTGGCTTGACGCATGACGGCAATGCCAATACGATCATACCCAAGGGTAAGCAAATATACCAAAGAGTAAATTTCGCCAGCCCAAGCCGGCTCGGCGGCCCACCAGCAAGGAGACACCGCCAATGGCAATGGCAATGGACGAGACGACCTACCTGGCCGAGATGCATGCGCGCTGGCAGCGCGCATGGCCCGAGCGCGCCCCGCGCACGCCGCAATATCCGCTCGGCCGCCAGCCGCTCACGCAGATGCTGCGGCACTGGGCCCGCACCCGCCCGGACCGCCCCGCGGTGATCTTCTACGGCCACGAAACCACCTATGCGGAGCTCGACGCGCAGAGCGACCGCTGCGCCGCGCTGCTGGCGGCGCACGGCATCGGCCCCGGCGACCGCGTGGCGGTGCTGATGCCCAATTGCCCGCAGTTCCACATCGTGTTCTTCGGCATCCTCAAGCTGGGCGCCGTGTACGTGCCGATCAGCCCGCTCTCGCAGCGCGCCGAGTTGCAGCACGCGCTCGCCGACAGCACGCCGCGCGCGCTGATTGCGCTCGACCAGCTGGTGCCGCTGGTGCGCGAAACGCGCGCCGCGCTGGGCACGCAGGATCCGCTCGCCCTGCTGTTTTCGACCAGCTTTGCCGATGTGATTCCCGCCGAGCCCACGCTGCCGCTGCCGCCCATGGTGCAGGCGCCGCGCCATGATTGCGAAGCGGCCGGCCACGCCATCGACTTGCTGCGCGCGATGGCGGCGTGCACGCACGCAGCCCCCGCCACGCCGGCCTCGCTCGATGCCGTGGCCGCGCTCAACTACACCGGCGGCACCACGGGCCTGCCCAAGGGCTGCATCCACACCCAGGGCGACATGGTGGACATGGCGGCCGCGTTTGGCGCGGTCTCGCTCGACATGGCCGACGACAGTGTCATGCTGGGCTTCTTCCCCGAGTTCTGGATCGCGGGCGAGAACCTCTGCCTGATCTTCCCCGCCTTCTTCGGCATCCCGCTGGTGCTGCTGGCGCGCTGGGATCCCGAGACCTTCATGGCGGCGGTGCAGCGCTACCAGGTCACCAACGCGTCGATGCTGGTGGACAACGCGGTGGAGGTGATGGAGCACCCGCGCGCGGCGCAATACGCGTTGCGCTCGCTGCGCTACGTGGGTGTATCGTCCTTCGTCAAGAAGCTCAACCTGCCTTATCGACGCGCGTGGCAGGCGCTGACCGGCTCGGTCATCGCCGAAACCGCCTGGGGCATGACCGAGACGCAGACCTGCAACACCTTTGCCTACGGCATGCAGGACGATGACCTGGACCTGCGCGCCCAGCCCATCTTTGTCGGCCTGCCCGTGCCCGGCACCGAGTTCAAGATCTGCGACTTCGCCAGCGGCGAGCTGCTGCCGCCGGGCGCCGAGGGGGAGCTGTGCGTGCGCACGCCGACCCTGCTCAAAGGCTACTGGAACAAACCCGAGGCGACGCGCGAATCGCTGCGCAACGGCTGGTTCCACACTGGCGACATCGGCCTGATCGACGAGCACGGCTATCTGCACTACCTGGGCCGCCGCAAGGAGATGCTCAAGGTCAACGGCATGAGCGTGTTCCCGGCCGAGATCGAGGCACTGCTGGGCCAGCATCCGGCCATTCTCGGCTCGGCGGTGCTGGGCCGTGCGGATGAGGACCGCGGCCAGTTGCCCGTGGCCTTTGTCATGCTCAAGCCCGAGGCCGTCGGCACCGTGGACAACGCCGCGCTGGTGCAATGGTGCCGCGCCAACATGGCGGTCTACAAGGTGCCGCTGGTGCATATCGTCGACGCCCTGCCGCTCACCGCCACGGGCAAGGTGCGCAAGCAGGACCTGGCGCCGCTGGCCGAGCAGCTGGGCTGACCCCGCGATGCCCTTCCCTATGACCTGCGCCACACTCACCTTCTTCGCATCATGACGTTCCGCAAGCTACTGATCGCCAATCGCGGCGAAATCGCCATCCGCATCGCCCGCGCCGCCGCGGCCATGGGCCTGGACAGCGTGGCGCTGTACAGCGAGGACGATCGCGACGCCCTCCACGTGCGCAAGGCCGATGGCGCGGTGGCGCTGCCCGGCACCGGCCCGCGCGCCTACCTCGATATCGCGCAGGTAGTTGACGCCGCGCGCCGCAGCGGCTGCGACGTGGTCCACCCGGGTTACGGCCTGCTGTCCGAGAATGCGGAGTTCGCGCGCGCGCGCGCACTGGCACGCGAGTGCGACGTGCCCGTGGGCCACGCACGCGTTCTTTGCCTCGCTGCAAGCGCCGGGCAAGCCGGCCGGCATGATGATCAAGGCGCTGGCCGGCGGCGGCGGGCGCGGCATGCGCGCGGTGCACGCGGCAGCGGACATCGACGAGGCTTATGCCCGTTGCGTCTCCGAAGCCACGGCTGCGTTCGGCAACGGCGCCGTCTACGTGGAGCGCATCGTGTATGCACCGCGCCATATCGAGATCCAGGTGGTGGCGGATGCGGCCGGCGGCGTGATTGCCCTGGGCGAGCGCGAATGCAGCCTGCAGCGCAGGCACCAGAAACTGGTGGAGGTGGCCCCCAGCCCTTCGCTCGACGCCGGCACGCGCGTGCGGCTGGCGCAGGCCGCGATCACGCTCGCGCGCGCCAGCGCCTATCGCGGCATCGGCACCTTTGAGTTCCTGCTGGGCAACGACGGCGAGTTCTGGTTCATGGAGGCCAACCCGCGCTTGCAGGTCGAGCACACCGTCACGGAAATGGTGACCGGCGTGGACCTGGTCCAGGTGCAGCTGGCCATCGCCGCCGGGCAGGATCTCGGCCGGCTCGGGCTGGCGCAAGCGCCCGCGCCGCGCGGCATCGCGGTGCAGCTGCGCATCAACGCGGAGCACCTCGACGCGCAGGGCCAGTTGCGCCCCGCCAGCGGGCGCATCGACGCCTACGAGCCGCCCAGCGGCCCCGGCGTGCGCGTCGATGGCGCGGGCCATGCGGGCATGACGGTCAACCCGCGCTTCGACTCTCTGCTGGCCAAGCTGATCGTGCATGAGCCCGGCGGCAACTACGCGCGCGCGCTGGCCCAGGCCTATCGCGCGCTGTGCGAGTTCCGCATCGAGGGCATCGACACCAACCGCAGGCTGCTGCAGGACCTGCTGCTGCGCGACGATGTGCGGCGCAACGCAGTCCACACGCAGTACCTGGACGCGGGCGCTGCCGGCGCTCGCGGCGCAGGCGCAGGGCGGCGAGCCCGCGCATCCGGTGCTGCATGCGGTGGGCGCGGCCAGCAGCGCGCAAGCAATCGGCTGGAGGCGCCGGGTGCGGGCGAAGTCCTGCGCGTGCTGGCCGCGCCCGGCGACGTGCTGCGCGCGGGCGCGCCGGTGATCGTGCTATCGATGGATGAAGGCAGCCAGCACGGGACGCATGCCAGCGCCGCCGTGGATCCCGCCCATATCCGCGCGGACTTGCGCGACGCCCTGGCCCGCCACGCGCTCACGCAGGACGCGGCCCGCCCGCAGGCGGTGGACAAGCACCATGCCCGGGGCGGGCGCACAGCACGCGAGAACATCGCCCAGCTGTGCGACGCGGACTCGTTCATCGAGTACGGCGCACTTGCCATCGCCGCGCAGCGCCAGCGCCGCAGCGTGGAAGACCTGGAGCGCGCGACGCCCGCCGACGGCATCGTCACCGGCATCGGCACCGTCAACGCCGAACGCTTCCCGGCAACCGATGCACGCTGCATGGTGCTGGCGTACGACTACACGGTGCTGGCCGGCACCCAGGGCTTCTACGGCCACAAGAAGCTGGACCGCATGCTGGCCCTGGCGCGCCAGTGGCGCCTGCCGGTGGTGCTGTTCGCCGAAGGCGGTGGCGGGCGGCCCGGAGACACCGACACCCCGGTGGTGGCCGGGCTGGATTGCACGTCCTTCATCCAGTTCGCGCGGCTGTCCGGCCAGGTGCCGCTGGTCGGCATCGTCTCCGGGCGCTGCTTTGCCGGCAATGCCGCGCTGCTAGGCTGCGCCGACGTGATCATCGCCACGCGCAACGCCACCATCGGCATGGGCGGCCCGGCCATGATCGAAGGCGGCGGGCTCGGCGTGTTCGCGCCGGAGGAGGTCGGCCCGGTGAGCGTGCAAGCCCCCAACGGCGTGATCGACGTGCTGGTCGACGACGAGATGGCGGCGGTGGAGACGGCGCGCCGCTACCTGTCCTACTTCCAGGGCGACCTGCCCGACTGGAAGGCCGGCGATGCGCGCGCGCTGCGCCACCTGATTCCCGAGAACCGGCTGCGCAGCTACGACATGCGCGGCGTGCTCGCGGCGCTGGCCGATCACGACTCCGTGCTGGAGCTGCGCGCCGCCTTTGGCGCGGGCATCATCACCGCGCTGATCCGCATCGAAGGGCGCGCCTTCGGCTGCATCGCCAACAACCCGCGGCACCCCATCGATGCCGCGGCCGCCGACAAGGCCGCGCGCTTCATGCAGTTGTGCGATGCGCACGGCTTGCCCATCGTCTCGCTGTGCGACACGCCCGGCTTCATGGTGGGACCGCAGGCGGAGAAGACCGCCACGGTGCGCCACGTCTCGCGCCTGTTCGTCACCGCCGGCGCGCTGCGCGTGCCCTTCTTCACGGTGGTGCTGCGCAAGGGCTATGGGCTGGGCGCGCAAGCCATGGCGGGCGGCAGCTTCAGCGCGCCTTTCTTTACCGTGGCCTGGCCCAGTGGCGAGTTCGGCGCGATGGGCATCGAGGGCTCGATCCGGCTGGGTTTTCGCAAGGAACTGGAAGCCGTGGCCGACCCGGACGAGCGCGAAGCGTTGTTTGCGCGCATGATCGAGGGCGCTTACCAGCGCGGACGAGCGCTTAATATGGCTAGCCACCTGGAAATCGACGCCGTCATCGACCCGGCCGACACACGCCACTGGTTGCTGCGCGGCCTGGCCTCGGCGCTCCCGGCATCGGGCGCGCGCGATACGCCGGCAGCCGGATCGCGCCGTTTCATCGACACGTGGTGACAAGATGCGCGGTGACAAACGAGGAAGGAGAGGATCGATGCCACAAGACTTGAAGCGCGCGCCGCGCGCCGCCGCCAGGATCGCCGCGCTGGCGCGCGGTGTGTTCATGCGTAGCGTCGCCATTGCCGCGTTGGCGCTGGTCAGCGCACCTGCGCTGCAGGCACAGGAAAAAGCGCAAGAGAGTGCCGCCGCGCCCATCAAGGTGGCGTTCATCGATCAGTTGTCCGGGCCGCTGGCCAATGTGGGCCAGATCTTCCAGGCCAACCTGAAGTTCGCGCTCGACGACGCCAACGCCCAGGGCGGCGTGCTCGGGCGCAACTACGCGCTGGTGAGCTACGACAACAAGCTCTCGGCCCAGGAAAGCCTCATTGCGCTGCAAAGCGCCATCGACGCCGGCGTGCGCGTGGTGTTCACCGGCGCGTCCGGCTCGCCGGTGGTCACGGCGCTGGTGGAGGCCGTCAACCGGCACAACGAGCGCAACCCCGGGCAGCGCGTCCTGATCATGAACTACGCCTCGCTCGACCCCGACCTGACGGGCGCGCGCTGCAGCTTCTGGCACTTCGCCACCGAGGCGAACACGGCGATGAAGATGCGCGCGCTAGCCAATTTCGCGCGCGAGCAAAAAGGCATGCACAAGGTCTACCTGCTTAACCAGGATTACACCCAGGGCCGCATCTGGGCAGCACTGGGGCGGCAGATGATCGCGGGAGCACGGCCCGACGTGCAGTTCGTCGGCGAGGCGCTGCATCCGCTGGCGAGAGTCAAGGACTTCGCGCCGTACATGAGCCGGATCAAGGAAAGCGGCGCCGATACCGTGGTCACGGGCAACTGGGGCCAGGACCTCAGCCTGCTGATCAAGGCCGGCGGCGAGGCCGGCTACGAGCTGAACTACCTGAACCATAGCGGCGGCGGCGCGCCCGGCACGGTGCTGGCCGTGGCGCAGGCAAAGAACGCGCACCTGACCTGGGTGGCCGAGTACCTGCCCAACGGCGACGATCCGGTGCTGGCTGCCCTGGCCGCGCGGGTCAGGCAAACCCCGGCGGGCGAGTACTTCGCTCCGCGCGTGCTGATCGCCGTGCAAATGCTCAGCGAGGCGATTCGCCGCGCCAGATCCGACGACCCGACCAGCATCGCGTTTGCGCTCGAGGGCATGCAGTACCGCTCGCCCGTGGGCGACGTGCTGATGCGCAAGAGCGATCACCAGTTGCTGCTGCCGCAGGTGGTCTCGACCATCGCGCCGGTGGACGGCAAGACCGTCAAGGTTGGCGTGGAAGGCACGCAATACGGCTTCCGCCTTGACAGTACCACGGCAGGGGGAGACCTGAACCTGCCGTCAGTCTGCAGGATGAAGCGCCCGGCCGGCGCCTAGCCGGGGCCTCGGCACTTCAAGGCTTGCTGCCGGCGGCGGGCGCGGATGGCGTGTCGGGCGCGCCGCTGGCGCGTGCCGCGCCGATCGCCGCACCCACCGCGGTCCCGCTCTCGCCGGCGGTCAGTGCATCGCTGCCGCTGGCCGGCGGCGCCAACTGGCGCAGGCGCGCATCGCGCTCGGCACGCGGCAACTCGCCGATGCGCCGGGCTTCGGCATAGAACGCCGTCCAGTCGCCACCGCTTCGCGCCAGCAGCGCCGTGAAAGCCGGCACCCATTGCTGGTAGGTCGCCACCGCGGCAAGCTGGGCGTTGGTCAGCGGCCGCTCGAACCAGCGGTCGTAGCCGCTGTAGCCGCCCCACCCCTCCTTGAGCTTCGCATAGCGCGCACGCAGGCTGGCGAAGATCTCCGCCTTGCCGGCTCGCTTGGCATCGTCTGGCAAGGGCGAGCGATAGAGCACATCGAGCCGATCGCGCGTGTCCAGCAGCATCGCGCGGAATTGCTGGCGGCGCAGGTCGTACCGGCGGTAGCTGGCGCGGGCATCGGGCGACGCCGCCAGCGCCAGCCAGCGCTCCACCCCGGCCGTTTCCACCGCGGTGGCAAAGGACTCGTTGAAGGTAGTGTCATTGCGCACGTAGACCACCTGATGCGCAAGTTCGTGGAAGATCAGCCGGGCCAGTTCGCCTTCGGGCTGGTAGACGAAGGTATTGAGTAGCGGGTCGTCGAAATAGCCCAGCGTGGAATACGCCGGGATGCCGGCGACATAAGGCTCAAGGCCCTCCTTGCGCAGGCCCTCCGCATAGCTGTCGGCATCCGCCTGTGCGTAGTAGCCGCGATAGCTGATGCAGCCCACCACCAGGAAGCACCACTTGTGCAGCTCCATCGACAGCTCGGGGGTGGCGAACACGCTCCAAACCACATACGAGCGGTGCAGGTTGGCGTAGCGCCGGTAGCTGCCGTTGTCCGGCAGCTTCAGCTCATGCGAGGCAAAGTCGCGGATGGTGCCGGCGAGCGCCAGGCGCTGCGCCAGCCGCGTATCCTTGGCCTGCTGCGCCGCGGCGATGGCGTCGGGCAATGGCCGTGAATCCGCCATCACGCCAAGGTGGCCGCCGATCGACTGCGCGTAGTAGCCAACCGTATCGCAGCCGGACAGCAGTGCGGCAAGCCCCAGTGCAGCCAGGGCTTGAAGCGTGCGTGCCAGGCGCGGGTTCATGGCGGCTAGGCGGTGGCCGTAGCAGCCGTGGCCGGCGCAGCTTCCACTTGCACCAGGCAATCGTAGAACACCGGCGCACGGCCCAGGTCGGTCAGCCGCTGGCTGGTGAGCTCGTTGGCGTTCTTGCCGTCCGGCGCCAGCTTCTTCCACCAGATCGACAGTCCCACCACCAGCCCGCGCCGGGCCCGGTCGGTCACGCGGGCCCGCGCCAGCATGCTGCCGCGGTCGTTGAAAGCGCGCACCATGCTGCCGTTGGCGATGCCGCGCGGGGCGGCGTCCTCGGGATGGATGTCCAGGTGCGGCTCGCCTTCGGTGGCGCGCAGGCTGTCGACGTTGACGAACGAGCTGTTGAGGAAATTGCGCGCCGGCGGCGAGATCATCGCCAGCGGATAGCGCGCAGCCAGTTCCGGTGCGCTCGCGGGGGCCTCGTACGGGGGCACGTAGTCAGGCAAGGGATCGAGGCCGTCGCGGCGCATGGTCTCCGAGTAGAACTCGCACTTGCCGGACGCCGTGGCAAAGCCGCCTCGGCGAGCGGCGCCGCCGGCAGGTTGAGCTTTTGCCAGCCTTGTGCCTTGAGGGATTCCCAACTGATGCCTGCCGCGCGCGGGTCCGTGGCCACGATGGCCTGGGCGGCGATGTCTTCGTCGCTATCGGCAAAGCACGGCTCGGCAAAGCCCATGCGCTGGGCCAGGCGGCGGAAGATCTCGGTGTTGGGCACGGCCTCGCCCAGCGGCGCGATGGCCTGGTTGTTGGCCAGGAAGTACGTATGGCCGTAGGCCTTGTGCACATCCACGTGCTCGAGCTGGGTGGTGGCCGGCAGCAGGATGTCGGCGTAGTCAGCCGTATCGGTGCGGAACTGCTCCAGCACCACGGTAAACAGGTCCTCACGCGCGAAGCCTTCGGCCACCTTGGCCGACTGCGGTGCCACCGCCACCGGATTGCTGTTGTAGACCACCAGCGCCTCGATCTTGGGGTTGCCCGCGCCGTCACCGGCATCCAGCAGCGCGTCGCCGATGGTGCTCATGTTGACCGTGCGCGGCAGCGCCGGCAGGCCCGGCAGCAGGTCCGGACGCTGCAGCGCCAGGTTGTCCACCGGAAAGAAGCCCGAAGTGGACAGCTGCAGGCCACCGGCCGCGTGGCGCCAGGCACCCACGAGCGACGGCAGGCAGGCCACCGCGCGCACCGCCTGGCCGCCGCCGTGCGCACGCTGCATGCCGTAGTTCAGGCGGATCGCCACCGGCTGGCGCTCCCGCACCGCCAGTTGCCCGTAGAGGCCGGCCAGCCATTCGATGTCGTCCACGCTGATGCCGCAGATCCCGGCCGCGCGCTCCGGGGTGTAAGCCCGGGCACGTTCGCGCAGCGCCTCGAACCCCACCGTGTGGCTCGCGATGTACTCAACATCGAGCAGGTCATCGCGCATCAGCACGTGCATCATCGCCAGCGCCAGCGCGCCGTCGGTGCCGGGCATGAGGGCGATATGGCGATGGCATTTTTCGGCGGTCAGCGAGCGGTAAGGGTCGATCGCCACCAGGGTGGCGCCGCGCCGCTTGGCTTCCTGCACGCGGGTCCAGAAATGCAGGTTGGAAGCGATCGGGTTACCGCCCCAGATGATGATGAGCTTGGCCTCGGGCACATGCTCGATATCCATGCCGATGCTGGCGCCGTAGGTGTAGCGCAGCGCCGTGGCGCCGGCGCTGGCGCAGATCGTGCGGTCAAGCAGCGAGGCGCCGAGCTTGTGAAAGAAGCGCGCCGCCATGCTCTCGCCCTGCACCAGTCCCATGGTGCCGGCATAGCTGTACGGCAGGATGGCCTGCGGGTCGCGCGCGGCGATGGCGGACAGCCGGGTGGCCACGGTATCCAGCGCTTCGTCCCAGGAAATCGGCTCGAACTTGCCTGCGCCCTTGGGGCCGACCCGCTTCATCGGCGTGAGCAGGCGGCCGGGGTGGTAAGTGCGGTCCGTGTAGCGCGAAACCTTGGTGCACAGCACGCCCTGCGTGCCGGGGTGGTCGGGATCTCCCGCCACCTTGGTCGCGCGGCCGTCTTCGACGGTGACGAGCAAGGCACAGGTATCAGGACAATCGTGCGGGCAAGCGGCACGGACGATGCGGGAAGCCATGAATTCTCCTGGCAAGCAATTGGGGACGGTCGGCGCGACTGTCATGGGGCAGCATGCATCGGGGCGGCGGGGCAGCCACACGCGGCGGGACCTTGTCACCGTGCGGTAAAGGCCGTTGCCGGACTAGCCTGGTGGCATCGCGTGTTGTACGCCGGCATCGCCCCGACGGGCGCCGCCGGGGGAAATTGTTAGGCTCTGATTGTATTCGATTATGATAGCCCGACGCTGCGCCGGGGAATGGCGCCAGAGCAGCGCCGGCACAGACCGGCAAGGCATTCACGGGTAAAGAACACACCGTTTTTCACGGGGAAACCATGCAAGTGCATTCTGGGGTCAGGAGCTGGCGCATTGCCGGCCTGCTGGTGGCATGCGCCATCGGCTCATTCGTTGCCAATGCCAGCGCCGAGAACGGCGTCAGCGCGGACACCATCCTGCTGGGCCAGTCGGCTGCGCTCACCGGGCCTACCGCCATGCTCGGCAAGCAGCTCAATTCCGGCGCGCGGCTCTACTTCGACTACCTCAACCAGCATGGCGGCATCTATGGCCGCAAGATCGAACTCAAGGTGCTCGACGACTTCAACGAGCCGGAAGCCGCCGCCAAGAACACCCGCGCGCTGATCGACGAGGACCACGTCTTCGCGCTATTCGGCTACGTGGGCACCGAGACCGGCGAGGCCTCGCTGCCGCTGGCCACCCAGGCCAGGGTGCCGTTCTTTGCGCCCTACAGCGGCGCCCAGTCGCTGCGCGAGCCGTTCAACCGCTATGCCTTCCACGTACGCGCCGGCTTCAACGAGGAAGCCGCGGCGATCCTGCGCCAGGTCAGCGTCACCGGCCTCAAGCGTATAGCAGTGGTCTACAACGAGGACGCCTACGGCAAGGCCGGCCTGGAAGCGCTAGAGCGCGCCCTCAAGGCCGCACCCGACAGCGGCGTGCAGATCGTCGCCCGCGAGGGCGTGGTGCGCAATACGGTGGAAATCGGCGATGCCATGCAGGGCTCCATGAAGTCCAAGCCTGACGCGGTGGTGATGATCAATGCGTACCGGACCAGCGGCGCCTTCGTGAAGGAAGCGCTGCGGCGCGGCTTCAACGGGCAGTTCTATAACGTCTCGTTCGTCGGCACCCAGGCGCTTGCCAAGGAAGTGGGCGCCAAGGGCAGCGGCGTGATCATCTCGCAGGTCATGCCCCACCCTGGCAACGCGACGCTGCCGGTGGTGCGCGAATACCTGCGCCTGCTGCAGGCGGCCGGCAAGCCCAACGAATTCGACTACGCCAGCATCGAAGGCTTCATCGCCGCCAAGGCCTTTGTGGAAGGCACGCGCCGCGCCGGCAAGGATCTCACCCGCGAAAAGCTGATCACCGCGCTGGAAAGCATGAGAAACGTCGACCTGGGCGGCTACATCGTCAACTTCAGCCCGGACAGCCACGTCGGATCGAAATTCGTCGAAATGACCATCATCAACTCGCGGGGGCAGGTGATCCGCTAAGGCTGCATGGCCTGTCTCGCGCCTGCGCCAGACGGGCCCGGTGCTGACGACACCTACGCCATGTCGTTCAGGTGGCAAGCCGAAAACCGCATCGGCGCGATTTCCTTCAACAACGGCTGCTCCTCCCGGCAACGCGGCATCGCGTGCGGGCAACGCGGATGGAAATGGCAACCCGGCGGCGGATTCAGCGGCGAAGGGATCTCGCCCTTGATCGCCACGAAGGTCTTCTTGCCCACTTCCAGCTTTGGGGCTTCGGCCAGCAGCGCCTGCGTATAGGGATGGTTGGGACTGGCGAATACATCTTCCGCCGGCGCCGACTCCACCACCCGCCCCAGGTACATGATCACCACCCGGTCGCTGATGTGCTTGACCACGCCCAGATCATGGCTGATGAACAGATAGGTCAGGTTGAGGTCCTGCCGCAAGCGCATGAAGAGATTCAGCACCTGCGCCTGGATCGAGACATCCAGCGCCGCCACCGACTCGTCGCACACCAGGAATTCAGGCTTGACTGCGAGCGCGCGCGCAATCCCGATGCGCGCGCGCTGCCCGCCCGAGAACTGGTGCGGGAAGCGGCGCAGCACGGTCGGGTCCATGCCCACGCGCACCAGCATGTCTTCCACATAGCGCTTCTGGTCGCTGGCCGGCACCATGCCGTGCACGACCGGCGCCTCGCCAACGATATCCATCACGCGCAAGCGCGGATTCAGCGATGCATACGGATCCTGGAAGATCATCTGGATCGCCAGTTGCTTCTCGCGCTTCTTCTCCGGCGGCAGGCGGTCCAGGTCGACGCCCCGCCACAGCCGCGAGCCCTCCGTCAGCGAATGCAGGCCGACCGCCATGCGGCCCAGCGTGGATTTGCCACAGCCGGATTCGCCGACGAGGCCCACCACCTCGCCCGCGCGAATGGACAGGTCGACCCGGTCGACCGCATGCACCACTTCCTCTTTCGCCCCGGCGCCGAACAGGTTGGCGATCCTGGCCGCGGCGTCGAGCGATTTGACGAAGCGCTTGGACACGCCCTGCAGTTCGAGGATGGGCGCGTTGGGCGTGGGTTCGGTGCGGGGATCAGTCGTCATGGCGGCGAGTGCGGGATCAACAACGGCGGCGCTCATGCGGCCTCCTGCTGGGAGAGAACCGGATGAAAGCAGCGCAGGCGGCGCCCGTCTGCCGCGGTGTCGAGCGGCGGCGTTGTCTTGCACACATCGGTGGCGTAGGCGCAGCGCTCGCGAAACGCACAGCCCGCCGGCAGGTTCAGCAACGAGGGCGTCATGCCGGGAATCTGCCGCAGCGGCGCGCCGCGCGGATTGCGCGACGGCGCGGAACTGATCAGGCCGTGCGTGTAGGGATGCTCGGGCCGCTCCAGCACCTGGCGCACATCGCCGGCTTCGACGATCTTGCCCGCGTACATCACGCACACGGTGTCAGCCAGCCCGGCGACCACGGACAGGTCGTGGGTGATCCAGATCAGCGCGGTACCTGACTCGCGGCACAGCTTCTGCATCTCGTAGAGGATCTGGCCCTGGATGGTGACGTCCAGCGCGGTGGTGGGCTCGTCGGCGATGATCAGGTCGGGCTTGTTCAGCAGCGCGATGGCAATCGCCACGCGCTGGCGCATGCCGCCCGAGAACTGGTGGGGATAGGCGCGCAGGCGCTCGTCCGGCGAAGGAATCCCTACGCGGGCCAGCGCGTTGCGCGAGCGCTCGCGCGCTACCGCCTTGTCGACCTTTTCATGCGCCAGGACGGCCTCGATCATCTGCGTGTCGATGCGCAGGACCGGGTTCAGCGTCATCATCGGGTCCTGGAAGATCATCGCGATGCGGTTGCCACGCACGTCGCGCATCTGCGCCGGCGTGAGGTTGCGCAGGTCGCGCGTGACGCCATCCCGGCTGGTCAGCTCGATGCGGCCGTCCACCACTTTGCCGGGCGGGTCGATCAGGCCCATGATCGAGTAGCCGGTCATCGACTTGCCCGAGCCGGACTCGCCCACCAGGCCCATGATCTCGCCGCGGCCGACCGAGAACGAGACATCGTCGACTGCGCGCGCGACACCGCCGCGCGTGAAAAACTGGGTTTTGAGGCCTTCCACCACTAGGGTCGGTTTGCTCATATTCGCTCCTGTCGTGCTGCGTTACTGCGTTTGCAGGCGCGGATTGAGTACATCGCGAAGCTGGTCGGCGACCAGGTTCATGGCCACGATGGTGACCACCAGCGCAATGCCCGGGAAGAAGCTGATCCAGTACTTGCCGGACAACATGTATTGTTGCCCGTTGGCAATCAGCGAGCCCAGCGACGGCTCGGTAATGGGCACGCCCAGGCCGAGGAAGGACAGCGTGGCCTCCAGCGTGATGGCGGATGCCACCTGCAGCGCCGCGATCACGATCAGCGGCGGCAGGCAGTTGGGCAGCAGGTGGCGGAACATGATCCGCCCCGGCGGCAGGCCCAGGCAGGTGGCGGCCTCGATATATTCCTTGCGCCGCTCGACCAGCGCCGCGCTGCGGGTGGTGCGGGCGTAGTAAGCCCACTGCACCGCCACCAGCGCGATCACGATATTGCCGATGCCGGGCCGCAGGAACGCCAGCAGGATCAACGCCAGCAGGATGGGCGGGAACGACAGCTGCAGGTCGGCCACACGCATGATGATGGCCTCGACGCGGCCGCCGAGGAAACCGGCGATCAGGCCGAGCGTGGCGCCCAGCAGCAGCGCGATCACGGTGCTGACCACACCCACGCCGATGCTGATGCGCAGCCCGTACATCACGGCGGAGAGGATGTCGCGGCCCTGCTCGTCCGAGCCGAGCAGGAAGGTCATGCCGCTGCCGGACTGCTCGCCCGGGGCCATGCGCGCATCGAGCACGTCGAGCGTAGCGAGGTCATATGGGTTCTGCGGCGACAGCCAGGGCGCGAACAGCGCGATCAGCAGGACGATGGCCAGCAGGGTCAGGCCGGTCACAGCGATCTTGCTCGAGAAAAACTGGCTGGCGAAGCGCCGCAGCGGGGTCTGCTCGGCGAGCGGCGGCGGGGCCGCGGTGGTTTCGGTTGCGGTTGTCATGAGCTCAGCCCTTGTTGTCGGCGATACGCACGCGCGGATCGAGCACGCTGTAGATGATGTCCACCAGCAGGTTGATCAGGATGAACAGGGTCACGATCACCATCAGGTAGGCCACGATGACCGGCCGGTCGAGCAACTGGATGGAATCGATGATCAGCTTGCCCATGCCGGGCCAGGCGAAGATCGATTCGGTCACGATGGCGAAGGCGATGATCGAGCCGAACTGCAGCGCGATCACCGTGACGATCGGGATCATGATGTTCTTGAGCACGTGCACGCCAACGATGCGGGTATTGGACAGGCCCTTGGCCCGCGCGAACTTTACGTAGTCCATCAGCATCGCTTCCTGCGTGCCGGCCCGCGTGAGACGGATCACCATGGCGATATTGAGCAGCGACAGCGTCACCGCCGGCAGCAGCAAGTGGCGCAGGCCATCCACCGTCAGGAAGCTGACCGGGATCCCCAGCAACGAGGTGGTTTCACCACGTCCGTTGGACGGCAGCCAGCCCAGTTGCACCGCGAACACCATGATCAGCATCAGCCCGACCCAGAAAGTGGGCAGTGAAAAGCCGAGGATGGAGACGCCCATGATGGTTTTGCCGGCCACGCCGCCAGGACGCAGGCCCGCCCACAGTCCGAGCGGGATGCCGAGCAGCACGGCCAGCAGGATGGCGCACACGGCGAGTTCCATGGTGGCCGGCATGCGCTCGAAGATCAGCTTGAGCGCGGGCGTGCCGTGCGCAAACGAGGTGCCGAGATCTCCGTGCAGCGCGTTGCGCAGGAAGATCCAGTATTGTTCCCAAAGGGGCTTGTCGAGACCGAGCGCTGCGATGGTGCGCTTGATGTCCTCCTGGTCGGCCTGAGGATTGATCAGGATATCGACCGGGTTGCCAATGGCAAAGACGCCCAGGAAAACCAGCAGCGACATGACGAAGAGCACGACTACGCTCTGCATCAGGCGCCGAATAATGAAAACCAGCATGTTCGGAAGCTTTCCTTCGCCGATGACAGGCCACGGCGCTTGTGGGCGCCGCCTGGCTGCACCGGCAGTCGGCTCGTGGCTAGGCCCGGCTACCGTCCGGGGATGATTCGTCGGGAAGCGGCCACCCAGACCGCGGACGCTTCCCGCTGTTACCTGCAAGTGTTCTTGTGTCCGGGGGGCGCGGCGCTGTGCTCGCCCCCCCCGACATCACCGCTACTGCCCAGGCCTTCGTTTCACTGCGGCTTGAAATTGTGCGCGTACGTCCGTTCGTCGGTACGCGGCACGTATGTGATGCCCTTCTGGGTGGCCCAGGTGGTCACCTGCTGGTGGATCGGGATGATACCGCCGTCGTTGATGGCAATCGCGGTAGCCTCCTGCAGCAGCTTGGAACGCTCGCCGTCATCCACGGTGGCCAGCGCCTTCTCCAGCACCACGTCCATCTTGGGATTGCAGTACTCACCCCAGTTGGTTGTGCCAAAGCCCTTCTTCGCATCCTCGCAAGCCAGCAGCGCGCGTAGCGGCGAGCTCACTTCACCGGTCTGCGCGCCCCAGCCCAGCAAGCCGAACGAGAATTCGTGCTTGATACCCTTGGAAGAATAGGTTGCCATCGGCATCCCCTCTACCTTGGTCGCAATGCCGATGCGGGTCAGGTTCTGCGCAATGGTCTGGGCGATCTTCTCGTCATTGACATAGCGGTTGTTCGGCGTGTGCAGCGTAATGCCGAAACCGTTCGGATAGCCCGCCTCGGCCAGCAGCTTCTTGGCGCCTTCCGGGTCGTACTTGACCGTCTTCAGGTTCGGGTTGTAGCCGAACAGCGTGGGCGGCACCAGGTTGTTGGTCGGCTCGGCGAGGCCTTCCATCAGGCGGTCCTTGATGCCCTGGCGGTTGATGGCCATGCTGATGGCATTGCGCACGCGCGCATCCTTCAGCGGGTTCTTGTCCATCGGCGCGCCTTCCTTGGTGGTGACAAAAGGCGACTTGTCTTTCTTGTCATCGGTGTACAGGTAGATCACGCGGTGCGAGATCTTGGAGAAGAACGACAGCTTCGGATCCTTGCGCACCTGCGGCAGGTCCGGCGTCGGCACGTTCTCGATGGCCTGCACGTCGCCGGACAGCAGCGCCGCCATACGGGTGGCCGGGTTCGGGATGAAGCGCAGCGTCACCTTGTCCCAGGCGGGCTTGGGGCCCCAGTAGTCAGGGTTTTTCACCAGGTCCACCCGGTCGTCGCGCGCATAGTTGACGAACTTGAAGGGGCCGGTGCCGATCATGCCCTTGCCTTGCGCGAAGTCGTCCGAGGTCAGGCCCTGCGTGGCCTTCTTCTGCACGATGAAGATCGACGTCAGGTCGTTCAGCATCAGCGGATACGGCGTGTTGGTGGTGAGCTGGATGGTGTACTTGTCGATCACCTTCTTGTTGATGATCGCCTTGGTGTAGACGTCGAACTTGCCGGGGCTGTTCTGGATGGTGGACGGACGCTCGAGCGACCAGACGATGTCGTCGGTGGTGAGCTCCGAGCCATCGTGGAACTTCACGCCCTTGCGGATCTTGAACTCCCAGGTCAGGTTATTCACCAGCTTCCAGGACTCGGCCAGGCCGGGAATGATCTTGCTGTCCGCATCCATCTTCACCAGGCACTCGAACATGTGCTCGGAGACGTTGATGTTGGAGAACAGGTTGTAGAAGTGCGGATCCATCGAGGTCGGGGGCGAACTCATGGCCAGCTTGAAATCGACCGCGTGGGCCTGGCTGGCAAAACCGAAGCTCATGGCCGCGGTTACCACCATGGCACCGAATGCCTTCTTGCATGTGCGAAGGGACATCGCGCAACTCTCCCGGGAAGAAATGTGGCAACTGACTACTAAGGGCAGCGCAGGCAAATCGCGCCAAGCGCCGCATTTTGGTGCGGCTAGGGACGCGACAGGCGGCAACGTTGCCAGGCAAGCACATCAAGCATGAACTGTTCCAGCACTGCACCATGCGGGGCAATGCGGGGAAACCCCCGCGCTGGTTGACGGTGATACGCCTCGGGAACGCCTGTGAAAGTGGCGGAAGTGTCCTGCCAGGTGCCTGTTTTGGCGCTTTGGACTTAGGCGTCGTATGATCGGGGTATCCAACGCCCTCAACTGGCATCATGACACTCATCCCCGAAATTCTTCAGGCGCAGTCCGAAATCCGCAGCATCCGACGCGACATCCACGCCCATCCGGAACTGTGCTTCAAGGAGGAACGGACATCCGACGTGGTGGCGCAGAACCTTGCTGCCTGGGGCATCGAGGTGCATCGCGGCCTTGGCACCACCGGCCTGGTCGGCGTGATTCGCAACGGCAGCAGCAAGCGCAGCATCGGCCTGCGCGCGGACATGGATGCCCTGCCGCTGCAGGAGGCCAACACCTTTGGCCACCGCTCCCAGCACGACGGCCGCATGCATGCCTGCGGCCATGACGGCCACACCGCGATGCTGCTGGGTGCGGCACGCTATCTGACCGAGCACCGGAATTTCGATGGCACCGTCAACCTGATCTTCCAGCCGGCCGAAGAAGGCGGCGGCGGCGCACGCGAGATGATCAAGGATGGCCTCTTCGAGCGCTTCCCGTGCGATGCCGTGTTCGGCATGCACAACTGGCCCGGCATGCCGGCCGGCAGCTTCGGCACCACCGCCGGCCCGCTGATGGCGTCCAGCAACGAATTCCGCATCGTCGTGCGCGGCAAGGGCGCGCATGCTGCATTGCCGCACAACGGCAACGACCCGGTCTTCACCGGCGCGCAGATCGTCTCCGCGCTGCAGGGCATCATCACCCGCAACAAGCGCCCGATCGATGCCGCCGTGATCTCGGTCACCCAGTTCCATGGCGGCGATGCCACCAATATCGTGCCGGACCAGGTCTGGCTCGGCGGCACGGTGCGCACCTTCACGCTGCCGGTGCTGGACCTGATCGAGCGCCGCATGGAGGAAGTCTCGAAGGCCGTGGCGAGCGCCTTCGATTGCACGGTGGAATTCGAGTTTCATCGCAACTATCCGCCCACCGTCAACAGCGAGGCAGAAACCGCGTTCGCGGTCGACGTGGCGAGCGAACTGGTGGGCGCGGGCAATGTCGACGGCAAGATCGAGCCGACCATGGGCGCCGAGGACTTCTCCTTCATGCTGCTGGAAAAGCCCGGTTGCTACCTGTTCATCGGCAATGGCGAAGGCGTGCACCGCGAAGCCGGCCACGGCCTCGGACCCTGCATGCTGCACAACCCCAGCTATGACTTCAACGACGAGATCCTGCCGGTCGGCTCCACCTTCTTCGTGAAGCTGGTGGAGAAGTGGCTCGCGCGGGCCTGAGCGAGTCAGTCCAGCGCGATGTCGCCGTACCAGCTTTCGGCACGGCTCTTGGTGTTGTCGGTATCGGTCATGATGCCGATCGCCACGACCTTGCCCGGATCCGCCCCGAAGGCCTTGCGATAGTCGGCGCGCAAGTCGCGCCGGTGGCAACGCCATTCGCCGGTATGCCGGGTACCGGAGTCGACCACGATCATCCGCACACGCTCGGTGTGCGGATTCGACACCACGGATCCCTCGGGCTTGCGCCCGCCCCAGATGTACATCAGCGTGGCGTAGGGCATCTCGCGCCCGGTCGTCAGCCGCGCCATCTCGTACATCAGTTGATCCTTCAGCGACAGGCTGCCCTTATCGCCATCGAAGGCGACAAAGATGCGTAGCGGGGAGTCTTCACGCGGTGCCAATGCGTTGTCAGCGCTGCGGATCACGTCGCGCGTCTTCCACGTCCAGTTCAGCATGCCTGGCTCGCGTCCGACCAGCGGCACGTACAGGCCGGATGCCGAACTGTCGGCTTCGGCATGCAACACCATGCGCTGGTCGACTTCTGCCAGGGTATAGCGGGTGGGAATCTTGTTGCGATTGACGGTCCAGGGCTGCCAGCCTGCCGGTTTGCCAAGCCCGCTTGGCGTCGCGGAAAACAGTGGCAAGCGCTTCAGGGGGGGGGGGCCTTCCGGCTCACTGGTGTGATCGGCTTCGGCTGGGTCCGGGCTCGTCGTCGTCATCAGGTCCGCCGCCGCGTTCTCGGCGGAAACCGGCACATCCGCCGGTTCAGCGAGCCTGACGGCGATGCTGCTGCAATCGTTCGACGAGACCGCGGCCATGGCGCCAGGGCCCGACAACGGGATCGGTCCCCGCGGCGTGGATGCCGTTTCGAGTGTGCCGCAACCCGTAAAATCAGCGTACCTACCACACCGGTCAGCACCGACAGG
>NZ_AHJE01000129.1 GCF_000243095.1 Cupriavidus basilensis OR16 | reverse complement strand
GCCGCGGCGCCGCCGAGCTCGCCAGATGGAAACCGGAACTGAAGGTCTTGCCGGTGCCGGTGAGCACGAGCACCCGCGCCGACGGGTCCGCGTTCAGGCGCCGGATGGTTTCGCGGATGAAGAGCAGGTCGCCGGGCTCGATGCGGTTGTGCACTGCAGGCCGGTTAAGCCGTAGCGTGGCGCAGCCGTTCACTACGGTGACGATAGGGCCGGTTGCGGCAATGGCTTCCGGGGTTGTGGCTTGGGTCATGGCGTCTCCTTCGATCAGATCGGGTGTCATCGCGGGTTTGTGTGCGGCGCAGGGGGCGCGTCTTCATTCGACACGGATATGCCCGTCGCGGATCACCTTCCCCCACTTGGCATAGTCAGCCGAGATCAGCGCCGACAAGTCCGCCGGTGACCCGGGCATCGGGTCCGAGCCGAGCGACCGCAGCCGCTCGCGCACGCGTGCGTCGGCCAGCGCCTTGCCCAGCGCTGCATTGAGCTTGGCGACAATGGTGGGGGGCAGGCCCGCGGGGCCGAGCAGGCCAAACCAGCCGATGGCGTCATAGCCCTTTACGCCTTGCTCGGCCAGGGAAGGAACGTCCGGAAACGCGGACGAGCGTGCGATGGACGTCACCGCGATCGCGCGCACCTTGCCGCTGGCGACCAGTGGGATGGCCGGGGCAAGCGTGGCAAACGACACCGGGATTTGCCCCGCCATCAGGTCGTTCAGCGCCGGGCCGGCGCCTTTGTAGGGCACGTGGACCATTGGCGCCTGCGTGGTGCTGCGGAACAGCTCGCCGGCGAGATGGTGGATGGTGCCGGGGCCGGACGAGGAATAGCTCAGGCCTTGAGGGTTACGCTTGGCAAGGTTGATCAGCTCGGCAACGTTGTTGGCCTGAACGGAGGGATGCACCAGCAATACCAGTGGCGCGCGCGAGACGCCGCCGATGGGTGTAAAGCTTTTCAGCGGGTCATAAGGCACATGGCGCAGATGCGGGGAGATGGTCAGCGGTCCCCCGTCGACCAGTCCGATGGTGTAGCCGTCGGCCGGCGCCTTGGCCACCGCATCCGCGCCGATCGCGCCACCGGCGCCTGGCTTGTAGTCGACCACCACGGGCTGGCCCAATGTCTTTTCCAGCAAGGGCGCAAGATCGCGCGCCGAGCTATCCGCCGCCCCGCCGGGCGGGTAGCCCAGCACCAGGCGGATTGGCCGGGTCGGCCAATCCGTATCCAGGGCCAGGGCCGGCGCCGCGCAGAATACGATGGGCGTGAACAGGAACGCAGCGAGGCTGCGGCGGCTGATAGGCATCTTGTCTCCGTACGTTGTCGTTTTGCTGGATAATATACATGGCTTATTTTTTTGTATACGAATAACCATATATTTTTATACGAATGACCCTGAACCTGACAGACACGATTCGGCTGACGCTCGAGAGCGAGATTCGCCAGGGCCAGATCCTGCCCGGCCAGCCCATCGAAGAAAAAGTGCTGATCGAGCGCTTTTCGGCCTCACGCACGCCGGTGCGGGAGGCCCTCCAGCAACTGGCCGCACAGGGGCTGGTACGGCTGGTGGCGCGCGTCGGCGCCGTGGTGCCGCGGCTCTCGGTCAAGGAGTTGCTGTCGCTGCTGGAACTGCTGGCCGAGCTGGAAGGCGCTTGCGCCAAGTTCGCCGCCAGGCGCATGGCCGAGAGCGAGCGCCTGGCGCTGGCGGACGCGGTGACGGCCTGCGAGCAGGCCGCGCAGGCACAGGATTGGCAGCATTACGAGCTGGCCAACGACCGCTTTCACGACGTGATCTATGTCGGCAGCCGCAATCCCTATGCGGTGGAGCAGATCCGCATGATCCGCATGCGCAGCCGCGCTTACGTGCCCAACCGGTTCGAGCAGCCCAGGCGCATGAAGAAATCGGTCGAGGAGCATAAGGCCATCGCCCTGTGCGTGATCGGCGAAGACGCCGAAGGCGCGCAGGCCGCCATGATTTCGCATATCGCGATTGGCGGCCGGGATTTCGCGGAGTTCGTCAGCGGCATACCAGACGATTTCCTGGCGGCGGCCACGTAAGGCAGCCGGAGCCGCCGCTGCGTTCAATCTTCCGCCATAAAGGAAAGCCCCAGGTGCCGTCCCCAGCCGACCCGCTTCAGCACAACCTCATCTCGCGCCTGCGCCTGAAGCACCTGGCGCTGTTGCTGGCGCTGGACCGCCAGCGCTCCGTCTCACGCGTGGCGGCCGAGATGAACCTGACCCAGCCCGCCGTGACCAAGGCGCTGCGCGAGATCGAGGAGATCTTCATGGTGCCGCTGTTCGTGCGCTCGCGCCGGGGGCTGGAGCCCACCGGCACGGGTGCGGCGGTGCTGGCGCATGCGCGGCTGGCGATGGCGGACACGGAGGCGCTGGGGCGGGAGCTGGCGGTGATCGGCGCCGGCCTGCATGGGCGGCTGCGCATCGGCGTGATTCCCTATGTGGCGCCGGTGGTGCTGGACGCGGCCTGCTCGCACGGCCTGCGCCAGCAGCCGCGCGTGGCGGTGCTGGTGCGCGAAGGCACCACGGACGAACTGGTGGCCGCGCTGCGCGCGCACGAGCTCGATTGCGTGATCGCGCGGTCCTTCTACGCGCCGGGCGACGATATCGCGCAGACGCCGCTCTACCGCGAGGAACCGGCGCTGGTGGTGCCGGTAGACGCCGCGGCGCGACTGGGGCGCGGCAAGCTGGACTGGCCGCGCCTGGCTGCCCTGGACTGGATCCTGCCGCCCGCGCACACGCCGATCCGGCGCACCATCAACACGCTGTTCGCCACCGCCGGCGCGGTGCCGCCCACGCCAATGGTGGAAACCTATTCGATCAAGACCATCGCCACGCTGATGCGCAACCAGCCGCGGGCCATCACCATCGTCCCGCGCGCGGTGGCGGCCGAGCTTGCGGCCACCGGCAGCGCGGCCGTGCTGCCGCATACGCTGACGTGGGACCTGCCTGCCGTGGGCGCGATGTGGTTGCGGCGCACCGAACATAGCGAGCCGCTGCAGGCGCTGGTGCTGGCGTTGCTGGAGGCGGTGGCGGTGAAGAGAGAGGGCTGAAGGGGAGACGGCTGGCCAGCTTTGTACAACTCGGGCCGCTGCCGGACCTGATCCGCCAGGGCTTCAAAAGCTTCATCCAACGCCACCGCGGCAACAGCATTGTCTTCGGCGATGTAGTCCATGATTGCCGCTCGATCTTCAAGCGCCGCTGGCAGCCAGCGTAGCTGCATCACCCGGTAGCCTTGGTCTTGCGAAGCAGCGCGTCACGACGCTTCGCGAAAATCCGGCGAGCCTCGTTGTCTTCGATGCTTGGACGTGCATCTTCAAGACTGGCTTGCACTTGCTTGCGGAACCAAGCGTCATGGTCTGCCGCCTCGTCCTGGCTGCGCTTGACATAGTCGCGCATGAAATCTCCGGCATCCGGCGCCATCCTGAACCTGCCAAGCCTCACTCAACAATATTGAAGTCCCCCAGATACTCCTCATTGATTGTCAGCCCAAGGCCCGGCAAGTTGTCGTCGAGCTGCAGGTACCCCCTGTCCGGCGCCGGCTCCCCCTTGAAGATGTAATAGAACAGCTCATTGCCCACCTCCACGTCGTGCACCGGGAAAAACTCGGACATCGGCGACGCGGTCGAAGCCATGGTCAGGTGGTAGTTGTGCATCTGGCCCGCGTGCGGGATCACCGGCACCGACCAGGCTTCGGCCATGGCGTTGATCTTCTGCGCGGCGGTGATGCCGCCAACCCGGTTGGTGTCGTACTGGATCACGTCCACCGCGCGGCGCTCCAGCAAGTCCTTGAAGCCGTAGGAGGTGAACTCGTGCTCGCCGCCGGAGATGGGGAAGGGGCTCATCTTCTTGAGTTCGGCGTAGCCTTCGATGTCGTCGGCAATCACCGGTTCTTCCAGCCAGCGCGGGTTGAATTCGGCCAGGCGCGGAATCATGCGGCGGGCGTACTCCAGCGTCCAGCCCATGTAGCACTCCAGCATGATGTCGACGCCATCGCCCACCAGCTCGCGCAGCAGGCGCACCTGCTCGATGTTCTTCTGCATGCCGGCGGGGCCATCCTTCGGGCCGTAGCCAAAGCGCATCTTCATGGCGGTGAAGCCTTGGTCGAGATAGCCCTGGGCCTCGGCCAGGAAGGCGTCGCGGTCGTCGTTGTTGTAGAGCTTGGAGGCGTAGCACCAGATCTTGTCCTTGGTGCGCCCGCCCAGCAGCTTGAACACCGGCTTGCCCACGGCCTTGCCCATCAGGTCCCACAGCGCGATGTCCACGGCCGAGATCGCGGCCATGCCAATGCCCTTGCGGCCCCAGGCGTGGGTGCGGCGATACATCTTCTGCCACAGGTATTCATTGTCGAAAGGGTCCTGGCCAATCACGATCGGGGCCAGGTACTGGTCGATGATTTCCTTGGCCACGCGCGGCGCCAGCGCGCAGTTGCCGATGCCGACGAGGCCCGTGTCGGTCTCGACTTCCACCACCAGCCAGCCGTGGAAGCGGAAGGAGCCCATGGCGTCGCCGCGCTCGAACAGGATGTCGGTGGCGTTGGTGCAGAAGTGGGCCTGCGGGGGCACGGTCTTGCCCTTCCATTCAAAGACGCGGGTGCGGATGCTGGTGATTTTCAAGAGAGTCTCCGTGGGTTTGGCTGCCGGTGGCGAGGTGGCGAGGTGGCGAGGTGGCGAGTGGGTGGCGGCGGGCTTAGCGGGCTGCGCGGCTGCTGCCCATCTGGCAGGCAATGCGGAACGCCTGCAGCGTGGCGCCGAGATCGGCGCGGCCTTGCTGCGTGATATCGAAGGCGGTGCCATGGGCCGGCGTGGTGATCGGCACAGGCAGGCCGCCCTGCACGGTGACCCCGCGCGAGAACCCCATCAGCTTGATGCCGATCTGGCCCTGGTCGTGATACATCGTGACGATGGCGTCGAACTGCCGCTGCGCCGGGCCGCCCTGCACCTTGAGGAAGATGGTGTCGGCGGGGAAGGGGCCATCGGCCGCCACGCCGCGTGCCCGTGCGTCGGCCACGGCCGGCGCGATGATGTCGATCTCCTCGCGCCCGAAGGCGCCGTTGTCGCCGTTGTGCGGGTTGAGGCCGCACACGGCAATGCGCGGGCGGGCCATGCCGGCGCCGCGCAGGGCCTGGTCGATCAGGTCGATGGCGTCGCCCACGCTGGCGCGGTTGATCATGGCCGGCACGTCCTTGAGCGCCACGTGCGACGTCACGCGGGAGGTCCACAGGCCGTCGAGCACATTGAACTCGCAGAAGGCGCCGTGGTAGCCGAGCTTCTCGGCGAACCAGTGCAGCTCGTCGTTATGCCCCATGCCGGCAGCATGCAGCGAGCTTTTGTTGAGCGGGCCGAACAGGATGGCGTCGGCCTTGCCGGCATCGGCCAGTTCCAGCGCCAGTGCCAGCGTGCCGAGGCTGTAGCGGCCACCGTCGGCGCTGGCCACGCCGCGCTGGTAGGCGGGCTTGCCGTCGAGTTGCCAGTGGAACAGGCGCGCCGCGGTGTCGCGCCCATCGCCGGCGAACGCCAGCGAATCGGTTTCGCGCAGCGCGATGTCGACGCCGGCCACCTGCATGCCGTGACGCCATTCGTCGCGATCGGCAATCAGCAGGATATCGGCGTGCGCCGTGGTGCCGGGGTCCGCGAGCAGCTTGGCGATCAGCTCTGGGCCGATGCCGGCGGGGTCGCCGAGCACCATGGCGATTCTGGGTCGTTGGGTCATGAGGTTCTCAGGGGATCAGGAGAAAGCGGTTCAGTCCAGCTTGACGCCGAGCTCGGCGATCATCTTGCCGTAGCGCGCATACTCCGCGCGTGAGAAGGCATCGAACTGGGCGGCATTGAGCGTGCCCGGCACCGCGCCCACGTCGTTCAGGCGGCGCACGGTGTCGGGGTCCTTGAGCAGGGTAGCCAGCGCGGCGCCCAGCTTTTGCAGCGTGGCGGGCGGCGTGCCGGCGGGCGCGTAGACGCCGTACCAGGCATTGGTCTGGATGCCCGGCACGCCGGCTTCGGCCAGCGTGGGCACATTGGGCAACAGCGCCGAGCGCTGGTCGGCGGTGACCGCCAGCGCGCGCAGCTTGCCAGCCTTGATATGGTTGATGACGGACGGCATGGTCTCGAAGCTCATGTCGACCTGCCCGCCCATCAGGTCCACCAGCGCGCTGCTGCTGCTCTTGTAGGGCACGTGCAGCAGCTTGCCATGGATCTGGTGCGCAAATGCCGCGCCGGCCAGGTGCTGGGTGCTGCCGACGCCGGAGGAGCTATAGCGGAATTTGTCGGGATTGGCCTGGATCTGCGCCACCAGCGATTTGACGTCGCGCGCCGTCACCTGGTTGTTGACCACCAGCACATTGGGCACCGACGACACCAGCGCCACCGGCGCCAGGTCCTTGAGCGGGCTGAATTGCAGCTTGAGCAGGTGCGGCGCGATGGCCTGCGAGGTGACCACGCCCATCAGCAGCGTATTGCCATCGGGCGCGGACTTGGCGGTGATGTCGGCGGCAATGGTGTTGGAGGCGCCGGGCCGGTTGTCCACCACCACGGGTTGCTTGAGGATGGCGGCGAGCTTGTCGGAGACGATACGGGCCATGACGTCGGTGCCGCCGCCGGGCGCGGCACCCACCATCAACCGTACCGGCCGGGTGTCTTGCGCGTAGGCCCCGGTCATGGCGGCGGCAATTCCCATCAAGCCGGCGAGGGCGCCGGTCATCCATCGTTTCATCGTTGTCTCCATCATTGTTATGGGCCTGCGCTGATGTGCTGATGTGCTGATGCGCGGATAGGCAGACTATAAGGATGGGAGCGATACGTGACTACTGATGTTTTTTGAATGGGTGATTACCTGCGGGAATACCTCGACCAGGGGTGCCGGTTCACCCGCTGGCCGTGTGGCTGCGAGGCGTGCTGGAGCGCGAAGTGGGTAAAAAATCGAAGGCTTTCCAGCAATGGGAGTCACCGCCGATTCCATACAGGTGCGCCGCGAGCGAGATGCTTGCCGGAGGGCCACAGGATCCGAAAGCTGCTGCTCTCCTTGTCGTCCTCCAGCACCGTAGCCAACTTGCCCTTGTTCGGCCCGGTGTTCGGGAAGCGGAATTGAACGCAGGGCGACCCGCCATTTTTTTCCTTCGTGCTGTGAATATCAGGGGCTATCACCGCACCAAGTGCGGCGAATAACTTGCGTCTGCGGAGAAAGTAGCGTGTAATCTCCGCATGGAAAGCGGAGATTACACATACATCTGGCAGGCCAGTGACTGGCCAAGCTGGCACTACGATCTGGCGGCCCTGGCAGCGCCTATGGCCGAGGTTAGTCGCGCCCAGGGACTGCTGATGGGGCGCATGGCCGACGTTGGCATGGCTCTGCGCGATCAGGCGAGTCTCGCGGCGCTCACCGAGGACGTGGTCAAGACCAGCGAGATCGAGGGCGAACAGCTCAGCGTCGCATCCGTGCGTTCGTCCATCGCCCGCCGCCTGGGCGTGGACATTGGCGCACTGGCCCCGGTCGATCGTCACGTCGAAGGCGTGGTCGAAATGGTGCTCGATGCGACCGCCAGTTGCCAATTTCCGGTCACCCGGGAGCGATTGTTCGGCTGGCATGCTGCGCTGTTTCCCACCGGCTACTCCGGGCTTGCCCGGATCAAGGTCGGTGGCTGGCGCGACGACACCAGCGGTCCCATGCAGGTGGTGTCCGGCCCCATCGGTCGGCAACGTGTGCATTTCGAAGCCCCTCCAGCCAATCGCCTGGAAGCTGAAACAAGCCGATTTCTCGACTGGGTCAATGGTGCGTCGAACGATCCACCGCTGCTCAAGGCAGGCCTCGGCCATTTGTGGCTCGTCACCTTGCATCCATTCGACGACGGCAACGGCCGCATCGCCCGTGCGCTCGGCGACCTGCTGCTGGCGCGCGCCGATGGCAGCCCGCAGCGTTTCTACAGCCTGTCGGCGCAGATCCAGCGGGAGCGCAAGGCCTACTACGATATCCTGGCGCGGACCCAGAAGCGGTCGATGGATGTCACCGAGTGGCTGGCCTGGTTCCTCGATACGCTGCATCGCGCCGTCGATCAGGCGCAGTACACCCTTGATGCTGTGCTGGTCAAAACGCGGTTCTGGCGGCGTTGGGCGACTACGCCTCTGAACGAGCGGCAAATGAAACTGCTCAACCGACTGCTTGATGGCTTTGAAGGCAAGCTCACCAGCTCCAAGTGGGCGGCGATCGCCAAATGCTCTCCAGACACCGCGCTGCGCGACATCACTGATCTGCTCGCACGCGGGATGTTGCGAAAATCGGATGCAGGCGGGCGCAGTACCAGCTATGAGTTGGACGACCTATCCGAGTAGGCGCGCCGCCGACCGATCTAGTAGCGAGCGCGCCGATGCCGAGGCCCAAGCGCCGGTGACCGGTGACTACAAGCGAACATCGAGGACGATGTGGATGATGCGCTTACCGAACGGCTGTCGCGCCAGCATCGTCCCGCTCATGCGCTGTTCAAGCTGGCCGTGGAAATCCGTAGCGTGCTGTGCGCAGGCCGGCGTTCAACGGACAGTGCCGCGCCACCTGCGCCCAGACCCGGCATTCAGGCTTGCGCGCGCCCGGCGTGGAGCAGCCTGATCAGCTGCGCGGCGGCGGCGGAAAGTGTGCCGCCGCGCCGGGTCACCACGCCAAAGGTCTGCTGCCTGGACTGCATCCGCACCGGCAGGATACGCAGCATCTTTTGCCGGGCGAACAGTTCCGCCACGCTGGTCGGCAGCAGGGAAACCAGCTTTGCACTGCGCTGCAGCATGGCGACGGTGACAAAGGTGGAGGCGGTCGTGATGGCGTTCGGCGGCATGCCCTGTCCGGCCATGTCCAGCTCCCGCTGCAGGAGTTCGTGCATCGGCATCTGGCCGGGATAGACGATCCAGCGGTAGCCGGCCAGGTCGGCGAATGCGAGCGCCCTGGCGCGCGGCGCGGCATGGCCGTAGCCCACCACGACCGAGATCGGCTCTTCGCCGATCGCCTGGTATTGGTACTTGGCGGGCTGGTCGCTCACCAGCGCGCGGCCGATGACCAGGTCCAGGCGCCCGTCGTCAAGCAGCGTGAGCATGCGCAGGCTGGTGTCCTCGACGATCTCGACGGACAGGTTGGGCTGGTCCGCCTGCATGGTTTCCAGCGCCGGGACCAGCACGTCAGGCACCGCGCCCATGATGGCGCCGACGGCCAGGTGCCCGCCCTTGCCGGAGCGGATCTCGGCCATATCCTGGCATAAGGCGCTGAGATCGGTTGCCAGCAGCCGCGCGTAGCGGATCACGCAGTGGCCGAACTGGTTGGGCCGCATGCCGCTCTTGGAGCGCTCGAACAGCGGCGCGTCCAGCATGCCTTCCAGTTCCTGCAGGGCCTTGCTGGCCGCCGACTGCGTCATGGCCATGGCCGACGCGGCCTGGTGGAGAGATTTGTGGTCGTCCAGCGCTATCAGCAATTGGAGCTGCTTCATGCGCAAGCGGGACATCAGGACATCCAGCGTGGCTTTCATGGGTGTTCGGATTGGGAAAGCAAGATGGTCAGGTGAGTCGTATCAGGTGAGTCGCAAA
This sequence comes from Cupriavidus basilensis OR16, assembly GCF_000243095.1. Taxonomy (GTDB): domain Bacteria; phylum Pseudomonadota; class Gammaproteobacteria; order Burkholderiales; family Burkholderiaceae; genus Cupriavidus; species Cupriavidus basilensis_D. Next base: position 3,073 of record NZ_AHJE01000129.1, on the reverse strand, counting down.
TCAGGTGAGTCGTAAAAGCGATCACGAGATGGAAAGGTTTCAATATACAGCGCGGGATGCCGCGCCGTATATTGAGTCCCTGCCGCAGCCATGTTGCCCAGCCATAACAAAGTCCCGGTGGCCCCCACCATCTTCGACGAACAAGGTGGCCTCGACCTCGACGGCCAGCGCCGCTGCATCGATTTCATGATCGAGGCCGGCTCCAACGGTATCTGCATCCTGGCGAATTTCTCCGAGCAGTTTGTCCTCACCGACGATGAGCGCAGCTTGCTGATGACCACGGTGCTGGACCACGTGGCGGGCCGCGTGCCGGTGATCGTCACCACCACGCATTTCAGCTCGCGCGTCTGCGCCGAACGCAGCCGTGCCGCGCAGGATGCCGGCGCCGCCATGGTGATGGTGATGCCGCCGTACCACGGCGCCACCATCCGCGTGCCCGAGCGCGCCATCTACGACTTCTTCGCTACCGTGTCGGCGGCGATCGATATCCCCATCATGATCCAGGACGCGCCCGTCAGCGGCACCACGCTGTCGGCGCCGTTCCTGGCCCGCATGGCCAAGGAGCTCGCCAACGTGTCGTACTTCAAGATCGAGGTGCCGCAAGCCGCGGTCAAGCTGCGTGAGCTGATCGAGCTTGGCGGGGACGCCATCGTCGGCCCGTGGGATGGCGAGGAAGCCATCACGCTGATGGCCGACCTGGATGCCGGCGCCACCGGCGCGATGACCGGTGCGGGCTTCCCGGATGGCATCCGCAAGATCGTCGATGCCTACCAGGCCGGCGACACCGATCTGGCCGCGCAGCACTATCAGCAATGGCTGCCGCTGATCAACTACGAGAACCGCCAAGGCTGGCTGGCTACCGCCAAGGCGTTGATGAAGGAAGGCGGCGTGATTGCCTCCGACGCGCTGCGCCATCCCTTGCCGCCCATGCACCCAGCCACGCGCGCCGGCTTGCTGCAGATTGCGCGCCGGCTGGATCCGCTGGTGCTGCGCTGGGGCAAGTGAGGCACGCGGCAGCGACCAACGTCATCCGCTAGCAAACATCGAACGACTGGCGGCGCCATGGATGCGCCGCCTTTTCATTTCAAGGACCCAAGATGAAACTCTCAGGCGAACTGCTGATTGGCCGCCAGTCCGTGCGCGGCACCCATGGCGATATCCGGGCCGTCGATCCCGCATCCGGCGAAGCCCTGGAGCCGGCTTTTGGCGGCGCCACGCTGGCGCAACTGGACCAAGCCTGCGCCCTGGCCGGGCAGGCGTTCGATGTGTATCGCGAAACGTCGCTGGCGCAGCGCGCCGCGTTCCTGGAGAAGATCGCCGCCAATATCCTGGCGCTTGGCGATGCGCTGATCGCGCGCTGCGTCAGCGAGAGTGGCCTGCCGCGCGCCCGCATCGAAGGCGAGCGCGGGCGCACCGTGGGCCAGTTGCGGCTGTTTGCCGGCGTGGTGCGGCAGGGCGATTTCCTCGGCCTGCGCATCGATCCCGCGCAGCCGGAACGCAAGCCGCTGCCGCGCGTGGACTTGCGCCTGCGCAACATCGCGCTGGGCCCCGTGGCTGTGTTCGGCGCCAGCAATTTCCCGCTGGCGTTCTCGGTGGCGGGTGGCGATACGGCGTCGGCGCTGGCGGCCGGCTGTCCGGTCGTCGTCAAGGCGCATCCGGCGCATCCCGGCACCTCGGAGTTGGTCGGCCGTGCGATCCAGAAGGCGGTGGAAGAACTGGGCTTGCCCGAGGGCACGTTCTCGCTGCTGTTCGATTCCGGGTTGGAGATCGCGCGCGGGCTGGTCAGCGATCACCGTATCAAGGCGGTCGGCTTCACCGGCTCGCGCGCCGGCGGCACCGCGCTCATGCAGCTCGCCGCGGCCCGCAGCGAGCCGATTCCCGTTTACGCGGAAATGAGCAGCATCAACCCGGTCCTGCTGTTCCCGCACGCGCTGGGCAACCGCGCCGATGCCATCGGCAAGGCATTCGCCGTATCGCTGACGCTGGGCGCGGGCCAGTTCTGCACCAATCCCGGCTTGATCCTTGCCGTGGATGGCCCTGATCTGGAGCGCTTCCTGGCAGCGGCCGAAGCCGCGATCGCGCAGATCCCGGCTTCCACCATGCTTACGCCCGGCATTCACCGCGCTTACGGCGCGGGGGTGGAAACCATCGGCTGCCATCCTCAGGTGAGCACCGTTGTGCGCGGCCAGGCGGGCGCGCAATTCCAGGGGCAGGCTGCGTTGTTCTCCACTACCGCGCAAGCGTTTCTCGAGCACGAGGCTTTGCGCGCGGAGATCTTCGGCGCGGCGTCGCTGGTGGTGCGTTGCCCGGACCTGGCCAGCATGCGGCGCGTGGTGGAAGGCCTCGAAGGGCAACTGAGCGCCGCCATCCACATCGATGAAGCCGACTACGACACCGCGCGCGGCTTGCTGCCCGCCTTGGAGCGCCGCGTGGGCCGGATCCTGGTGAACGGCTTCGGCACGGGTGTGGAAGTCAGCCATGCCATGGTGCACGGCGGCCCATATCCGTCCACGTCGGACGGGCGTTCGACTTCCGTTGGCTCGCTGGCGATCGCGCGCTTCCTGCGTCCGGTGTGCTACCAGGACATGCCTGCGGCTTTGCTGCCGCAAGCGCTGCGCGCGGGCAATCCGCTGGGCCTTGCGGTGCGGGTGGACGGCGAAATGCAATCTAGCCACTAGCCACTAGCCACTAGCCACTAGCCACTAGCCGTTAGCTCATCTGTTCCATCTCGCTTCAATGCAAAGCGCGCGGCGCGGCTATCAGCCGGCACCGCGCGCGGTGACATATCTGATGGTCGGATGCATCAGGCGTTGGCACCCTCGGTGAAGACGTCGACCTTGCCGCTGCGAGCGCCGTCGGTGTAGGCATCGAAGCCACGGGCCGGCGTTGCCGAGACACCCGAGCGATCCAGGCCGGCAACCAGCGCGCCATCGGTGTAGGGGTCAAACTTGCCGGCACGTGCGCCGTCGGTGTAGGCATCGAAGCCACGGGCCGGCGTTGCCGAGACACCCGAGCGATCCAGGCCGGCAACCAGCGCGCCATCGGTGTAGGGGTCAAACTTGCCGGCACGTGC
>NZ_AHJE01000130.1 GCF_000243095.1 Cupriavidus basilensis OR16 | reverse complement strand
CGGCACTACCGTCACGTCCAGGTCCTGCGTCTCGCGCGGGACTGTTCGCGCTGCCGGTCATCGAGGCGCGCAGTTTGCCCGCCCTTCGAGCGCGAAGTCCTTGGTGCTGGCCACGCCGTTCTCGATCGTGCCAGTGCCCGTGATCTCGTCGAACACCATGCCCTGGCCCGCCACTCCCCGGAAGTCGAAGGTGGCCAGCCGCATCAGGCCTTGCAGGCTGAGCACACCCAGCAGCTTGGCCGCACCCGGGTCCACGCTGAGGATCTGGCCATTTTCCAGCTGCAGCTTCATCCGCCCCGACAGGGTGGGGTAGTCGATCGACAGGGGCGAGCCGCGCCATCCGATCCGGCCCTCGAAGGTGCCATGCCCGTCGGCCAGCATGTGCGGCAGGCCCATGCGCTCCAGCACCTGGCCGCCATTGCGCACGTCGAGCTTGAAGTCGAGCAGCGTGCGGCGCTCGGCGGCAGCGCCTTCGCGCACCCGGCGCGGCAAGCGCCAGCTGCCGCTGCCGGTAAAGGTGGCGCCGGGCTGCTCGATGACCAGGCGGTCCAGCGTCCACACGGGCTCGCCGCCGTTTTCGCTGGAGTGCGCCTTGACCTCGAGCTTGCCGAAGTCGCGGCCGTGCAGCTCGAACCGATCCGCAACCAGGTCCAGCGCGGGCAGGTCACTGGTGTTGCCGTCGAGGGGATCGGCCGCGTTGGCGGCGTTGGCGGCGTCGCCCGTGTCGGGGATGTTCAGGTGCGATAGGCGCAGCGTGAGCGCGCCCGCCGGTGTGGCGGCATCGCTGCGCCAGCGCATGTTGCCCGCCACCTGGCGGGACTCGATCTGCACGCCCCAGCCAGCGCTTTCGCGGGTGGCCTCAAGCACGACGTCATCGAGCTCGCGGCCAAAGGCGTACAGCGTGTGCGTGCGCACGGAAATGCGCTCGGGCAGGTAGGCCGACACCGGCGCGGTATTGCCTGCACTGGCCTTGCCGGCCTCCGCCAGCGCGGCGCGCCAGGCGTCCAGGTCGAAGCGATTCGCTGCCAGCGCTGCGGTGACACCGCTGGCGGGTTGCGGCGCCGGCTGCTCGATGCCGATCCCGCCGGCTTGCACTTCCACGGCATCGCCATTGCGGCGTAGCAAGTAGCGCGCATTGAGCACGTTGCCATACTGCACCAGCATTTCCTCGCTGCCGGCGCGGG
>NZ_AHJE01000131.1 GCF_000243095.1 Cupriavidus basilensis OR16 | reverse complement strand
AGCTCGGCGTCGCGAATGACCACGTAGCCTTCCTTGATCTGCACGCGTCCCGCGCGGATCGCCTTGACTTCCCAGCCCTCGAGCACGATCCCCGCCTCATATCGCTCTTCGATGAAGTAGTCGAAAAAGGCTTTCTTGTTGTCTGCGATGGTCATGCGGTCCGGATAGTGGAAATGGAGATAAGTAAAACAAACACCAAAAAACGAAGGGGAATGCCGCCGCGGCAACGCCGCAGGGCCGCGCGAGGCCGCAAGGCCGTGGTTTGGGCGCGATCGTGCGCATCCGGGATGCCGTCGGCGCGCGCGTGGGCTAAAATTGGGATTCTAGCAAACCGGCCCGCTCCGGTGGATTCCGCAGTGCGTCATGGCGCTGGCGGCGCCCGCGCGGGCCATGATTCCCCACTACATGGCAGACGTCCATAAATCCGTGCTGCTCGGCCACTCCGCCGAGCAGATGTACAACCTGGTCACGCAAGTCGAGGACTATCCCAAGTTCCTCCCCTGGTGCGGCGGCGTGGAGGTATTCGAGCAGACCGAGACGCTGCTCGACGCCAAGATCTACATCCACTTCAACGGCATCAAGCAGTATTTCCACACCCGCAATACGCAGGAACGGCCCACCAAGATCGATATGGTGTTCGAGGACGGTCCCTTCAAGACCTTCAGCGGTTCCTGGCGCTTCACGCCGCTGCGCGAGGATGCCTGCAAGATTGAATTCCACCTGCACTACGAGTTTTCCAGCTTCCTGCTGGAGAAAATCATCGGGCCGGTGTTCAGCATGATCGCCAATACGTTCGTCGATGCGTTCGTCAAGCGTGCCGAAGTGGTCTACGGCAATGGCTGAGCCCGCCAGCACCGCGGCCCCGGTGCGCATCTCGGTTTGCTATGCCCATCCTGGCGGCGCCTTCCTGAAGGAGATCGAGGTACCCTCCGGCACCAGCATTGTCGCCGCGATTGCCGCTTCGGGCCTGCTGCAGGCTTGTCCGGAGGTGGATCCCGACACCATGCGGGTCGGCATCTTCAGCAAGCTCAAGACACCCGACACCCTGGTGCGTACCGGCGACCGTGTCGAAGTCTATCGCCCGCTGGTGGCCGATCCCCAGCTGGCCCGCAACCGGCGCGTGCAGAAAACACGCAAGGCAGGCACGCGCGAAGGGCTGAAATGGCTGCGTGGCGGCTGACAGGCCCGGCGTGGCGCTGCCGCAGGCCGTCAGGCGCAGTTTTGCTCGAGAGTGGCGGTGACGCGTTGCAATTCGGCCTGCCGCTCGTCATCGTTCAGTTGCCGCGGCGAGCCGTCCGGCATTGACACTGCGATGCGGCGGTTCTGCTGCAGGGACGTTGCATAGTTGCGCGATTGCGCGCAGCGCGCCTGGCGCTCCTGCGCGGCCTGGTCCTTGGCGGCCTGGTCCGCCTCCGCTTTCGCCCGCGCGGCGCGGCGCTTCTCGAAGGCTTCGTCGGCACTTGCCACGGGCTCTGCTTTCACGTTGCCATTGCCCTTTGCGGCCGGCACCGGCGCCGCCTGGGTGGCGGCGGCAACGCCTGCAGGGCTGGCTGCCGCGGCAGGCGAGCCGCCCGGCGGCTCGATCGGGCGCAAGCTGCCGGCAAAACGGCCGGGCGCCTTGATCACGCTGGCGGCCGGCACCGAGGGCGGCGGCGGTATGTCGCTGTAGACCATGCGGCCTCTGCCGTCGCGCCACTGCCATTGCGAATCCGCCTGGGCGGTGGCTGCCAGGCACAGGCAGGCGAGGGCGGCCAGCGTGACGAGCTTGATGTGCGCGGTCGATCGTTTCATGGCTTAGCGTATGGTGGCAGCCTGCGGTGATAAGTGCGGCAGCGGGGCGGACAGGGGCTGGAACCCCGCTGCGCGAGTGACTCGCGCGCCTTGGCTGCCGGGGTTGGCCGCTAGTTTAGGCAGACTTGTCGACCGCGTGCAAGCGTACCGACCAGGCCACGCCGATCATCAGCAACGCGATGGCGGCGATCTCCAGCGGGCGCGGCAGGCGATGATCGAAGACAAAGCCATACGCCAGCGCGAACAGCGTCTCGAAGACGATCATCTGGCCCGACAGCGTAAGCGGCAGGCGGCGGCTGGAGATATTCCAGAGGTTGTTGCCGATCAGCGACGCGCCGAGCGCCACGGCCGCGTTGACCATCCAGAACCATTGCCAGTCGCGGCCGCCGCTGGCCACATCCAGGCTGTCGCCGGCCACCAGCCAGCCCAGCCAAGCCAGCAGCGCGAGCACCACCGACACCACGCCGGTGGAGATGCCATACAGCGCGGACCATTCATTGCCGCTGTACTGCGGGTTGCGCTGCAGGTAGCGTGCGTTGTCGACCGCGTAGAGCGTCCAGCACACCAGCGCGCCGGCCGCGCACATCACGCCGGCCAGCCGTTGCCAGACGGTGCGCACCACCTCGCCGGCGGCGCCGCCGTGCGCATGTCCGCCGCCGGCGAACAGGTCGATATTGATGCAGGCGATGCCGGCGGCCACCACCAGCAACGGCCAGATCAGGTGCGACAGCGGCACCGCGCCATGGTCGCGCCGGCCCATGATGGTGACGGAGATGGGCAGGATGCCGATGATCAGCGAGGTGGGGCCCACGCCGGCCAGCTGCACGCCGAACGCCAGCAGCACGTAATACAGCAGGTTGCCGGTGAAAGCCTGGCGCAGCAGCGCCAGGCAATCCGCGCGCGTGAGCTTGCGCGCAATGCGCTTCATCAGCGGCAGCGCGGCGATGAAGGCGACCAGCCCGTAGGCCAGGTAGCGCCCGATCGCGAGTTCCCAGGGGGAAAATACCGGCAGCAGCTTGGGGGCGATAAACACCATGCCCCAGAAGGCGCCGGCCAGAAGGCCGCACAGTACGCCGATACCCATCGTTGCTTGCCTATCCCTGGAAAAAGGACAAAGAGCATAGCAGACTTGAACAAGGGCACTCGCAGGCGCGTCAAGAAACGTGCCATTCCTGTATAATTCGGTTTTGCGCCTAGAGGAATTGCTATGCGTCTTGTCCAGAAAGCACTCACATTCGATGACGTGCTCCTCGTGCCGGCCTATTCGTCGGTACTGCCCCGGGATGTTTCGCTCCGTACCCGCCTGACCCGTTCGATCGAATTGAACATTCCGCTGGTATCCGCCGCCATGGATACCGTCACGGAAGCCCGCCTGGCCATTGCCATGGCGCAGGCTGGTGGTATCGGCATTGTCCACAAGAACCTGAAGCCGGCCGACCAGGCCCGGGAAGTGGCGCGCGTGAAGCGCTACGAATCCGGCGTGCTGCGTGACCCGATCACCATTCCCCCCGACATGAAGATCCGCGATGTGATTGCATTATCACATCAATACGGCATCTCCGGTTTCCCGGTGGTGGAAGGCAAGACCGTGGTCGGCATCATCACCAACCGCGACCTGCGTTTCGAGGAAGAACTGGACGCGCCCGCGCGCGCCAAGATGACGCCGCGCGAAAAGCTCGTCACGGTGGGCGAAGACGCATCGCTGGAAGACGCCAAGCGCCTGATGAACCGCCACCGCCTCGAGCGCGTGCTGGTGGTCAACAAGGACTTCGAGCTCAACGGCCTGATCACCGTCAAGGACATCCAGAAGGCAGTGGAGCACCCGCTGGCCAGCAAGGATGACCGCGGCCAGTTGCGCGTCGGCGCTGCCGTCGGCGTGGGCCCTGACAACGACGAACGCGTCGACCTGCTGGTCAAGGCCGGTGTCGACGTGATCGTGGTCGATACCGCCCACGGCCACAGCCAGGGCGTGCTGGACCGCGTGCGCTGGGTCAAGCAGAACTACCCGCAAGTGCAGGTGATCGGCGGCAACATCGCCACCGGTGCTGCCGCGCGCGCGCTGGTCGATCATGGCGCCGACGGCGTCAAGGTCGGCATTGGCCCGGGCTCGATCTGCACCACCCGTATCGTCGCCGGCGTGGGCGTACCGCAGATCACCGCGGTCTCCAACGTGGCCGAAGCCCTCAAGGGTACCGGCGTGCCGCTGGTGGCCGACGGCGGCATCCGCTACTCGGGTGACATCGCCAAGGCACTGGCTGCCGGCGCGCATGTGGTCATGATGGGCGGCATGTTCTCCGGGACCGAAGAGGCGCCGGGTGAAGTGTTCCTGTACCAGGGCCGTTCCTTCAAGAGCTACCGCGGCATGGGCTCGGTCGGCGCGATGAAGGACGGGGCGGCAGATCGCTACTTCCAGGAAGACAACACCGCCAACGTCGACAAGCTGGTCCCTGAAGGCATTGAAGGCCGCGTGGCCTACAAGGGCTCGGTTACCGCCATCATCCACCAGATGTGCGGCGGCGTGCGTGCCTCCATGGGTTACTGCGGCAGCAGCTCGATCGCCGACTGGCACGAGACTTCCGAGTTCGTGCAGATCACCGCCGCGGGCATGCGCGAGTCGCATGTGCACGACGTGCAGATCACCAAGGAAGCGCCGAACTACTACATCGACTAAGTGCGTCGATCAGGCGGGTCTTTATGAACTGGCGGCTGTGCGGGACCTGGATGTCCTGCCAGCCGCGCGCCGGCTGCGCCGACCGGCGCTGCCCCCAAGCCAGGCCCTGCGCCTGGCCGGAGGAGTTCTCATGAAAGTATTGCTGCGTGCCGTGCTGTTCCTGGACGCCTTGCTCAACCTGCTGCTCGGCATCGTCCTGCTGCTGTCGCCTTTTACGACCTTCTACAGCGCGCTGCAATTGCCGCAGCCACAGCCTGCCATGTATGGGCAGTTGCTTGGCGTGGCGCTGGTTGGCCTGGCCTTGCTGCTATGGCAGGCGACCGTCAACGGGCAGCTTACGGTAGCCGTGGCGCGCACGGTTGGGCAGGTCAACCTGGCCAGCGCGGTGCTGATCGTGACCTGGATGCTGATGCTGGACCTGCCGGTGCAGGGCGCCGGCAAGATCTGGCTGCCGGTGCTGGCCGCGGTGCTGGCCTTCTTCGCCGCGGTGCAGATCCCGGCCGCCAAGCGCGTACGCGTGCGCGAGCGTGAACTGCGTGAGCAACGCGAGCTGCAAAAAGAGACGCAAAACAAGGATGCCGGCACCGCCCCCGTGGCACGCCGGCCGCAATCACCCGAATACCGGCGCGAGCCGAGTGTCACGCCGCCGCCCGGCTATGGTCCGGGCACCGAAGTGACGACCGAGCCCGTACCGGACGAAACGCCATCCGCCCATCATGCACGACAAAATCCTCATCCTTGATTTCGGCTCGCAAGTTACGCAGCTGATCGCCCGCCGCGTGCGCGAAGCGCACGTCTACTGCGAAATCCACCCGAACGACGTCACGGAAGAATTCGTGCGCGAGTTCGCGCCCAAGGGCATCATCCTGTCCGGCAGCCACGCCAGCACCTACGAAGACCACCAGCTGCGCGCGCCGCAGGCCGTGTGGGACCTCGGCGTGCCGGTGCTGGGCATCTGCTACGGCATGCAGACCATGGCCGTGCAACTGGGCGGCAAGGTGGAGTGGAGCGACCATCGCGAGTTCGGCTACGCCGAGATGCGCGCGCATGGCCACACCGCGCTGCTCAAGGACCTGGAAGATTTCTCCACGCCCGAAGGCCACGGCATGCTCAAGGTCTGGATGAGCCACGGCGACAAGGTCGCCGAGCTGCCGCCGGGCTTCAAGCTGATGGCCTCCACGCCTAGCTGCCCGATCGCCGCCATGGCCGACGAAGCGCGCGGCTACTACGCCGTGCAGTTCCACCCGGAAGTCACGCATACCGCCAAGGGTCGCGACATCCTGGAGCGCTTCGTGCTGAAGATCGCCGGCGCCAAGCCTGACTGGGTCATGCATGACCACATCACCGAAGCCGTCGCCAAGATCCGCGAACAGGTCGGCGACGAAGAAGTGATCCTCGGCCTGTCCGGCGGCGTCGATTCCTCGGTGGCCGCGGCCCTGATCCATCGCGCCATCGGCGACCAGCTCACCTGCGTGTTCGTCGACCACGGCCTGCTGCGCCTGAACGAAGGCAAGATGGTGATGGACATGTTCGCCGGCCGCCTGCACGCCAAGGTCATCGCCATCGACGCGTCCGAGCAGTTCCTCGGCCACCTCGCCGGCGTGACCGATCCCGAGCAAAAGCGCAAGATCATCGGCCGCGAGTTCGTCGAAGTGTTCCAGGCCGAAGCCAAGAAGCTGACCAACGCGAAGTGGCTGGCCCAGGGCACGATCTACCCCGACGTGGTGGAATCCGGTGGCACCAAGACCAAGAAGGCCACCACCATCAAGAGCCACCACAACGTGGGCGGCCTGCCGGAAACGCTGGGCCTGAAGCTGCTCGAGCCGCTGCGCGACCTGTTCAAGGACGAAGTCCGCGAGCTCGGCGTGGCGCTCGGCCTGCCGCCAGAAATGGTCTACCGCCACCCGTTCCCGGGCCCGGGCCTGGGCGTCCGTATCCTGGGTGAGGTCAAGCGTGACTACGCCGAGCTACTGCGCCGGGCCGACGCGATCTTCATCGAAGAGCTGCGTGGCACGGTTGCTACCGAGCAGGACGCTGCAGCCGGCATGTGCGAGGCTTCGCAAGTGGGCAAGAGCTGGTATGACCTGACCAGCCAGGCGTTCGCAGTGTTTCTGCCGGTCAAGTCGGTCGGCGTGATGGGCGACGGCCGCACCTACGACTACGTGGTCGCGCTGCGCGCGGTGCAGACCACCGACTTCATGACTGCCCACTGGGCGCACCTGCCGTACGCGCTGCTGGGTCGCTGCTCGAACCGCATCATCAATGAGGTGCGTGGTTTGAATCGTGTGGTGTATGACGTGTCGGGGAAACCGCCGGCTACGATTGAGTGGGAGTGAAATCGGGTCCTTTGGGGACTATCGCCAGCTATCGAAAAACTGCCGTAACGTGTTGATTTGGAAGGAAATTAGTCGCGGCAGCTATCGGTGGCTATCGCCGGCCAGCGGAACAGGTTGGCGGTAGAAGTCTCCTCTGGAAAGCATGATTTCATGCGGCTTTCCGGGCATCAGCAGGTATCCTGGCCCCTGACGGTAAAAGCCGTCACGAACAGGAGGAAAAACCTCAATGCTCACCGACACAGCACTGCGCAACCTCAAGCCTAAGTCCAAGACTTATAAGGCTTCCGACCGCGCTGGCATGGGCGCTTCCAAACGTGGTGCGACTGACTAGCCGCCTCGACTCATCCCATGTCACGTATCCGGCAGCGCCGCGCTCAAGCCCACGTTTCATGCAAATGGCGCCAGGCAACGCGGGCGTCGCCCGCAAGCACGAACAGCGCCGTGGCACGCCGTTCGGA
>NZ_AHJE01000132.1 GCF_000243095.1 Cupriavidus basilensis OR16 | reverse complement strand
ATCACCCGCACCGAGTACGAACCCAGGTCACGCAAAGCGCCCGGCGCTGATCCGCTCCGGCGCCAGCATGACACTGCATGGCGATGAACTGGTCAACGACAAGAGCCATATCATCGCCGGCGGCGCACTGCAGGGCGACCTGCACAATCTGAAGAACGAACAGGTGTTCGGCGAACACATCCAGCGCGAGCAAGGCACCAGCCAATATACCTACAGCCGCTGGCGCGGCGGTTTCAAGCGCTATCACGAGCGCAAGTGGGACGGCCAGATCGCCTACACCCCGGCCGACACCATCCAGACTATCGCCCTGAATGTGTCCAAGACCCAGCAGCACACCGCCAGCAACGGCAGCGGCTACAGCGTCGGCGGGCGCAATACCGGCGGCGTGGGCGGCACCATCGCCGGCGGCAGCGGCACCTCCGGTGGCGCCAGCCCGCGCGAGATCATCGAAGTGGCGGCCGCGGCGGGAAGCGTCGGCGCCCCGGGCGCCCTCCAGGGGCACGACGCGGTATCCGCCGACGGCCCGGGTGCCAGCGCCGGCAGCGGCGTCGGTGCCGCCAGTGGCAACGGCCCCGCCGTCATCCGTACCGTGGGCGTCGACACCCAGGTGCCCAACAACAGCCTGTTCCGCGTCCGGCCGGACAGCGGCAGCTACCTGATCGAAACCGACCCGCGCTTTGCCAACTACCGCAACTGGCTCAGCTCCGACTACATGCTGTCGCAGTTGGGCTACGACCCGGCCACCATGCACAAGCGGCTGGGCGACGGTTTCTACGAACAAGGCCTGGTGCGCGACCAGATCGGCCAGCTCACCGGCCGGCGCTTCCTCCAGGGCTACAGCAGCGACGAAGCCCAGTACCGCGCCCTGCTGGAAGCGGGCAGCACCTATGCCCACGCCTGGAACCTGCGCCCTGGCGTGGCCCTTAGCGCCGAGCAGATGGCCCAGCTCACCAGCGACATCGTCTGGCTGGTCGAGCAGGACGTGACCCTGGCCGACGGCTCCCGCACCCGTGCCCTGGTGCCGCAGGTCTACGTGCGCGTCAAGCCCGGCGACCTCAACGGCAACGGCACGCTGATCGCCGCCGAGCGCATCGACCTCAAGTT
>NZ_AHJE01000133.1 GCF_000243095.1 Cupriavidus basilensis OR16 | reverse complement strand
AGCAGCGGGTAGCCGAGCGAGAGCGCGGTGGAGCCCAGCCGGTAGCGGCGCAGTTCGGTGTCGTAGAGCAACAGCCCGCGCGCCGCCAGCGTGTACGTGAGGCGGCTGATGGTGGCTTTGGACAGCCCGGTGTACGCAACAAGCTGCTTGTTGCTCAAGACGGGCTCGCCCACGCGAAAGCACTGCAGCAGTGCCAGGCCGTGCGCCAGCGTGGTGGCGAAGGCGGGGTCGGGATGATGGGGGCGGGGCGGCATTGGGCGTGAGGGAAAGGCAGTTCGGCGGTGGCGCATGGACTGCGCCGCGGGGCCTGGGTATGCATCCATCATAGCCATTGACGCGCGTTTCGTGCATGTCTTGCATTCAAGATAGCGAAACATCGATCCATAGCGAAACATCGATCCGCTTTTCGAGCGCTGCTTGCTACGCTGGTTTCCATGCGGCCGATCCCGGCGGCACTTACCGCGGATGGAGCGAGACAGATGATCAGGGAACCGGACGCCTTCAACACCTTCCTGGCCGAATTACGGCGTTTCGTGCGCGAGCGTCTGGTGCCGCGCGAGGCCGAAGTGGCCGCGCTGGATGAAGTCCCCGAAGCGCTGGTGACGGAGATGGCCAAACTGGGCTTGTTCGGCTTTTCGATTCCGCAAGCGTACGGCGGCGCCGGCATGACGACCGAGGAACTCGTGCTCGCGGCACTGGAACTGTCGCAATGCTCGGTGGCCTTCCGGGCGCGGGTGGGCACCAATACCGGCATCGGCTCGGAAGCGCTGGTAGCCGATGGCACGCCCGCGCAGAAGAGCCGCTACCTGCCAAAGCTTGCGAGCGGCGAGCTGACCGGCTCGTTCGCGCTGACCGAGCCGGAGGCCGGCTCGGATGCCACGGCGCTGACGACTTCCGCGCGCCGCGACGGCGACCACTATGTGCTCAACGGCACCAAGTGCTTCATCACCAATGCGCCCATTGCCGGCCTGTTCACGGTCATGGCGCGCACCGATCCCGCGCGCAGCGGGCTGCCGGCATTTCGGCATTCATCGTTGAGCGCGGCACGCCGGGCCTGACCACCGGGCAGCCGTATCGCAAGATGGGGCAGGAGGGATCGCCGGTCTCGGAGGTGCACTTCAACGATTGCCGCGTGCCCGCCGCGAACCTGATCGGCGGCGAGGAAGGCCAGGGCTTCCGCACGGCGATGAAGGTGCTCAACAAGCAGCGCATCCACCTGGCCGCGCTGTGCACCGGGCCCGCCATCCGCATGCTGGACGAAGCGATCCGCTTCGTCACCGAGCGCAAGCAGTTCGGCCAGCCGCTCGCGGAGTTCCAGCTGGTGCAGGCGATGATCGCCGATTGCCAGACCGAGATCTTTGCTGCGCGTGCACTGATCATGGAAACGGCGCGCCAGCGCGATCGCGGCGAAGACGTGACCATGCAAGCCTCGATGTGCAAGTACTTCGCCTCCGAGATGTGCGGGCGCGTGGCGGATCGCTGCGTGCAGATGTTCGGCGGCTACGGCTATATCGCGGACTTCGGCATCGAGCGCTTCTATCGCGACGTGCGCTTGTTCCGCCTTTACGAAGGCACCAGCCAGATCCACCAGCTCAATATCGCCAAGCGCACGCTGGCGCTGGCGGCAGCGAGCTGATCAGCAAGACAAAGAACAGCCGCCGGCCATCATGCCAGGTGGCGGCATTCCCTCAAGGAGACACCATGTTGAAAACCATGCTTGCCGCAGGCTCGGTCCTGCTGAGCCTGCTTGGGCTTGCGCAACCGGCGCTGGCCGAGGCAGCCTATCCCGCCAAAGTGATCCGCCTGGTCGTGCCGTTCCCGCCGGGAGGCTCCACCGATACGCTGGCGCGCTTGCTGGCCGAGCAGTTGAAGGAAGAGCTCGGGCAGACCGTGGTCGTGGAAAACAAGGCAGGCGCGGGCGGCAATATCGGCGGCGACGCCGTGGCCAAGGCGGTGCCGGATGGCTACACGCTGCTGCTGGCCGCCGCCGGCCCTACCGTGATCAATCCCAGTCTCTATGCCCGCATGTCCTATGAGCCGCTGCGCGACCTTGCGCCGGTCACGATGCTGGCGCGCGAGCACAACCTGATGGTGGTCAACCCGTCCGTGCCGGCGCACAACCTCAAGGAGTTCATCGCCTATGCCAAGGCCAGGCCCGAGCAGCTCAGCTTTGGCTCGCCCGGCAACGGCAGCCCCGCGCAACTTGCTGGCGAACTGCTGAACAAGTCCGCTGGCATCAAACTGCAGCACGTGCCGTACAAGGGCAGCGGCCCCGCGGTGGCCGACCTGATCGCCGGGCATATCACGCTGATGATCGACAACATGCCCGCATTGCTGCCATATGTGCAATCGGGCCGCCTGCGTGCCCTGGCGGTGGCCAGCGACAAGCGCGCCAGCGCCTTGCCCGATGTGCCGACGGTCGAGGAGGCAGGACTCAAGGGCTATGTGGTGACGGCCTGGAAGGGCCTGATGGCGCCGGCCGGCACGCCGCGCCCGATCATTGCCAAACTGCACGACGCGACCGTGAGGATCCTGGCCAAGCCGCAGATTCGCAAGCGCCTGGTGGACCTGGGCGCGGAGCCGGTGGGCAGCACGCCGGAGCAGTTTGCCGCGCAGCTTCGCAGCGATACGGCATGGTGGGCCGCGCTGGTGAAGTCGACTGGCACCACGCTGGACTAAGCAGCATGCCGACCGTGACCCCGCAGCAAGATAGCGATCGCGCAACGCGCCTTGGCGAACTACGCGAAGCCGTGCGCCGCTTTGTCGAGACGCATGCCATTCCCAGCGAAGACCCGGCGCTGGCCCACGACGTAGTCCGGCTCGATAGGGTCACGCGTGGCTTGCAGGCGCGCGCGCGCGAGGCGGGCATCTACGCCCCGCACTTGCCGCGTGAGCACGGCGGCCTTGGCTTGAACTGGAGCGAGCGCGCGCAAGTGCTGGAAGAAGCGGGGCGCAGTTTTCTTGGCGCGCCCGCGCTCAATTGCGCGCCGCCCGATCAGCCCAACATGATCAACCTGCTGCAGCAAGGCACGCCGGCGCAGCAACAGAAGTACCTGATGCCGCTGATCCGCGGCGAGATCCGGTCCTGCTTCGCCATGACCGAACCGGCGCCCGGCGCGGGCTCCGATCCCGGCATGCTGCGCACCGTTGCCGAGCGCGTGAATGGCAACTGGGTGCTGAACGGGCACAAATGGTTTATCAGCGGCGCGGTGGGCGCGGCCTTTGCCATCGTGCTGGCGCGTACGGACGATGGCGCCACGATGTTCCTGGTGGACGCCGGCAACCCGGGCTACCGGCTGGTGCGCAATATCGCCGGCATGGATGGCTACCAGATCGGCGGGCACGGCGAGATCTTGCTGGAGCGGTGCGTGGTGCCGGATGACGCTGTGCTTGGCTTGCCGGGCAAGGGCTTCGACTATGCGCAGGCACGCCTGGAGCCGGCCAGGCTGTCGCACTGCATGCGCTTTATCGGCCGCGCCTCGCGTGCCATGGAGATCGCCCAGCGCTATGCCGCGCAGCGTGATTCGTTCGGGCAACGCTTGTGCGAGCTCCAGCAGATCCAGGCCATGGTGGCGGATTCGCATATCGACCTGCACGCCAGCCGGCTGATGGTGCGCGATTGCGCCATGCGCATGGATGCGGGCGAGCCGGTCAAGCATGAGTCGGCAATGACCAAGGTCTTCGTGTCGGAAGCGGTGTGGCGCGTGGCGGATCGCGCCGTGCAGATCATGGGCGCGCAAGGAATCTCCGACGATACGCCCGTCTCGATGATCCAGCGCGAGCTGCGGCCGTTCCGCATTTACGACGGCGCGTCGGAGCTGCATCGCGCCACGCTGGCGCGGCGCATTTTCAAGAGCGGCATGCGGCCTTGATCCCTCTTCAACCAAGCAGGATTCTCTCCTCGACGCCATCATGAACCACACAGACCAAGACACGCCCGCCGCGCAGTGCAACGGGCCGCTCGCCGGCGTGCGCATCCTCGACATGGCCACGGTGGTAGCCGCGCCATTCGCCAGCACGCTGTGCGCGGACATGGGCGCGGAAGTCGTCAAGCTCGAGTTGCCCGATGGCACCGATCCGCTGCGCGGGCTAGCGCCGGTGAAGGGCAAGCTGCCGCTGTACTGGAAGGTCACCAATCGCGGCAAGCGCGGCATCACGCTGGACGTGCGCAAGCCGGAAGGGCGCGCGCTGTTGCTCAAGATGCTGCCGCAGTTCGATGTGCTGGTGGAGAATTTCCGCACCGGCACGCTGGACCGCTGGGGCCTCGACGCCGAGACCCTGCGCGCCGCCAACCCGCGCCTGACGATCCTGCGCCTGACCGGCTTTGGCCAGACCGGGCCCTATGCCGGTCGCGCGGGCTTTGCGCGCGTGTTCGAGGCGATGAGCGGCTTTACCAACCTGGCGGGCGACCCGTCGGGCTCGCCCATGCACATGAACTACCCGATGGGCGACATGGTGGCGGGCCTGTTCGGTGCGTTCTCGATCGCTGCCGCCGTGGCCGACAGCCGGCGCGCGCATGCGCAGGGCAACGAGGCGCGCGGCCGCGAGATCGACCTGTCGGCTACCGAGGCACTGTTCCGCCTGCTGGAGCCACTGGCCGTGGAGTACGAGCAACTGGGGCAGGTGCGCAAGCGCGCGGGCAATCGCGCCACCTACACCGCGCCGTCGAATATGTACGCTACCGCGGACGGGCACTGGGTTTCGCTGGTGGCGTCATCGGACCCGATCTTCCGCCGGCTTTGCCATGCCATCGGCGAACCTGCCATGGCCGACGATCCGCGCTATGCCAGCAATCCGGCGCGCGTGCTCCATCTCGATGCGCTCGATGCCGTGGTCAAGGCCTGGTTCGCCGCGCATGACTATGAGGCCGTGGCGCAGGCGCTGGGCGCGCATGAGATCCCGTTCAGCAAGATATTCACCATTGTCGATATCCTGGAGGATCCGCATTTCCAGGCGCGCGGCGCGGTCGTCCGCTTGCCTGACCCCGATCTCGGCTCGATTCCCGCGCCCTGCATGGTGCCGAGGTTTTCCGGCCATGCCCCACCGGCGCCCCGCAGCGGCCCCGCGGTGGGCGAGCACAACGCGGCGTTCTACGCCGAGCTTGGCCTCGCGCCGGCGGACCTGGAAACGCTGCGCGAACTGCAGGTGGTCTGACAAGCGCGGCGCACCGGCGTTGCGGCAGTCTCATGCGCGACTCGTGCTACAGTGGCCTGATCCGATTCTCCGGAGGCACATCATGGCTAAGGATTCCACGCCGCATCTTCAGGCAATTGTCCAGACCGCGCCGCAGGCAGGGCGCTATGTATGGGTGATCACGCTGGTCGACTTCGCTGCGCAGCTGGTCAAGCGCACCATTGTTTCGGACGATACCTTCACCACCTCGGACGCGGCGCGCGTGGCCGGCGACGCGCAGCTCAAGGCGATGGCGGCGGATAAGTAGCCGCGGCTAGCGGCATGGCGCAGCGCAGCATTGACACTGCGCAGCGCGCAGCGGCTCGCCCGCTGGCCGCATGCGCGAGGCGCGGGAGCGATGATGAGCATGTGCGAGGCCTGTGCGCAGATACGGCCCGGCTCGACAGGCGGCACCGGGCATCCCCGGCTGCTTCTGACGGATACGCAGCGCATCAAGCCGCGTGGCCAGCCCGCGATCACCTTTGCCACTTACACCTGTGCCGATTGCGGCTGCCGCTGGCGCCATGAGAGCGACAAGAACGGCAAGGGGCCGGGTTGGTCGGTACAGCCGGCAGACTGACGTGGCCTGAACTTGCCTGAAGGCATTGCCGCCATCGTCCGGCAACAGGGCGGGACGAATCCGTGGAGGCGCGGGCAGGCCGCATCCACCCATCCACCCATCCACCATCAAGAGGGGAGCGCAAGTTGGACACTGGACCTTTCACCCGCTACAAGGGCTTCGATCTCTACCCGCTGATCTATCGCCACCAGGCGGAACGCACCTGGCCCGAGCGCCGTCCGGATCGCAGCTTCAACGCGTCGGTGGTGATCTGCCGCGAGGGGCATGAGCCGGGGACCGAGCGCTCGCGCGTGTTCCGCTTGAGCGCGGCGCCCTGGGACAACATCGGCACCGCGCGCCGCGGCGCCGTGAAGTTCGGCGAGGACATCATCAACGGCCTGGTGCCGGGCGAGTCCGTCAAGACACTGTAGGGGCCAAAAGCGCCCTACGTGCCGTCAACGGCTGTGGCAGCGCGCTGCCACAGCCGCGCTTCATCACGGTGTCATGGCGCTGTACACCGTGTTCCTGAACCACGCGCGGTAATACTCGCGCTGCCCCGGCGCCTGCATCATCCAGACCGCCACGGTCTTCTCCTTCGGGTCGACCCAGAAGTAGGTGCCCCCGACCCCGCCCCAGAAGTAGTCCCCGACCGATCCTGGCGTGGCCGACTCGCCGGTGCCCGTGCGCGTGCCGAAACCCAGGCCGAAACCATAGCCCGGCCCCGGCAGGTAGGCCGCCCCGCGTGCCTGGGAACGGGCGCCCATGACGCCAAGGTGATCCGCCGTCATGTAGGCGACCGTCTTCGGCGACAGCAGGCGCACCCCGTCGATTTCGCCGCCATTGAGCAACATCTGGGCAAAGCGGAAGTAGTCGGCCGCGGTCGAAACCAACCCGCCCCCGCCCGATTCAAGCTTCGGGGCGTGGCGCACGTCGATCAGCCCGACCGGCACCTTGCTGTCGGGATCGACGGCAAAGGGCTCCGCAATGCGGCCTTGTTGTGCCGGCGGAACCCAGAAGCCGGTGTCCTTCATCTGCAATGGCGTGAAGATGCGCTGTTGCAGATGCGTGGCCAGCGTCTGGCCCGACACGCGCTCGAGCAGGGCGCCCAAGACATCGGTGGAGCGGCTGTATTCCCAGGTAGTGCCGGGCTGGAACTGCAGCGGCACCTTGGCGAGACGGGCGATGAATTCGGTATTGCTCTGCTCGGTGGCATCCACGTCCAGCCGCTTGTATTCCTCCTTGACCAGCGACTTGCCGAACACGCCATAGGTCAGGCCCGAAGTGTGGCGCAGCAGGTCCTGCACGGTCATCTCGCGCTGGGCGGGCACCAGTTCCAGCACGGGCTTGCCGGCAGCGTCGGCCTTCTCCACGCCAACGCGCAGGCCCCTGAGCTCGGGCAGCCGTCCTCGACCATCATCATGACCGCCACCGAGACGATGGGCTTGCTCATCGAGTAGATGCGGAATATCGAGTCCGGGCGCATCGGCACCTTGCCCGCTGCGTCCTGCCAGCCAATGGTCTGCGTGTTGACGATGCTGCCGTTGCGGGCGATCAGGTACACGGCGCCCGGAATGCGCCCTTGCGCGACATCGGCACGCACGCGTGCCCGCATGCTGTCCAGTTGCGTGGCGGAGAAGCCGGTCGTGAGCGGTGCGGTATTTTGCGTGCTGGCCGGGCCGTACAGGCGGCAAGCAGCGCGACCGCCAGCACAGGCAAAGTGCTACGTATCATTTGTCTCATCCTTTGTCTTATCGTTGTCTTGGCAATGTCTTATCGATGCTGCATCGATGTGGCACCGATGCGGCAACGGGAAGGGCTCGATTGCGGCAAAAGCAACGCGATCATCGCATGCAGCCTGGCCCGCGTGAATCGAGGCTCACCCGAATCGGGCCGCGCGCCATGCTACGATCCCGACAAATCATCGGAGGTGAAGATGGCAAAACACGTGTTCACTCGCAGCCAGTACCTGACCATTCTCAATGAAAGCCTGAAGAACGACCCGAGGTGGAAGCCAGGCATGGCCTTTGTCTTTCATCCGCTGGGCGCGGACGAAGCCAGCGCGACCGGCGTCGGATGCACCGGCCCCGACGAGGCGCTTCCCGTCTATGCGGAGATCGAGCGGGTGGCGGCGGATTTGATCGAGGTGAGGGAGGCGCAGTAGGGGGCTGGCGCGGTGACGCCATGCCGTGCCGGACAGGCATGCATCGCGTCATGGGCACGACGGAAAGGCGGGCTCTCCCGCCGACCTGCGTACAATACCGCCCCAGACAGACTCTAGCGGAACAAGCCGTGAAAAAGACCGACCTCGAAAAGAACAAAGCGTTGAAACTCGCGAACAGCCTCAAGCTGTCCGCCGCCGTCCGTGCCGGGCGCGATACCGGCCCGGCCAAGGTCGATCGTCGCGAACAGCGCCGGCTCGACCAGGAACAAGGCCTGGTGCCGTTTGCCTGCAAGCTGGATGCTGAACTGGTGAAGCGCCTGCAGGCACTGGCGCCGGCGCATGCCGGTGGCATGAGCGGCCTCGTGAAGGAAGCGCTGGAACGCGGCCTGCCGCAGGAAGGCGCCGCGGCCTGATTGCGGCATGCTGGGCAGGGCGGGCATGAAGCACTGGTTTGTGCGTTTATGTCCACGCGAACGGTGCGGCACGCAGGTCCGTAGCAAGCTGGGAACAAGCAAAACGCCCGCTGGGTTTCAGCGGGCGTTTTGCTTTTGAGGGGATGTCTTCCGGCGGCCTTCCCTATGGTGTGGGAAATCCTGGCGATGCGGTTGCCCGGCGAGGCACGCCTGGGCGGACCACGGCCTGTGCTGGCCGTCGTCGCCTCGGGGTGAAGCAAAGGGCGCTCAGCCCTCTTCGCCTTCTTCCGAGTCGAGGAAATCGCGGCGAAGCATCCAGTTCTCGATGGCCTCGTCGCAGATTTTCTTGAGTTTCTGCTTCTCCGGCACTTTGTCGAACAGCTCAAAGTTCACCAGCGCGATGCCGGCATCGGAGATGTAGAACAGGCGGCCGGGCTCGTCGTAATGCACGATGCGCCCGTCGATGCCGCTTTCCTCGCTGTCGACCGGCATGTCTTCCAGTTCGACCACCCGGCAGGTGAAGCGGGGCGCGCGGGTGTGGGTCAGATATTCAAATTCGTCATGCATGACCTCGCCGCCCTTGGGCGTGAAGATCGCGAAGCCCCAGATAAAGCGGGGCATCGGCAGATCGGACAGATCATCAATCTCGTCCATGGTGTTCTCCCTGATTCGATAACCCGCATTATCGCTCGGCCAGGGCACAAGCACCAAAATGTTCTGGCGATGACCGGCTTGAGGCCTACCTGGCCGCGTGGCAGTTGGCGTAGAAATAGCGCGCCGTGAGCGGCTTGCGCGCGACAGGTACAACCCTGTCGCGCGTCGTTCCTCAAGGCAGCATATAGCCGCTTGCCAGTGCCCGGAAGCTCTCCACCTCGGCGGCCTGCCACGCGGCGTCGTGGCCGTGCTCCTCGGCCAGGATTGCGGCCACCCGGGGTGCTGCCGCGCTGGCGGCGCCGGCCTCCAGGAACAGCGCGCGATTGCGCCGTGCCAGCACGTCCTCGACCCGCCGTGCCAGCTCGAAACGCGCGGCAAAGCGCACATGGGCGGCGGTCAGCCCGGCCCCGGGCACCAGCATTTCGTCGTTGCCGGGCAGCGCGTGCAGCATGCCGAGCTCGTTGCCGTAGTAACGGTCCGGCGAGCTGCTGCCGGGCGGTGGCAGGTTCGCCGGCAAGCCTTGCGCGCCGTGCAACGGCAGTTGCGCGGTCACGCAGGGCGCGGCCGGCAGCATCTGGCGCTGGATGGCCGTGCCCACCACGTCCTCGGCCATCTTGCGGTAGGTGGTCCACTTGCCGCCGGTGACGGTGATCAGGCCGGCCTTGGACACCAGGATGGTGTGCTCGCGCGAGAGCGAGGCGGTGGACGCTTCGCCGGTGGCCTTGACCAGCGGGCGCAGCCCGGCCCAGACGCTGGTCACGTCGGCGCGGGTTGGTGCGCGCGACAGGTAGCGCGTGGCGGTCTCCAGGATGAAATCCACATCGTCGGCGCCGGCGCGCGGCTCCAGTGGCAGGTCCTTGCGCGGCGTATCGGTGGTGCCGATGATGGTGTGGCCGTTCCAGGGCACCACGAACAGCACCCGGCCGTCGTCGGTCTTGGGGATCAGGATGGCGCGGTCGCTGGGCAGGAAGCTGCGCGGCAAGGTCAGGTGCACGCCCTGGCTGGGCGCGACCATGCTGCGCGCGTGGCCGTCTTCCATCTGGCGCACGGCATCGACCCACACGCCGGTGGCGTTGATCACGCAAGATGCCTTGAGATCGAAGCTGGCCTCGCCCAGCACGTCGTGCACGGTGACACCGTCGATCACGCCGTTGCGCTGCGACAGCCCGCTCACGCGCAGGTAGTTGATGGCAGTGCCGCCCACGTCGAACAGCGTGCGCATCAGCGCGATGGCCAGGCGGGCGTCGTCGAACTGCCCGTCGAAATACAGGTTGCCGCCGCGCAGGGGCCGTCCCCCCACGTGCTCGGCCAGGGTCGGCGCCGCCGCCAGTGTTTCGCGGTGGTTGAGCCAGCGGCTGCCGGACAGGTTGAGCCCGCCGGCCAGCATGTCGTAAAGCTTCAGGCCGATGCCGTAGAAGGGCTGGTCGAACAACTGGTAGGCCGGTACCACGAAGCCGAGCGGCCACACCAGGTGCGGCGCGTTGCGGGCCAGCAGGCCGCGCTCATGCAGCGCCTCGCGCACCAGGCTGATATTGCCCTGCGCGAGGTAGCGCACGCCGCCATGGACCAGCTTGGTGGCCTTGCTAGAGGTGCCTTTGGCGAAGTCGGCGGCTTCCACCAGCAGCGTGCGGTAGCCACGCGAGGCGGCGTCCACCGCCGTGCCCAGGCCGGTGGCGCCGCCGCCGATGACGATGACATCCCACTTCGGCTCGCGCTCGAGGGTGGCGAGCAGGGTGGCGCGGTCGGGCGGCAGGATGGGGGTTTGCAGTGTCTGCATGATTCCTTGTTTGATGCGAATGCGTGTTGCGGTGGTGCGGTGTTGCTTGTATGTTGCTTGCGTGTAGCCTGTGCGCCGCGCCCGGCCCGCGCTCAGCTTGTCGAGTGCGGTGGCGCGCCATCCTCCCGCGCCCAGTCGCGCGCGCGCTCTACCGCGCGATGCCAGCGCCAGAGCCGGTACGCGCGCGCGTCGGCGCTAAGGTTCGGCTCGAAGCGATGCTCAACCTGCCACTGGCTGGCGATCTCGTCCTCGCCGCTCCAGTAGCCGGTGGCGAGGCCCGCCAGGTAGGCGGCGCCAAGCGCGGTGGTCTCGGTCACGCGCGGGCGGACCACGGCCGTGCCGAGCAGGTCGGCCTGCATCTGCATCAGCAGATCGCTGCGCGACGCACCGCCATCCACGCGCAACTCGGCCAGCGAGATGCCGGCATCCTTTTGCATGGCGTCCAGCACATCCACGCTCTGCAGTGCGATCGACTCCAGCGCGGCGCGGGCAATGTGCGGGCGTCCGGTGCCGCGTGTCAGGCCGATCAGCGTGCCGCGCGCGAACGGGTCCCAGTGCGGCGCACCCAAGCCGGCAAAGGCCGGCACCAGCACCACGCCCTCGGTGTCGTCGCACTGGCGCGCCAGCGGCTCCACCTCGGGCGCGCTATTGATGATCTGCAGCCCGTCGCGCAGCCACTGGATGGTGGCTCCGCCCATGAACACGCCGCCTTCAAGGCAATACTGCGTGCGGCTCGCTGCCGGCGTGGTGCCGCCCAGTTGCCAGCCGATGGTGGTGAGCAGGCGGTTTTGCGAAGTCACTGGCTGCGCGCCCGTGTTCATCAGCAGGAAGCAGCCCGTGCCGTAGGTGTTCTTGGCCATGCCCGGCGACAGGCAGGCCTGGCCGTAGGTGGCGGCCTGCTGGTCGCCGGCGATGCCGGCAATGGGGATCTGCGCGCCAAACAGGCGCAACGCCGTGCGTGCCACCTCGCCGCTGGAGGGCACCACCTCGGGCAACAAGCTGCGCGGGATGTCCAGCAGGCCAAGCAGGGCGTCGTCCCACTGGAAGGTGTGGATGTTGAACAGCATGGTGCGCGACGCGTTGGAGACATCGGTGACATGGCGCTTGCCGTCCGTCAGTTGCCAGATCAGCCAGCTGTCGACTGTGCCGAACGCCAGCTCGCCACGCGCCGCGCGCTCGCGTGCGCCCTCGGTGTTGTCGAGCATCCAGCGCAGCTTGGTGCCGGAGAAGTAGGCGTCGATGATCAGGCCGGTCTTGTCGCGGAACAGCTCGCCGTAGCCGTCGGCCTGCAACGCCTCGCACATCGGCGCGGTGCGGCGATCCTGCCAGACCAGCGCGCGGCCGATGGGCTCGCCGGTCTGGCGGTCCCACAGCACGGTGGTCTCGCGCTGGTTGGTGATGCCGATGGCGCTCACCTGGCTGGCCGCGACGCCGGCATCGTTCAGCACCTCGTGCGCGACCGCCAGCTGCGACTGCCAGATCTCGTAGGGATCGTGCTCGACATGGCCGGGGTGCGGGTAATATTGCCGGAACTCGCGCTGCGCGACCCGCGCCACGTTGCCGGCGTGATCGAACAGGATCGCGCGCGAGCTACTGGTGCCCTGGTCGAGTGCCAGCACGAATTGCGGCAGGCCCGAAGGCTGATTTTGCTTCATGCGTCTTGTCCTGGATTGACTGCTTTTACCGTTACAGGCGTGCCTTGCCGGCCGCCGGGATCCTTCATGTCCAATACCTTGCCCGAGAGCCCGAGCCCCGCCGTTTCCCGCATCCGCGCCTCGCTCGTGGCGCGCAGCCGCTTCGATGCCGGCGCGCATTTGCGGCTGACCGTGGAAGGGCGCCAGGTGGGCTGGCTGCCGCGCGCGCATGCGCTTGTCCTGCGCGCGCAGGATGCGGTGCCGGCCGTGCTGGGCGAGCTGCACAATGGCGGCGTCGCACTGCTGCCGGACTGCGGCGATGGCCCCGCTCGCAGTGCCGCGCTCAAAGCGCTGGCGCACTGGCTGGCGGACGCCGGCCATGTGCGCGGCTGGCGCGACGAGTTGTTTGCCGTCACGCCGGAACTCGCGGCGCCGGCCTTCGCGGTGATCGAGCGCGCCGCGGCGCGCTTTCTGGGGCTGCTGACCTTTGCCTCGCACATGAACGGCATCATTGCCGGCGAGCGCGCGCTGTGGATTTCACGGCGCAGCGCCGCCAAGGCGGTCGACCCCGGCATGTGGGACAACCTGGTGGCTGGCGGCATGCCGCACGGCAGCGATCCGCTCGCCACGCTGGTGCGCGAGTGCGACGAGGAGTCCGGCATTCCGCCCGTGCTGGCCCAGCGCGCCGAGGCGCACGGCGTGATCGAAGTGCTGCGTGAAATCCCCGAGGGCGTGCAGTGGGAGGCCGTATACGTGTACGACCTGTTGCTGCCGCCGGATTTCGTGCCGCATAACCGCGACGGGGAGGTGGCCGAGCACCGCCGTATCGACCCGCAGGCATTGCTTGCTATCATGGCGGATGGCGCCATGACGGTCGACGCGACCCTGGTGACGCTGGATGCGCTCAATCGCCGCGGCTGGAGCGCCCCCGGCATCCCCCGCCCTTGATCGGCGCGCACTAGACAAAACCACACACGATGAGCAATACCGGATTCATTCTCACCATTTCCTGCCCGGACCAGCCGGGCATCGTCCATGCCGTCTCGGGCCTGCTGTTCCAGCACGGCTGCAATATCGTCGATTCCGACCAGTACGGCGATGAGTTCACCGGCCGCTTCTTCATGCGGGTGCATTTCACCCCGGCTGCCGGCGGCCCGGACCTGGCCACGCTGAAGGCCGCTTTCGCGCCGATTGGCGATCAGTTCGCCATGCAGTGGGACCTGTTCGATGCCAGCGTCAAGCCGCGCGTCATGATCATGGTGTCGAAGATCGGCCATTGCCTGAACGACCTGCTGTTGCCTGAACGACCTGCTGTTCCGCGCCAAGGCCAGCGGCCTGCCGGTGGAGATCGCCGCCATCGTGTCGAACCACCGCGATTTCTACCAGCTCGCCGCGTCGTACGATATTCCGTTCTTCCACCTGCCGATGATGAACGCCTCGGCCGAGCAGAAGGCCGCGCAAGAGAACAAGGTGTTCGAGATCGTGCGTGAGCAGAACATCGACCTGGTGGTGCTGGCGCGCAGGTGCTCTCCGACGACCTGTGCCGCAAGCTGGCCGGCCGCGCCATCAATATTCATCACTCCTTCCTGCCCAGCTTCAAGGGCGCCAAGCCCTACTACCAGGCGCACGACCGTGGCGTGAAGCTGATCGGCGCCGCCGGCACCGCCTCGCCCACGGGGAGGCGGTGCCGTGGCTGGCCGCTCTCAGGGCTGCGCGACCACACAGCGCACTCCGCTTTCTTCCAGCATGCTCTCGAACGGCGGCTTCACCGGCTCGTCGGTGAAGAGCCGGTCGATTTCCGAGACGTGCGCCAGTTCCACCATGGCCTGCCGGTTGAACTTGCTGGCGTCCGCCGCCAGCCAGACTTCGCGCGAATGCTCGATGATGGTCCGCGCTACCTTCACTTCGCGGAAATCGAAGTCGCGCAGCGTGCCATCGGCCTCGATGCCCGAGATGCCGATCAGGCCGATATCCACCTTGAACTGGCTGATGAACTCCACCGTGGCCTCGCCCACGATGCCGCGGTCGCGTGAGCGCAGCACGCCGCCGGCGACGATCACTTCGCATTCGGGGTTGTCGGCCAGGATGCTCGCCACGTTCAGGTTGTTGGTGATCACGCGCAGGCCGCGGTGATGCATCAGTTCGCGCGCGATCTCCTCGACCGTGGTGCCGATATTCAGGATCAACGAGCAACCCTCGGGCACGGCGCTGGCCACCGCGCGCGCAATGCGCGCCTTGCCCTCGGCATTGAGCACCTGGCGCTGGCGATAGGCGATGTTCTCCACCGTCGAGCCCTCCACCCGCACGCCACCGTGAAAGCGCGCCAGCATGCCGCTTTCGGCAAGCAGGTTGACGTCCCGGCGCACGGTCTGCAGGGTCACCCCGAACTTGCGCGCGAGTTCGTCGATGGAAGCGAAGCCCTGGCTGCGAACCTCTTCCAGCAGGGCGGTCTGGCGTGGATTTAGCGTCATGTCGGCATTCTAGTTCAAACAGAAACGAAAACAAATGATGCACTGCACGATTGTTTTATGTTCGTTTTTGCTCTAAAACGAGCGGGAAGCAAAGATTTGTGCGTTTGCATCATCGCTTTCAATGTGATGCATGTGGCATTCGGAATCGGAGACTCGATGCAGCTCAGATTGGAAGGCATCGCCCAGCAAGCAGGTTCGCAGGCGTATCTATATCCCATGTCGCTGACGCCCGTGCCGGGCGCGGTGACCATCCTGCTAGGTGCCACCCAGGCCGGCAAGACCTCGCTGATGCGGGTCATGGCGGGGCTGGACCGGCCCAGTGCCGGCCGGGTCGAGGTAGACGGCATCGATGTGACCGGCATGCCGGTGCGAGAGCGCAACGTCTCGATGGTCTACCAGCAGTTCATCAACTACCCGTCGATGACCGTCTTCGACAATATTGCTTCGCCGCTCAAGCTGCGGCGTGCCGAGGATATCGATGGGCAGGTAAGGGCGCTGGCCACCCGCTTGCATATCGAGCACCTGCTCGAGCGCCTTCCCGCCGAGCTCTCCGCGGGCAGCAGCAGCGCGTGGCGCTGGCGCGCGCGCTGGCCAAGGGCGCGCCGCTGATGCTGCTTGACGAGCCGCTGGTCAACCTGGACTACAAGCTGCGCGAAGAACTGCGCGAGGAGCTGACCCAGCTCTTTGCGCATGGCAATGCCACCGTGATCTATGCCACCACGGAGCCGGGCGAGGCGCTGTTGCTGGGCGGTTATACCGCGGTGCTCGATGCCGGCGAGCTGTTGCAGTACGGGCCCACGCCGGAGGTCTTTCACTATCCCGCGTCGCTGCGCGTGGCGCGTGCCTTCAGCGATCCCCCCATGAACCTGATAGCCGGCAGCCTGCAGGCCGGCGCGGTCACGCTGCCCGGCGGCATCGTCGTGCCCTTGCCCGAGGCAGGCCGGCAAGGTGGCACGGTAACGGTTGGGGTGCGGGCCGGGGCATTGCGCCTGGACGCCGTGCCCGGCACTGTGCCGGTGGCAGGCCGGGTGGCGCTGGCGGAGCTGTCCGGGTCGGACACCTTCGTGCATATGGACTCGCCGGTCGGCAGCCTGGTGGCGCAGTTTCCGGGGGTGGTCGACCTGGAACTGGGTGCGCCGCTTACGCTGCACCTCGATCCCGCGCAGCTCTACCTGTTCGACGCCACCGGCATGCGCATCCATGCGCCCAGCCGGTCGCAGAGGGTCGCCCCCGCCACCGCCGAGCTGGGAGCCTGAGATGACACGCATCGACCTCGACCTGTCCCATTCGTACCGGCCCGATCCGCAATCGGACGAGGACTACGCGCTGCTGCCGCTGAAGTTCACGTTCAATGACGGCGGTGCCTACGCCTTGCTTGGACCCTCTCGCGTGGGCCGCGTGGCCGAGATGCTGGATCTGTCCGCGTCGCTGGACCGCCGCGCCAGCGGCCTGGCGGCCGACGCCAAGCAGAAGATCTCGCTCGGACGCGGGCTGGTGCGCCAAGACGTATCGGCCATCCTGTTCGACGAGCCGCTCACGGTGATCGATCCGCACCTGAAATGGCAGTTGCGCCGCAAGCTCAAGGAGATTCACCACGAATTCCAGCTGACGCTGATCTACGTCACGCATGACCAGACCGAGGCGCTCACCTTCGCCGACCAGGTGGTGGTGATGTCGCGCGGCAGGGCGGTGCAGGTGGGGCCGGCCGATGCGCTGTTCGAGCGGCCAGCGCATACCTTCGTTGGCAACTTCATCGGCTCGCCGGGCATGAATTTCCTGGCGGGGGCATGGCGCGATGGCGCCATCGAAGTTGCCGGGCGGCGCTATATGCCGGAGTTCGCGCCCACCGTCGCCACGGCTTTGCAGGCGGGCGGCAGCTTCAAGGTCGGCGTGCGCCCCGAGTACCTGCGCCTGGCCGCGAGCACCGATCCGCAGGCCGTGCCCGCGCGCGTGGAGCGCGCGCAGGACATTGGCACCTACTGGCTGGTCACCGCCACCGTGCAGGACACCAGCGGCCACGCTGCCACCGTGCGCGGCCGGCTCGGCAACGAGGGCGCGGCACTGCAGGCGGGCGAGACCGTGTGGTTGTCCGTGTTCAACCGTCATACCTGTTATTACGTCAACGAGGAGCTGGTGGCATGAGCACGCTGAAGCCCGTCAACCAGAAGGCCTGGCTGCTGGTCATCCCGGTGGTCCTGTGCGTGGCGTTCTCCGCCATCCTGCCGCTGATGACCATCGTCAATTACTCCGTGCAGGACATCATCTCGCCCGAGCGGCGCGTGTTCGTCGGCACCGAATGGTTCCGCACCGTGCTGCGCGACGGCGAGCTGCACGACGCGCTGCTGCGTCAGCTCGGCTTCTCGCTGGCGGTGCTGGCGGTGGAGATTCCGCTGGGCATCCTGCTGGCGCTGTCGATGCCGGCCAAGGGGGTGAAGGCGTCCGCGGTGCTGGTGGTGATCGCGCTGTCGCTGCTGATTCCATGGAACGTGGTGGGCACGATCTGGCAGATCTTCGGGCGCACTGACATCGGCTTGCTGGGCGCGGCGCTCGCCGGCATGGGCTTTGCCTACAATTACACCGGCAGCGCCGTGGACGCCTGGTTCACGGTGCTGGTGATGGACGTGTGGCACTGGACGCCGCTGGTGGCGCTACTGTGCTACGCCGGCCTGCGCGCAATCCCCGACGCCTACTACCAGGCCGCGCAGATCGACGGCGCCTCGCGCCTGGCGGTATTCCGCTACATCCAGCTGCCCAAGCTGCGCGGCGTGCTGATGATCGCGGTACTGCTGCGCTTCATGGACAGCTTCATGATCTACACCGAGCCGTTCGTGCTGACCGGCGGCGGACCCGGCAATGCCACCACGTTCCTGTCGCAATACCTCACGCAGAAGGCCGTGGGCCAGTTCGACCTGGGCCCGGCCGCGGCGTTCTCGATTGTCTACTTCCTGATCATCCTGCTCATGTGTTTCATCCTCTACAACTGGATGCAGCGCGCGGGCACCTCCGGCAGCGAGGACATGCCCAATGCGTGAAGCCAAACAAAGCGCCACCTATTGGCGCGCGGTGTTCCTGGTGGTGTACCTGGTCTTCGCCATCCTGCCGATCTACTGGATGTTGAACATGTCGTTCAAGTCCAACGAGGAGATCGTTTCCACGCTGTCGCTGTGGCCCAACGATTTCACGCTGGAGCACTACAAGACCATTTTCACCGATCCGTCCTGGTACTCGGGCTACATCAACTCGATGATCTACGTGGCGATGAACACGGTGATCTCCATCACGGTGGCGCTGCCCGCGGCCTATGCCTTCTCGCGCTACCGGTTCATCGGCGACAAGCACGTTTTCTTCTGGCTGCTGACCAACCGCATGACGCCACCGGCGGTGTTCCTGTTGCCGTTCTTCCAGCTCTACACCACCATCGGCCTGATGGACACGCACCTTGGCGTGGCGCTGGCGCACCTGGTGTTCAATGTGCCGCTGGCGGTGTGGATCCTGGAGGGCTTCATGTCGGGCGTGCCGCGCGAGATCGACGAGACCGCCTATGTCGATGGCTATTCCTTCCCGCGCTTCTTCATCACCATCTTCCTGCCGTTGATCAAGGCAGGCGTGGGCGTGGCCGCCTTCTTCTGCTTCATGTTCAGCTGGGTGGAGCTGTTGCTGGCGCGTACGCTGACCTCGGTCAACGCCAAGCCGATCGTTGCCACCATGACGCGCACGGTGTCGGCCTCCGGCATGGACTGGGGCGTGCTGGCCGCGGCCGGCGTGCTCACCATCGTGCCCGGCGGCATCGTGATCTGGTTCGTACGGCACTACATCGCGAAAGGCTTCGCGATGGGCCGCGTGTAAGGAGAGGATGCCATGTTCAACTGGATGGTATGGACCACCCCGGTGGCCGTGTTCTTCATCAGCATCGCGGTGATGCTGGTCGGTATGACGATGTGGGAGACGCGCGCCCCGACGATGGAGCGCAAGGGCTTCCTGCCCATCGCCACCACCCGCGGCGACCGCCTGTTCATCGGCCTGATGTGCGCGGCCTGGATCAACCTGGCGTGGGTGGGGCTAGGCGAGAAGATGATGGCTTGGTTCGCCCTGGCGGAGGAGCCTTCGATCTGGATCAGCCTGGTGCTCTCGATGCTTGCGCTGGGCCTGGTGATGCGCAAGGGCTGAGCCGCGGGCGGCTCGCGCACCTTGAGCCGGCAAGAATAAAGCGACGGATTTTTCGTCAATGGGCATAGCGGCCTGCACCTTCCCCGGACCGCGTCCCAGACAAAGAGCAGGGAGGGGGATTTTCGAGGAGACATTGATGAAGGTGCACGTGAAATTGGGCATGACGGCGCTGGCCTGCGCGGCCGCGCTCGCCTGTGGCCACGCCGCTTGGGCAGGCGAGGCCGAGGCCAAGAAGTGGGTCGACAGCGAGTTCCAGCCGTCGTCGCTCGCCAAGGACAAGCAGCTCGCTGAAATGAAGTGGTTCATGGATGCTGCCGCCAAGCTCAAGGCCAAGGGCGTGACGCAGATCAGCGTGGTCTCCGAGACCCTCACCACGCACGAATACGAATCCAAGACGCTGGCCAAGGCGTTTGAGGAAATCACAGGCATCAAGGTCAACCATGACATCATCCAGGAAGGCGATGTGGTGGAGAAGCTGCAGACCTCGATGCAGTCCGGCAAGTCGATCTACGACGGCTGGATCTCCGACTCCGACCTGGTCGGCACGCACTACCGCTACGGTGCCATCCTGCCGCTGTCCGACTACATGAGCGGCGCTGGCAAGGAGTGGACCAATCCCGGGCTGGACGTGAAGGATTTCATCGGCACGAAGTTCACGACCGCGCCGGATGGCAAGCTCTATCAGTTGCCCGACCAGCAGTTCGCCAACCTGTACTGGTTCCGTGCCGACTGGTTCGCGCGCAAGGACCTGCAGGACAAGTTCAAGGCCAAGTACGGCTATGACCTGGGCGTGCCCACCAACTGGTCGGCCTACGAAGACATCGCCAACTTCTTCTCCAACGACGTCAAGGAACTCGACGGCAAGAAGGTCTACGGCCACATGGACTACGGCAAGAAGGATCCGTCGCTCGGCTGGCGCTTTACCGACGCATGGCTGTCGATGGCCGGCGCCGCCGACAAGGGCCTGCCCAACGGCATGCCGGTCGACGAATGGGGCATCCGCGTCGGCGCTGACAAATGCACGCCGGAGGGCGCATCGGTTGCGCGCGGTGGCGCCACCAACAGTCCGGCCGCGGTCTATGCGCTCACCAAGTACATCGACTGGATGAAAAAGTACGCGCCGCCGCAAGCCATGGGCATGACCTTCTCGGAAGCCGGTCCGGTCCCGGCGCAAGGGCAGATCGCGCAGCAGGTGTTCTGGTACACCGCCTTTACCGCGGACATGACCAAGAAGGGCTTGCCGGTGGTCAATGCCGACGGCAGTCCCAAGTGGCGCATGGCGCCGTCGCCTTATGGCCCGTACTGGAAGCAGGGCATGCAGAACGGCTACCAGGACGTGGGCTCCTGGACCTTCTTCAAGAACACCGATCCCAACCGCCTCGCCGCGGCCTGGCTCTACGCGCAGTTCGTGACGTCCAAGACGGTCTCGCTGAAGAAGTCGCTCACCGGCCTGACCTTTATCCGCGACAGCGACATCCATCACGAATACCTCACCAAGAATGCGGCTCAGTATGGCGGCCTGATCGAGTTCTATCGCAGCCCGGCGCGGGTGGCGTGGACGCCCACGGGGACCAACGTGCCCGACTACCCCAAGCTGGCCCAGTTGTGGTGGAAGAACGTGGCGACCGCCGTGACCGGCGAGAAGACGCCGCAGGCCGCGATGGACAACCTGGCCGAAGAAATGGACCAGGTGATGGGGCGCTTGCAACGCGCCGGCATGACGAACTGCGCGCCTGGGGAATCCCCGTTTTTTTTGGCCAGCCAATCTATCTACTAGTAGATAACAGGACAAGAAGACGAAGGTTCCGAAGCGTACCGATTCGATTCCGCCCAAGCGCGGGTCCTCAAATGCACATGGAGAACATCATGACCTCGAACCTCTTCGCCAAGACGCTCATCACCGCCGCCGCCCTTGCCGCCGCCTTCGTGGCCGGCACCGCCCAGGCTTCGGGCCCCAAGGACAGCACCTTTGCCGGTGACAAGTACGGCTACGTGTTCCGCACCACGACCCCCGATGCATTCACCGATGGCGCCCGCAGCGGCAAGTTCGACCCGTTCACCGAAGGTGCGCGCGTTGGCAAGGCAGACCCGTACACGGACGGCGCCCGCATCGTGGCGGGCCTGGACCGCACCGGCGTCTCGGCCTCGCCGTCGCGGACCGTTGACCAGTTCACCGACGGCGCCCGTGCCGGCAAGTTCGACCCGTACACCGATGGCGCACGTATCGTCGCCGGCCTGGATCGTACCGGCGTGTCGGCCAGCCCGGCTCGCAGCGTGGACGCTTTCACCGATGGTGCCCGCGTAGGCAAGTTCGACCCGTACACCGACGGCGCTCGCATCGTCGCCGGCCTGGATCGCACTGGCGTGTCGGCCAGCCCGGCCCGCAGCGTGGATGCCTATACCGACGGCGCACGTACCGGCAAGTTCGATGTGTTCACCGAAGGCGCCAACGTCTGAGCTACGCGAGATGCTTGAACACGCCGTGAAACAATCATCAATCGGTAATCCAAAGAATGCGGTGATGCATGCAAGGAGCCAGTGACACCGGCTCTTTGCCATTGCCGGCGCCTCGAGGGTCTGCCGAAAGGCGGATGCATGCCATGACGATCCCGTCCGTACGCGATCAACTGCTGGAGCACACCCTGGTGCTGGTGCGGCAGCGGGGTTTCAATGGATTCAGCTACCGGGACCTAGCCGAGCGTGTAGGGGTGAAGACCTCCAGCATCCACTACCACTTCCCCGCCAAAGAGGACCTGGTGCAGGCGGCGGTGACGGAGTACAGCGCCCGCAGCTTGCAGCGCGTGCGCGACATCGACACCAAGCTGCCAGTGTCCGAGCAGGCTCGTGCCTTCCTGGCGCCCTGGCTGGCCACCGCGGGCGGCGACGCCATTTGCCTGGTGGGCATGCTGTCCACCGAGGCGGTGTTCCTGCCGGAACCGGTGCACCGCGTCCTCAAGGATTTCTACCGATTGAACGAGGCCTGGCTAACGCGCTTGCTCGAAGCCGCGCAGGCGGCGCAGCATAAGGCCTTGCCGATCCCGCCACAGGCGCTGGCGCAAGCGGTGTTTGGCGCGCTGCAAAGGAGCGGCACCGCGCCAACCGCGATGCCGCCCAGGGCCACCACGCGCGTGGCCAGGTCGAAGCTGGGGATGCTGTAGAGCCCCATGAACCACAGGAACGCCGCGCTGCAAGCGGGCCAAAGCACTAGCAGCAACAGCTTGCCGGGTGCGCGGGCGGCACCGCGCCGGCAGTGCCAGGCACAGGCGAAACCGGCCAGCCCGTAGTAGAACGCCACCTGGAAACCGATTGCATTGACCGAGTCCTGGATGATCTGGCCCACGCTGTTGACGTACGCGGACAGTGCCAGCAGCAGCAAGCCAAACGATGCGATCACCGCGGTGGCTACCCACGGCGTGCGCCAGGTGCGGTGCAGCTCGGCATAGCGCGGGTGCAGCAGGCCATCCCGGCCCTTGGCGTAAAGCGTGCGGGTGAACTGCAGGATCGAGGTTTCCAGTGTGCCCACGGTGCTGAGCATGACGGCCAGCACGGCCAGGTAATTCCACGGCCGCGGAAACAGCCGCGTGGCTAGCGCAAACACGATATTGGTGCCGGCGCTGCGGATTTCCTGGTCGCTCAGTACGGCCTGGCAGGCGATGACGAAGGTCATGAACAGTGCCAGCACAATGACCATCGCCGTCAATGCGCCGCGCCCGGGCGCATGCGCCGGGTCTCGCGTTTCCTCGGTCAGGTTCGCGGTGACATCCCAGCCCCAGAAGAAGAACAGCGCCACCAGCGCCCCATTGGCAAACAGCTGCGGCGTAAAGCCGGATGGCCAGAGCATGGCCGGCGACAGCGGGTGCGCAAGCGGGCGCGGTGCGCGCACCAGCGCAGCGAGCACGATCGCAGCGAGCACGCCGAGCTCGACCAGCGTCATTGCCACCTGGGTGTAGCTGGTCAGCTTGATTCCCTTGATCACGACGACGCTCACCGCCAACAGCCAGCCTGCGGCGACCAGCGTCACCACGGGCGGGCGCTCCGCCAGCACCGGATCGAACAGGAGCAGGGTGGCGGTCGCCGCCGGAATGGTGCCGGACACCATGAATACCGCCGACGCCACCAGCAGTGTCCAGCCCGCAAAGAAGCCAAGCACGGGATGGAAGATTTCGGAGGCCCAGGTGTAGCAGGCGCCAGCGCTGGGCTGCAACCGGTTCAGTTGCTGGTAGGACAGCGTCACGCCGAACATGATCAGGCCGCAATACAGCAGGCTGGCTGGCGCCAGGGCGCCCACCGTCGCGACCAGGGTGGCGGTGGTGGCCGCCAGGCTGAAGGCGGGCGCGGTGCCGGCCACGCCCATGACGACGGATTCGCCCAGCCCGAGCGCGCCCGCATCCAGCGTTGCCGGTGAATCCCGATCCATGGTGAAGCTCCCCGTGCCACCGGCGGCCAGTGGTGGCCTGCCGACTGCACCGTGCGCGAGCCCGTGGGGCGGGCATGCATCAGGCAACTATACTGCCTGCCTGCGCGTTTTCAACCGGTTCCGTGGCTCACGGGCATTGCCGCAACTCCCCAGCCAGCCAGTCGATCACCGGCCGGAACCGGGAGGCGCCGCGAAACTCCCGCGGATAAGCCAGCCAGATCTCCCGCACCACCTCGGGCACCTCGCGCACCAGGGCTAGCCGGGCGTCGTCCCGCGCCAGGTAGTGCGGCAGCAAGCCGATGCCCAGGCCATGGCGAATCGCCTCGCGCACCGCCAGCAGGTTGTTCGACTGGAACCCCGTGCGCGCCGCCAGCGCGTGCGTCCACTCGGATTCCGGCAGCGCCAGGCCTTCGTCCAGCAAGCCGCACATCGGCGCGGCGGCGAGATCCTGCTCGCGCCACGGGCCGGCGTCGGCCGGCCGCGCCGGCGCATACAGGCCAAAGCCCATGCTGCCCGCGCGCTGTGCGATGGCCTCGCTTTCCTGTGGCCGCGCAAGCCGCACCGCGATGTGGGCACGGCGCAGTGCCGGGTTGGGGGTGCGGTTATCCGTTTCCAGCCTGACCTCGAGCTGCGGGTGCGCGCGATAGAGCCCGAACATGCGTGGCGTCAGGAAGTGGCTGCCGAGCGCGGCGGTGCAGGCGATGCTGACCACACCGGAGACGCCGCTGCCGGCGTCTTCCACTTCGCGCAGCAAGCGCTGTGCCGAACTCTCCATCTGCTGCGCCGCGGCCAGTGCCGAGCGGCCGGCCGCCGAGAGCGCGAACGCGCCATCGGTGCGTGTTGCCACGGGCTTGCCGAGCGCTGTCTCCAGCCGCCGGATGCGGCGGATCGCGGTAGCGTGCGTGACCTCAAGCTCGCGGGCGCAGGCCGAGTAGTTACCGGTGCGGATCAGCGTGGACAGGGTCAGCAGGTCGTCCCAGTGGAGTGAACGTTTTTGCACAATGGATGTGAGCCAGTTGAGAATTGGCGAACAGCATAGCGCGGCTTATCATCGCTTGCATGGTAGTCGCCCTCGTGGCGCCCCAAGCCGTTTCCAACACCTGATGCACAAACACAAGCACAAACACAAACACAAAACAAAAGGAGCCAAGATGACCACACCCTTTACCCTGCTCGACCTCGCCGGCGCCAGCCGCGCCCCTGCCGCATGGGAGGCCGCCACGCTGGTGCTGATCGACCACCAGCGCGAGTATGTGGACGGCAAGCTCCCGCTGGTCGGCATGCCCGCCGCGAGCGCGGCCTGCGGCGAACTCCTCGCGCTGGCGCGCCGCCATGGCAGCCCGGTGGTGCATGTGGTGCATCACGGGCGGGCAGGCAGTGGCGGCGCCTTCGATCCCGATGGGCCCTATGCGGCCATCATCGAAGGGCTGGAGCCGCTTGGCGGCGAGCATACCGTGGTCAAGGGCCTGCCCAACAGCTTTGCCGGCACCACGCTGGCCGCCATGCTGGACAAGCTTGGGCGCAAGGAGCTGATCGTGGCGGGCTTCCAGACGCATATGTGCGTCAGCGCCACCGTGCGCTCGGCGCTCGATCACGGTTACCGCAGCACGGTGGTGGCATCGGCCTGCGCCACGCGCGACCTGCCTGACCCGCTGGGCGGGGCGCCGCTCGCGGCGGCGGATATCCACCGCTACACGCTGGGCGCGCTGCATGACCGCTTTGCCACGGTAGTCGCTGGCGCCGCCGCCTGGGCCTGAGTTGGGCTGAGTTGGCCTGGGCGGAGAGGCGGGCAGCGCGGGCGGGCGGTTGGCAGGCTAGTGGCTCGTCTTCTTCTTGTTCTTGGTATTGGTTGCGCCGGGCGCCGCCACGGGCGCCAAAGTCTTGATCATCCCGTTGCCCGGGTGGTCGGCGTGCGCGGCAGGACGCGGCATGGCGCCTTCCTCGGGCGCAGGCTCGCTCTGGTAGCCCGAAGCCGTGGATTCGAGATAACCGGCGGGGAAGTGCTGCTCCGGCGTGACGGACGAGGCGGCCTGGGCTGGCGTGGCGCCAATCAGGATGACCGCCGCGAGGCTGGAGAGTGCCAGCGGCGGCGCATAACGCAAGTGTGGGTGCATGGAAGCCTCCTGATCCTGTTTGGGGTGAAAAGGTAAAGCGGACCTCGCCCCTGCGGGGACTGGTAGCGTCATCGGAGGGGGCGATTGCCAGGGGGAAAACGCCTATCGCCATCCGGTACACGCTAAGTGGCCATGGGGCGGCAAAGCGCAAGCGCTGATGTGGAGTCCGGCCTAGGGCGAGCGTGGGTGGCTGGCAAGCCACGTTGCGGCACGCCGGCAGGGGGAGCTTGCGTGGCGGATCCTTCGATCCGTATGGCCCAGACTGGTGTACACGCCAGGGAAAGTCAAAGGAAAATGCGGCATGTCGCTGGCTGGTGCCGGGTGCCGCGCGAACCCCATGCCAGGTTGCCGCGGGGCCGGCAAATTGGTGCGCCGCCCATGGGGCTGGTGCATACTACGGCCTCGCCGCCAGCCGGCGATCTCCATTCGCAACCCGATTTTCCATTTCCATGAAACGCATTCTCCTCATCAAGATCACCTCGCTGGGCGATATGGTGCACACGTTGCCGTTGGTGTCCGACCTGCGCCGCGCCTATCCCGAGGCGAAGATCGACTGGGTGGCCGATGCGTCGTGTGCCGATATTCCCCGTTGGGCCGTGGGCGTGGACCGCGTGATCGCGCCGCCGCTGCGCGGTTTCAAGAAATCCCGTAGCTGGGCCGACCTGCGTGCCATCATCGGCGCGCTGTGGTCCCTGCGCCGCGAGAAATACGATGTGGTGGTGGACGTGCACGGCGTGTACAAGAGCGCCATCGTGGCCTGGCTGGCGCGTTCCAGCCGCCGCCTGGGCTACGCCGCCGAGTACCTCGGCGAGGCGCGTGCCGTGTTCGCCTATACGCAGATCTTCGGCCCGCATGGCGACGCTACCGCGCGCCACAAGATGCGCATGGTGGTGGCCAACGGGCTCGGCTATCCGCTGGATCCCGTGGAGCATTACGCGCTGCGCGTGCCCGCGCCCGCCACGCCGCTCAACGCCGACGGCGTGCCGCGGGCGATGTTGTTCCATGCGACCTCAGTCGAGGCCAAGAAGTGGCCCGCGCAGCGCTGGATCTCGGTTGGCAGGACGCTCGCCGAGCGCGGCTACAAGATCCAGCTGCCCTGGGGCTCGCCCGCGGAGCGCGAGCAATCCGAAGCCCTGGCAGCCGAGATTCCGGGTGCCGAGGTTTTGCCGCGCATGACCATTACCGAATGCGCGCAACGAGTGGATGCCGCCGCGCTCGTGGTTGGCACCGATACCGGCTTCGTGCATCTGGCGGACGCGCTGGGCAAGCCGTCGGTGATGCTGTTTACGGTCACCGACAGCCAGCACTTTGGCATCAACACGCCTGGGCAGTCCGTCTCCGTTGGCGCGCGCGGCGTGGTGCCCGAGATCGCCGACGTGCTCGCCGCGATTGACCAGGTCACCGGCGGCCAGTCCAGGCCGCAACTGGCGGCCGCCAGCCTGGGCTGAGCGTCGCTCGCCCCGCTGCAACGGCGGGGCGTCTTGTCCACTTGCGCGGCACCGGCAGCTCCCGGTGCCCGCTCCCCCCTCGTTCGTCACGGCATGCAGGCTGTCCATGCGGGCAGTCATCTGCGTTGCCCCACGCTTGCCCGCTTTTTACCTTGCGTTCTATATCGACCGATATATAATCTGTTCTGTATCGTGTGATACAGAACATTTCCACCCCGATCAAAAGCCGAGTCAGGCAAGCCGGAGCGACCATGGCACGACCACGTGAATTCAACGAGCAGCAGGTGCTGGAGGCCGCGGGAGACGCATTCTGGGCAAACGGCTTCGAGGCCACGTCCACGCGGGATCTGGTGAAA
The DNA here is from genome assembly GCF_000243095.1 of Cupriavidus basilensis OR16. Taxonomy (GTDB): domain Bacteria; phylum Pseudomonadota; class Gammaproteobacteria; order Burkholderiales; family Burkholderiaceae; genus Cupriavidus; species Cupriavidus basilensis_D. The sequence continues at coordinate 6,992 of NZ_AHJE01000133.1, read as the reverse complement.
TGCACGGGCTTGACGCAGCCCAGCCTGTACAACGCCTTCGGCGACAAGCGCGGCCTGTTCCTGCGCGCGCTGGAGCATTACCTGGACCGCACCTTGCGCGAGCGCATCAGCCGGTTGGAGTCCTCGCAATCGCCGGGGCGCGCCATTGCGGCCTTCTTTGGCGAGATTGTTGATCGGTCAATCGGGGACGTGCTGCACCGCGGCTGCATGTTGGTCAATGCCGCCGTGGAGTCCACCCCTGGCGACGAAGCCTGCCGAAAAGGCATTGCCGACGAAATCACCCAGATCCAGGACTTTTTCCAGCGCTGCATGGACGCGGGGCAGGCGAGCGGCGAGATTCCCGCGGCAATGCCGGCAGCGGACGCGGCCGCACATCTGCTCGCGGTGCTGCTCGGCGTGCGCGTGCTCGCCCGGGTCAGGCCGGAACGCGCGCTGCTGACAGCGGCCGTCGCGTCGGCGCTGAGCTTGCTTGGCCTGCCACCGCTACCCGCCCGGCAGACCTGAGCGCACGGCAGCGCGACGAATCGCCCAACGAACACCGAAGCAATCATCGCAGCGCGTCACGTACTGAACGCGCAGGAATGGATCATGCCCGAGCACACAGCAACCCTCCCTAGTCCCACGGCATCGACACTCGATGCCCGCGCGCTGTTCGCCACCCTGGCCGGGTTGTGCGCAAGCCTCGTGGCTATCGGCCTGGCGCGCTTCGCCTACACGCCATTGATCCCGCCGCTGATCCAGGCACACTGGTTCACGTCGTCGCAAGCGGTGACGCTGGGCGCGGCGAATTTCGCCGGCTACCTGGCCGGCGCACTGCTGGGCCGTCCGCTCGCCACGGCACTGTCGAACCGTAACGCGCTGCGCTTGCTGATGGTGATCGCCACCGCTGCGTTCTTCGCTTGCGCGTATCCGCTGTCGGTAAGCTGGTTCTTTGTGTGGCGCTTTGCTTCCGGCGTATCGGGTGGCGCCATCATGGTGCTGGTGGCAACCACGATCCTGCCGCATATCCCGGCCGCCCGCCGCGGCTTCGCCGGCGGCATGATCTTCCTGGGGCTCGGGCTTGGCATCGCGGCCTCGGGCACCCTCATTCCAGAGTTGCTGCGGCTGGGTTTGAAGGACACCTGGATCGGCCTCGGCCTGTTCGCGGCCATCCTCACCGCCGTGAGCTGGTTCGGCTGGCCGGGCGCAGCGCCGGCAGCACCGGTTGTGCCGGCGCCCGGCCAGAGCGCGAGGAAGGCGCAGCGCGAGAACACCGCCATGCGCGTGTTGTACGGCCAGTACGCCGCGAATGCGTTGGGGCTTGTGCCCGCGATGGTGCTGCTGGTCGACTATGTGGCGCGCGGCCTCGGCCGGGGCGCGGAGATCGGCGCAGGCTACTGGGTCCTGTATGGTGTCGCGGCTATCGCAGGCCCGCTCGTGTGCGGCAATGTGGCCGACCGTATCGGCTTTGGCCCAGCCTATCGCCTGGCGCTGCTGCTGCAGGCCATTGCCGTGGGTACGCTCGCGTTGTCGGGCAACCCGATCCTGGTTGGCGCCGCTACCGTGGTCCTGGGGCTCTTCACGCCCGGCATCGTGCCGCTTGTGCTTGGGCGCATCCACGAAATGGTGCCGCACGACCATGCCGAGCAGCGTGCCGCGTGGAGCCGCGCTACCACGGCTTTCGCGCTGTTCCAGGCGCTTGGCGGCTACGGCTACTCGTACCTGTTCACGCTGTCCCACAACAACTACGCGCTGATCTTCCTGTGCGGCGCCACGGCGCTAGGCCTGGCGCTGGTCGCCGATCTCGTCGCCCGGCGCGCGCCGCTCGCGGCAGCAGCGCGCAGAAACGGCGTGACGACGCAAGAAAATACAGGCGTTCTAGAATGACAAGCCATGCCTGCCGCGAGCCGGCGCCACAGACAGCAAGGAGTCTCTCCCATGAGCGAAAGTCAGTTGTTCCAACCCTTCTCGATTGGCCAGCTACGGCTGGAAAACCGCATCGTGATCGCGCCTATGTGCCAGTACTCGGCCGAGGAAGGCTGCGCGGCTGACTGGCACATGATCCACCTCGGCCAGCTCGCGCTGTCGGGCGCCGCGATGCTGATCATCGAGGCGTCGGCCGTATCGCCGGAAGGGCGCATCACGCCCGGGGATCTCGGCCTGTATTCGGATGCGAACGAGGCGGCGCTCGGCAAGGTGATCAAGGCTGCCAGGGCGCACGCGCCGATTGCGCTGGCGATACAGCTGGCGCATGCCGGGCGCAAGGCATCGAGCCGCGCCCCGTGGGAGGGCGGCAGCCAGATCCGGCCGGACCAGCCGCTGGGCTGGAAGACATTGGCGCCATCGGCCGTGCCGCATGCCGAGGGCGAGGATGCGCCGCTGGCGCTGGACCGCGCGGGCATGGACAAGGTGCGGGACGATTTCGTGGCCGCGGCCGTGCGCGCGGCGCGCCTCGGGCTCGATGGCATCGAGCTCCACCTGGCGCATGGCTACCTGTTGCATCAGTTCCTGTCGCCGCTGGCAAACAAGCGCGAGGACGAATACGGCGGCAGCCTGGAGAACCGCATGCGGTTCCCGATCGAGGTGTTCGACGCCGTGCGTGCGGCATTTCCCGCGGATAAGCCGGTCTGGGCCCGCATTTCGGCCACCGACTGGGTGCCCGGCGGATGGGATATCGAAGGCACGATCGCGTTGTCCAAGGCGCTCAAGGCACGTGGCTGCGCGGCTATCCACGTGACCACCGGCGGCGTCTCGCCGGCGCAAGCGATCAAACTCGGGCCCGGCTACCAGGTGCCTTACGCGCAGCGGGTCAAGGCGGAGGTGGGCTTGCCGACCATCGCCGTCGGGCTCATCACCGAGCCGGAGCAGGCGCAAGCCATCATCGCCAATGGCGAAGCCGATGCGGTGTCGCTGGCGCGCGCCATGCTCTACGATCCGCGCTGGCCGTGGCATGCGGCGGCCAAGCTTGGCGCGCAGGTGCATGCGCCCAAGCAGTACTGGCGCTCGCAGCCGCGCGAGTACAAAGACCTGTTTATCGATGCCAGTTTCGGGCAGCGCTAGGCTGCGTCGGAAAGCAAACGGCGTCCGGTTCCCGCGCGGGAAACCGGACGCCGCCGGGTGGCGCAGCCTCAACCAGTCAGTCAGCCAGCCAACCTCTCAATCCGTCAATCGGCCTGGATGCCGAACTCCTTGACGATCCTGGCGTAGCGCGTCGAGTCCGATGCAATCAGCTTGCCCAGCGTAGCGGGCTCGCCGCCAACGGGCGTGATGGCGATGGTTGCCATGCGCGCCACCTACGTCCGGCATTTTCAGGATGTCGTTGACGTGCGTATTCAGCGTCTTCACCAGCTCCGGCGGCAGTCCCTTGGGTGCCATCAGCGCTTGCCAGGCGCCCACCTCCACATCCTTGTAGCCCAGCTCCGCGAGCGTTGGCACGTTCGGCGCGAACGGCGAGCGCTTCATGTCCGCCACGGCCAGCGGCACGATCGCCCCCGTCGCGACGTACTGCGTCACCGCGCCCAGCGTGGAGTACGTCATCGGCACTTGCCCGCCGAGCACGTCGACCACCGCCGGCGCGGAGCCGCGATACGGCACCTGCGCGATGTTTACGCCTGCCGCCTTGTTGAACATCTCGCCAAGGATGTGCATGGGCGATCCATTGCCGGGCGTGGCGTAGGTCTGCACCGTACCGGCCTTGGCGCGCGTGACCAGCTCGGGCAGTTTCGTGATGCCGGTGCCTTTGTTGACGACCACGAACAGCGACTGCACGCCAAGCTGGGCAATCGGCGTGAAATCGTTGCGCACGTCGTAGCTGGCGCCCGTGCCGTTCTTGAGCACCAGCGGTGCAATTGCCACCGTGTTGGGCGCGACCAGCAAGGTGTAGCCATCGGGCGCGGACTTGGCCACGTACGCGCTGCCGATCGTGCCGGCCGCGCCGGTGCGGTTCTCGACCACCACCGACTGGCGCAGGCGCGCGGAGAGTTTTTCCGCGAGCAGGCGGGCCAGCACGTCGGTGTCGCCGCCAGCCGGATAGGCAACGACGAGCGTGATGGGTTTGGTGGGGTAGGCCTGCGCCCAGGCGCCGCCACCTGCCATCATGGCAGTCGTGGTGGCGATGGCGGCAAACAAAATGCGAGTTGCGAGCTTCATGGGGAAACGCCTCTGGATTGACTTCGTGCTGGCATGCAGCGCGCACCGCATGCCAGCCGGTGCCGCGCGGCGACGCGCCGGCGCTTAGAACGTGTGCTTGATGCCGATCATCGTGCCCAGCTGGTTGCCGCCGGGCCTCGGGTTGGAGCCCGTCTGGGCGCCGCTGACCGAGAGGGCGAGCTGGCCACCGTTGTCGATGAAGCCGGCCGTGGCGTACACGGAGGTGCGCTTGGAGAAGGCGTAGGTACCACGCAGCGCGTACAGCATCGCCTTGTTGTCGCTGTTGTGATACTTCAGGTAATAGACCTGGCCGGCCAATGTGAACGCGGGCGTGATGTCATACGCCAGGCCCGCGTACCAAAGCTCGCTGCGCGGCGTCGGGCTGCCGTCATTGTCGCGGCGGATCACGCCCAGGCCCATCTTGGTCTTGGATAGCAGCACGTAGCCGTTGAGCGAGAGACGGTTGTCCGACAGGCTGCTCTTGGTCAGGCCGCCAAACGCGCCAGGCCCGCCCCGCAGCGAGTCATAGGCTGCGGCCACGCCCCACCACTTGTTGTCGTACTGGAGCAAGGCCGACCATTCGCGGCATTGCTTGCTGTCGGCCGCATTCTCGCCCGCGCAGTTGGCGCCGGCAGGGCTCGGGCCGGCGTTCACCGTATCGCGGCCAAAGCTGTAGGTGGCACCCATCGTAAAGCCGCCAAACGTGCCCTTGTAGGAAACGGCGTTGTCGGCGCGCGCGTTCGGCAGATAGCTGTCGAGCGAGCCTGACCCGTACACGTTGGGGCCGAGGATGTCCGGGTCCAGCGTGGCCCAGAACAGCATGGTGTACTGGCGGCCCAGGGCGACCTGGCCCCAGGGGCCGGAGAGCCCCACCAATGCCTGCCGGCCGAACAGGCGCGCGCCCTGGTTAGAGGTGCCGGCATCGGGGGCGAATCCGGATTCGAGCACAAACAGGCTCTTGAGCCCGCCACCGAGGTCTTCCGTGCCACGGATGCCCCAGCGCGACGGCACCGTGCCCGTCAGGGTGTTCATGCGGGCCACGTTGTCCTTCGCCGCGCCAACATTGTTCACATATTCGATGCCCGTATCGACGACGCCATACAGCGTCACCGCCGATTGGGCCGAGGCCAGCATGGGTACCGCTGCTGCAAGGGCAGCCAGTGCAATCCGTCCAAGTTTCATGGTTCGTTTCCTCTTCCTTTTCCTTTTTCGCCGTGCCACTTAAGTGGTGTGACAGCGCTTTGCCGGGCCATCTTCGAGTCAGGTCTGTGCGCGCCTGTTGTTGCACTTTCTGACTTTTTGTTTTATAGGTAAAACATCAGATTACATAAGAAACAACAAACAAAATATAGCCGGTCATTTCGGGAAACACATGGGTGGGAAATCCCTAGTGATGTGGCGAAGCGACGAGTGACCTGCACCAGGATGGCGCGCTTGCGCACCTTGCTGCGCAAGAGCAAGGGGGCGGGCGCGTAGCGTCCATGCCGGGGAGCCGCGCCAGCGTTGGTCCAGGTTGCTTACCGGTGCGGCGGCAGCCGTGGGCCTGTCGTGGTGCTGCTGCACGGCATCAGTTCCGGCGCGGCCTCCTGGCTGCCGTGCGCAAGCCTGCTGGCGGCCGACGCCCGCGTGATCGCGTGGGACGCACCCGGCTATGGCAACTCGCAAGCCCTGCCCATGGCGGCGCCCAAGGCTGCCGACTATGCGCAGCGCTTGCAGGACCTGTTGCGCGCCCTGGAGGTACGGCCCGATGTGATCGTGGGGCACTCGCTCGGCGCGCTGATGGCCGCGGCCTATGTGGCCGAGGCGGCCCCGGCGCAGTTGCCCGCGCAATTGCTGCTGCTCAGCCCGGCGCAGGGATACGGTGGCCCTGGCAAGGAGGACAAGGCACGGGAGGTGGCGCGCCAACGGCTCGATGCGCTCGCGGCCGTGGGCGTGGAAGGCCTGGCCGAGCGGGGGGCTGCTCGCCTGTTGAGCGCCGCGGCCAGCGCCGACGCGCAGGCATGGGTGCGCTGGAACATGCGCCGCCTGGATCCGGACGGTTACCGGCAGGCGGTGGCGATGTTGTGCGGCGATGCCATTGACGACTACCTCGGGCGCAGTGGGGAGGGCGTCAGTGTGCGGGTCGGCTGCGGCGCAATGGACATCGTGACGCCCCCGTCCGGGTGCGCGGCGCTGGCCGAACGTCGCCGATCCAACGGGTAAACCCCAGTCAATTTTTAAAGTTTCGTTGTCTATAGTGGTGTCTGTGTTCAATATTTAAATCAGCGTTTTATTAGTGAAACAAAACGCTGGGTTGGCCGGTTGGTAATAAGGGAAAGGAGCAGCGCAATGGAAGACCTCGCATACAACCCGAATCTGGCGCCCTGGGAGCGTCCGGCTCCGAACAATGTCGCCGGCAAGGGCCACATCGAGCAGCCCGGCAAGGTGGCCAACATCGTGTGGCAGACCCGCGCCGCGGTGCCCACCGCCTATGAAGACGCGCTGGGCGATGCGCTGGAGGCCGCCTTCGAAGCTGGCGCGAAAAGCCCCGAAGACATCGTGCGCGCGTTCAACCAGGCTGGCTTGCTGGGCGCGGATGGCCAAGCCTGGACGGAAGCGCGCTTCCTCGCGGAAATGCGCCGCCTGGGCGCCTGAAGCTGACTGGCAACGAACGAACAACAACGCGGTTGCGTCGCGACGGGCAGCGAAACCAAACGCTTCCCCTGGAAACAGCGATCCGATCCGGTACCCGCAAGAGAGCAAACAATGGAATCGAACAAGCAAGCGCGTGCTGAGGCGCGCCTGAACACCGGACTGCATAACTACTGGTATCCGGTATCGGCAGCGTGGGCGGTCACGCATGCACCGATCGGCATTACCCGCCT
>NZ_AHJE01000134.1 GCF_000243095.1 Cupriavidus basilensis OR16 | reverse complement strand
AGGCCGCGGCGACAGACACCATCGCCCCTGCGCCACCCGAAGGCCCCGCGGCCGGCGCGGTCCTTGGTGCCGGCGTGGCCACGGCACCGGCCACGTTCCCGCCCGGCGAAGCACCCCGCCAGCCGGAAGTCCAGGAGCGCATGCTGCGCGTCAGCGCCGATACGCTCGACCAGTTGCTGGCGCTGTCCGGCGCGGCGATGGTGGAGACGCACTGGCTCAAGCCCTTCGGCGGCGCCTTGCAGCAAACCCGGCGCGTACAGATGCGCGCCCTGCAGGCGCTCGACGCCCTGCAGGTAACGCTCGCGGCCAGCGCGGCCGATCCCGCCGCCCACGCCGCGCTGGGCGAAGCGCAGCGCCTGTTGGCCGAAAGCCACCAGCAGCTCTCGCAACGGGTCTCGGAACTGGAGCAGTATGACCACCGCACCGGCCAGCTTTCGCACCAGCTCTATGACCGGGCGCTGGCCAGCCGCATGCGGCCCCTCGCCGACGGCCTCACCGGCTACTCGCGCATGGTGCGCGACCTGGGGCGCTCGCTGGGCAAGGCAGTGCACCTCGAACTGGTCGGCGAGAGCACCAAGGTCGACCGCGACATCCTGGAGCAGCTCGAAGCGCCGCTGGCGCACCTGCTGCGCAACGCGGTGGACCATGGCATCGAGCTGCCCGAGGCACGCCGCGCCGCCGGCAAGCCGGCCGAAGGCCGCATCACGCTGAACGCGCGCCATAATGCCGGCCGGTTGATGATCGTGATTGCCGACGATGGCGCCGGCGTGGACCTCGACGCCTTGCGCGCAGCCATCGTGCGGCGCGAGCTAGTGCCCGAGGAATCCGTGGCCAGGCTATCGCAGGCCGAGCTGCTCGACTTCCTGCTGCTGCCCGGCTTCAGCATGCGCGAGACCGTCAGCGAAGTGTCCGGGCGCGGCGTCGGGCTCGACGCCGTGCAGGACATGATCCGCCAGGTGCGCGGCAGCATCCGCCTGACGCAGGAAAGTGGACGCGGCATGCAGTTTCACCTGGAGTTGCCGCTCACCTTGTCGGTGGTGCGCGCATTGCTGGTGGAGGTCTCCGGCGAGGCCTATGCCTTCCCGCTGGCCTACGTCATGCAGGCCATCAACCTGGAGCGCGGCAACATCGAGCAGCTGGAAAACCGCCAGCACTTCCGCTTTGGCGAGCGCCAGGTCGGGCTGGTGAGCGCGGCGCAGGTCCTGCAGCAGGCGGAGACACGGCGCGACGAGGACACCGTGCCGGTGGTGGTCCTGGGCGATCACGAACGCACCTACGGGGTGGCGGTGGACCGTCTGCTGGGCGAGCGCATCCTGGTGGTGCAGCCCCTGGTGGCAAGCCTCGGGAAGATCAAGGACATCGCCGCCGGCAGCCTCACCGAAGATGGCACGCCGGTGCTGATCTTCGACGTGGAGGATATGGTCCGCTCGGTGGAAAAGCTGCTATCGGAGGGCAAGATCGACCGCATCCGCCGCGGCGCGGAAGCCGCTCCGGTACGGCGCAAGCGCGTGCTGGTGGTGGACGATTCGCTCACCGTGCGCGAGCTGGAGCGCAAGCTGCTGGCCAACCGCGGCTATGACGTCACGGTGGCGGTGGACGGCATGGATGCCTGGAACGTGCTGCGCGCGGAATCCTTCGACCTGGTCATCACCGACATCGACATGCCGCGCATGGACGGCATCGAGCTGGTCAGCCGCATCAAGCGCGAGGCCCGCCTGATGCACCTGCCCGTGATGGTGGTCTCCTACAAGGACCGGGAACAGGATCGCCAGCGCGGCCTGCAGGCCGGCGCGGATTATTATCTGGCCAAGGGCAGCTTCCAGGACGCCGCGTTGCTCGATGCGGTGCAAGACCTGATAGGAGAAGCACGCGCATGAAGATCGGCATCGTCAACGACTCCCACCTGGCCGTGGTCGCCCTGCGGCGCGTCATCGCCCTCGATCCCGCGCTGGAAGTCGCATGGGTGGCCGAGGATGGCGAGAGCGCCGTGCGCATGGCCGCGGCGCGCACGCCCGACCTGATCTTGATGGACCTGCTGATGCCGGTGATGGACGGTGTCGAGGCAACGCGGCGCATCATGGCCGCCACGCCGTGCGCCATCGTGGTGGTGACCATGGATCTTGGCCGCAACGCCAGCCAGGTCTTCGATGCCATGGGACAAGGCGCCATCGACGCCGTGGATACGCCCACCTTGACCCAGCCGGATTCGCAACTGGCAAGCGGCCCGCTGCTGCGCAAGATCCGCAATATCGGCCGGTTGCTGGAGGGCCGCACCGGACCGGCGCGCGTGGCCGCGCCGCAAAGGCACAGGGCCAGCGCCGAACGTCTCGTCGCGCTGGGCGCGTCGGCCGGCGGCCCGGCCGCGCTGGCCGCCGTGCTGGGCAGCCTGCCTGCCGGGCTCACCGCCGCCGTGGTCGCGGTCCAGCACGTGGACGAGGCCTTCGCGGCCGGCATGGCGGACTGGCTGGACGCGCAGTGCGCGCTGCCGGTGCGCCTCGCGCGCGAGGGCGAGGCGCCCCAGCCGGGCACCGTGCTGCTGGCAGGCACCAATGACCACCTGCGCCTGGTCAGCGCGTCGCGCATGATCTATACCGAAGAGCCGAGCGACTACCTGTACCGGCCGTCGATCGATGTTTTCTTCGAAACCGTGGCGCAGCACTGGCGCGGTGACGCCGTGGGCGTGCTGCTCACCGGCATGGGCCGCGACGGCGCGCTGGGCCTCAAGGCCATGCGCGAGCGTGGCTACCTGACCATCGCCCAGGACCAGGCCAGCAGTGCCGTCTACGGGATGCCCAAGGCGGCCGCCGCCATCGGGGCCGCCAGCGAAATCCTGCCTTTGCAGCAGATTGCCGCCCGCATCGTACGGGCATGCAATGCCATCAACAACCAGGGGTAGCACAGGGGCGCTAACAACATGATGCAAAGCAAACCTGGCCGCGCGCGCACCCGCGCCGCCGCGCCAGGGTCATTTTGTTAGCGTCTCCAGGTCGGAGAGCACGAGGAAGACAATGTCACAAGATACAGACCATAAAGCCCCACCGCGCCCGGATGAATATTTGGCCATGGTGCTGCTGGTGGACGACCAGGCCATGGTAGGTGAAGCAGTACGGCGCGAACTGGAGCCCGAGCAGAATATCGATTTTCATTATTGCGCCAAGCCAGACGAGGCCGTTGCCGTGGCCGAGCGCACTCGTCCCACGGTCATCCTGCAGGACCTGGTGATGCCCGGCATCGACGGCCTGACGCTGGTACGCCGCTACCGCGCCAACCCGGCGACGCGCGATATCCCCATCATCGTGCTCTCCACCAAGGAGGACCCGCTCATGAAGAGCGCGGCCTTTGCCGCCGGCGCGAACGATTACCTGGTGAAGCTGCCCGACACCATCGAGCTGGTAGCGCGCATCCGCTATCACTCGCGCTCCTACCTCAACCTGCTGCAACGCGACGAGGCCTACCGCGCGCTGCGCCAGAGCCAGCAGCAGTTGCTGGAGACCAACCTGGAGCTGCAGCGGCTGACCAACTCGGACGGGCTGACCGGGCTGTCCAACCGGCGCTATTTCGACGAGTACCTCGGGGCCGAATGGAAACGCGCCAATCGCGAGCAAAGCCAGCTGGCGCTGCTGATGATCGACGTGGATGCGTTCAAGGCTTACAACGACACCTATGGCCACGTGGCCGGGGATGAGGTGCTGCGCCGCGTGGCCGGCGTGATCCGCGAGAACTGCGCGCGCCCGGCGGACCTGCCTGCGCGCTTCGGCGGCGAGGAGTTCGCCATGATCCTGCCGTCCACCTCGCCCGGTGGGGCGCGGCTGCTGGCCGAGAAGGTCAGGCGCGCGATCGAGGGCTTGCAGGTGCCGCATAGCGGGTCTCCGGTGGGGCAGCATGTGACTGTCAGCATTGGCGGCACGGCGATCGTGCCAGCCGCGGATGCGCCGTTCAGCCGGATCGTGGAGATTGCTGATGCCGGGCTTTATCAGGCCAAGCGCAACGGGCGCAACCAGGCCGTGATGACTGCTTGAGCCTTGGCGTTGTGGTTGCCGCTGCGGTTTCACCCCACCGCGGCGCGGCTCGCCGCCGAATTGACCATCTCCGGCGCCAGCGCTACGATAAGCCGCCAGACGCCATCCCATGAATATGGAGTACCGCCCCCCGCCGATCCAGGCCATAGTCAAGACTACCCCCAGCCCAAACCATGCGCTCACAGAACCCGTCTGCGGTCCCGGAAACCGATATCCACGTCCTGCTGGTCGAAGATGACCCCGCCACTAGCGCACGCCTGCAAAGCGCGCTGGGCAGCATGCCGGGCATCCAGGTGGTGGCGGCCTGCGCGCAGCGCGCCAGCGCCTGCGAGTGGCTGGCCGCGCACGAGCCCGACGTCCTGCTGTGCGACCTCGGGTTGCCGGATGGCTCGGGCATCGATGTCATCCGTCATGCGCGCCGGCTGCACCCGCGCTGCGACTGCATGGTGATCACCATGTTCGGCGACGAGGCCAATGTGCTGGCCAGCATCGCCGCGGGCGCCACTGGCTACCTGCTCAAGGACGAATCCGACGACAACCTGCACGCCTCCGTGCTGGCGTTGCGCGCCGGCGGCTCGCCGATGAGCCCGGTGATCGCGCGCAAGGTCATCACCCGGCTGCGCAGTGCCAGCGCCCCGGGCCTGCCAGCGCCGGACACGCCAGGCACCCCGGGCGGGGACGTGACGCTGTCCGCCCGCGAAACCGAGGTGCTCGACCTGATCTCGCGCGGATACACCTATGCGGAAACCGCCGGGCACCTGGCGATCAGCGTGCATACCGTGCAGGCGCATATCAAGAACATCTACGGCAAGCTGGCGGTCAACTCCCGCACCGAGGCCGTCTTCGAAGCCCACAAGCTCGGCCTGTTGAAAACCTTCTGAGGCCAATGCCAATGGCCCTGCTGCCCATCCCGAGGCTGGCGCGCACCGTTGCCTTGTGGCTCGCCTTGTGCTGCGTGGCCACGGCCTGCGGCGGCGCCCGCGAGGATCCGGCGCAGACGCCCGCGGCAGACCTGGCAAGCCAGGTGCTAGTGCTGCGGCAAGCGCTGGCCGTGGTCCGCCCCGGCGGCGCCGGGCAAGGCCCCGCGCCAGCACCGGCCGAGGTCGCGCTGCCCCACGACTGGGACCGCATCTACCCCGGGCGCGACGGCACGGCGGCTTACCGCATGACCTTTGCCTATGGCGGCGTCGGGCAGGACATCCCTGCGCTGTACCTGGCGCGCGCGGCCAACAGCTTCGAGATGCATCTCAACGGCAAGCTGTTGGCCGCCTCCGGCGCCATGGACGCCCCCGTCCTGTACGGTGGCCAGCGCCCGTTGTACATCCCCGTGCCCGAGGCCATGCTGCGGCCGGACAACGAGCTGACGATCACGATCGCCGCCCGCGCCAATGCCAAGGCGGGCCTGTCGCGCATCGAGTTCGGGCCAGGCCGGCTGGTGCATGCGCACTACCAGGGCGCGCTCTGGTTCCGCGTGATCGGGCCGTTGGTGATCACCGCGCTGAGCCTGTTGCTGACGGCGATCTCGCTGCTGATCTGGTGGCGCCAGCGCGACCCATTGTTCGGCCTCTATGCGCTGGCCGAGATCGCCTGGTCGGTCAGCGTGGTCGAGCGCCTGCTGGAGAGCGCTCCGCTGCCGCTGCACGCGTGGCAGGTGCTGGTGCTGGCCAGCCGGACCGTATTCATCGTGGCGACCGCCCGGTTCGCGCTGATCATCATCGACGTTCGCTCGCCGTGGCCGGCATGGCTGGTCACCGCGTTCTTGTGGATCAAGCTGCCGCTGATCGTCGTGATGACGTTCCTGTTCAACACCCTAATCCTCAAGCTGTTCGACTGGTCCATCAACATGCTGCTGGCGTGCGGCATCGCTTCCGCGCTGGCCTGGGCGGCGCTGCGGCGCCCTAGCCGCGAGCGCCTGGTGCTGGCCGCCACGGTGGCGCTGGCGAGCGCGCTCAGCACCGCCGACGTGATCCGCATCCAGTTCAGCAATGATTTTTACTGGGACACCTCGCTGACCAAGTACGTCTCGCAGCTCTTCAGCCTCAGCATGGCCTGGCTGCTGGTGGACCGCTATACGCGCACCATCAGCTCGCTGGCCGAGCTCAACCGCAACCTGGACCGCAAGGTCGCGCAAAAGGAAGAAGAGCTGCATCTGCTCTATGCGCACTCGCGCGAGATCGAGCGCGAGCAGGCCACGCTGCGCGAGCGCGGGCGCATCATGCGCGACATGCACGATGGCTTGGGCAGCACGCTGGTCGGCGCGCTCAGCCTGCTGCGATCGGGCCGTGGCACGCCCATGGTGCTGCAGCAGCATCTGCAGCAAGCGCTGGATGCATTGAAACTTTCAGTGGATGCCATGCAAGACACCGGCGGCGACCTGGCCGTAGTGCTTGGCAACCTGCGCTACCGCCTGCGGGCGCGCCTGGAAGCGGCAAAGCTGCAAGTGGACTGGCAAGTGGAGCGGCTGCCGGCGGTGGCCGGCCTGACCCCGCAGATCGTGCGTGAGCTGCAGTACCTGCTGCTCGAGGCCTTCTCCAACGTCATGCAGCATGCCGGCGGCGCTACGGTGCAAGTGGTGGCGCGCAGCCTCGCGGGCACCGCTGGCGGCGCCGAGGCCATCCTGATCGAGATCCGCGATGATGGGTGCGGCTTCGATGCACACTCCGGGCCGCAAGGGCATGGCCTGGCCAACATGCGCAACCGCGCGGCCGCCATCGGCGGCGAGCTGTCGATAGCGTCTTCGGCGCGGGGCACTACCATCAGCCTGCTGCTTTACCCGCAGCGGTGGGCCGAGGGCGAGGCGGCCTGAGCGGCTGCCGGGAGCAGCCTAGTCCGTCTGCTCGATATCGCCTTGCAGCGCGCCGAGGTGCGAAAGATAGCTGTTCAGCTCTTCGCGTCCGCTATCCGTGATGCAGTAGACGCGGCCACTGCCTTCCACCAGCTCCGCCGTGATCGCGCGCGCGATCATCAAGCTGCGCAAGATGGGCCTGAGCGAACGGATATTCTTGTCCACGCCGTGCTCGCGCAGGCGGTCAACCAGCGTCATGACCGTCGACGGGCTCGACTGGACAAGCTTCAGGATGTACAGCTTCGATACGAAGCCATCTAGTGTTGGCGCTCTCATGCGGCTCCTGTGACACACCTGCCAGCGGTGCGATAGAGCAGATCTACCTATGCAGCCCGGGCGCTGTGAGCGTGGCCGGGCGTGTTCCCTGCAAGCGGCCCGGTCGGCACCAGGTGCGCTCGCTTAAAAAAACGGGGTGCACGAGGCACCCCATTTCTTGCATTGCGCGCGCCAGCAGCAGGCCGGCGCGGGTGGGGCTTGACGACTACTCTTCCTGGAACGCCTCTTCGCGCTTTGCCTTGATGGAAGGCAGGGCAACGATGGCAACCAGCGAAGCCGCTGCGATCAGCAGGCCTAGCGACAGCGGGCGGGTCAGGAACACGCTGAACTCGCCGCGCGACAGCAGCAGGGAGCGGCGGAAGTTCTCTTCCATCATCGGCCCCAGCACGAAGCCCAGCAGCAACGGCGCCGGCTCGCACTTGAGCTTCAGGAACAGGTAGCCGATGATGCCGAAGCCAGCTGCCATGAACACGTCGAAGGTCTGGTTGTTGACCGAGTACACGCCGATACCGCAGAACACCAGGATGGCCGGGTACAGGAAGCGGTAAGGCACGGTCAGCAGCTTCACCCACACGCCGATCATCGGCAGGTTCAGGATGATCAGCATCAGGTTGCCGATCCACATCGAGGCGATCAGGCCCCAGAACAGCGCGGGGTTGCTGGTCATGACCTGCGGGCCCGGCTGGATGTTGTGGATGGTCATCGCGCCTACCATCAGCGCCATCACGGCGTTGGGCGGAATGCCCAGCGTGAGCAGCGGGATGAAGGAGGTCTGCGCCGCGGCGTTGTTGGCCGATTCCGGACCCGCCACGCCTTCGATGGCGCCCTTGCCAAACTCATGTGCGTACTTGGAGGTCTTCTTTTCCAGCGAGTAGGCTGCGAACGAGGCCAGTGCCGCACCGCCGCCCGGCAGGATACCCAGCGCCGAACCCAGGAACGTGCCGCGAAGCACCGCCGGGATCATGCGACGGAAGTCTTCCTTGGTCGGCCAGAGGTTGGTGACGCTGTCGGTGAAAGTCTCGCGGGCTTCCTTCTGCTCCAGGTTCGCGATGATTTCCGCGAAGCCGAACATACCCATGGCCAGCGCGACGAAGTCGATACCATCGGTCAGCTCGGGGATGTCGAAGGAGAAGCGCGCGGCGCCCGAGTTCACGTCGGTACCGATCAGGCCCAGCAGCAGGCCCAGCACGATCATCGCCACGGCCTTGGGCAGCGAGCCCGAAGCCAGCACCACGGCGCCGATCAGGCCCAGGCACATCAGCGAGAAGTACTCGGCGGGGCCGAACTTGAACGCCAGTTCCGACAGCGGCGTAGCAAACGCGGCCAGGATCAGGGTAGCCACGCAGCCGGCGAAGAAGGAGCCCAGGCCGGCGGTGGCCAGTGCCACGCCCGCTCGTCCCCGCCTTGCCATCTGGTAGCCATCGATGGTGGTCACCACCGACGACGATTCGCCCGGCAGGTTCACCAGGATGGCGGTGGTGGAGCCACCATACTGCGCGCCGTAGTAAATACCGGCCAGCATGATCAGCGCCGCCACCGGCGGCAGCGTGTAAGTCACCGGCAGCAGCATGGCGATGGTGGCCAGAGGCCCCAGGCCCGGCAGCACGCCGATCAAGGTACCCAGCACGCAGCCCAGGAAGGCGTATGCCAGGTTCTGCAGTGAAAGCGCCGTGGAAAATCCCAAGGCGAGATGGTCAATCAATTCCATATGGCCGACTCCTTAACCAGTAATGAAAGCAGGCCACACCGGCATCTGCAGGTTGATGCCGTACACGAAGGCGCCCATGCTGATCAGCACCAGAACGATCGCGTTCAAGACCGCGCCCTTCCAGCTGAACTCATGGCTGGCCATCGACGACACCAGCACCAGCACGAACACCGACAACACCATGCCGAGCGGCTTGAGCAGCAGGCCGAACAGCACCACCGAACCCAGGATCCACAACAGGGTCTTCAAGTCCCAGCGGGCGAGCTGGTCAGCTTCACCCTTTTTCGATACCGCACCGATCAGCACGAATGCACCGAGCACGGCGAGTACCAGGCCGAGTAGAAACGGAAAAAATCACATACATCACGCCGCGATGTAATACCGAAAGACGAATGAAAGGAAGCCGAAGGGGAATTGAAGGGGATCGAAAGGAAAGCGTAAGGAAAGCACGAGGATCAACCAGGTGCGGACGCGTGCCGGCAAACCCGAGGGCTGCTTGCATCACCTTATCTGGACTGCAACGCCGGATAGGCGGGGCGCGCGGCTTTGGCTTGTTCAGTGGGCTTCGGCTGGCACCGTCGATTTGCGGGGCAGCAGCTTAGTCGGCACCCTGCTTCGATACCTCGCGGGACTCGCCCGCCGACGCCTGCTCGCCGGCACCGCCAGCACCGGCCGTGCTCAGGGCTTCCTCGCACGGTGTGCCCATGCTGGTATCGGGCGCCTGGGGCGCAAACTCCGGCTCCGGCGCCGCCCCGGGCGTCACCGGCAAGATATGGGCGGCGCGCCAGTTGCCAAAGCGGTAATACGCAACGGCCAGCGAGACCGAGACCACCGAGCCCAGTGGAAAGCTCCACCAGATCGCATCGGCGCCGACGGTGCGCTCGAGCACCCAGGCAAACGGCAGGCGCACCACCCACATCGACAGGAACAGGATCACCAGCGGCGCCATCACCGCGCCGGTGGCGCGCACGGTGCCGAACAGCACGATGGTGAAGCCGAACAGGATGAAGGACCACAGCACGATGGCATTGATATGCTGCGCTATGCCGATGGCCGTGCCGTCATCGGGCAGGAACAAGCCCAGCGAGTGACGGTTGAACAGGTAGATCAGGGCAACCAGCGCACCGGTCATCAGCAGGTTGAACAACAGCCCCACACGCGTGACGCGCGTCACGCGATCCCACAGGCCCGCACCCACGTTCTGCGCCACCATCGACGACACGCTGGCGCCGACCGCCAGCGCGGGCATCTGCACGTACGTCCACAACTGCGAGGCCACGCCATAGGCGGCGGTGGTCTGCGAGCCATGGCGATTGACCAGTGACATCATCACGATCGCCGATGACGAGATCACCACCATCTGCAGCCCCATCGGCAAACCCTTGGCCACCAGCGCGCGCAGGATCGCGGTATTGGGGCGCAGGTAGGCAAGCTGGTGGCGGCGCAGCGTCAGGAAGTGGCGGCGGCGGTAAAGCACGATCAGCATCGCGGCCAGGCTCGCCAGCTGCGCGATCAGCGTGGACAGGGCCGAGCCCGCGATGCCCAGCTCCGGGAACGGCCCGATGCCGAAGATCAGCAGCGGGTTGAGGACCACGTCCAGCCCCACCGACAACAGCATGAAATAAAACGGCGTGCGCGAATCTCCCGCGCCGCGCAGCGTCATCATCACGAAGTTGTAGAAATACATGAAGGGCAGCGCCAGGAAGATGATGCGCAGGTAACTGATGGCAAGCGCCCTGGCATCGTCCGGCGTCCCCATCGCGGCAAGGATGTCGGGCGTGAACGCGTAGCCGAGCGCCGCCGCCAGCACCGACAGCAGGACGAAGAAGGTGGTGCTGGTGCCCACCACGCGGCGCGCCTCGGCCAGGTCGCGCGCACCCACGGCTTGCCCGATCATGATGGTGTTGGCCATGCTGATGCCGAACACCACGCCGAGCAGGAAGAACAAGATGATGTTGGCATTCGAGGTGGCCGTCAGCGCCGCCTCGCCGAGGAAATGCCCCACCCACACGGAGTTGATCGAGGCGTTGAGTGACTGCAGGATATTGCTGCCCAGCACCGGTAGCGAAAACAGCAGCAGCGTGCGGCCAATCGGGCCCGTGGTCAGTTTGGCTTTGGATTTTGTTGGCATGTTCGAGGGAGGTCTCGTGTTCTTATCGCGCCTGAGTTCATCGGGGAACGCGGGGCAATGCGATGCGCGATGCCCACGTTCGCCACTATGTCATACCTTGCTGACAGCCCTTGTCGGTAGCCGTCTGTCAGACAGAAAGCCAATTGTAAGCAGTTGTCTGAATCAGGGCACGGGCCCTGTGCGCGAGGAGTCAAACAATGGCGAAATGCAGAACATGCGTGCCCCTTGGCGTCTCGCGGAGCGACCATCGCCGTGTCCCCCGCGATGGCGTCCAGGAGCCGTTCCCATCCATGAACCGTGAGGTCCGACATGACGACGAACAAGCCGATTCGCTTTTTGCAAGCATCCACCGCCCTGGCCGCTGGCCTGCTATGTGCGGCCGCCTTTGCCCAGACCCCCGCAGCGCCCGCCGATAGCGGCAACGCCGCGGTGCCGGCCGGCACGACCCAGATCGAGCCGCCGAAGGATCCGCTGGTCCAGCGCCGCGATGCCAACAAGCAGGCCTCGGACGAATACAAGGCCAAGAAAAAGGCCGCCAAGACCGAGTACAAGCAGGATGTGAAGTCCGCCAAGCAGCAAAAGAGCGCCGAGAAGAAGGCCAACAACGACACCATGAAGCAGGACATGTCGGCCACGCCCGCCGGCGCGCAGAAGAACTAAGCGCGTACGGCAGCGTTCTTACCCCTTACCCCTTACCCCTTACTGGCAACCACGATAAAACGCCCCGCCTCCCCCCAAGGAGGCGGGGCGTTTTTATCGTGGTGATCGCTTGAGCCGCAGCGCCGTTGGGCGAACCATCGGGCGCAATTTCCAGGTCTGTTGCATCTCCGGGTAGAATCGCGCTAGGTGCAAAATAGATCACTTTATGGAAAGAGCCGTGGATATCGATGACAACGCATTGACAGGTGTTCAGCTGGAACAGTTACTGGATCGCCTCGAAGCGGATCTCGAGGAAGGCAATTCAAGCGAAGCCGCCGATTTGCTGGCCAGATTGCGCGCCAAGCCTTTGCGGGCCGATTCCCTTGAGACCATCGACCGGCTGCATACGCTATGGATGCGCGCGGGGGATCCGGAGGCTGCGCTGGCGGTGATCAACGCAGACGGCGCCGGCATGCTGGAAGCCACGCCGCACGACGCACAGGCCGAGCTGCGCATGCACCTGGCGCTCTATCGCCTCCAGATAGCCAACCACGTCAACGAGGAAGAGAGCATCCAGCGTGCCCTCGCTGAAATGCGCGCCATCGTGGCAGAGATGCCGGAGCTGAATGCGGACCGATATCGGCAGCTTCGCGTGTTCGATAGCCTGGAAGTGCGCAAGCTGGGCATTGCGCTGGAGACCATTGACCTGCGCCATGCATTGAACGGGGCCATCGCGGGACGTGCGCCGTTCCGCGCATGGGACCTCGCCGACTATCAGCGGCGGCGCGCCTGGGCGCTGTCGCGCCATGACAGCAACGACGAGGCCCGCGCAGCGGCTGGCGCGGCCATCCTGGCGCTGCAGACGGCCGACGCGGAACAGGACATCGACGAAAACGACTGGCTGCGCCTGGGCAGCGCCCTGATCGGCATCGCGCCCGAGCGCCTTGCCGACTTCCAGCAGGCCGCGAGGGCCCTGACAGCGCAATGGTCCTTGCCGCAGCGCCGTGAGCTGGAAGTCCGGCTGTCCCGGCTCGCGGCGCGCGCCTTGTACGCGCAAGGAGATTTGCCCGGCGCGCTAGACGCCTGCTCCGCCGCGCGCCATAGCCTGTCGTCGAACGGCAGCGATGACTTCATCGAATACGAGCTGCCGTGGCTGATGGAAGCCCAGCGCGTTGACGATGCCGGCCGCCGGGCGTTCCTGCACATCTATCAGGTCGAGGACGAGATGTGGGACGGCGCCGCGCAGCTGGTTCACGCGCGGCTGGCCGATGCGGCCGACGACTCGGCCTGGTGGCCATTGTGCGCCATGCGGGCCTGCAACACGGAAGCGACGCTGGCGGCCTTCGTG
This sequence comes from Cupriavidus basilensis OR16, assembly GCF_000243095.1. GTDB lineage: Bacteria > Pseudomonadota > Gammaproteobacteria > Burkholderiales > Burkholderiaceae > Cupriavidus > Cupriavidus basilensis_D. Next base: position 17,386 of record NZ_AHJE01000134.1, on the reverse strand, counting down.
TCAAAAGCGCAAGAGGGAGAACAGGCTCTGCGGACCCTCTCCCCGACCCATGAAGCGCTCTTTGGCGCCGTGGGTGAGCAAGTGGATGCGCAGGCCTTGCAGGCGGTATTCGACGCAGCACGCGCACTGGCCGAGCAGCGTTCGCCGGGCCATCCATGGATCGCAAGACTGGCGGCAGTCAACGACGGCGCGGCGGGCCGCATCGATGCCACTGCGCAAGCGGCGCGGCTGTATGCGGCGGCGCAGGAAGGCGGCATGCAGGACAACCGCACGGCCTACGCCCTGTTCGAGGCACGGGTGCAATCGCTTGGGGTGATCCAGACGCTGAAGCTGCCGGCCTTCTCGCTGCCAAGCGGGCTGTGGGCGTACAACTTCGGGGTTGCGCTTGGCGATTTGCTCGGGGAACACCTGGACCGCGTCCCCGCCGAGTCGCGCAACGAAACCTACAGCGATTTCATCAAGCTGCAGATTGCCGCCTACGAACAAGGGCAGGCGTGCCTGGAGCGCTATTTCGAGAGCGGTGCCGGCCATCCGTACGATGCCTGCGCGCACCTCTACTCCATGCTGTGGATGGTCAGCCTGGCGGCCGACACGCTCAGCGGGCTGCAGCGCCACGCCGAGGCCGCCGCGCTCTTCGAGCGTGCCATCGCACTCAATCCGCGCAGCAACGAATACGAGCTCGCCGATGTCAAGGCGATGGAGGAAAAAGTGGCGCTCTACCGCGCGCAAGCCAACCCAGCCGGCAAGAGCAAAAGCTGGTGGCAAGTCTGGAAATGAGTACCGCCAGGCGGACGACGGGCTACGCGCCGCGCAACGCCCTCAATGCCGGTGCCCTGAAGGCGGGCATCGCCGCGCGCAGCCAGGCGCGCGGCGACGATGCCGCGGTGCGCGCCTGGCTGCTCAACCACTTCTATCGCCATCTCGTCGCCAACTTCGAGCCGGCCGTCAAGATCGATTCGCTCGACGGTGCGCGGCAGGCCCTGAGATCCGAGGCGATGCCGGAGTGGGTTGCGGCGCGCTTTGGCGCGCCGGCCAAGGCGAGCGGCGGCGAAGCAGCAACGCCACCGGCCCCGGTCGTCTGGGTGGATCCTGTCGAGCCGCGCCTCCTGGCGCTGGAAGCGCGGCTCGTCGAGTTCCTGACCTCGCGCAAGGGCACCGCTCTGGACGGCAAGCTCGACCGCATCACCTGCCCGCAAGCGCTGGCGCTGTGGGACAAGGAACATGCCGAGATGGCCACACGCATCGAGCGCGGCTGGCGGCAGAGCCAGCCCGAAGCGCTGCGCACCTTGCTGCCGACTTCACATGGCGTGTTCGTGGAATTGCTGCCGGACAGCGCGCAGCTGCGCGCGGAAATGGCCTTTGAAAGCTATGTCATGCGGCATTGCCTGGGGCAGTTTTCCGACCGGCGCGCGCTGTCTGGCGGCTACGGCGAGCGCTATGCCGAAGCGGTGGCGCAGCAGCGCCTGCGCCTGCTGAGTTTCCGCGATACCAGCGGGCAACCGCATATCACCATCAGCGTGCATGTGCTGGCCAATGGCGCGCTCACCGTCGACCAGGTCAAGGGCAAGCAGAACAGGCCGCCCATCGCGCGCTACGTGGAAGATGTGCTCGCCTGCCTGAACGCCCTGGGTACCGACGAGGAAACCCCGGACGATTGCATCGCCATTGGCAGTACGTACACGCCAGCCGGCTGGGCGCGCATTGAGGACGTGGCCGACGCCACGACGCAGACCCGGTTGGTCGCCCGCTACCCACAGCTCTTTGTCAGGCTCAGCGCGCCGACGCCAATGGTGGAGTGGCTGGTCGCCGCGCGCCAGCCTGGCTTGCTGGCGGAGCGTTCGCCAATGGCGGCATCGGTGCGGTATGCCACTCGGCAAATGCCAGGCCCGGGTGACGCGGAGGCGGTTGTCGCCACGGAAGGGGTGCCATGGCCGGACATCTCGCTGTCGCACGCGGGGCAAATCCAGGCTTCGCCTTCGCGAGGCATAGCGGAGCACCGAATCGGATGAATGCCTTCTACTTGCTCCTCGGGGCCTTTGTGCTATGGCGGGTCTACCGCTTCCTGCGCCCCAAGCGTCCCGCTGTGTTCACCCGGCGCAAGCAATGGGCATTGACGTTGGCGCGGCCCATGGTCGATGCCACCAGCATGACGGGCTTTTTCAACCCCGCCTCGGACCACATGAGCGACGCGGCGCGCGCGCTGTTCCGTGTGCAGTTGCTGCATCAGATGGAGTTCCGCGCCAATGCCACGGATGACGAAGTGCGCCAGCACCTCGCCCGGATGTTCGAATCAAGGTGGTTTCGCGCCGACCTGCATGCGCTGCTGCCGACAGACGATCCGCGCGCCGCGCTGGCCTTTGCCTGCGTCCGGATGGCATTTTTTGCGCGCAACGTCATGCTGATGGGCTGGGTCGAGCCGATGGCCGCGTGGCGCGTGCTCCTGCTCAACGCGCAGCGCGCGCAGGACTGCTTTGCCAGCTGGGAAGACTTCGGCCACGCCTTTATCGCCGGCCGCCAGCAATGGCTTGCCGCATTCCGCGCCGACCCTCTGGGCAAGGCCTTCGATGCAGCCAGCTTGCGCCAGCTGCTGGCGCCGCCAAAGGGCGCCTGGGCAGCGTTGGCATGGCCGGACCTGCCGGCTTTCAGCCCCGAGCCACGCTGAGTCAGCGCCTGGATGCCGCCCGGTAGGCAGAGATGCGCGCCTTGAGTCCCGGCCGGGCCGCGGAGCGAACCAGCTCGGCCAGTTGCGCCGCGCGCGCTGCTTCGGCCATGGCGTGGCCGCCCTGCGTGGCAGCCTGGACGGCGGCTTGTGTTGGCACATCCAGCCGGCGTGCACGCTCGGCCAGCGTGGCCAGCGCGGCGGCGCGCTCCGGCGGCGCCACCAACCTACTGGCCAAACCGGACGCCAACGCTTCCTCGGCCCGGACCGCCCGCCCACTGGCGATCCAGTCCCGCGCCGCCGCCACGCCCACCAGTTGCGCCAGCCGCGCGCTGCCCAGCACCAGGCCGAAGCCCGCGCCGGGGTAGGCAAAGCTGCTGCCCGGTGCGACCCAGCGCTGCTCGCAGGCTGCCAGCAAGTCGGCGCCCGCGCCCATGGCGCGCCCCTGTACCAGCGCGACCGTGGTGAAGGGCGCGCCATGCACGCTCTGCAGCAACAGCTCGACACGCACGAAGCGCGCAAGCAGCGAATCATCGCTCTCGCGGTCCAGGTCGCCCAGGTCGAACCCGGTGCAGAAGTGCGTGCCGGCGCCCTCGATGGCGAGCAGCCGGGTGCCATCGAGGCTGCACGCCTGCACCGCCGCCGCAAGTTCCTCCACCAGCGTGGCCGACAGCGCGTTGCCCCGCTCCGGGCGGTTCAGCGTCAGCCGGGTGACGTCGCCCTGCCGGTCGATCAGCAGATTGGCTTGTTCCACCTTCACCCCTGTTCCGGTGGCGCGGCCGGGGCCCACAGATTGGGCACCAGCGCGTTGGAGTAGCCCGACACGAACGGCTTGGTGGCGCCGCTGGCAGCGTCATACACATGACGCTGGATGCGGCCGATATTGCCGCCATACAGATGCACGCTGATCGACACCCGGTCGTCATGCGCATTGCGCACGCGGTGCACGTCGCCCAGCCGTGGGCGAGACCGCGGCCACCTGGCCCGCGCTCAGCACCACGGCATCGCCGTCCTCCAGCAGCCGGCCGCCTTCCACGCGGTAGCGCTGGTCCACCTCGGCACCGCGCAGCATGCCGATCAGGCCCCACACGGTGTGATCGTGCACAGGCGTTTGCTGGCCCGGTCCCCAGACAAAGCTGACCAGCGAAAAACGATCGAGCGGATCGCCGTAGAGCAGATGCTGCTGGTAGTAGACCGGATGCGGCCGCGCCATGGCCTCCGGCAGCCAGTCGTCGTGCGCCACCAGCTCGGCTAGCGCGGCGCTGGCTTGCGCCAGGATTTCCGGCTCGCTGCTGCCCGCGCGCTCCGCCTGCGTTACCACGCGGCTGATGGTGGCAACGAACGCGCGCAGGCGATCGGCGTTGCCGGCCTTGCCGATCGATTCGTGCATATCCCGCATTTCGCTCATGATGGTTCCTTACAAGAGATCTTGTTCCGCGTCCATGCCACCAGGCTGGTAGCGGGCCCGTACGGCGGCGTTGTGCTCGCCTAGCGCCGGCGGGTCGCGGCGGATCGGCAGGCCCAGCCCGTCGAAACGCAGCGGCGAGGCAAAGGTGCGCGTCTGGTGGCCGCCGGGGAGCGTGAGCGGGCGCACCCACTCCATATGCGCCACCTGCGGATCGTCCAGCGCGGCGGCGTAGTCGTTGATGCGCGCGTGCGGCACGCCCGCGGCGTTGAAGGCGGCAATCCAGTGTGCCACGCCAGCGGTGGCAAAGCGCTCTTCCAGCAGGATCTTGAGCGCGGCTTGGTTGGCCGCGCGGTCGCGCGTGGTGGCAAAGCGCGCGTCCTGCGCCAGCGCGGGCAGCGCCACCACGCGTACCACGTCGAGCCACAGCTTCTGGTTGCCCGCGGCAATGGCGAAGTAGCCATCGGCGGCCTGGAAGGCCTGGTACGGCGCATTGCGCGGATGGGCGGAGCCCAGCTTGGCCGGGCTCCTGCCGGTGCCGAAGTACTCGCTGGTCTGCAGCGCGGCGATGCCCAGCGTGCAGCCATACATCGGCACATCGATATGCGCGCCCGCACCACCGGCCCGCACCCTGGCGAGCGCGCTGGCGATGGCAAAGGCGCCGTACAGCCCCGAGGCAAAGTCGGCCAGCGGCACGCCGCATTTCACCGGCGCGCCGTCGGGTTCGCCGGTCACGCTCATCACGCCGGCAGCGGCCTGGATGGTCAGGTCGAAGCCGCCTTCGCCCGCACGCGGGCCGCTCTGGCCGTAGGCGGACACGGAGCAATAGACCAGCCCCGGCTTTTGCTCGCGAAAGCTGGCGTAGCCTAGCCCGAGCCGATCCATCACACCGGGCCGGTTGTTCCACGTCGGCGGCATCCTTCAGGTTGAGCGCCACCGACTCCTTGTTGCGGTTGAGCGAAGCGAAATTCTCGGAAAAGCCGTCGGACAGCGGCGGCCACTGCCGCAAGGTATCGCCCTCGGGGGCTTCCACCTTGATCACTTCGGCGCCCATGTCGGCCAGCAGCATGCCGCAAAAGGGGCCCGCGGCAACGGTACAGAATTCCACGACCCGCACGCCTTGCAGCGGCAGGTCCTGTTGGTCGAGATCACGCATGGGAGGCATCCACAGGGAAAGAGAGAGGGGCGGCACGGCGAATCGGCCATCCTCCTGGCGAGGCTGCCGTCCGCGATGCGATGATTATAGGGAGTTGCAAAATACGATACTATCGTTCCACATTTGAGAACGAATATGCGCCATCCGCATAAGATGCCCGCAATGGAGCATAAGCACCGATGAACAACACCTTGATCAAGGGCCTCGGCGTCATCGAACTGCTGGCGCACAGCGACCGCCCGCTGGGCCTCACCGAGATCGCCGCCCACCTGGGCCTGGCCAAGAGCAATGTGCACCGGCTGCTGCAAGCGCTGACCGAGCTGAATTACGTGATCCGCGACGCCTCCGGTACCGGCTACAGCCCGTCCATCAAGCTCTGGGAACTGGGCTCGGCGGTGCTCTCGCGGCTGGACCTGCGCCGCCATGCCGAAGCCTGGATGGACAAGCTGATGCACGCCAGCGGCGAGAGCGTGCACCTGTCCGTGCTGGACCGTGCCGAGGTGGTCTACGTGCACAAGATCGACAGCCCCAACCCTGTGCGCGCCTACACCCAGATCGGCGGCCGGGCGCTGGCGCACTGCGTGGCCACCGGCAAGGCGATGCTGGCCTTCCAGACGGACACAGCGCTGCAGCGCATGTGCGCCGCGCTGGCGCCGTCCACGCCCAACAGCATCGTCGAGCCCGAGCGCTTCCTGCAGGAGATGGCCAAGGTGCGCAAGCAGGGCTATGCGGTGAACCGCGGCGAATGGCGGGAGACCGTCTACGGCGTGGCCGCGCCGATCAGCGACGGCAACGGGCACGTCATTGCTGCCGTCGGACTGTCGGGACCCGCGGAGCGTTTCAAGCCGCACAAGATCAAGGGCTTTGCCGAGCTGGTGCTCAACGCGGCTACGGAGATCTCCGATGGCCTGGGTGGCGGCAACCGGCACAATGCGCTGGCGCTGGCTACGCGCAGCATGGTGGCGATGCGGCGCGGCTGAGCCTGGGCACCCGCCGTGTTCTCCGCGCCCATAAGGGGGCGCGGGCCGTGGCCTTTACGGCACTTGACCCTGGCCTTCCTCCCGCCCTGAAACGCCCGCTCCTGCCGATGCACAAAACCGGCTAACGCGTTAAGCTTGCGGTTTGGCCGCCGCGCCCGGGCGCGGCATCCCCCACCGCGGCGCCGGCAGCGCTTGTCGCACGCAACCTTCTTCAGGAGAAAGGCATGTACCAGGATCTCGCCCTCTACATCGACGGGGAATTCGTCAAGGGAGGGGGGACCGACGCGAGCAAGACGTCATCAACCCTTCCACCCAGGAACTGCTGGGCAAGCTGCCGCACGCCAGCCGCGCCGACCTCGACCGCGCCCTCGCCGCCGCGCAGCGCGCCTTTGAAAGCTGGAAGAAGACCTCGCCGCTGGAGCGCTCCAAGATCCTGCGCCGCGTGGCGGAACTGACCCGCGAGCGCGCCAAGGAAATCGGCCGCAATATCACCCTGGACCAGGGCAAGCCGCTGGCCGAAGCCATCGGCGAAGTCATGATCTGCGCCGAGCACGCCGAATGGCACGCCGAGGAATGCCGCCGCATCTACGGCCGCGTGATCCCGCCGCGCCAGCCCAATGTGCGCCAGATCGTGGTGCGCGAGCCGATCGGCGTCTGCGCGGCCTTTACACCGTGGAACTTCCCCTTCAACCAGGCCATCCGCAAGATGGTCTCGGCCATCGGCGCCGGCTGTACGCTGATCCTGAAGGGCCCGGAGGATTCCCCCAGCGCGGTGGTGGCACTGGCCCAGTTGTTCCACGATGCAGGCTTGCCCCCGGGCGTGCTGAACATCGTCTGGGGCGTGCCTGGCGAGATCTCCACCTACCTGATCGAGTCGCCGATCGTGCGCAAGATCTCGTTTACCGGTTCCGTGCCGGTGGGCAAGCAACTGGCGGCACTGGCCGGCGCCCACATGAAGCGCGTGACCATGGAACTCGGCGGCCACTCGCCGGTGCTGGTGTTCGACGACGCGGACATCGAGCCGGCGGCGGAAATGCTGGCGCGCTTCAAGCTGCGCAATGCTGGCCAGGTGTGCGTATCGCCCACGCGCTTTTACGTGCAGGAAAAAGCCTATGACAAGTTCCTGGCGCGCTTTACCGAAGTGATCGGCTCGATCAAGGTCGGCGACGGCCTGGAAGACGGCACCCAGATGGGCCCGCTGGCGCACGAGCGCCGCATCGCCTCGATGGAGCAGTTCCTCGATGACGCCAGCCATCGCGGCGGCAAGGTGGTGGCCGGCGGCAAGCGCATCGGCGACAAGGGCTTCTTCTTTGCCCCGACGGTGGTCACCGACCTGCCCGACGATGCCAAGCTGATGGTCGACGAGCCGTTCGGCCCGGTGGCGCCGGTGACGCGCTTCAAGGACGTGGAGGAAGTGCTGCGCCGCGCCAACAGCCTGCCCTTCGGCTTGGCCTCGTACGTGTTCACCAACTCGCTGAAGACCGCGACGGTGGTGTCCAACGGCCTGGAAGCCGGCATGGTCAACATCAACCACTTCGGCATGGCGCTGGCCGAGACGCCGTTTGGCGGCATCAAGGATTCCGGCATCGGCAGCGAAGGCGGCCAGGAAACCTTCGATGGCTACCTGGTGACCAAGTTCATCACGCAGGTCTGATGTCCCGTCCTGGCCGGGCACCGCGCCCGGCCAGGAAAAGTGGCTAGTGGCGGCTGGCGATCGCGTTGGCTTGGGCAGCCACTACGGCGAGGTACTAGCCGCGCCGTGCGCAAATTAGGCCTTCTTCCCCCTGGCCTTGTGGTAGTCCTCGGCAAACTCCTTCCATTGCGCCTGCGCCGTCTCGCAGCCATGCCGCGCCAGCCGCAGCACCGGCGCGCGCCAGCGCGAACCGGCAGCAAACTCCTGCAGTGTCTCGATGCGATCGGCGGTTTCATGCCCGCAGCCGCGCAAATGCGCCCACGCCGCCGAGCGCGCCATCGTGAGAAGCACCTCGTTCAGGTTGGCGCGATCGGTGTGAGGCCCAAGGCTGACCCGGTCGGCCGTAGGTTGCAAACTCTTGACGATATAGGACGGGGCTCCAGGGCGGCCCCCCATCGCAATCGCCGAGAGCAGCGCGGGCGAAGCCGCCTGCATGGCGTGCTGGATATGCACCACGCGCGATGCGTCGCTGCCCCAGGCCGGCTGCTTGCCATAGGGCAAGCCTTGCCACGCGCTGGGCGCGGCGCGCTTGATGTCAATCAGGCGCTGGGCGGTGGGCGTGCCCGCCGCATGCGCGAGCACGACATAGCGCTCCAGCCCCAGGCTGCCGACGCCCGCCACCCGCCGGGCGGCGTCGTCCGCCACGAACTGGCCGTGATGGGACTGCTGCGTGAATTCGCGCAGGATGGCGCCGGCGCGCTTGCGTTCGCCCTTGAGCGGGGCCAGCGCATGGCTATTGTCGATCAGCAGGCGCCGCACGCCGCCACGGCGCACGGTGCGCGCCGCCAGGACCTCGCCGCGGCGGCGCCGTTTGACGCGGCGCAGCAGCGTCGCCACCATGCCGGTGGCGGTGGCGCGCTCCACCCAGCGCGGCTTGCCGCCGGCCAGCACCGCCGCGTAGGTATCGAGCATGCGCTCGGCGCCCGCGCGCGCGTCCGCATCCGACAGGCCGAGCTGCGGCGCGGCGATCATCAGGCTGGACAGCAGGCGCACCAGGTCCACGGTCAGCGGCGCGACCATCGCGTCGTCGAAGTCGTTCAGGTCGAAATAGACCAGGCCGTTGTCACCCTTGAAGCTGCCCAGGTTCTCCAGGTGGAGATCGCCGCAGACATAGGTGGTGGGGGCCTCGATCAGTGCGGCTTCGGTGCCCACCGAGGCGGCGTAGAGGTGGTTGGTGCCGCGCAGGAAGGCGAACGGATCGGTGGCGATGGCGGCGAGCTTGCGGGTCAGCCGCTCAGGATCACGGCCATGGTTATAGATCAGGATGGCTTCCGTGGCTGGGTGCATGGTTTCCTCGTAGTGGCGGGCAACCGGGCAAGTGTACCCGGATGGCGCCAGCGGAACACGCACCGCACGCGTGCGGCACGCTCAGCGGAAGAAAACGCCGCGCAAGAGAAAGGTGTAGTCCGCCTCGGCCGCCATCAGGCCCACCAGCACCAGCAGGCAAAGCGGCGGCAGCAGGATGGCGCAGATCAGCGCCAGCCGCTCCCATGCCATGTGCATGAACACGGCCACAATCAATCCGGCCTTCATCAGCATGAAGAGCAGGATCAGGGTCCAGCGCAGATAGCCTTGGAAATGGAAGTAGTCCACCAGGTACGACAGCGTGGACAGCACGAACAACAGCGCCCAGATCTTCAGGTACAGGCCAATGGGATGTTGCTGCCCATGCTGCTGCCCGTGCGGCAAATCGCCGTGCGAGCCGGCAGCGATGGGCGCCTGCGCGGGCATTTCGGGAGACGGGGTCGACGAAGCCATGGCGTGCCTTACCAGAGATAGAACAGCGCGAAGATAAACACCCACACCAGGTCCACGAAGTGCCAGTAGAGCCCGGCGATCTCCACGATCTGGTAATTGCCCGTGCGCTCGTAGCGGCCGCGCAGCACCTTGGTGGCGACGATCAGCAGGTAGATCACGCCGCAGCTCACATGCAGGCCATGGAAGCCGGTGATCATGAAGAAGGCGGAGCCGAACTGCGGCGCCCCATCCTTGGTCCACTCAAAGGCCTGCATGCTGACGAAGGCCACGCCGAACAGCGCCGTGGCAAACATCAGCAAGGCGCATTTCACGCGGTCGCGCCGGTAGGCAAAGTTGACAGCCATCGCCATCGTCCCGCTGCTGCTGATCAGCACGAAGGTCATGATGGCGATCAGCAGCAACGGCACCTCGGTGCCACCCACCTTGAGCCCGAATACGATGCTGGGGGGTCTTCGATACGGTACTCGGCGCCGCGCTCGTCCCGCCCGCGCAGGAAGTGCAGCCAGCCGGCCACGCCCAGCGCCAGGCGTGGAAACGGCGCCCCCACCCGCAGCCGCTCGCGGATGGGCGCCAGCAAGCGCTGGGGGATCTTCTGCGAGCCGTCCATGGCGATCTGGCTGGTCTTATGCTGCAGTGCGGGGTTGGCGAAGCGTGCCAACAGTTCGCGCCGATAGGCCTCGGTGTCGAGCCCCGGCAACGGCGGCAGGGTCGGCAGCATTTCGTGCGCCATCATGCCGGCCACCAGCGCATGCACCGCCGGCACGGCGATCGCGCGGTCGGTGGTGGGCCACCCGGCCACCACGCCCAGATAGGCCATGGTCGAATGGCTGCCGTTGACGAGGCGATGCTTGAGCGTCTCGAACGGGTGCGCGTGCTCGACAAACTGCGCGCCGCCCGCCTCCCAGCGTGGCCGCCCAGCCACGAAGCGGTCCTCCATGACCCACTGCAGAAAGGGCTCGCCCACCACAGGCCACGCATCCTCGACGCCAAGCGTGGCGCTGATGCGCGCGGCATCGTCCACGGTGGTCTTGGGCACGATGCGGTCGACCATGGCATTGGGAAAGCCGCAGCGTTCGGCCACCCAATCGTGCAGCGCGCCGTCCACGCGCGCGCAGAAGGCCAGCAGCAAGCGGCGCAGCGTGTCGCCGTTGGCGGCGATGTTGTCGCAGGAGAGCAAGGTCAGCGGCGGCAGGCCGCGTGCCATGCGCCGCTGGAGGCCGCGCGCCAGATAGCCGATGGCGGTGACCGGGGTGCCGGCATGCAGCAGGTCATGCGCAATGCCTGGGTCGTTGAAGTTCAAGGTGCCTGTGGCCGGGTCATGGCAGTAGCCTTTCTCCGTCACCGTCAGGCTGACGATGCGCGCATCTCCATGCGCGATCCGCTCCAGCACGGCATCGGGATCGTCGGCGGCCACCAGCACTTCGATCACCGCGCCGATCACCTGCAACTGCTCGAAGCGGCTGCCGTCGTCCCGCGCCCCCCGCAGCGCCAGCGTGTACAGGCCCTGCTGCGGCGCCAGCGCGTCGCGCGTGTCGGGCCGGCGCAGCGAGACGCCGACGATGCCCCAGTCGAGCGAGCGCGCGTCGGCCGCATCGGCGTGCAGCGCGGCTTCGGTGACCGCCGCCTGGTGCGCCCGGTGAAAGGCACCAATGCCCAGGTGGACGATGCCGCCGTGCAGGCGTTCGCGCGCATAGCGGGGGCGCAGGATTTGCAGCGACGGCTGCGCCAGTTGCGCCAATTGCGGCAGTTGCGCGAGCGTGTCGGGATGCAGTCTTGGCGGTGTCATGGTGCGTGCAGGTGTTGGCCTACCAGTGCCAGAGCGTGCCATCGTGGGCGAGGCGGTTCACCGGCAGGTAAGCGCGTTGATAGGGATACCTCGCCGCCAGCGTCTCATCGATATCCACGCCATGCCCCGGCGCATCGCCCGGATACAGCATGCCATTGGCAAAGGTGTAGGCATGCGGGAACACCGCATCGGTCAGCTCGCTGTGGCGCATGTATTCCTGGATGCCGAAGTTGGGCACCCACAGATCGAAATGCAGCGCGGCACCCATGCAGACCGGTGACAGGTCGGTCGCGCCATGCGAGCCGGTGCGTACCTGGTGCATGGCGGCGAAGTCCGCGATGCGCCGCAGATGCGTGATGCCGCCCGCATGGACCACGGTGGCGCGGATGTAGTCGATCAACTGCTCCTGGATCAGCGTCTTGCAATCCCAGATGGTGTTGAAGACCTCGCCTACCGCCAGCGGCGTGGTGGTGTGCTGGCGAATCAGCCGGAAGCTCTCCTGGAGCTCGGCGGGCGTGGCGTCTTCCATCCAGAACAGACGGAACGGTTCCAGCGACTTGCCCAAGCGATCCCGAGCGTGGTGCCCGCGATCAGCCACAGCTCCAGCTTGCTGTTCTCCGGCTGATAGGCCGCGCGCGCGCCCTCGCGATGGCGGTAGCGCCAGACGATGTAGGCGATGAACAGGTTGATGACGATGAAGAAGATGCCGGTGATGACCAGCGTGATGGTCAGGGTGTCGTCCATCTGCTTCCAGTTGGAAGCAAGCGGCGTCGCCCACCACGGGCTCACGAAATGGAAGAGCACCGAAGCAACGACGATGATCACGATTGCAATGGCTATCGCCATACCGACCCTCCCCCTTGCGTACAGAAGGTCCGCGAACTACACGCAAGGCTGTCACCTTGAAGGCCTGCTGGTCTGAGGACCAGTCGGCCACCAGCCCGCGCAAGCCGGTCACCGCCGGCGCAGATGAAGTGGGTAGCGAAGACATGGGCACGTCTCCTTCGAGGATGCGCCGGGCCGCCTAGCCGCGGCCACAGATAAAGCGAACGAACTCCGGCGTGAGCCAGCCGAGCGCGGCCAGCAGCACCAGCCATACCGCCAGCAGGAAATGCCAGTAGCGCGCGCACAGGCGAATGCGCAGCGCGCTGCCCGGCCCGGCGCGCATGGCAAGCGCCCAGCCAGCCAGGCCGCCCAGCACATGCAGGCCATGCATCGCGGTCAACAGGTAGAAGAAGCTGCCGGACGGGTTGTTGGCAGGCACCACGTGGATGGCGAGCAGGGCCTGCCATGCCCACAACTGCGAAGCGACGAATGCCGCCGCGGCCAGCCCGCCCAAGCGCAGCGCGCGGTGCGCCACCGAGGCGCGCCCGGCGCGGGCCGCGCGCGCCGCCGCCAGCATCACCCCGCTACCCGCGGCAAGCAGGGCCGTGGACAGCCAGACCTGCCACGGCAACGCCACCGCGTGCCAGTCAGGCGAATCCATGCGCATGGCGTACGCGGCAAGAAACAACGCGAACAGCGAGCTCACCACGCCCATGAACACCCACAGCCCGATGCTGGCCGGCGCGGGCCCCGCGCGCTGCCTGCCCACATCGCCCGGGCCGGGGCCCGGGCGCCGCTCGCCGCCGGCTCCGGCGCGATAGACCAGGTTCTCGTTCATGCCACGGCTCCATGGCTGGTATGCGGCTCGGGCTCGGCGCCGCCGGCCTCGGGGGGCGCGTTCTGCGCAATGAAATCCTCGCTCGCGCCCGGCACGCTATAGGCATAGGCCCAGCGATGCACCACCGGCTGCTCCGCGCCCCAGTTGCCGTGCACGGGCGGCGTATCCGGCGTCTGCCACTCCAGCGAGGCCGCGCGCCAGGGATTGGACCCTGCCGGCCTGCCGTGCCTGATGCTCCAGGCCAGGTTGACGATGAACAGCAACTGCGCCGCCGCCACGATAAATGCAGCCACGGAGATATAGGCGTTCATGGTGTGCGCCGACTCGGGGATGAAGGCGTAGTTGTCGTAGGCGTAGTAGCGCCGCGGCATGCCAAGGATGCCCAGGTAGTGCATCGGGAAGAAGATGGCATAGGTGCCGACGAACGTCACCCAGAAATGGATGTGCCCCAGCTTGTCGTTGAGCATGCGCCCGGTGACTTTGGGGTACCAGTGATAGATCCCGCCGAACACCACCAGGATCGGCGACACGCCCATCACCATATGGAAGTGCGCGACCACGAAATACGTGTTCGACAGCGGAATGTCCACGCTGACATTGCCAAGGAACAGCCCGGTCAGCCCGCCGATCACGAAGGTGCTGATGAAGGCGATGGCGAACAGCATCGGCACCGAGAAATGGATGTCGCCCCGCCACAGCGTGATGACCCAGTTATAAACCTTGATGGCCGTGGGAATCGCGATGATCAGCGTGGTGGTGGCGAAGAAGAAACCGAAGTACGGGTTCATCCCGCTCACAAACATATGGTGCGCCCACACCACCACCGACAGCACGCCGATGGCCAGGATGGCCCACACCATGGTGCGATAGCCAAAGATGCTCTTGCGCGAATGCACGCTGACGAGATCGGAGACGATGCCGAACGCCGGCAGCGCGACGATATACACCTCCGGGTGGCCGAAGAACCAGAACAGGTGCTGGAACAGCAGCGGGCTGCCGCCCTTGTAGTTGAGCTGCTGGCCCAGCGACACGATCGCCGGCATGAAGAAACTCGTGCCGAGCGTGCGGTCCAGCAACATCATCACGCCGGACACGAACAGCGCCGGGAAGGCCAGCAGCGCCAGGATGGTGGCCATGAAGATGCCCCACACCGACAACGGCATGCGCATCATCGTCATGCCCTCGGTGCGGGCCTGCAGCACGGTGGTGACGTAGTTGAGGCCGCCCATGGTGGCCGCCACGATAAAGATCAGCAGCGACACCAGCATCAGGATGATGCCCCACTCATAGCCGGGCGTGCCTGGCAGGATGGCCTGCGGTGGATAGAGCGTCCAGCCGGCGCCGGTCGGCCCGCCCGGCACGAAGAAGCTCGACAGCAGCACCAGCACCGAGAGGAAGTAGACCCAGAAGCTCAGCATGTTGAGGTACGGGAATACCATGTCGCGCGCCCCCACCATCAGCGGGATCAGGTAGTTGCCGAAGCCGCCGAGAAAGAGCGCCGTGAGCAGGTAGATCACCATGATCATCCCGTGCATGGTCACAAACTGGTAGTAGCGGTTGGCATTGATGAACGTGAAGTGCCCGGGGAAGCCCAGTTGCAGGCGCATCAGGTTGGAGAGCACCACGCCGATCAGCCCCACGAAGATGGCAACCAGCGTGTACTGCACGGCGATTACCTTGTGGTCCTGGCTCCAGATGTAGCGGGTAAAGAAGCTCTGCGGTCCGTCGTGGGCGGCTTCGTCGGCGTATGCCATTGCACTCCCTCCTGTAGCCTTCTTTGCAAGCTGCCTGCGGCCTACCTGGCCACGGCGCCGGACGCGGCGCCTGCCTGCGTTGCCGCGCCGGGCGCACCGTTGGCGCGGATGTAGGCAATCAGCGCGCTCACTTCCTCGTCGCTCAGGGCCATCTTCGGCATGAGCGGGCCGAAGCCCCTGACCAGGCGCGCCTGCGGATCGGTGATCTCGATCTTCAGGTAAGCGTCATCGACCTTCGCGCTGCTGCCGTCGGCAAAGGTCCCGGTACTGCCATACAGGCCCTTCCAGCTTGGCCCCACCCCAACGCTGCCATCGATGCTGTGGCACCCCGCGCAGCCCTTGCTCTGGGCCAGCGCGCGGCCCTGCTCGGCGAGCGTATCCGCCGCCGGCGCGCCAGCGGCAGCCGCCGCCGCAGGCGGCGTCTTCACCATGGTCAGCGCGAACGTTGGCTGGCGCGCGAGCCACGCCTGGAACGCCGCCTCGTCCTCCACCACCACGTGGCCGCGCATGTTGTAGTGGCCGACCCCGCACAGTTGCGCGCACAGGATCTCGTACGTGCCCGCCTTGGTCGGCGTGAACCAGAACGACGTGACGGTGCCTGGCACCATATTCATGCGGGCGCGAAACGGCGGCACGTAGAAATCGTGGAGCACGTCCTTGGAGCGCAGCAGCACCTTGACCGGGCGATTCAGCGGCAGGTGGACTTCCTGGCCGGCGACGATGATGTCGTCCTGCCCGCGCGGGTCGTCCGGGTTCACGCCGAGCGGATTGGCGGGCGTGACAAAGCGCGGGTCCGAGGTGCCGAGCTGGCCGCCCCGGCCGGGAAAGCGAAAGCCCCACTGCCACTGCTGGCCCACTACCTCCAGGACCATGGCGTCGCCGGGCGGGCTCACGTACTCGGCATAGACGAACAGGCCCGGCGCCAGCAGCGCAATCACCCCGAGCGTGGTGCCCGCGATCAGCCACAGCTCCAGCTTGCTGTTCTCCGGCTGATAGGCCGCGCGCGCGCCCTCGCGATGGCGGTAGCGCCAGACGATGTAGGCGATGAACAGGTTGATGACGATGAAGAAGATGCCGGTGATGACCAGCGTGATGGTCAGGGTGTCGTCCATCTGCTTCCAGTTGGAAGCAAGCGGCGTCGCCCACCACGGGCTCACGAAATGGAAGAGCACCGAAGCAACGACGATGATCACGATTGCAATGGCTATCGCCATACCGACCCTCCCCCTTGCGTACAGAAGGCCGCGAACTACACGCAAGGCTGTGATAAGACTAGTGCATCTGGTCCGCCACCGGCAAGGCGGCCTTGACAGCGCTTTAAGTGCAATGCCACACAAAGCCGGCCGGGCCCCGCGCAACCGGCGGCAAAACAAAAAGCGGCGGATGAAAGCCTGGGCTTTCATCCGCCGCCGCCGGCCCGCACGGCCCGTGTAGTGGCAATGTGTGGGTCTAAAGCGCTAAGCCGCCAAACCGCATGCGCTCAAGCCCGATCGAAACGGGGGCGCGCCGCGGCACGCGCCGGTGCTTTGGCTGGTTTTTCCTCCAGTTTGCGTGCTCAGTGAGTTACATCCTTGCTTTCGAGCTTCCAGTAGGCAATGGCCGCGGTCATGCCGAAGATCATGTGGCCAACCAGGGTATGCCAGCCACGCGCATCGGCAAACCAGGTGAAAAAGCGCGTCATGCCGTAGAAGTTGAGCACGTAGACGGCAATGCCGAATGCCGCGCCGGTGAGCAAGACCAGGCCTGTGCTCGAATCGAGGTGGAATGGCGCGATGATGGCTCCCAGGATCATGCCCAGCACCGCGCCGAGCACGAAGTGGATTGCCAGTGCCGCGGCTACGGTACTCACGCTGAACAACGAGGTCTGCAACACGCCCTGCCCCATGAGGATGGCCGCGATCATCCGCGTTGTGCCCCAGGGATTGACGCCCGCCACCATCGTCGACCAGAACAGCTCGATCACCATCAATAGCGCCCCTGCAGCCAGGCCGGACACCGCTGCCGCGGTCCAGTCTGGCGTGCGGCGCACATAGTGGTGCGATTGCATGTGAAGTTCCATAGCCACCTCCGGTAATGCTGTTTCGCTGCGGTTGATCGCGGCGGTTGCACAACGACGCTTGCAGTCAGTGAATCGCTCATCATCGATCGCTGATCGGGCCCGCGTATCTGCACAGCATAGGACACGCCGGCCTGATCGTTGGACCGCACACCCGTAAATAAGTGCAGCGGGTGTGCGCCGTGCCACGGTGCCGCGGCGCCGTGGCAGAGCGCGTATGGCGGGCTCGGTACTTTGACGCTTGGCGATGCGTTCAGGCATCGATCGCCATGCCCGCCACCGCCTCCACCGTGGCCAGCACGCCACGCTCGCGCAACATGCGCGTGTGCGCGGCCACGGCTTGGACGAAGGCATGTGACGAACCCAGATCGCCGAACACCGGCGTGTACGACGCGATGGCGGCAACACGATCGTCTTCGCACGCGTGCGAGGCGTCGGCATCGCTCTGCAAGGCACGCAGCGGCGACGCCAGCGGG
>NZ_AHJE01000135.1 GCF_000243095.1 Cupriavidus basilensis OR16 | reverse complement strand
TCGGCGTGCTGGTTGAAGTATTCGAAGAACTTGCCCTCAGTGGGCATGAATCGGCCGAACATGGAATGTTCCTTGTCGAAGCGCCGGGGCGCAGCGGGGTTATTACTGAATCAGGCAGGTACGTATTGCACGACAGCCGCCCGGAGGCGGCTGTCATCAAAACGCAATATTTTACAGGTATGTGGGGCGAAGCCGGGAGACTTTGACACGCGGCATGGGCAATCGACTGCCGCCACCGAGCCTTGATGCCCTGCAAGCCGCGCCAGGACTGGCTTCAGTTGTCGTTGTCGAAGAAAGCCGGGCCGCCACTGAAGTTGTCGAACTTGGTGAACTGGCCCAGGAAGGTCAGCCGCACGGTGCCAATTGGACCGTTACGCTGCTTGCCGATGATGATTTCGGACGTGCCCTTGTCCTGCGAGTCCGGGTTGTAGACCTCGTCGCGGTAAATAAACAGGATCACGTCGGCGTCCTGTTCGATAGCGCCGGATTCACGCAAGTCGGACATCACCGGACGCTTGTTCGGGCGCTGTTCCAGGCTTCGGTTCAGCTGCGACAGTGCAATCACCGGGCAGTTGAGTTCCTTCGCCAGGCCCTTGAGCGAACGCGAGATTTCCGAGATTTCGGTGGCACGGTTCTCGCCGCCGCCCGAGCCCGACATCAGCTGCAGGTAGTCGATGACGATCAGTCCAAGCTGGCCGCACTGGCGCGCCAGCCGGCGCGAACGGGCGCGCAGTTCCATCGAGGTCAACGCTGGCGTCTCGTCGATGAACAGTTGTGCATCGTTCATGCGCTGGATGGCGTGCGTGAGCCGCGGCCAGTCTTCGTCGAGCAAGCGGCCAGTACGCAGGCGGTGCTGGTCCAGCCGTCCGACCGAGCCCAACATACGCATGGCTAGCTGCGTGCCCGCCATTTCCATCGAGAACACCGCCACCGGCAGGCCCTGCTCCACCGCCACGTGCTCGCCGATATTCAGCGAGAAAGCGGTCTTACCCATCGAGGGACGGCCAGCCACGATGATCAGGTCGCCCGCTTGCATGCCGCTGGTCATGCGATCCAGGTCGATAAAACCGGTAGGCACGCCGGTGACGTCGGTGCTCGAGTCGCGGTGGTACAACTCATCGATGCGCTCGACCACCTGGGTCAGCAGCGGCTGGATCTCCTGGAACCCCTTCTGCCCGCGCGAGCCTTCCTCGGCGATGGCGAACACCTTGGATTCCGCCTCGTCGAGCAGCTCCCGCACCTCGCGCCCCTTGGGGGCGAAGGCCGCGGTAGCGATATCGTCGGCCACGGTCACCAGCTTGCGCAGCACCGAGCGCTCGCGCACGATCTCCGCATAGCGGCGGATATTGGCCGCGCTAGGCGTGTTTTGCGCAAGGGAATTCAGATAGGCCAGGCCGCCCACCTCCTCCGCCTTTCCCGCGCCTTGTAGAGATTCGTAGACGGTGATGACGTCGGCGGGCTTGGTGGCGGAGATCAACCGGGAGATGCTCTGGAAGATCATCCGGTGATCGAAGCGATAGAAATCCGCTTCAGACAGGAAGTCGGCGATACGGTCCCAGGCGGCATTGTCCAGCAGCAGCCCACCTAGCACCGATTGCTCGGCCTCGATGGAATGCGGCGGTACCTTGAGATTATCTAGTTGGGGGTCAGCGACAGGCGCGTTCATAGGGTGGGATTATAACGGTCGGCGCCAGCGAGCCGGCGGAGAATTCGCGGCCGGCAGTTGGGGCATCCTGCCAAGTGACGGCGGGACAACCAGCCCCGCAGCAATGAAGCAGAGAAGAGAAGCGAGGGGGCGCGGCCAAACAAAAAGGCAGGAGCGCAATGCTCCTGCCTTTTTGTTTGGTCAAGCAGTTGACACTGGCATCCGGCTCCCGCTACCCCGAAGGACAAGCGAGAACCGGCAGCAAGGCCAATGCTTAGGCGTGTTCGCCCAGGACGGAAACCGTCACGTCGACCAGCACGTCGGTGTGCAGCGAGACGCTGACCGGGTGGTCGCCAACAACCTTCAGCGGACCATTCGGCAGACGCACTTGCGACTTCTCGACCTTGAAACCTTGGCCAGCCAGGGCTTCAGCGATGTCGGCGTTGGTCACCGAACCGAACAGGCGGCCGTCCACACCCGACTTCTGGGTGATTTGCACGGTCAGGCCATTCAGCTTTTCGCCTTCGGCTTGCGAAGCTGCCAGCTTTTCAGCGGCTGCCTTTTCCAGTTCAGCGCGCTTGACTTCGAACTCGCTGATAGCGGTCTGGGTAGCGCGGCGGGCCTTCTTGTTCGGGATCAGGAAGTTACGGGCGTAGCCGTCCTTCACGCGAACGATGTCACCCAGGTTGCCCAGGTTGATGACTTTCTCAAGCAGAATAATTTGCATCGTGTTTTCTCCTTAACGGACCTAGGGCCGATCAGTTCTTGTGCAGGTCCGTGTAGGGCATCAGCGCGAGGAAACGCGCGCGCTTGATGGCCGTGTCGAGCTGACGCTGATAGTGCGCCTTGGTGCCGGTCAGGCGGGCCGGCGTGATCTTGCCGTTGTCGCCGATGAAATCCTTCAGGGTGTCCAGATCCTTGTAGTCGATCTGTTCCACGCCAGCCACGGTGAAGCGGCAGAAGCGCTTGCGCTTGAACAGCGGGTTTTGCTGTTGGAAGCGCTTCTTGTTCTTGTTGTCACGTTTGACGAATGCCATGATTCAATCCTTTTCGAATGCTTTACATCCAGTGATGTGAAAGACGAGAGCCTTGCTGTTGCGGTGCTTGCGGGCCAGGAATCCTTCGCAGTCGAGCATCGCGCCGAGCGGGGTACGCTCAAGCCGCTGGCCGATCTGACCGATTCCCATGGCGGCGATGGCGAACTCCACCTGCCTGGGCGTTTGCGCCTCGACCGTCTCGCCCGCGTACTGCAAGATGCAGTTGACGACGGGGACCCCGGCCGGGGTGTAACGCAAGGCATCGCGTTCCGCGAGCGTCGCGCAGAGCCTTAACTGGTTCAACGCACTCTCCCGCACCGATGCCCGCATTTGCCGCCGCGGCGATCAACGCCAACGGCAACCACAACAGTCCGCACTTAGGCGGCCTGGACTTCGCTGGTCTGTTGCGCGGCCTTGCGAGCCTCTTCGCGCTGCACTTCCTTCATCATCGGGGACGGTGCGGTTTCAGCCTTCTTGGTCTGAACGATGAGGTGGCGCAGCACTGCATCGTTGAACTTGAACGCGTGTTCGAGTTCAGCCAGGGTTTCCTTGCCGCATTCGATGTTCAGGCAAACGTAGTGAGCCTTGGCCAGCTTCTGGATCATGTAGGCCATCTGACGGCGACCCCAGTCTTCCACGCGGTGGATCTGGCCTTCCTGGGACGTGACCAGCGTCTTGTAACGCTCGATCATGGCCGGGACTTGTTCGCTCTGGTCCGGATGGACGATAAATACGATTTCGTAATGACGCATTGACGCTCCTTTTGGATAAGCTGCCCGAGCGCCATGTCCGGTGCAGCAAGGTTGAATAGCCTTAAAGTATAGCGTGCTTTTGCCCCACCGGGCAAGCGGCCTTAGTTTTCGGCAAATAGCGCCTGCAGCGCCACCGGATCCTTTGCCAGTCCCGGCTCCACAGCCAAAGCCAGCGCCAGAAGCACGCGCGCCTTGTAAGGATTGAGGTCGCCGGCCGAAACGAAGACACCCGACGCAGGCCGGGGAGACGCAGGAATCGCCACATGGCCTGCCCCCGTGCGCGAGCTGCGCACGACTGCCACGCCAGCGCCCGCCGCATCGACCAACGCCTCCACCAGGGACTGGTGGACCGAGCCATTGCCCGCAGCCGCCACGACCAAGCCCGACACACCCGCCTGCGCCAGGGCATCCACCACGATACGGCCGGGCTCCGCATAGCTGGCCAGAATCTCCACCTGCGGCCACGCTGAAGGCACCGACCAAGCACTGACTGGCAAGCGCCCGGGGGTACGCACGAAGCGCACAAAGTCGTCCTGCACATAGCCAATCGGCCCCGCCACCGGCGATACAAAGGCGTTGACCGCTGATGTATGCGCCTTCACCACGTCCCGGCCGGCATGAATCTCCTGGTTGATCACCAGCAACGCGCCCTTCAGCAGGTTCAAGGGGCCATCCGCCGACAACGAGGTCGAAGGCCGCATGGCCGCCGTCAGCACCACCGGCACGGTACTCACGCATGCCAGGTGCAGCAGCATGGCAGTCTCTTCCAGCGTATCGGTGCCGTGCGTAATGACAATACCCGACACATCAGACTGCGCGGACCAGAACGCCACGCGCTCCACCAACCTGGACCAGAGCGCGAATGACATGTCCTTGCTATCCACCTGCGCCACCTGCTCGGCCTCGATCCGCGCCAACGCACCCAGCGCCGGCACCGCATCGAGCAGCGCCGTCACCGGCACCGTCGCCGCCTGGTACTTCGCACTGCTGGCTGGATTGGAAGAAGAACCGGCAATGGTGCCGCCAGTAGCGAGCACGACAACACGAGGCAGGAGAGACATGGCGGGAAAGTGGTCGAGAGCCAGAACGGTTTAGCAATGCGCAACGCAAGACGCTTCGGGTGCCGCGGATTGTAACCCTCCGCCAACGCGCCGCAGCAAGCGCCAGGACCCTGGGGAAGCACCTGTCAATGCGCGAACTCCCAAAATTCCGCTTGCACTTCACTCGATACTGTATAAAATCACAGCATACTGTTTAAACATACAGTGCTTTCAAACATCGGCGACCATGGCGACCCTGACACCGCGACAGCAGCAGATTTTCGACTTGATCCGCAGCAGCCTCCAGCACACGGGCTTCCCGCCCACGCGCGCCGAGATCGCCGCTAAGTTCGGCTTCTCCTCACCCAATGCCGCCGAGGAGCACCTACGTGCCCTGGCCCGCAAGGGCGTGATCGAACTCACCCCCGGCGCCTCCCGCGGCATCCGCCTCAAGGTATCGCGCAGCGACTCCGAATTGCCCGACCAGTTCTCCCTGCCCATGGCCGGCGTGATGCAACTGACGCTGCCACTGGTTGGGCGCGTCGCAGCCGGCAGCCCGATCCTCGCCGCCGAACACATCGACCGCCAATACCAGGTCGACGCCTCAGTATTCGACGTGCAGCCTGATTACCTCCTCCGGGTACGCGGCCTCAGCATGCGGGACGCCGGCATCCTCGACGGCGACCTGCTTGCTGTCAAACGCGCCAGCGAAGCCGCCAACGGCAAGATCGTCGTAGCCCGCCTGGGCGACGATGTCACCGTCAAGCGCCTAAACCGCCGCGGCGACACCATCGAGCTGATCGCCGAAAACCCCGACTTCCCCAGCATCATCGTGCAAGCCGGCCGCGAAGAGTTCTCACTAGAAGGCATCGCCGTCGGCCTGATCCGCCCCGGCGCCTTCTGACGAGTGCGGCTGAGGCGGGCGAACCCCGTACAAGCCGACACCCGATTGTGCCAACGCACCCGCGTAGCGGGTACCGCTAACTGTTGTTGCAAGTCACCAGGTGTAGCCATGCTGCCAGCCAACCGCCTCTCCGCCCGCCGCCCCGTCAAGCCTGTACCCTTCCGCCAATCCAAGGGCGTGCGCATCTACCAGGGCGCACAACGACGCACCATGGTTGGCAGCATGGCCGCCATCTGCCGAATGCTCGAGTTGGAGGAATCTTCCAAGATTGCTGTTTAAGCGGGCGGCACAGAAAAAATTTGTGCAGAGTACTAGCCATCCGGCTTCTGGCATTGTATGATCTTGTTCTTCGTCGTTCGGCACCAAACCAAACGACTTCGACGGTGGCTGTAGCTCAGTTGGTAGAGTCCAGGATTGTGATTCCTGTCGTCGTGGGTTCGAGTCCCATCAGCCACCCCAGAATTCTTATTCATATCAGTGACCTGCAGATTTCGTCGCATTTCATGATGTGAAGTTTCCAACGAAAGTGGAAACATTCCAACGGCGCCCCTGGCGCCGTTTTCGTTTTCTGCACTCGCGCGCTCCCCCAGGTTCCCCTTTTCTTCCCCCCTATTGCTGCGACCCACAGCGGTGGATTATTGCTGCCCATGCGCACGAGTGACCTCAGCCCCTCCGACTGGGCATCGGTGCCGGACCGCCAGCCTCGGGGCGCGAGCCCTGAGCCGGTTCATTCGACGAGCGCCGACGGATCAATTAATCGGCAAGAGGAAAACCGAAGACATCCCGCTCCAGGTCTTGCTCGAATGCCACCGTCCATGCGGCCCCCGCTCCGCCGGGATAGCGCCGAGCCTCGCCGCCGGCCACACGGGCGACGATGACCTCTCGCAGGATACGATTCGGCCCGCCGCTCGACGGAATGCCTTCCTCCGCGGCCACGTCGAAGTCCTCTCGTACAAATCCATGCAGGGCGCAAGCCGACTCGAAACCCTCGCGCTCATCCGCTGGCAGTTCGTGGAACAACTTTTGAACCATGACTATCTCCTAAAGCCTCGCCCGGATCCGGGCATGACCACTTCGGACATCCCGGGGCCGCTCGGCTACGGCATCCGCATGGCAATCACGCTCCAGGAAACCGAGTCCCGGCCCTGCGTATCCTTACGCTGCCCGCAGTAGCTGTCGGCAAGGCCAACCGCTCGGCCAAGCGCCAGCGTCTCATCGGCAGAAACGTCGAACATCCTTCGACCTTGGGGAACAGGCCCGTGGCGGAGCGACATGATGACCGTGGCGCCCGGCGCCAGCAGCTCCGCGATAGAGTTCATCGCAATGGGTCGTTCGGTGGCATCCAGATGCATCCATACTGCAGTCAGCAGTATCAGCTCAAAATGCTCTCGCCTGGATCGCATCGCTGACAGGCGTGGCAGTGAATCATCCACCCACTCGATGGGCAATGCCGCGTGAATGCGTTGCCCCTCTCGACGCAATTCGCCCGTGGGTTCCACGGCCACAACCCGATGTCCCAAGCGGGCGAGCGCGGCCGCATCGCGGCCTGACCCTGCTCCGATATCCAGAATATTGCTGGGCTCACGCGGAAATAGGTGCAGTACGTCTCGGTGGACATCCTCGAACCGGAGGCTCTCGTACTGCTGCGCCAATGCGGCCGCGTTCTCGCCATATCCGGCAGTACTTGCTGCTGCTTTTCTCATTTATGTCCCCTTCTCGCTCCCGATGGAGGCGCTTCTGTGCTCTTGTTCAGCAAGGGAGACTGCATGCCCCCCCACCGACGGCGGATAGCAAGCAGGCGTGCAGTTTGGCATATTTCAATTACTCGTTGCTTGACCCCGACGAGACTTCCCGTAGACCGCCCTGCTATCCCGCCGGCGGTCTTTTTTTGACAGGTACCCCGGGCGCTCCGATTCACATCCTGAATTGCCAGCCCCCTAGACGGCGCGACGCGGAATGGCGATGGTTCGCATCGCTTGCGACGCCTGTGGCACAGTATTGTGCGATGCGCCCTCCGTGCGACGGGGTGCTTTCTCTACGTTTACTTGGGAACCTTGAATATGGCCGGCACCAGCCTGCTTCTGCTGATCGACGACATCACCTCCATCCTCGACGATGTAGCCACCATGAGTAAAGTGGCGGCCAAGAAAACAGCCGGCGTACTAGGCGACGACCTGGCCTTGAATGCGCAGCAGGTCAGCGGCGTGAAGGCGGAGCGCGAATTACCCGTTGTGTGGGCTGTAGCGTTGGGGTCCTTGCGCAACAAGGTAATTCTGGTGCCGGCAGCTCTGGCGATTCGCTCGGGACAGTATCCGGTGCAACATTCGGCACCCAGGTGGCCGTGTTGTCGACCATCTCTTTGATCATGACAGTGGGCGTCTATGGCCTGGTGGCAGGCATCGTCAAGTTGGACGATGCTGGCCTGTATCTTAGCCAGAAGGCTTCCGCCGGCGCGCGAGCCATTGGACGCGGCATCCTGCGCCTGGCGCCCTGGCTGATGCGCGCGCTGTCCGTGATCGGCACAGCGGCGATGTTCCTGGTGGGGGGCGGGATTCTGGTACACGGTATTCCTGCCGTGCATCATCTGGCAGAGCCCGCGACTGAGATGCTGGCTGGGGTACCTATGATCGGCACAGGCCTGGGAATGCTAAGCCCCGTATTGATCAATGCACTGACGGGCGTCGTAGCAGGTGCACTGGTCACGGCTATAGTCGGCATTGCGAAACTTGGAATGCGCGCCCTGCGACCGTCGGCGAGTTAGTTTATTTCTTGCTTTCGAGATTTTCGAAAGCGGACGCGCACAAAAGCAAAACCCCCCAGTA
>NZ_AHJE01000136.1 GCF_000243095.1 Cupriavidus basilensis OR16 | reverse complement strand
TAGACTACCGCCGTCATCAGGAGCCGGAGGCGCCCGGCCGCCGCTGCCGAGATGGCCATGACCGGCGCGTCGTTGCCCAGCAAGCTGGCCAGCTCAAGGTGCGCCATGTCGCACGCCATGCGCTGCAACTCGGACGCATCGAACGTGATGGAACACAGGTCGAGATAGGGCGAGCTGCGGAAGTCCATCTGCGTGCCGCCGGCCATCGATGCGAGGCTGTTGCGGCCAATTACCTGCCCACGGAACAAGCCCGTGCCCTCCATCGCCAGGGGAAAGCAAAACGAGCGGGAGTCGGGCCAGCATTGGCCTTCTGCGCGCACTACCTGATTGATGGTTTCGCGGAAGATCTGGATCTTGCCGATCCAGGCTTCGGTCAGGGCTCCCTCGAAGCGTCCTGGCGAGATCTGGGTATAGCGTTGATCCCAATGGGAAAGATTTTCAGCTTGCTCGTCAACGTCGTATGCCTTGAGCATGCGTGCATGAAAATCCGGACGGTAATCCGTAGTCATGCTTCACTCCGTGCCCGGTCAGTGCGGGGCATCCGCCGCACGGGTACCCGCGCGCTGCCGCCGCTGATCATGGTGGGGCGCCTTCCGGCCACCCCGCTCGGTCTTTCGTTCAACGCCAGTCTTGCCGCCCGGGCAGACGCCTGTGCGGACATACGCATGACTGGCATCGCCCCGGGGCACGGGGAATCTTATACTCCAGCCGTCCTGGAATGGCTATTGTGCCGAGGGAGGGACTGGGAAAAGGGACTGGGAAAAGGGACTGGAAAAAGGGACCGATAAATGGCGTCAATACGCGAGCGGCACGGCCCGCGCCGCCATGATTCACTCCGCCACGATCGACGCGCTCTTGATCAGTGCCTGGCTCCGGCCCAGTTCGTCGCGGATAGCGCGTGCCGTTTCCTCGCCATTGCCGCCTTTGACCACGAAGCCCTGCGCGGCAAACAGATCCCGGGCCTTGGGCGCGCCCAGCGCCTTGGCCAAGGCCTGCCGCAGCCGCGCCGTGACCTCCTTTGGCAGGCCGGCTGGCCCGATCAGCGCGATCCAGGCATCGTAGGCATATTCCTTGACGCCGGACTCCGCCAGCGTCGGCACCCCAGGCAAGCTATCCAGCCGCGCCGGCGTGCTGACGGCCAGCGCACGCAGCTTGCCAGCCTTGATTTGCGGCAATGC
Source organism: Cupriavidus basilensis OR16 (assembly GCF_000243095.1). GTDB lineage: Bacteria > Pseudomonadota > Gammaproteobacteria > Burkholderiales > Burkholderiaceae > Cupriavidus > Cupriavidus basilensis_D. Next base: position 37,433 of record NZ_AHJE01000136.1, on the reverse strand, counting down.
GGATGGCGTGGCCAGGAACGCCGTGTCGATCTGCCCGCCAAGCACATCCGTCATCAAGGTGTTCACGCCCTTGTAGGGCACGTGCAGCATGTCGATGCCGGCCTTCGCCTTGAGCAATTCGCCTGCCAGATGCAAGACGCTGCCTTTGCCGGAGGAGCCGTACGTGAGGCTGCCCGGATGCGCCCGCGCGGCGGCGATCAGTTCCTGGACGGTCTTGCAGGGCGAACCCGCGCCGACCACCAGCACCAGCGGCGTAGTGCCGATCAGCGCCACCGGCGTGATGTCCTTCACGCTGTCATAGGGAATATTGGGGTACAGCCCGGGATTGATGGCGTGGTTGGACGACACGATGCCCAGGGTGTAGCCGTCGGCCGCGGCGGACACGAGTTGCCGCGTGCCGGGAATGCCGGCCGCGCCGGGAAGGTTCTCCACGTAGAACGGTTGCCCGAGGTCCTGGCCCATGCCCTCGGCCACCACGCGCGCCACCACGTCGGCGGTGGCGCGGATGGCGGCTTCCTGCGCCACTTCGGTGAACATCTTGCGGTCGGACTCGGAGAGCTTCTTCCACAGGCCGCCCGAGATCACCGTGTTGAGATGGTCGACGATATGGCCCGTGAGCACGATGTACTTCTGCACCTCATAGAACTTCTTGGCTTCGATGGTGGGCAGCGGGTTCTCCTGCGCCTCCACGGTGCCGTTCTGCAGGGCCAGGTACACCTCGGCAAACGCGATTGGCGAGGTATTCACGCCGCATGCGCGCGGCATGGCAAGGTAGGCTGGCACATCGGGCACGCGCATCTTCAGCCCCTTCATCTCGGCGCAGTGCGAGAAGGGCTTGTTGGAGGTGGATTGACGTGTGCCGTAGTAAGTCGTGGCGACGATATGGTTGCCCGATTTTTCCTCGTAGCCGCGCGTGAGTTCCTTGTAGATGTCGCTCTTGGTATAGGCCAGCAAGTGGCTGGCGTCGCGGAAGGTATAGGGGTAGTAGGTCACGCCGATGCGCGGGAACGACTTGGCGGCAAAGCTGGAGCCCGAGATGATGATGTCGACCGAGCCCATCGCCAGGCCCTGGTTGATGTCGTTTTCCTTGCCGAGCTGGGAGGCGGGGAACACATCGATCTGATACCGGCCGTTGCTACGCTTCCTGATCTCCTCGGCGGCCCACACCGACCACTTGTGGAACGGCTCCGAGGTCTCGTACACGTGCGCCCACTTGAGTTTGGTCTGGGCCAGCGCGCTGCCGCAGGCCAGGCTGGCCACGCAGGTTGCCAGCACGAGGGCGGCCGGCAGCAACGTTGACGGCAGGCGCAGGGAAAATGGCTTCATGCTTCGTCTCCTTCGATGTGGTGGGCCATGCGCTCTCTCGCGGATGCGCTTGCGGCGCTCAGGTGCTACGTGTGCTACGTGGTTGGGTCTATGCGGCGGTGAGTTGTACCTTGGTGCTGCGCGTCTTGTCGGCGGCCAGCGCGAATGCCTCCACCGCCCGCGCCAGGGGCAACTGCGCGGACAGCAGCGGGCGCACGTCGAGCCGGCCTTGCGTGAGATAGCGCACGGCCCACTCGAACTCCCGCCCGAAGCGGAACGCGCCGACATACTCCAGCTCGCGCGCCATGATGTCGTTGGCCGGGAAATGCAGCCCCTCGGCCGGCAACGTACCGATCTGCACGATGCGCGCGCCACGCCGCGCAGCCTGCAGGCAGGTCTGCAGCGCCGCCCCGCTGCCGGCGGCCTCCAGGCACACGTCGGCAAGATCCCGCAGCGCCTGCGGCGGCTCCCGGTCGGTGCGGATCCCCTGGTCGGCGCCGGCCTGCAATGCCACCTCGAGCGGGCGGTCCGCGATATCGCAGGCGATGATGTGCGCGGCGCCGGCCAGGCGCGCGGCCATCACCGCCAGGCTGCCGATGGTGCCGCCACCGGTGACCAGCACCGTCTTGCCCAGCAGCGGGCCGGCGCGGTTCACGCCATGCAGCGCCACCGAGAGCGGCTCGGCGAACGCAAGCTCGCCCAGCGAGATATCGCTGTCCACCGGCGTCAGCTGGCGCTCGTGCATCAGGAAGTGCTCGCGGAACATGCCTTGCACATGGGGATAGATGCTGGCGCTGCCGAGAAAGCGCATATTCCGGCAAAGGTTGTCGCGCCCGGCCTGGCAGTAATCGCATTGCCCGCAGGCGTGCGAGGGATTGATCGCCACCTTGTTGCCCGGCACGACGCGCGTGACCGCGCTGCCCACGCGGGAGACGATGCCGGCCGCTTCATGGCCCGGCGTCAACGGCTCCCGGATCACGAAGGCGCCGACCTTGCCGTGGAAGTAGTAGTGCAGGTCAGAGCCGCAGATGCCGGCCGCGCCGAGGCGTACCTCGACCTCATGCGGCCCGGGGGCGGCAGGATCCACCTGCGTGAAACGCAGGTCCTCGCTCGCATGGATATGGCAGACCAGGGACATCATGACTCCTCGGTAAGCTTGCGCGGCTTGCGGCGCGGCGCGGTTGGCTCGGATGGCTTGGGGGGCTCGCATGCCGCGCCCGCGGGCCACGCCGCGTAGAAGCGGCCGTGCGAGGCCTCCAGGTGCAGGCACATGGCAGCGCGCGCGGCATCCGGCGATCCGGAGGCGATGGCTGCCACCACGGCGCGGTGCTCGGCAATGGCCGCGTGCCAGCTGGACGCGTTCTCGAAGTGGCTGCCGAAGCGCGCGAAGAGCGGGTTATGGCGCTCGTCGAACAGCTCGGCCACCAGGCGCAGCAGCACGGCGTTGCCCGACACCTCGGTGATGCGCAGGATGGCGCGCGAGGTGTTGGGGAACATGTCTGTCTCCTGTGGATGGCGGCCGGGATCCGTTATCTGTTGCCCGGCTCTGGATGCCGCGATGGCGCCTGCCTGCGCAGGCGCCAGGTGAACGGCTAAGGCGCTGCCAGGGCGGTGGCCTCCCGCAACTGGCCGAAGGTGCTGATCTGTCCGGCCAGCGCGCTCGCGGCCACCGTGTAGGGGCTGGCCAGCCAAGCGGTCGCCCCTGGCCGGAATCTGTCCCGCGCCAGCCTCTTCCTGCATGATGGCAATCGCCTCCTCCAGAGCGGCCAGCAAGGCCGGCGTGGCATGCCGCGCGGCATTGGCCGCCATCTCGCCCTCGATGGTCTGGCGCGCGCGAATCACATCCAGCGGCGGCTCGGCCATCACGCTGGCAGCGCGCGCCCGCTCCGGCGGACAGGCATAGATGCCCGAACCCATCCGCACCTCCACCAGCCCTTCCACCTCCAGCGCAATCAGCGCTTCGCGCACCGATGGCCGCGACACGCCTAGCTGCACCGCAAGGTCTCTCTCGGGTGGCAGGCGCGCGCCCACGGGAAACTCACCGTTCTCGATCAGCCGGCGCAACTGGTCGGCGATCTGGCGGTACAGGCGGCGGGGTTCGATCTGCTGCAGGGGCATGACGGCGCGCGATCCCGGAAATGATTCGGGCCAGAAGGTAAAGTGGCCTGACCAATTTTTAGGAAGTTTTTACGCGCTCTACAAGGGGAATTTATGCAGCGCTGCAGCAGGCGGGCGCCGGCGGCAGCCCTGGCGCCCGTGCCAGGGGCCGATACGGCATGGGTGGCGGATGCAGCAAAGGCTGTGGCGGCAGCGATAGCGCGCGTTCCCCGACAAAATGCCGCTTACGGGACAACCCCAATGTCATCGTCCTTGGCCTACCTGCGACACTTTCTATACTGGAAACACAAGCAGAAAGACAGGAGACGGAAATGCTGCACTTCACGTCACATGATCTTGTGTTCTTGATTCCGATGGCGCTGGTCGGCATGATCGCCTTCGGCGGTATCCCCTTCACGGCCCGGGCCTTGCGCATCAGTTGCCGCGCGGCGGGTGCGATCTTCGGGGCGCTGCTGGCGGTGGCCTTGCTGGAGGCGCTTCCGTTGCTTATCTGAACGCTTCGAGCGTTCCCGGCTTGCTTGTGGAAAGGGGGCCGCTATGACATTGAGCCTGCTGGCTGTCTTGATGGCGGCGTTGCTGCTGGTCACTGTTGTCACGGCGATCTGGCGCTGTAGCCACCCCTACCGCATTCGCTACCGGCGCTGCGCCGAGCAGCGCAAGCGCGCCGGCATATGCCGGCAAATGCAGCGGCACTAAGCGCACCGCGTGCTGTGTTGCATCCGCGTCCGGGGCGAGTGTGCCCGGTAGCGGATCGTATGCTTGCGCGGCCGATCAGATCTCGATCATCGCGAATTCACCCTTGCCCACGTCACATTCGGGGCAACGCCAGTCTTCCGCAATGTCCTCCCAGCGCGTGCCGGGGGCAATGCCATCTTCCGGCCAGCCCTGCTCTTCGTCGTAGACCCATCCGCAAATCAAGCAAACCCAGGTCTTGTAAATAACGGCTTCCTGCTGCAAAACGCGCTCCTGTATCGATTCCGGGCGAAATGATACAGCGTTTTTTGCCGGTACCCCGTCGACAGGGCCACGGGTCAGCGCGCAGGGGACGGCAACGCCACCCCCTGCGCGGATTCGGTCAGGTTGCCCGGTAATCTACTGCCGGATGGTGAAGTCGACCCGGTTGGGCGCGCCCTTGTCCTTGATGCCATCGCTGTTGAGCTTTGACGCGGTCAGGAAGAGGCGGCTTTCGGGCACCTTGGCATCGCGCTCGAGCGCCTGCTTGACCGCCAGCGCCCGTTGCTCGGCCAGTTGCCTGAGCTCCACGTCGGTAATCGGCGCGTTCTCCAGCAGCAACGACTCCATCTCCTTGGTGGGCAGGGACTTCGAGAGCCCAATCATGTTGCGCGGCTTCTTGAAGGAGGCGCGCTTGTAGACCGCTTCGAGGTACTTCGGGTACTCCTGCGGCGACACCGTTACCTTGGCGCCCTGCTCGCCTTCCTCGCTCTCTTCCGCCACCGCGCCCTCCTTGGCGCTGGCGCGCATCTCGCGGGACTTCTGCTCGGCAACGCGCGCATCCAGCCAGGCCCGCTTGGCGCCGGCCGTATCGGTGGCGGGATCGATGCGGCCGCTGATCTCCAGGCGCAGCGCCGGGCGGTCGGCCAGGGCCTTGCCCAGTGTCGCGATCTTCTGCTTGGCAGCTGGCGTGAGCGTGGACGTGCCGGGCGCGAACTCCACGTAGCCCAGTTCGTCGCCGCCGCCGAAGGCAGAGCCAATCAGCGAGAACGGCGAGGTGATGGCCTTGGCCAGCAGGTTGACGATCACCCGCAAGATCACGCCCCCGATGCTGAACTCCGGGTCCGACAAGGAACCCGACACCGGCAGGTTGATGTCGATCACGCCATTGCGGTCCTTCAAGAGCGAGACCGCCAGCAGCACCGGCAGCTTGGTGGCGCTCGGGCTGTCGACCTTGTCGCCAAAGGTGAGCTGGTCCAGGTAGAGATGGTTGCGCGCGTCCAGCTTGCCGTTCTCGACCTTGTAAGCCACATCGACCGTGAGCTTGCCCTTGGTGATCGGGTAGCCGGCGTATTTGGCCGCGTACGGAGTGAGCCGGGTCAGCTCCACGCCGGCGGCCTTGGCAGCGATATCCAGGTAGAGCGTGTCGGCCAGCGGGTTGAGCTTGCCGTCGATCGTGACCGGCGCGTCGTCATCGATGCGGCCGGCCAGCGTGAGGTTGGCGGGGGCAGGCTCCGTCGAGGACAGCTTGGAGACCGATCCCTTCATGTCGGTCAGGTTGGCGGTGTAGTTCGGCTTGACAAAGAAGTCCGAGAAATTGACGTTGCCCTTGTCCACCGTCACGCCGCCGATGCGGATCTGCGGCTTTGCCGCGGCGGTGGCTACAGGCGCGGGCGCGGGGGCCGGGGCCGGCGCGCTGGCGGCGGGCGCCGATGCGGGATTGGCCTGCGTCAGGCTGGTGCTGGGCGCGGCCTCGCCCTTGGCGGCGCCGCCGGCCATCACGTCCTGCAGGTTCAGGCGGCCATTGGCGTTAAGGATCACCCGTGCATAGAAGTCAGACAGCGCGACACCGGCCACGCCGACCTTCATCGGCCCCTTGGCCTCGTCCATGGCGAAATCGATGCCGCTCACCGCCAGCGAGCGCCAGCGCAGGAAGTCATCGCCGGTCACCCGGTCGACGCTGCGCACATTGCCGAGCAGCGCATTGCCGGTGAAGCGTGCGGCGATCGGCTTGCCAGCAGGGGCCTCCAGGCCGAGGCGGCCCTTGACGGTGGCGGTGCCGCCACGCAGCGCCGCGTTGAAGCGGTCGGCCAGGTAGGGCTGCAGCGGCGCGAGGTCCAGCTCGCGGAAGTCCACCTGCAGTTGCGCCGCGGGCGCGGTGGGCAGCAAGGTGCCGTCGAGCGCCATCGCGCCGCGCCGGCCCACGTCTGCCTTGAGCTTCACCGGGATGGCCCCGGCCGCCATCGGCCAGTTGAGCGCGCCCGTGCCGAGGCTGACATTGCGGAATTGGTGGACCACGGGGCGATCGCGGTTGGCGGCCGCGGGCGCGTAGTCGGTCATGCGCAGGCTGCCGCCATCGAGCGTGAACTTGCCGAGCTGCGCCTTCCAGGGCGATGGCTTGGCGGCACCGGCGCTCTCGGGCTGGGCAGCCTTGGCCTTGACGGCGGTGGTGCGTTGGGCGGATTGCTGCCCGGATTGCACAGCCCACAGGCGCGCGCTTTCGAGCAACTCGCCGCGGAAGTCACGTGTGATGGCGATCTGCGGCTTGGCAACCACCAGCTGGCTCGCCTGGAACGAATGCGCGCCAAGATCGAAAGCAATGTCCTCCAGCGCCACGCGCTCGGCACGCATCACCGGCAGGTTGGCGGTGTCGCTGTCGTCGCGGGCACGCGCGCGGCGCGCGTCGCGCCGGCGGTCGCTATCGGCAGCGGCAGGTTGGCTCGCGCCCGTGTTGGTGGCTGCCGCTTGCTCCACCTTCACCGGTTCGCGGGTGGTCAGATAGAGCGGCGCCAGTTCTACGCGGGACTTTTCCAGCGAGAAGGCAAAGACGGGGCCACCCCAAGCCATCTTATAGTGCAAATCGGCATTGACCGCGGTGTCGCCAAGCTGGGTCTGGAGCGCCGCCGGCCACCATGCGGCGAACCCCTGGGGCTTTACGCCGCTGGCTTGCAGCGTGCCATCCATGGTGCCGCCCCGCAGGGACAATTCACCCTCATGGCTAAGCGTCTGGCCTTCGCCTATGGTCAGCTTGGCCTGGACCTTGGCGGGCTTGTCGCTGTCGCCGGAGAGGCCGGCCACGGCAGCATCGAAGGGGCCAAGCGCCAGCGTGGCGGGCCCGGAAGGGGCGGAGTCGTCGCGCAGGCCCAGGCGGGCCTGCTTGACGGTGATCTGATCGATCGCGTAGCGCCAGGGCTTTTCCGGCACCGGCGCAATGCCGCCGGCGGCGGGTGCCGATGCCGGAAAAGCCTTGGCGACGGCCGGCGCGGACGCGGGCGCCGCCGCTGCGGCCGCAGCCGGCGTGTGGGCCGGCTTTTCTAACTTGGCGGCTTCCGGCAGGAACGCCTCCGCCAGGTCGAGCGAGCCATCGGCGCGCCGCACTGCCTGCACGGCCAGGCCGTCCACGGTGAAGCTGCGCAGGTGGGCCATCCGCCCCAACGGCTCTATGCGCGCGATGTCCACCGCTACCCGCCCGGCCTTCACCAGCGGCGATCCATCATGCTTGCGGATATCGGCATCGCGCAGCGCCACGGTGCCTGCCAGGAAGACATCCTGCTTGTCCTTGTCCTGGATAAAGCCCAGCGTCAGCCTTGAGTCCAGCAGCCCGCTCTTGATATCCGCATCCTTGAGCTTCGGCGCGAACGGCATGTAGCGCGCCAGTTCCAGGGCGTCGAGATTGATATTGAGGTGGGTCTCGCGCGATGCGGCGAACGGCAGCATGGTGCCGTCGAGCGCAAGCGCGGAGCCGTTGATGTTCGCGCTCAGCGTTGGCCGGGTGACGATCTCCACGTCATGCGGCAGGTTGGACAAGAACGGCAGCGTGATGGTCAGGTTGTCCACGCGCTGCGTCTGGTTGAGCAGCTTGTCGTCGAACACCAGGCCGCCGCCGGTCAGTGCGATATTGTTGACCGAGAAACGCGCCGGCTCGGATTTTGGCGCGGGTGGCCTGGCCGCGAAGCGCTCCTCGATGTCGGCGTAGTTCATGCGGCCGTTAGCGTCACGCGCAAGATGCAGCACGGGCCGGTCGATATGCACGGCATCCACCACCGGGGCGAAGTGCCACAGTGACGCGATGGCGCCATCGATCCTGGCTTCGCCCACGGTCAGCATGGGCGTGGTGCCATCGGGCTCGTAGATCGTTATGTCGGAGACGTCGACGGCCAGCGAGAACGGCTGCACCTCGGCGCCCCCGAACGTGACCTTGCGCCCCAGCGCTTCGCTGGCCTGTTTGGCCGCGAACGATTTGATCAGCGGTGGCCCGCCAAAATACCCGGCCAGGCCAAACACCGCCAGCGCGGCCACAATGCCGCCAGCCACCCGCAGGCCGGCCCGGCGACGTGGCGTTGCAGTTGCCGCCTGCATGGAGAACTTGATTGCCATGTGATCCCAGAAGATTCGACCCCAACTACCCGCGTCCGCAATGCGAACCCGCTGGAGAGCGCGATGGAGGAAGCCTTCCACGCGGTGCCGCCAGACGGATCGACCACTTTGTGGCCCGGATTTCACTTTTTAACGACATTATCGCAACGCTTCGGGGTAAAGCAAAGGCATTCAAAGGGATATAAAGGGATTTAAAGAGGATTTCAGGACGTTCCAAAAAGGAATTCAAGTGCGCTGGCCGGAGCCGGTTCAATGCCGATCTGGTATCGTCACGCCTTTGCGAAGCGTCTCGTCGCATGCCAGCGGCTTATCCGCCACTTAGTGCCTGCCTCTCCCGCGCTGTACCCTCCGGCCAGAACCCTCCACGTCAACCGTGTTGCGCGCTTCGCATGCGAACAATTTCCATGCGAGTCTCCTCATGCCCACCACCAGCAGTACTGTCGGAGCAGATAGCGCGCGCAGCCAGCAAGCGCGCCCGCTGACCGGACAGGATTACAAGACGCTTGCCCTTGCCGCCCTCGGGGGCGCGCTCGAGTTCTACGACTTCATCATCTTTGTCTTCTTCGCCACCGTCATCGGGCAGTTGTTCTTCCCGCCGTCGGTGCCGGACTGGCTGCGCCAGCTGCAGACCTTCGGCATCTTTGCCGCCGGCTACCTGGCTCGCCCGCTGGGCGGCATCATCATGGCCCACTTCGGCGACCTGCTTGGCCGCAAGAAGATGTTCACCCTCTCCATCCTGCTGATGTCGGTGCCGACGCTGCTGATGGGCCTGCTGCCGACCTACCATGCGATCGGCCTGCTCGCGCCCGTGGCGCTGCTGCTGCTGCGCGTGATGCAAGGCGCGGCGGTTGGCGGCGAAGTACCTGGCGCCTGGGTCTTTGTCTCCGAGCACGTGCCCGCGCGGCGCACCGGCTACGCCTGCGGCACGCTGACGGCGGGCCTCACCGCCGGTATCCTGCTGGGCTCGCTGGTGGCCACCGGCGTCAATACCATCTTCACCCCGGCGGAGCTTGTCGACTGGGGCTGGCGCATGCCCTTCCTGCTGGGCGGTGTGTTCGGCATCGGCTCCATGTACCTGCGCCGCTGGCTGCATGAAACCCCGGTGTTTGCCGAGTTGCAGAAGCGCAAGGCGCTGGCTGCGGAAATGCCGCTCAAGACCGTGGTGCGCGATCACCGCGGCGCGGTGGCGGTATCGATGCTGCTGACTTGGATGCTGTCCGCGGGCATTGTGGTGGTGATCCTGATGACACCCACCTTCCTGCAGAAGATCTATGGCTTCGATGCGCGCACCGCGCTGGTAGCCAATAGCGTGGCGACGCTGTGCCTGACGATCGGCTGCGTGGTGGCCGGCCTGATGGCCGACAAGGTGGGGCCCCGTGTCACCCTGTTTGGTGGCGGCCTGCTGCTGGCGATCAGCTCGTACGTGTTCTACAGCACGCTCCATACGCGCCCCGACCTGCTGATCCCGCTCTACGCGGTGGCCGGCTTCTTCGTGGGCACCATCGGCGCGGTGCCATATGTGCTGGTCAAGGCGTTCCCGGCCCAAGTGCGGTTCTCCGGGCTGTCGTTCTCGTACAACCTGTCGTACGCGATTTTCGGCGGGCTGACCCCGATGATCGTGACGCTGATGCTCAAGAACGATCCGCTGGCCCCCGCCTACTACGTGGTGGCGCTGTGCCTGCTGGGCATGGTGACGGCGCTGTTCGTCAAGGATCGCTCGCTCGCCTGAGCTTGAGGATGCTCTGCCGCGCGCCTGCGTTGAAAAAAAGGAGGGTCGCATCTGCGCCCTCCTTTTTTACGCCTATGCGCTGGCCAGCGCTAGCGGCGATGCTGCTTGAAGAACTCCCACATCAGCGCGCTGGCGTCGGGGCCGATCGACGCATGGTAGGGGTAGTCGCCATCGCCGCCGCTCCAGGCATGGTCGAGACCGGCCACCTCGCACAGCTCCACCAGTCCGCGGTTCCAGGTGCCAAAGCTGGCTTCCAGGTAGTCCCCGGCCGGCAGCATTGCGCTGGGTGGATGGTCGTTGCCGCCATCCACCTGCGCCGCGTCTGCTGTTGCGGCGGCTGCCTGATCCGCGCCGCTCGCGTGCCGCACCGCGGCGCCGTTCATCCGCTCCTCGACCCGGTCGCTCATGCCGTTGTAAGCCAGGAACTGGCGCGCCAGCAAGCGTGCGTTGACGGGATGCACCGCCCCGTCGTCCATGCCGTGCAGCACGATGGCCGGCATCGTCGGTCCGCCCGGGGTCACGCCGGCGGCATCCAGCAGCATGGCCGGGTCGGCACTGGTGCCGTGCTGCATGGCGCGCAGGCCATCGCTGGCCGTGTGGCCGGCTCCGATCACGACCCCGGAATGCAGGCCCACGGCGGCGATCTTCTCGGGATAGCGCAAGGCCACCACGGCGGCCATGCTGGCACCCGCGGACAAGCCAGCCAGGTAGACCTGGTCGGCACGGACATCCCGCCTGGCCGCCAACGCATCGATCAATACCGCCAGCGCCTGCGCCTCGCGGCCGCCTTCCGTGGCACCGAGGTCGAACCATTGCCAGCAGCGCTGCATCTGGCGGCAGCCGTGCAGCATCACCACCAGCGGCATGGGCCGCTTGGGTGCGCCAGAAGGTACGTAGAGCCAGTAGGGCAGGCGAGGGACCAGTTCGCCCGGCAGCGGCGCGAGGCGGTGGTGGTGGGAAGCCCATTCGCCGGGCGGGGGGTGGCGCGGCAACAAAGGCAGCGGCGCCGGCGAGCGCGCCCTAAGGCGGGGCGCTGCGGGGTTAAGAGTAGCGATACGGTTGATCCACGTTTTGAGTTGGCGCGCGGACTGGGGTTGCGCCCGGCTGAGCTGCCGGAGCTGCGTATGCCAGTCTGCCGAAAGGCTCTTGGCCATGAAGACTCCTGCTGTCGTCATTGTTGCGATGCAGCATAGCACACGGACAAGCAGCAAAAGTTGTCGCCTTTTCACTACATGTTATGCAGTCCAGACATTAGATTTTTCCCTCTAGCCCGCCATGCGCGCGCAGGCGCACTTCCAGACGCATCCACAAACACCAAAATACTGAATTCGGCCGACGAAAGAATGCAGATCAGCAAGAGATAGCAGCAAAAGGCACGCGGTTATACTGCATTCGCGTGTATCGCAGGCAAATGGAGAATGTCATGACCACGCCCGAAGCAGTGATTTCCAGCTGCTCGCTGTGCTTGTTCCAGCCAATCTGCCGCAACTCGGAAACATCAGCTGCAAACGATCAGGGCAAGCGCAGCCTGGCCCCGGCCAGCATGCTCTGGCGCGCCGGCGAGACCGTGCACCGCCAGGGCCGGCCCGTACTGGCCATTTTTCCCGTGCGCGGCGGCAGTGCCAAGACCGTGTTCGAATCGCCGCTTGGCTGGCGCCAGGTGACTGCCTTCGCGCACCCGGGCGAAGTGCTGGGGCTGGAGGACCTCGATGGCCAGGCCCATTGCACCAGCGCGGTGGCCATGCAAGACACGCGCTGCTGCGTGGTGCCGGTGGAAGCGGCGCGCGCGCACCTGCTCAGCCCCAAGTATCGCGAGCCAATGCTCAGCACGTTGCGCCGCAACGCCGAGCGCGAGCGCACGCTGCTGGTCGCGATCGGGTCGATGAAGGCGGCCCAGCGGCTGGCCATGCTGCTGCTCGACCTCGCCGGCGAACAACGCCGCCGGGGCAATGCCGGAGCGGCGCTAACCTTGGCGATGTCGCGCAACGATATCGCCAGCTACCTGGGACTGACCCTGGAAACCGTATCCCGCCTGCTGGCGCGTTTTGCCACGGTCGGGCTGATCACCGTGCGCCAGCGGCAATTGCGCATCGTCGATCCGGCGGGGCTGTGCTCGGTCTACGAAGACCCCGAGCGCGTACCGCTGCGCCCGCCCCCACTGGCGACGGACAGCCAGCCGGCGTCCGCGTCGCCCCGGCTGGCCACAACCAGAAGCATCCGCGCCTCGGTGGCGTAGGACAGGCACTGACAGCAAGGCCGTGCGAACGCAGCTATGTTCAACTTATGCCGCCACATGCGGATTGGCTCCCGGGGGACATCACCGTGCGGCTGGTCCGCTGGCGGCCGCCATTGCTTCCGGTATCGTATTTCTCTATGCGGGACTTTCCTTTCGCCGTGCGCACGGGCCTGGCGCCACTTGGCTTCCTGGTAGTGACCGGACTGGCGCCGGCAGCGCCCGCGCAGACCAACGCACCGGCTTCGCTGTCGAAGCTGGCGAGACTGCTGCTAGGCACGGTAGATGGCCGGAGCACCGGCATGAGCGGCGTGACGCGCCTCACCGGCGGATTGGCCAGTTCCGACACGGAGCTCAACACGGCTTGCCAGGAACTGACCCGCGCCGGGCCATTCACGCTGGACGCCGCGACGCGGCTGGAGGGATGCAGCGTCTCGCCCGGCAAACGCGTGCAGTTCCACCTCAACCTGGTTGGCGTGGATGCGACGCGCGAGGGCACCATGGCGTTCATGGCGAGCGCCCGCCCCGTGCTCGAGCGCGGCATCTGCCGCAACCCGGACGTGCCGGTGCTGGGCCAGCTGGGCGTCACGCTGAACTATCGCTATTCGGGAATCGCCAACCGGCCACTGGGAGACGTTACGATTACGCCGGACCGCTGCGGCCTGAAGTAAAGGCTATTTTCTTTCCTGGGCGCATTCCTGGCGATACGCCTCATCGAGCTTCTTGCGCTCCGCTTGCCGCTCTATATTGGGGTGGGTGCTGCCATCCGCGCTGGTCACCGTGGCTTTGCCGGTGGTCCACTGCGCTCCCGCCGGCAGCGCGTTGATCTTGTCGATCAAACCCTGGCACCGGGTGCGCTGCGACGGCGTGAGGGTGCCGTCAGCCGCCGGCCCGATATTGTCGGTGGCGGGGTCCAGCAAGAGCCGCGGCGGCGGCGGCGCAACCATCGGCGCGGGCACTTCCAGCTCGGCGGCAGTGGCAACCTGGCCCGCAAGCAGCCCCAGTCCCAGCGCGGCAGCCATGACGATCGAAGCCCGTTTCATTTTCAGTTCTCCACAGCGGAGGCGCATGGCGCCTTCCATGACGATGTTCCAGGGGCCGCCCCTGCCGGCTGATACCGAAAAACCGCATGTTTCCGATGCTCCTCCTTAGGTGGCGGCAGCCGCCAGCAATGCAGGTACGACCCGGACTTAGCTTCGTTCCTTGCCGTTGCCAGCCCGGCCAGCCCGATTGCGCATCAATTCAAGCTTGAGCAGCGCATCCGCAAGCATACTCTTGAGGCGGGTGTTTTCCTCCTGCAGGTCGCGCAACTTGCGGCCGTCGCGCGCTTCGCTGCCAGCGCCCTGGCCGTACTTGATGCGCCAGCCATAGAAGGACGCGTCGCTAAAACCATAGCGTGCACATAGCTCACGGACCGGCACACCGGTCGCGGCTTCCGCCAGGTACCCGCGGATCTGCTCCTCCGAGAAACGTCTGTTCACTGACTGCCTCCGCTAGCAAAGGCCGCTCGTGCCAATGCCCGAGCGTGACCACTTCTACCCCTGCCGCAAAGTTACCACCCGCACCGCAAAAGGCAATTCAGTGTGTTCAAGCCCCGAGTTAAGCAAATTGAAATGCCGGCCGATGCGAGACAAACCCCACCTGGCCGGTAACTTACGGTCGCTCAGGCGAACCGGACATCATATCACCCATAGCCGCAAAGGCAATTCAATATTTTAATTTGTCGAAATAAACGATTTTGAAATCTAGCAACGCCGCATACCAAACTGGAAAACAGCCATCAAAAAAATAGAACGAATTTCCTAAATTTGATATTCAATTTCCTGATTCCAGGCTTTGCCTTTCCACTGTCATTCAACTGCGAAAAAATGCCGATAACCGGCCAAAAAGGCCCAACATGCAGCGCATAGCGCACCATAAATCTGAAGTTATGGTATATGCCGCATAAAAATTTTTTAATGTCTTTATGTCCGAACAAAGGAGATATTTGAGCGTTTTTATGAGATTGCTTTCCGCAGACCACTGGCAAGTTTCAAAGTTCTGTATTAATCTTGTCTGGCATTAACTAAATTTCGATCTCCAGCAACCGGGCCTCGCGCCCCGGCGCAGACTGGCGACGACAAGTGCAACGCGAAGCCAGTCGGCTAGTCATTTTTTCAGCGTTGCTCTCTAAATACCGGGCCACATGCAGGCAGTACGGCGTCGTAGTTCCCCCAATTTAGTCGGGAGATCTTGAAGACCGTCACGCCTTGTGAAGGTAATGCCGCCGCGCAGCCCCTCGTGTAGCCGGCCAGGCATGGCCGCCGTGGCGAAGAGACAAAGAAGAAAACAAGAACGAGCTTCAATCGGGAGAAGTCACCATGCGGCATGTCAGCACCAAGCTCTTGCACGTCTTCGTTTTGTTGATGGAATATCGTGACCTCAACGCCGTCGCCGCCTGCACGCAAGGCCGGGTTCCAACCATTGCCTACAGCCTCGCACGTCTGCGCGAAATCACCGGCGACCCGCTTTTCATCAAGCGCAATGGCACGCTGGAGCCGACCGCGCATGCCTTGCGGCTGGAGCAGACCGCGCGCCAGATCTTGTCAAAATGGGCGCACCTGATACGCCCGCCGGCCCCCGCCACCGAGGAGGCCAGCCCGCACCGCCGTATCTCGATCGGGTTTTCGCCGTCGATCGGCGATCCGGTCATCACCGAGATCCTCACGGCCATGTGCGAGCAGTTCCCGGATGACCGCTTCATGACGCGGCCGGTCTTTGCCGACGCCGCGCTGGCTGCCCAGCTCAGCAGCGGCGAGCTGGACTGCGCCTTCGTGGTCGACAGCCACTTCGTGCCGGAGGATGTTGCACTGCACAACATCATGGCCACGCCGCGCCGGCTGGTCAGCGTGACGCGGCCAGGCGGCCACGACGATGCTGGGGGCCGGCACGAGTGGATCCTGCTTCAGGAAGACACTGAGCCCGGCAGCCCGCTGCAGGGTTTCCTGAACCGGCTCGCACACGAGCCCGCCTACCGGGAAACCGTGGTGCCATCCTGGCACACATGAGACGCGCACCGCCGCCTACGCAGCCTGACCCTGCTGCCCTGAAGCACCCCGCGCCGCGGGCGTGACCGCTTGCGGCTGGCCATGCGCGCCAGCCCGCAAGGGTCTCCACGCTCCCTCTCAAAATTGAGAATAGTCTCAGGCCGGATGCCGAAGCCAACGCCTATGCTCCATAGGCACCTCTTGCTTCCTGTTCGTCCGAGCAAAGCATGCGCCTGGAGGTGTTTTGTTCCTGTGCTGTTCGCGCCGCACGGCGAAAAGCCGTGCGGCGCATTTTTCAAAGGCGCAATCCACTTGCGGCAAGCGCCGCCCAGCTCAGAGCCCTTCCAGCTTGCGCCAGGCTTGCGCGGCCCGGACACCGTGCATACCTGCGCTTGCGCAGGAGCATTGCCATGCCTTTGAGAATCCTGATCGCCGATGACCATCCCGCCATCACGCTCGCAGTCAGAAGCCAGCTAAGGAACCAGACCGGCTGGGAGATCTGCGCGGATGTCCACAGCTCCGCCGAACTGCTGCAGGCCGCGCGCGCCTTCCAGCCCGACATCGTTGTCACCGACTACCACATGCCCTGCTGCAATGCGAGCGATGGCATCCGCCTGCTAGCCAACCTGCGGCGGCACTTTCCGGCGCTAGGCGTGGTGGTGCTCACCATGATCACCAACCCGCTGGTCTTGCGCGCCATCCTGAGCGCAGGCGCGCATGGCCTCCTGCTCAAGGACTCGCAGCTGGACGAGCTGGTCACCGCCATCATCCGCGTCGAGCGCGGGTTGCGCTTTATCGGCGACTCCGCCGCCCGCGTGCTGGAGCAGTCCGGCGCCCACCACGCGCCCGGGCGCTCCGGCGCCCTGCGCTTGTCGGTACGCGAGTCCGAAGTCATGCGGCTCTACCTCAGCGGCAGCTCGGTCACCGGCATTGCCGGGCAGCTTAGCCGCAGCGTCAAGACCATCAGCCGCCAGAAAAACAGCGCCATGCGCAAGCTGGGGGCTAGCAATGAACGCGAGCTGTTTGACTTCGCCGCGCAACGGGGGCTGGTGTTGCCGAGCCTGGATAGCCCGCCGGAGAGCCAGGCGGGCGGCCCGTCCGACTGGCTATAATCGCAGCGCCGCGCAGGCGGCCGCTTCTGCCAACCCAGCCACTTAGCCCGCCCCCTCATCGCCATGTCCGACCTTGTGCCAACCGTCGCGCCCGCCACTCCAGGCACCTCATCCGATGCGGCAAGGGCCCTGCGCGTGCCCGCCATGCTGGTGGCGGCGCCGGCCTCGGGCCAGGGCAAGACCACGGTGACGGCGGCGCTGGCATGGCTGCACCGCCGGGCTCCGGCGCCAGCGACGCCGCGGCGCGCCTTGCCCAGGCGGCGGCCGAAGCCGACCTGATCCTGGTGGAGGGTGTCATGGGCCTGCACGACGGCACGCCAAGCAGCGCCGACCTGGCACGCCATTTCGGCCTGCCGGTGCTCAGCGTGATCCAGGCCGGAGCGATGGCGCAGACGTTCGGCGCGCTGGCCTTCGGCCTCGCTGGTTACGGCCAGCCCCTGGCATCCATGCAAGTGCTCGCCAATGGGGTCGCTTCCCCGCGCCATGCCGACATGCTGCGGGAAAGCCTGCCGGCGCATATCGCCTGGGCCGGCGCGCTAGCGCGCGACAACGCCGCATCGCTGCCCGAGCGGCACCTGGGCCTGCTGGCGGCCGACGAACTGCCCGATCTCAACACGCGGCTGGACCGCCTCGCGGATGCACTCGCCGGGCAACCCATCGGCGCCCTGCCCGCGGCCGTGGAGATCGCCGCGGCGCCCCCGCCGCCCGTGCTGCCGCCGCTGCTGGCCGGCAAGACCATCGGCATCGCCCGCGACGCCGCGTTCCGCTTTCTCTACCCTGCCAACCTGGATACGCTCCAGGCGCTTGGCGCCCGGCTGGCCTTTTTCTCCCCGCTCAACGACGCCGCCTTGCCCCCCTGCGACGCGCTCTGGCTGCCCGGCGGCTACCCCGAGCTGCACGCCGCGCGCCTGTCGGCCAACACAGGCATGCTGGCTGCCCTGCGCCGCGCCCATGCCAATGGCCTGCCGATCCTCGCCGAATGCGGCGGCATGATGGCGTTGTTCGAGACGCTGGTCGACAAGGCCGGGCAAAGCCACGCCGTAGCCGGCCTGATACCCGGCACGGTCACGATGCAACGCCGCCTTGCCGCGCTGGGCCATCAAGAGCTGGCACTGCCTGAAGGGACCTTGCGCGGCCACACCTTCCATTACTCCAGCGCGCAAACACCGCTGGTACCTTGCTGCCACGCCACCGTGCCACGCGACGGGTCACGGGGCGAAGCGGTGTTCCGGCAGGGCGCGCTCACGGCGTCCTACTCGCATCTGTATTTCCCGTCCAACCCATTGGCCATTGCCGCGTTGTTCGGTGGCGCGCGCTAACCACTAATTTCACGCAATGCCGCAGAACTCGCGCCGATACTGTTCCGGCGTGGAACCAGCCTCGCGCTGGAACATCGCGATAAACGCGGATGCCGTGCTGTAGCCGAGCTCGAACGCGATCTCCTGCACGCTGAGGCCCGCCTCCAGTGCATCGATAGCGCGCAGGAAGCGCAGGCGCTGGCGCCAATCGCCGAACGACATCGCAAGCTCGTGCTGGCATCGGCGCGCAAGGGTGCGTTCGGTCATGTGCACGCTAGCCGCCCATTCGGCCAACGAGCGATGATCGCCGGGATCGGCCTGCAGTGCTTCCAGCACGGTGGCCAGGGCCGGCGTGGCCGCCGCCGGCAGGTAGCAGCGCTGCACTGGCGCCACCGCAAGCTGGTCTACCACCACGTGCGCCAGCCGGAGATCGGCCGGCGTGCGTGGCACGTGCACCTCGCGCGCGGCGAAATCCGCCAGCACGCTCTTGATGATCGGGCTGATGCGCACCGTGCAGGGCTCGGCCGGCAATTGCGCGCATAGGCCGGGCTCGATGTAGATCGAGCGATAAACGATCGCGTGGCGCAACGTGCAGCTGTGCACCACCTTTGGCGGAATCCATATCGCGTACTGCGGCGGGGAAAGCAGCCGCATGCCTACGGTCTCCATCTGCATCGAGCCATGCGCGGCGTAGTTCAGGTGACCCCAGCTGTGGCTGTGCGCCTGCGCCTGGGTATCGGCGCCGAACTCGTCGTAACGCAGGTAGAAGGGGCCTTCCATCCCTTCGACATCCAGGATCGGCAGGAAACGCCGCTTGTCGGCCATAGCCATGCTCGTTGGGTCCGTTGCTAACAGAGTCCGGAATTCCGGTCGGTATGTCCTAATTGAGCTATATAGATCAACACGGACGCGCTCATGATAGCGTTCCATACGCATCAGAGAAAGCGCTCATGTGGCAATACGCCTTTCCGCTCCTGGCCGTCGTGATCTGGTCGGGCAACACCGTCGTCAGCAAAATGGCCGCCGGCGCCATCGCGCCTGCAGAGATCAGCTTCTACCGCTGGTTGCTGGCCGCCGTGCTCTTCACGCCGCTGGCGCTGCGTCCCGTGGTGCGCAACTGGCCCGCGATCCGGCCCGGACTGGGGCGGATCGCGGTGCTGGGGCTGCTTGGCATGGTGGCCTATCAATGCCTGGCTTATTACGCCGCCTATCTGACCACGGCCACGCACATGGGCATCATCGGCTCGCTCACGCCGATGATGGTGCTGGCGTTATCGATCCTGCTGCTGGGGCAGGGCCTGACGGCCGGCGCCGTGGCGGGGTCGGTGCTGTCGATTACCGGCGTGCTTGTGGTCGTATCGTCCGGCGACCTCGGCAGCCTGCTGACCAGCGGCGCCAACCTCGGGGACGCACTGATGCTGCTGGCCATGCTGGCCTACGCGGTCTATGTGATCTTGCTCAAGCGCTGGAAGATGAAGGACGTGCCGGCGCTGCAACTGCTCTACCTGCAGATCGTCGTCGCCGTCATCGCATTATTGCCGCTATACCTGCTCACGCCAAAAATGGGCCTCTCGGCAGCAAATCTCCCACTGGTAGGGTTCGCCGGGCTCATGGCGTCGATGGTTGCGCCGCTGGTCTGGATGCACGCCGTCGCCCGCATCGGGCCGAGCCGCGCGAGCATGTTTTTCAACCTGATCCCGTTGCTCACCGCGCTGATTGCAGCGGCCATGCTTGGCGAATCACTCGCGCTGTATCACGCGGTCGGCGGCGTGCTGACGGTGATGGGTGTGCTGCTGGCTGAGTTATGGACAGCGCCGCTGCGGCTGCAGCTGGCTCGGCCGTAAGGCCAGCCGGTCGACGATGCCGCGCTCTACGCAGCATCCGCCTTGTCCTGCTGCGTGCGCAGCACCGCTTCGGCAATGCCGCCCTCAAGCTCTTCCAGCCCCTTGGACAGATTGCGCATGGTGGTCTCGGAGACGTTTTCCAGCACGTCCTGCAAAAACCCCGAGCGCAGCGGCATTGCCTGCTCGACAATGCCGTGGCCGAGCGCCGACAGCGTGACATTGGTCACGCGGTTGTCGCGCTCGCTGGTGTTGCGCTCCACCCAGCCGAGCTCCTGCAACGCCTTGAGCTGACGCGTAAGCGCGCCCGGGTCCATGCCGACGCGCTCGGCCAGCGGCTTTTTGCGCAATAGGCCCGGCGTGGGCGTGCAACGCGGACAGGATGCGCCAGCGCGGCAAAGGATGACCGATGCGCTGCTCGAAAGCCGCGGCATAGGCCCGGTAAGTTCGCCCGAACTGCTGCAGCACAGCCAGGCTTTGACGCTCCAATTCCACTCCAATCTCCTGCTTGGGGCACCGTCACGCGACGGGCAACCTCACTCCATTATCGGCTAGCCCGACGCGCTACTCGGCTGCCATGACCGGCTTGACGGCACGCTCGAGCTTGATCGGCGGCACCCGCCGCGAACGCCACAGGCCCAGCACTGCGATCACCGCGGCCAGCGCCAAGCCCATATGGATGGCGCCAACCAGCGACAACCGGGCCTGCTCCAGCAACAGGGCGCCATTGTGTCCCGCCGCCTCCAGCTGCGACAGCAGGCTGGCCTGCGCCGCGCGGTCGATCAGGATCTGCGGATCGGCCATGCGTGCCTGCCATTCACCAGCACCGGCGCTCTGCAGCGCATCATGCACGCCGCTCAGGTAGCTGCGCGAAACCAGCGTGCCAACCACGGCCGTCCCGATCATGCCGCCCACCATGCGCAGCGACTGCAGCATCGCCGTGGCAATGCCCAGGTGCTCGCGGCCCGCGGTCTGCTGCGCGAACACGGTCAGGTTGGGCATGATGAAGCCCAGCCCGAAGCCACACAGCAACATGATGCCCAGCAACAGAGGATGCGACATGCCACGCGTCGCCTGGGACAAGCCCAGGCAAGCCAGCGCCAGCATGGCGAATCCCGCATACAGCATATTGTTAGGCTGGCGGATCCGCGTGATGATGCGCCCGTTGATGATACTGCCCACCGTGATGCACACCACCAGCGGGGTCACCAGCACGCCGGCCTCCTTCGGCGAATAGCCAAAGCCACCCTGGAACAGCAGCGGCGCGTACAGCAGCAACGAGAACATCGCGAAGCCGACGAACACGGCCAGCAGAAACAACGGCGCCAGCCTGGGATTGCGGAACATCTCCAGCGGCAGGATCGGGTTGGGCGTGCGGCGCTCCCATTGCCACAGGCCCGCCAGCGCGCACACCGACATCACCAGCAAGCCCCCGGTGAGCAGCCCAAAGCCGCGCTCCGGCATCAACTCCACGCACAGCTGCAAGCCGCCCAGCCCCACGCCGATCAGCGCCGCGCCCAGCCAGTCCACCTTGATGGCGCCCGTATTCGCCTGCTGGCGCAAATGCGGCAGGTAGCGCCAGGCAAACCACAGCCCCAGCAAACCCACCGGCAAGTTCACGTAAAACACCGAGCGCCAGCCATAAGCCTCGGTCAGCACGCCGCCCAGCGACGGCCCCACGGCGTTGGCAATGCCGAACGCCGCGCTCATCATCACCTGCCAGCGCAAGCGCACATGGGAGTCCGGGAACAGGTCAGGGATGCACGCGAAGGCCGTGCCCACCAGCATGCCGCCGCCAATGCCCTGCAGGCCACGCGCCATCACCAGGAACGGCATGCTCGTCGCCATGCCGCACAGCGCGGAAGCCAGCGTGAACACGACGATGGACGCCATCACGAAAGGCTTGCGCCCGTAGTAGTCGCCCAGCCGCCCGAAAATCGGCACGGTGATCACGGACATCAGCAGATAGGCCGTCGCCACCCAGGCGTAGTACTCGAACCCCTGCAATTCCGCCACCACGGTAGGCAACGCGGTGCCGACCACGGTCTGGTCAAGTGCAACCAACATCACCACGAATGCGATACCCAGCATGGCCAGCAGGGACTCGCGGAATGGCAGCACCTGCCCGCTGCTATGCGCCTCGTGAGGCTGCGAAATCATTTTGTTGTTCCATCAATGATTGTGGAGTCAATCATTATAGGACAGGGTTGGGAAAGTGGGAGCTTGACCTTGTGCGTCAAACACGCCCGGCTGACGACCGGAATGGCGTCAACCGCGGACGGGGTCAGAGACCCAGGCGAGTGCCCTATTTCACACCACCGCCCCTTACACAAGGCAAGGGGCTGCGCGACCGGCTAGCATCCGCGCTGATCTACGCTACATTGATTTCATCGTGATTCGACGAGGTCACTGCCATGTCCAGACAACTTGCGGTGATGGTGGCGCTGCTGGCCGCCAGCGGCCTGTCGCAGGCCGTCACCAAATGCTTGAGTGGGGGTGAAGTCCTCTACACGTCGGCGTCCTGCCCGGCCGGCTACATGAATGTCACCGGCACCATGCGGGGCCACCTGTTCACCGTGCCCAACGTCGCAAAAACCCTTCGGGCGGATCAGGCTTACTCGCGTATTCGCACGCAGACAGCGGAGCTGGTCAGGGCGCAGCGGGAACGGGACAAGGAATGGAACCTGCGGTCACAAAACCTCAGCCTGAACCAGTGCCTGATTCTCGACTACCGGGTGCGTGCGACTGAACGCGCGATGAACGAGACGGAGTACTGGAGCCGCGCCGATCGCTACCGCGAGCACGTCGATGCGCTGCGTGCCGAGCAGTATTACCAGGGCTGCTTTGGCTGACTTCCGGATCGACGGAACAAGAGGTTCCTGTGTTCCTGTATATGAGCCCCGTGCCCTAGGGAAGCTTGTCGTTGGCGGAGCCGATACGTGGCAAGAAACATCGCAACCGCTGAATCCACCACATGCCGCTGCATCGCTTCATCCAGCGGCGGCTGCCCCATGGTGATCTGCGGCCAGAACGCAAACGCCTTGACCAGGGTCTGCAACTGACAGGCGGCAAAGGCGGGATCGACCGCCTTGAGCTTTCCGTCGGCCTGGGCCGCGCGTATCCACACGTTGATGCCCTCTTCCCGCTCGCCCAGCCTAGCGACCATTTCCCGCGCCCGCTCGGGCGAGTGGATGGTCTCGGCGATGGCCACCCGCGCCAGGTCCATGAAGCTGGCGTTGTTGAGCATGTTCATCTTCAGGCGCATCAGCTCGCGCAACTGCGCGTCCACCGGCTGCTTGCTGGAGTAGGCCAGTTCCCGCTCACCCTGGCTGCTCTCCCACAACTGGGAAAGGATCTCGGCAAACAGCTCATCCTTGCTGGCAAAGTGGTTGTAGACCGTGCGCTTCGATACCTCCGCCCGGGCGGCGACCTTGTCCATGCTGGTGACTTCGAATCCGTTGTCGCGGAACTCGGCGATGGCGGCCTGAATGATGGCTTCGCGCTTGCGATCCGTCAGGCGTTGGGCGGGAGCAGACATGGGGTTCCTGGATTCCTTGGCGTCAAGACAAGCTGCAATTTTACACCGATAAGTTTACTTTTCTGAAAATGGAAACTACACTGTACAGTGCAACTTGTGCAGACATCGCTTGTCGATGAAGCGGCCCCTCGCTGCCTGCCCTGCCTCCTGGGACTCTGATTGCCATCATGACCAATCCTTCGCTCCGCCCCGCCAGCAGCAAAAGCCACATCCAGTCGCCGGAATCGCGCGCGAGCCAGGAACGCGCCCTGGCCGGGCCGCCAAAGGGCGGCTTGCTCAAGACACTGGGCATCGCCTGGCGTTTTTTCTTCGACAAACCCGCGAATACCCAGCCCGCCGGCCCCGTGCCGGTGCAAACGCTGACCCAGGCCGACCTGCTCGCCGCGCCGGACAATACGGTGTTCCGCCTTGGGCATTCGACCGTGCTGCTCAAGCTGGGCAATGCATTCTGGATTACCGACCCGGTCTTTAGCGAGCGTGCCTCGCCGGTGCAGTGGGCCGGGCCGCAGCGCTTCCACCAGCCGCCGATTGGCATCGACGCGTTGCCGCCGATCAAGGCGGTGATTCTTTCGCATGATCACTACGACCACCTGGACCGCGCGGCCATCCTGGCGCTGGCGGGAAAGGTCGAGCACTTCCTGACGCCGCTCGGCGTGGGCGACCGCCTGATCGACTGGGGAATCGACCCGGCCAAGGTGCGCCAACTCGACTGGTGGCAGACCACCGAGGTTGAAGGCGTCCGCTTTGCCGCCACGCCGGCGCAGCACTTTTCCGGGCGCACGCCGTTCGATGGCAACCGCACGCTGTGGGCGTCGTGGGTCATTCAGCACGCGGATCTGCGTGTGTTCTTCAGTGGTGACACGGGCTACTTCGACGGCTTCAAGCGCATCGGCGAACGCTACGGCCCCTTTGATCTCACGCTGATGGAGACCGGCGCCTACGACGTGAACTGGCCGGCCGTGCACATGCAGCCGGAGCAGACCCTGCAGGCCCATATCGACCTGAACGGCCACTGCCTGCTGCCGATCCACAACGGCACCTTTGACCTGGCGATGCATGCCTGGCACGAGCCCTTCGACCGCATCGTCGCGCTGGCGGCCGCGCGCGGCGTCCCCGTCAGCACCCCGCGCATGGGCGAGGCCGTCAGCATCCGGCAGGCACACCGCGCGGATCGCTGGTGGCTGGAGGTGAAAACGCACCGCAACACCAAACCTGCGCCAGCCGCGAATACGCGCATCGTCAACGAACAACCTTGAGAAAACCATGGCCACCTGGACCACCACGCACATCCCCCCGCAGGCCGGCAAACGCGCCGTTGTCACCGGCGCCACCGGCGGCCTGGGCTTCGAAACCGCACTCGCGCTGGCGGGTGCGGGAGCCGATGTGATCCTGGCCGGGCGCAATGCGGCCAAGGGGCAGGAGGCAGTGCGCCGCATCCACGCGGCGCATCCCAGGGCTACGCTGCGGTTCGAGTTGCTGGACCTTGCCAGCCTCGCGAGCGTCGCGGACTTCTCGCGTCGGCTGCTCGACGAAGGGCGCCGCATTGACATACTGGTCAACAACGCGGGCGTCATGGCGCTGGCGAGGCGGCACGTAACGGCCGACGGCTTCGAGATGCAACTCGGGACAAACTATCTCGGGCACTTTGCGCTTACCGCGCAATTGCTGCCGCTGTTGCACGGTGCGCCACACTCGCGCGTCGTCAGCCTGAGCAGCATGGCGCACCGGCACGGACGGATCGACCTCGACGACCTCCAGGGCGGCCGGGCCTACAAACCCTGGAAGGCCTACGCGCAATCGAAGCTCGCCATGTTGATGTTCGCGCTGGAGCTGCAACGGCGCAGCGATGCCAATGGCTGGGGCCTGCTGAGCAATGCCGCGCATCCGGGCTGGGCACGCACCGATCTGATGACCAACGGCCCGGGAACCAACGGCATGTTGGGGGTCCTCTCCCGGCTGCTCGCGCCGTTCTTCAGCCAAGGCGCAGCGCAAGGCGCATTGCCGACCTTGCTGGCGGCGACCTCGCCCGAAGCACGCGCCGCGGCCTACTACGGTCCTGACGGGTTCTCGGAAATGAAGGGCGCGCCGGCGCGCGCGAAGATCATGCCGCAAGCCATGGATAGGGAGGTAGCGGCGCGGTTGTGGGAGCGTTCAAGCGCGCTGACCGGCGCACAATGGGCGCCGGAGCGGGAGCGGATTCCGTCTTGAACGCTTGAACAATCGCTTGCAAGTCAGAACCACTTGTTATTAGAATATAATCACATAACAACAAGGTGCCAGCTGTCGCCTGCCGGTCAGCTGTGCAGTTCAACCCAAGCAACCCGCCAAGTCCGCCATGCCCGATCAGAACTCCACCCACCTCGCCCCGACCGACCCTGCAGGCCCGACCGGCCGGCTAGCGCTATGGCTCGCCGGTTTCAAGCTGGAACAGGCGAGCGCAGCCGCGCGCGAGCGCGCCAAGGCACTGACGCTCGACGGCATCGCCTGCGCCATCGTGGGCGCGCAGCTGCCGTGGTCGCGCACGGCGGCCGAGATCGTGCGCAAGACCGAAGGCCGGGGTACCAACACCATCGTGGGCTGGGGCGTGGGCACCAGCGCCCCGGGTGCGGCCCTGCTCAACGGCACCTTCATCCAGGGCTTTGAGCTGGACGACTATCACCCGTTAGGTCCGCTGCATAGCGCATCGCTGGTGCTGCCTGCGCTGTGGGCGGCGGCCGAAGGGGACGAGCGCATCAGCGGCTCGCGCTTCCTGGAGGCAGCGCTGGCTGGCTACGAAGTCGGGCCGAGAGTCGGCATGGCGCTGCACGGCGGGCAGATGCTGTCGCGCGGGTGGCACTCCGGCTCGGTGTTCGGCACACATGCGGCGGCGGCGGCGGTGGGCAAGCTGCTCAAGCTCGATGCGGGACGTTTCGAGGATGCGCTGGGACTTGCGGGCACGCAGTCGGCGGCCTGATGGCCGCGCAATATGAGGCGATGTGCAAACTACCACCATGGCTGGTGGGTCCCCGAGCGGCCGCTGACGCCGATCGGCGCCCAGATGAACATCGGCTATGCGCTGGCGGTCGCGGTGCTGGATGGCGCAGCGCTGGTGCCACAGTTCGCGCCCTCGCGCATCGACGCCGACGATGTCTGGGCGCTGCTGCCGCGCATCGCCGTCAGGCACGATCCCGAGTTTGATGCCGGTGGGCAACGCGGGCGCGGGCGGGTGCGCCTGGCGGTGACGTTTACCGACGGGCAGCGCATCGAGGTCAATCGCCAGATGTCCCGGGCGATCGAGTCGCCGCAATCCAATGCGCAAGTGTCGGCAAAGTATCGTGCGCTGACCGACGGCTTGATTGACACCCAACGGCAAGCCGCGATCCAGGCGATGGTGACGAACCTGGAGCAGGTGGACGACGTGCGCGAGTTGCTTGCCCTGCTGGCGCCCCCAGTGAAAAGCCCTTTCGAGTAACGCGCGGCCCCAGCCGGGAGCGTGGCGCGATCCGTGCGAGCCACGCCCGACTCACAATCGCATCAAGGTGTATCATTGCCGCGTTGCAGGCTTCGTGCCTGCATCAGCGTTCTCAGGGCGGGGTGAAAGTCCCCACCGGCGGTGATGGCGATTCTTTCGCATAAGCCCGCGAGCGCCCGGTTCTCCTCGCAGTCTCCGAGAGCCGGGGTCAGCAGATTCGGTGTCACTCCGAAGCCGACGGTCATAGTCCGGATGAAAGAGAGCGCGATGTTTCTGTTCCCCGCCCCGTCTCCCGGCGCCGGGGGACTAAACTCGTGCGCCCTGATTCTGGTAACCCACTCTTCTTGAAGAAGACCATGAATCAGTTAGTTTCTCCGGTCCAGCGCGACCACCGCGACCTCCAAACCACCACCCCCGTCAATCCGGCCTGGCGCTTTGCGTTTATCCACGCGCAATGGCATGCCGACATCGTCCATCAGGCCCGCGACGCCTTCCTCGCGGAAATGGCCGCGCGCGGCGTATCGCGCACGGCGGTGGATGTCATCGAAGTGCCTGGCGCGTTCGAGATTCCGCTGCATGCGCGCAAGCTGGCGGACACCGGGCGCTATGCGGCGATCGTGGCGTCCGGCTTTGTCGTCGATGGCGGCATCTACCGCCATGAGTTTGTCGCGGATGCCGTCATCGGCGGCCTGATGCGCGTGCAGCTCGATACGCAAGTGCCGGTGCTATCAGCGGTGCTGACGCCGAAGAGCTTCCACGATCACGAGGACCACCGCAAGTTTTTCAGCGAGCACTTCGTTGTGAAGGGCCGCGAGGCGGCGCAGGCCTGCATCAAGACGGTGGAAAGCCTGAGCAAGCTGGCGGCGTGACCGGATCGGGCCCGCGCTAGCGCTCGGAGGCGCGGCCCGCATCCTCAAAAATCAGTACGTCTCTAGGTGCAGCCGCCCATCCTTCCTGAGCGCGGCGCCCACCGTGTCCCACGATAAACCCGCTTGCTGCGCCACGTCCCGCAAGGCCAGCACCACGCCCTCCTCCATGCTCTTCAGCCCGCAGACGTAGAAGCAGGTATTCGGGTCCGCCAGCAGCGGCCCGAGATCGGCGGCGCGCTCGCGCATCACGTCCTGCACATAGCGCTTGGGCTGCCCCGGGGTGCGCGAGAAGGCAAAGTTGGTATCGATAAAGTCCTTGGGCAAGCTCTGCAACGGGCCGAAGTAAGGCAGCTCCTCCTGCGTGCGCGCGCCGAAGAACAGCATCAGCTTGCCGCCCTCGAACTTGCCGGACTTGCGCAGCCGCCGGCGCCATTCCGTCATCGCGCGCATCGGCGCGCTGCCGGTACCCGTGCAGATCATGACGATATTGGAGCGCGGGTGGTTGGGCATGAGGAAGCTCGCGCCAAACGGCCCGATCACCTCCACCTTGTCGCCCACCTGGAGGTCGCACATATAGTTCGATGCCACGCCGCGCACCGGGTTGCCCTGGTGGTCTTCCAGCACGCGCTTGATGGTGAGCGAGATATTGTTGTAGCCCGGCCGCTCGCCATTGCGCGGGCTGGCAAGGGAATACTGGCGCGCATGGTGCTGGCGGCCGCTGGCGTCCACGCCCGGCGGCACGACGCCGATCGATTGGCCTTCCAGCACCGGAAACGGCGCGTTGCCGAAGTCCAGCACGATATGGTGCGTATCGTAGTCGCGCCCGACCGCGGTGACGCGCACATTGCCGGCCACGGTGGCGGTGACGGCATGTCCATGGCGAACTCCGGGGGTGATGCGCCCCCTGTGGCCGGGGCCTTTTGCCGCAGGAGTCCACCGGGCCCCTGCCTTCTTGCGATATTCGATATTCGGCTTTCGAATCGCGGTGCTCAGTTGAAACGCACGTACTCGAAATCCACCGGCTGGCGGTTGATGCCCATCACCGGCGGCGCGATCCAGCCGGCGAACTTGCCGGGCTCGACCACGCGGCCCATCAGGCTGGCCACATAGGCGCGGTCGGTCTCGCTGGGCAGCCACTGGTCGACGTTGGCCTTCCATTCCGCGTCCGAGATGACCCGGCCATCCGGCGAGATCTTCACGCCGGAGAGCGCGCCGATATTGCGGTGGAAGGCTTTGTGCGGGACGGTCAGGCGCACGGGAATGCCAGCCTTGTCGATCACGCGGTTCCAGCGCTCCACGCCAGCCACGCTGTCCTTGATGTAGTCGTCTCGCAGCACTTCGTTGAGCGCGTTGAGCATCGGCACTTCCTTTTCGATCAGCTTGCCGCCGCTGGCCTGCAGGACCTTGTAGGTCTGGCCCTTGAGCACGTGGTCGTCGGCTCGCTTGCCTTCTTCATAGCGGCCCTTGAGGCCGGTGCTGTAGAAGGTGGCGGCGTTGCTGGATTCGTCCGCGCCGAACAGGTCGATGGTCACGCTGTAGTGGAAGTTCAGGTAGCGCTGGATGGTCGGCAGGTCGATCACGCCGGCAGCGCGCAAGCGGGCTGGGTCGTCGGTCTTGAGCTCGTTCATCACCTGGCAGGTCCGCTGGATCACGCGCGACACGCCGCTCTCGCCAACGAACATGTGGTGCGCTTCCTCGGTCAGCATGAACTTGGTGGTGCGGGCGAGCGGATCGAACGAGCTCTCGGCCAGCGCGCACAACTGGAACTTGCCGTCGCGGTCGGTGAAATAGGTGAACATGAAGAACGACAGCCAGTCCGGCGTCTGTTCATTGAACGCCTGCAGGATGCGCGGGTTGTCTTGCTGGCCGCTGCGGCGCTCCAGCAGGGCTTCGCCTTCTTCGCGGCCGTCGCGGCCGAAATACTTGTGCAGCAGGTAGACCATGGCCCACAGGTGGCGGCCTTCCTCCACGTTGACCTGGTACAGGTTGCGCAGGTCGTACATGCTCGGCGCGGTCAGGCCGAGGTGGCGCTGCTGCTCCACCGATGCGGGTTCCGTATCGCCCTGCGTGACGATGATGCGGCGCAGGTTGGCGCGGTATTCGCCGGGCACGTCCTGCCAGGCGTCTTCACCCTTGTGGTCGCCGAAGTGGATCTTGCGGTTGGCCTCGGCGGGATTGAGGAAAATGCCCCAGCGATAGTCCGGCATCTTCACGTGGCCGAAGTGCGCCCAGCCCTGCGGGTCGACGCTGATCGCGGTGCGCAGGTAGATATCGGAATCCTGCGAGCCGTCCGGGCCCATGTCGTTCCACCAGCTCAGGTAGTTGGGCTGCCATTGCTCGAGCGCGCGCTGCAGCGTGCGGTCTTCGCTGAGGTTGACGTTGTTGGGGATCTTGTCGCTGTAGTTGATGCTGGACATCATGGTCTCCGGGCTGGCTATGCGTTGGCTGCGGCGTGTTCGGGTTCTGCTTCGGCTTCGAGTGCGATTCGAGTGCGATTCGAGTGTGATATCGGCAATGTCAGGTCAGACGCGGTTCCAGTCGAACGCGGCCTTGTCGCCCTTGCCATAGACCTTGAGCGCGCCCTTCTCGCCCACGGCGTTGGGGCGCTGGAAGATCCAGTTCTGCCAGGCGGTGAGCCGCCCGAAGATGCGGGTGAACATGTTTTCCTGGCCGTTGAAGCGCAGGTTGGCTTCCATGCCGGTGAGCGCATCCGGCGACATGGCCGCGCGCTCTTCCAGCGCGATGCGCACTTCATCGGTCCAGTCGATGTCGTCCGGGTTGGCGGTAACCAGGCCCACCGCGAACGCGGCATCGGCGTCCAGCGGCTGGCCGGCCTTGGCGCGCACCGCATCCAGCGCCGGTTGCTCGTCGTAGAAGCGCCGTCCCAGGCGGCTCTGCCCGGTCGCCATCGGGTACAGCCCGAAATTGGTCTCGGCCACGGTGATCTTCGGCGCGCGCGCCTCGTCGTCCGGCAGCGCCAGGTGGTAGCTGCGATCGCACGCCAGCGCCAGTTCAAGGAAGGTGCCGGCAAAGCAGGAGCCCGGCTCGATCAGCGCGAACAGGCTGCGCGAGGACACATCCAGGCGGGAGAACGTGCGGCGCAGCAGGCCGATGGTCTCGCGCACCAGCCAGTGATCCTGGTTGGCCAGCAGCGTGGCGTCCATGGCCAGCACGTTGGCGGCGTCGCCTTCGGTCTTGATCAGCCAGGTGCCGATATCCAGCTCGTTGGTGCGCATCGACAGGATGGCGTCTTCCAGTTCGCGCGCCAGTTGCAGCGGGTACCAGGCGGCGCCGGCCTCGGCGATGGCGGCAACGCTCGCCGGCTGCGTGGCGGACGGGCCCTTCACGGTGAAGGTGGCCTTGCGCCCCGCGCGTTCGATCTCGACGGTGACGTGGGTGTAGCGCAGCGCGTCGGCTTCCAGGGTGCGCGCGAGCGGGGTCAGCGCCACGCCGCTGGCGTTCGCCGGGCGGTCGCTCTGCGCGGCCAGGGCCTGGGCGCGCTCCTGCACTTTCTGGGCAAACACGGCGGGCTTGGCAATGTCGTCCACCAGGCGCCAGTCCTTGGCGCGCTGTCCACGCACCCCTTCGGTGGTGGTGCAGAAGATGTCCGCGAGATCGTGGCGGACATGGCGCTTGTCGGTCACGCGGGTCAGGCCGCCAGTGCCAGGCAGCACGCCCAGCAACGGCACTTCGGGCAAGCTCACGGCGGAAGAGCGGTCGTCGACAAGGATGATCTCGTCGCAGGCGAGCGCCAGCTCGTAGCCACCGCCGGCGCAGGCGCCATTGACCGCGGCGAGGAACTTCAGGCCGCTATGCTTGGAGGAGTCTTCCAGCCCGTTGCGCGTCTCGTTGGTGAACTTGCAGAAGTTCACCTTCCAGGAATGGCTGGAGACACCCAGCATGAAGATATTGGCGCCGGAGCAGAACACCTTGTCCTTGCCGCTGGTGACCACGACGGTGCGCACCGTCGGGATGCTCGAAGCGGATGCGGTTGACCGCATCGTTCAGCTCGATGTCGACGCCGAGGTCGTAGCTGTTGAGCTTGAGCTTGTAGCCGGGGCGCAGGCCGGCGTTCTCATCGATGTCTACCGCCAGCGTGGCAATGGGGCCGTCGAAGGTCAGCTTGAGGTGCTTGTACTGGGATGGGTCAGTCTGGTATTCGACGCGGGGGGCGGTAGTCATGGCGGTGTCTCCTCAGCAATGCAGCACGATAGTGCATGGTTCGGGTGTTAGTGAAGGAACTATAGTTCATACACTAAAACTCAGTCAAGCAATATTGTGCATCTACCCGTCGAAGGATCAGAGCGGCAGTTGCAGTGCGTAGCGGACCCGCTCGCGCAGCGCCAGGAAGGTGGGTTCCAGCGGCTCGGCGCTGGTGTCGACGCTGAACTCCGCCTTGGAATAGAAGGCCGCACGGCCGGCCAGGATATGGCGCAGGTCTTCCATGGCCTCCTTGCTGGCGGCCATCGGGCGGAAGTCGCCCTGGGCGCGCACGCGGTTCATGTGATCTTCCGGGCTGGCCTGCAGCCACACCGTGGTGCAATGGGCCAGCAGCAGGTTGAAGGTGGCGGGGTCCGACACCAGGCCGCCAGGCGTGGCGATCACCGCTTCCGGATAGATCTGGATGGCTTCCTCCAGCGCGCGCCGCTCGTAGCGGCGGTAAGCGTTCATGCCGTACAGGCCCTGGATTTCCGAGATGCTGCAGCCGGCGAACTTCTCGATCTCGCGGCTGAGTTCCACAAAGGGAAAGCCCAGGTCCTCGGCCAGCATGCCGCCCAGCGTGGACTTGCCGGCGCCGCGCAGCCCGATCAGCGCCACGCGCGGGCTGCGCGCGGCGTTGCCGCCGCCCGTGCCAAGCATCTCGCCCACGGCAATGCGCACGCGGCGCAGCGTGCCTTCGTCGCGGTGCTCCAGTAGCTCCCGGATCAGCAGCCACTCCGGCGATGAGGTGGACACGTCGCCAAGTAGCTCGGCCAGCGAGCAGTGCAGCGCCGAGGCGATCTGCAGCAGCACCAGGATGGAGGCGTTGCCGCTGCCGTATTCCAGGTTGGCCAGGTGCCGCTCCGAAACCCCGGCGGCCAGTGCCGTGGCCTTGCGGGTCAGGCCCCGGCGAGCGCGCAGCTCACGCACACGCTCGCCCAATGCGACGAGAAAGGCGTTTTTCTCCACCCCGCCGGCTTCCGTGGCGCTACTGTTGCCTGGTGTGGCATCGGCGTCCTGCTCGTCCGCGGGCGCCCGAGTTAACCCGGTAACATGCAATATAGTGCTTGACATGGTTTCTTGGTGGCCCTATGTTTCACACATGCACAATAATGCATGAAGCGCGGGTATGCAACCCGGCTGAGTCTAACGGAGCCCCTTCCATGTCCCCCACCGAATTCCGCGAGCAGATTGCGCGGCTCACGGCCCGCATCGCCGGCCGCCCACTCGATGCCGCCCTGGATGCCTGGCTCAACGCCGAGCATGGCGCAGGCAGCGCCACTTACAGCGAACTCAAGGCGGCCTGCCAGGCCGGCGTGGCCGAGGGCTGGCTGTGCGACCGCGAAGGCGGCGGCATCCGTTATGGCCGCGTCTTCAAGCCGGCCGAGGATCTCCACGGCTTCTCCGTCGACGTGGTCGACATGCAAGACATCGCCGGGCCGCATCACACGCATCCCAATGGGGAGATCGACCTGATCGTGCCGATCGACGCCACCGCCGAGTTCGACGGCCGCCCCGCCGGCTGGCTGGTCTGCCCGCCGGGCAGCGCGCACAGGCCCACCGTCAGCCATGGCCGCGCGCTCGTGCTTTACCTGCTGCCCGAAGGGCGCATCGACTTCACCCGCTGAGCCCCACGCCATGACCGAACTGCTCTCCAACTATCTCGGCGGCCGCTGGCAAGCCGGCTCCGGTGCCGGCGCGACGCTGGCCGACCCGGTACTGGGCGATGCCCTGGTACGCGTGGACGCCACCGGGCTCGACCTTGGCGCCGGCTTCGCCTTCGCGCGCGAGCAAGGCGGCGCCGCGCTGCGCGCCATGGCCTACCGCGAGCGCGCCGCCATGCTGGGTGCCATCGTCAAGATCCTGCAGGCCAACCGCGATGCCTATTACGAGATCGCCATCGCCAACAGCGGCACCGTGCACAACGATTCCGCGGTGGACATCGATGGCGGCATCTTCACGCTTGGCACCTACGCCAAGCTCGGCGACGCGCTGGGCGACCGGCGCTACCTGATCGACGGCGATGCCGCGCGGCTGGGCAAGGATCCGCTATTCCAGTCGCAACACGTGCTGGTGCCCACGCGCGGCCTGGCACTCTTGATCAACGCGTTCAACTTCCCGAGTTGGGGCTTGTGGGAAAAGGCCGCACCGGCGCTGCTGGCGGGCGTGCCCGTGATCGTGAAGCCTGCGACGGCCACCGCCTGGCTGACCCAGCGCATGGTCAGGGACGTGGTGGACGCGGGCGTGCTGCCACCTGGCGCGCTGTCGGTGGTATGCGGCAGCGCGGCCGGGCTGCTGGACCAGTTGCAGCCGTTCGATGTGGTCTCCTTCACCGGCTCGGCCGAGACCGCCGCGCTGATCCGCTCGCATACGGCGGTCACGCAACGCTCGGTGCGCGTCAATATCGAGGCCGACAGCGTCAACTCGGCCCTGCTGCTGCCCGGCGAGGCCGCCGGCAGCGAAGCGTTCGACCTGCTGGCCAGGGAAGCCGCGCGGGAGATGACCGTCAAGTCCGGGCAGAAATGCACGGCCATCCGCCGCATCTTCGTGCCCGAAGCGCTGTATGGCGCCGCAGCCGACGCCATCGGCGCGCGGCTGGCCAGGGTCCCCGTGGGCAATCCGCGCCATGAAGCAGTGCGCATGGGCGCGCTGGTCAGCCGGGCGCAGCTCGCATCGGTGCGCGAAGGGCTGGGTTATTTGCGCGCGCAGGCCGAGGTGCTGCACGACGGCGCGACGCACGCGCTGGTCGATGCCGATCCGGCCGTGGCCTGCTGCATCGGGCCCACGCTGCTGGGCGCACGCCATGCCGACGCTGCCGATCGCGTGCACGACACCGAGGTGTTCGGCCCCGTGGCAACGCTGGTGCCCTACCGCGACGGCGCCCACGCGCTAGCACTGGTGCGCCGGGGCCAGGGCTCGCTGGTGGCATCGCTGTACGGCAGCGACGCCGATGCGCTGGCCAAAGCCGCGGTGGCGCTGGCCGACAGCCACGGCCGCGTCCACGTGATCTCCCCTGAGGTGGCGCAACTGCATACCGGCCACGGCAATGTCATGCCGCAATCGCTGCACGGCGGGCCCGGGCGCGCCGGCGGCGGCGAGGAACTGGGCGGCTTGCGCGCGCTGAATTTCTATCACCGGCGCAGTGCTGTGCAGGCGAGCACCAGCGTGCTGGCGCAGCTTTAAAGCACCGCTACGGCAAACCCACCAAAACATCGATCCATCGATCCATCGATACGGGGAGACAAAGATGACAGCCGAACCACAAGTGCAGCCGCCCGGCACGCCGTTCAACCTTGCCCAGCACCTGATTGCGTGCAACGCGCAGCGGCCCGCCAAGATTGCCTACATCGACGACCACGGCGCGATGCGCTACGGCGAGCTGGCCGAGCGCATCCGCCGCGTTGCCGCCGCGCTGCTGGCCCGCGGCATCCACCGCGAAGAGCGCGTGCTGCTGATGATGCACGATGGCAATGACTGGCCGGTGTGCTTCCTCGGCGCGATGTATGCGGGCATCGTGCCCGTGGCAGTCAACACACTGCTCACCGCCGACGACTACGCCTATATGCTGCAGCACAGCCGCGCGCAGGCCGTGCTGGTATCGGGCGCGTTGTTGCCGGTGCTGCAGCAAGCTTTCGCCCAGGGTGGGCACGAAGCCAGCACGGTGATCGTCTCCCAGCCAACCAGCCCGCTCGCCGATGGCATGGTCGCGCTCGATGCGCTGATCGGCCGCCACGCGCCACTATCCGCGCCCGCCAGCACCGGCCCCGACGATCCCGGCTTCTGGCTCTATTCGTCAGGTTCCACCGGGCGCCCTAAAGGCGTGCTGCACAGCCAGGGCAATGCGTACTGGACCGCTGAGCTCTATGCCAAGCCCGTACTGTCGCTGGGCGAGGCCGACATCTGCTTCTCCGCGGCCAAGCTCTACTTTGCCTATGGGCTCGGCAACGCCCTGACCTTCCCGCTGAGCGTGGGTGCCACAGTCGTGCTGATGGCCGAGCGGCCAACCCCCGAGGCCACGTTCAGGCGCTGGCTGGACCATCAGCCGACCGTGTTCTTCGGCGCGCCGACCGGCTACGCTGGCATGCTCGACGCGCCCGGGTTGCCCACGCGCGAGCAGGTCTCGCTGCGCCTGTGCTCCTCCGCCGGCGAGGCCTTGCCCGCTGACCTGGGCGAACGTTTCACCGCGCATTTCGGTTGCGAAATCATCGACGGCATCGGTTCCACGGAAATGCTGCATATCTTCCTGTCCAACCGCCCCGGGCAGGTTCGCTACGGCACCACGGGCTGGCCGGTGCCGGGCTACGCGGTGGAACTGCGCGACGAAGACGGCCACGCCGTGCCCGACGGCGAAGTGGGCGACCTCTATATCCAGGGGCCGAGCGCGGCGCTGATGTACTGGGGCAACCGGGAGAAATCCCGCGAGACCTTCCGCGGCGGCTGGACCAAGAGCGGCGACAAGTACGTGCGCAACGCCGACGGCAGCTACAGCTACGCCGGACGCAGCGACGACATGCTCAAGGTCAGCGGCATCTATGTCTCGCCGTTCGAAGTGGAAGCCACGCTGGCCCAGCACCCCTCGGTGCTCGAAGCCGCTGTGATCGGCGTGCCCGACCAGGCTGGCCTCACCAAGACCAAGGCGTTCGTGGTCCGCAAGGCCGGCGCGCAGGTCAGCGAGGCGGAGCTCAAGGCCTTCGTCAAGGAACGGCTCGCGCCCTACAAATACCCGCGCATGATCGAGTTCGTGCCTGCGCTGCCCAAGACGGCCACGGGCAAGATCCAGCGCTTCAGGCTGCGCGAACTGGAAGGCGAGCCGGCCTGAGTGGAGAGGCCAAAACCGTTCGCCATGGCGAAGACTGCCACGCCCACTGCCACTCCCCCTCCTCCAAGGCTGGGGAGGGGTGCAAACCACTAAAAAATACACAAGGAGACAACCAATGCGACAGATCGATGTCCACAAGCTCGCCGACGAGGCGCGCTTCAATCGCTTTCACGGACTGGTGCTGCTCTGGTGCGCACTGATCATCATCTTCGACGGCTATGACCTGGCCGTGGTCGGCATTGCGCTGCCATCGATCATGAAGAGCATGGGCGTGGACGCCACCAGTGCCGGCTTCATGGTCAGCGCCGCGCTGTTCGGCATGATGTTCGGCGCGATCTTCATGGGCACCGTGGCCGACCGTATCGGAAGGCGCCGCGCCATCGCCATCTGCATCCTGCTGTTCAGCGTCTTCACCGCCGCGGCCGGCTTCACCAGCGATCCCGTGACGTTCAGCGTGACGCGCTTCCTGGCGGGCCTGGGCATCGGCGGCGTCATGCCGAACGTGGTGGCGCAGATGACCGAATACTCCCCGCGCAAGATTCGCGGGACCATGGTCACGCTGATGTTCAGCGGCTACTCGGTCGGCGGCATGCTGGCCGCCCTGCTCGGCAAAGGCAT
This sequence comes from Cupriavidus basilensis OR16, assembly GCF_000243095.1. Lineage (GTDB taxonomy): Bacteria > Pseudomonadota > Gammaproteobacteria > Burkholderiales > Burkholderiaceae > Cupriavidus > Cupriavidus basilensis_D. Next base: position 227 of record NZ_AHJE01000136.1, on the reverse strand, counting down.
GATTGAAAGCTACGGGTGGCAATCGGTCTTCCTCGCCGCCAGCCTGCCGGCACTGCTGATCCCGGTCATCCTGAAATCCTTGCCGGAGTCCATGCCCTTCCTGATCAAATCGGGCCAGATCGACGCACTCAAGCACATCGCCTCCCGCCTGGAGCCAGGCTACCAGCCCCAGCCAGGCGACCAGTTCGCGCTGCCTGCCGGCGACAAGGCCGGCGACGCGCCCATCG
>NZ_AHJE01000137.1 GCF_000243095.1 Cupriavidus basilensis OR16 | reverse complement strand
CGTCGCATCCTTGCCGAGATAGTTGGCGCGCTCAAGCGGCAAGGGGTCGTCAGTTGGATGGTGACGGTATAGGGCTCGCCCATCCGCTCCACCGCTTCGAATGACACCACCGACAGGCGGCGGCGCTGGCCGCGGCAGGCACCTCGAGGAAGTACACCTGGCGCCCGGTCAATTCCTTGAGCAGCGCAGTGCCGTATGCCCGCAGTTGTTCAACCGGATCCGTCATGGTTTTCTATGCCACAAATACTTTATTTGCTATTTTTCGTACTAATCCTATATCCATAGCGTCAACCTCCATGCTAGTGATTACGGAGGACTACCTGACGGATCGTTATCGCAAGGATTAGAAAACCTTCAATTCAGAGTAAAAAAAAAGAACAAGCGATGGATGAGAGCTTCCGGCACGAAGTGCCCGAGGCCCGCGTTTTGCCGCCGGCGACCGGGCGCTACCCCACATTGCCGTCATCCCCACAATCGCCCCAACCTCTGCAATAGGGCTACACTGAAAACGGAACAACTCGCCGGAGCGCCATGATGGACGCCATTGACCCTCAACGCACCTTCCGTGGTCTTCCCCTGACGCCGGAACAGGATGCGGAAGTCAGGCACTACATCAAGAAGAAAAAGCAGCGTAGTGAGCCATGGGATACATCTGAGCTGGCAGGCATGCTCGCGGATATGCTGAAGCCGCCGAGCAATGAGGACGACGACTTCGACACCGCCGCGGACGATGCCAACTCGGCCGCCGAGCGCGCGGAGGCTTCGGTCGACGAGGCCATGGATCCGATCGAGGCCGGTGAGGAGCGCCTGGCGGCCAGGGAAGCCGAGGCGATGAAGGGCCCCAAGCATTGACGTGCAAGTGGAGCGTGCGCGTAGCGGCTCCATGATCCGGCACGCGCACAAAGAAGGCAGCCCCCCAGTGCAACGACTGGAACACAAGAACAAAGGGCATAGCATGGCAACCGTCGCGACATTCGACATCGAGTACACGCAGTTTCTCGATCCACAAGGTGAGCCGACCCAAGCGCTGCCTGCATTTGCGCTCGATCCCGAGGCTCTTCTCCCGCTCTACCGGGCCATGGTGCTCACACGCCAGTTCGACCTCAAGGCTATTGCGCTGCAGCGCACCGGCCAGATCGGCACGTTTGCCTCGGCGCTTGGCCAGGAGGCCGTCGGCGTCGGCGTTGCCAGCGCAATGCGCGCGCAAGACGTGCTGGTGCCGTCCTACCGCGATCACGCCGCGCAGTTCCAGCGCGGGGTTTCCATGACCGAGAGCCTGCTGTACTGGGGCGGCGACGAGCGCGGCAATGCGTTCGCTGCGGCGCCGCATGATTTTGCAAACTGCGTGCCCATCGGCAACCAGGTCTGCCACGCTGCCGGCATCGCCTACGCGATGAAGCTGCGCCGCGAGCCGCGCGCCGCGGTTTGCCTGCTCGGGGACGGCGGCACCTCGAAAGGCGATTTCTACGAGGGCATGAATATGGCGGGTGCCTGGCAAGCGCCCCTTGTGCTGGTCGTCAACAACAACCAGTGGGCGATCTCCATGCCGCGCAGCCAGCAGACCGCCGCGCGGACGCTCGCGCAAAAGGCCATCGCGGCCGGTATCCCAGGCCTGCAGGTCGATGGCAACGATGTTGTTGCGGTGCGTCAGGTCACGCTCGATGCACTGGAACGGGCGCGCACCGGCGGCGGCGCCACGCTGATCGAGGCGATCACCTACCGGCTTGGCGACCACACCACTGCGGACGATGCCTCGCGCTATCGCGACAGCGAACAGGTCAAGCAGCACTGGCTGCTGGAACCGGTGGCCAGGCTGCGCAACTATCTACCTGCATGCCAGCCTGCCCAAGGCGCTGGCAGTGCAACTGGCAACCGCGCAGCGCTTTGCCCCGGGCGCCGCGGCCAATCAGAGCGAGCACGATCATGGCTGAAATCAATCTGGTCGAAGCCGTCAACCAGGCGCTGGCCCATGCGCTGGAACACGACCCGCGCGTGGTGCTGCTCGGCGAGGACATCGGCGTAAATGGCGGCGTGTTCCGTGCCACGGCCGGGCTGCAGGCCCGCTTTGGCGCCGAGCGCGTGATCGATACGCCGCTGGCCGAGTCCGGCATCGCCGGGGCCGCGATCGGCATGGCGGCAATGGGGCTGGTGCCCGTGGTGGAAATCCAGTTCACCGGCTTTATCTACCCGACCATCGACCACATCATCAATCATGCCGGCCGCCTGCGTCACCGCACGCGCGGCAGGCTGAGCTGCCCGATGGTGCTGCGCTCGCCCTTTGGCGCCGGCATCCATGCGCCGGAGCATCACTCCGAAAGCCCCGAGGCAATGTTTGCCCATATCCCCGGCATCCGGGTGGTGATCCCGTCCTCCCCGGCGCGCGCCTACGGCCTGCTGCTGGCGGCCATGCACGACCCTGACCCGGTGGTGTTCCTCGAGCCGACCCGGCTCTACCGCCTGTTCCGCCAGGAAGTGCCGGACAACGGCGAGGCGCTGCCCCTCGATACCTGCTTCACCCTGCGCGACGGCGACGACATCACGCTGGTGAGCTGGGGGGCGATGCTGCAAGAGACGCAGGCCGCGGCTGACCTGCTGCTGGACGAAGGCATCGCCGCCGCCGTCATCGACGTCGCCACGCTCAAGCCGCTCGACATGGAAACCATACTGGAATCGGTCAGCAGGACGGGGCGCTGCGTCATCGTCCACGAGGCGCCTCGCAGCGCCGGCTTCGGGGCCGAGATCGCGGCGAACCTCGCCGATGCGGGGCTGTATTCGCTGGCGGCTCCGGTGCAGCGCGTCACCGGCTACGACACCGTGGTGCCAATGGCCAGGCTTGAGTACGAGTACCTGCCCAGCGTGGCGCGGATTGCCGACGCGGCGCGCAAGGCCATGGCCGCCTGACGTTTTTCCTGGGAGCTTTGATGAAGATCTTCAAATTGCCCGACCTGGGCGAAGGCCTGCAGGAAGCCGAAATCACCGAATGGCACGTCAAGCCCGGCGACACGGTGGCGGCCGACCAGCCGCTGGTTTCGGTGGAGACCGCCAAGGCCATCGTTGAGATACCGTCGCCCTACGCCGGGCAAGTCGCCAAGCTGTTTGCCCAGCCGGGCGAGATCGTGCATCTTGGCGCACCGCTGGCGGGCTTCGAAGGCGCCGGCGGGCAAGAGGACGCGGGCGCGGTGGTGGGCGATGTCAAGGTCGGCACGCACGTGGTCGCGGAGGCGCCCGCCGCCCTGTCCCGTGGTGGTGGCGCGGTGCGCGCCGTGCCGGCCGTGCGCGCGCTCGCGCGGCAGCTCGACGTGGACCTGGCGATGGTCACGCCGTCTGGCGCGGATGGCGTCATCACCGCCGCCGACGTGCGGCGCGTGGCCGCGACGCTGGCGGACCTGGGGCCGCCGGAAGTCCTGCGCGGCGTGCGGCGCGCCATGGCGCGGAACATGGCGCGCGCTCAGAGCGAGGTCGCCGCGGCGACCGTGATCGACGACGCCGATATCCAAGCCTGGGCGCCCGGCACCGACATCACGATCCGGCTGGTGCGCGCACTGGTTGCCGGATGCCGCGCCGAGCCCGGCCTCAACGCCTGGTATGAAAGCCAGACCGGGCGCCGCCATGTGCCGGCGCGGATCGACGTGGGGATCGCGGTCGACCTGCCCGAAGGCCTGTTCGTGCCGGTGCTGCGGGATACCGGCAAGCGCGACGCGGCCGACCTGCGGCGCGGCCTGGACCGCATGCGCGCGGATGTGCGTGCACGAACGATCGCCCCCGAGGAGATGCGCGGCAACACCATCACGTTGTCCAACTTCGGCATGATCGCCGGCAAGTACGCGGCGCCGATCGTGGTACCGCCAACCGTCGCCATTCTTGGCGCCGGCCGTATCCACGATGCGGTGGTGGCGGCCGGCGGCATGCCCGCCGTTCACCGGATCCTGCCGCTCAGCCTGACCTTCGATCACCGGGTGGTCACGGGCGGCGAGGCCGCGCGCTTCCTGGCCGCCGTGATCGCAGACCTGGCGCTGCCGGCCTAGGCCCGGTCACCGCGGCGGGCGAACGCAAGGCGGGCCGCCAACGTAACGGCTGCGAGCGCCTTGCGGCGTGCATCACTCCGCGCGGATCTTCGCTTGCGCCACGATCTTGGCCGAGCGGGCCATGTCCTCCTTTTCGAAGCGGGCGAAGTCTTCCGGCGTGCCGGGCGAGAGCAGGTAGCCCTGCTCGGCCAGCCTGCCCCGCAGGTCGGAAGCCAGCGCCTTGTTGACCTCGGCGTTAAGCCGCTTGGTCACCTCGGCGGGCAGCTTCGACGGACCCCACAGCCCGTACCACGAATAGAACTCATAGCCCGGCACCGTCTCGCCAACGGTGGGCACGTCCGGCATGGAGGGCAGCCGCTCCTTGGAGGTCACCGCGACCACGCGCACCATGCCGCTCTTGTGATAGGGCACGGCGCCGAGCACCGGATCGATGAAGCCATCGATGGCGCCGCCGATCAGGTCCTGGTAAGCGGGCGCGGACCCTTTGTACGGCACCACCAGGTAATCGATGTGGCCCGCCCGCTTGAGCAGCTCCGTGGACAAATGGCCGGCAGAGGCCTGCGAGCCGATCGCGAACGACATCTTGCCCGGATGCGCCTGCGCATAGGCGATCAGGTCCTTGATGTTCTTGATGGGCAGGTTGCGGTTGACGCTGACGGCCAGCGGCCCCTTGCCGACCAGCGCGATCGGCACGAAATCCCGGGTCACGTCGTAAGGCGACGATTTCAGGGTCATGGGCGTGGTGGTGAAGGTCGAGGCGCTGAACAGCAGCGTGTAGCCGTCCGCCGCGCCCTTGGCCACCGCGTCGGCGCCGATGATGCCCTGGCCGCCGGGCCGGTTGTCGACGATGAAGCTCTGGCCGGTTTGCTCGGAGAGCTTTTGCGCCAGCATGCGGCCGACGGTGTCGGTGGGGCCGCCCGGCGGGAACGGAATGACGACGCGCACGGCTTTGCTGGGGTAACCCTGCGCGAAGGCGCTGGCGGCGGCGCATGCCAGCAACGCGGCGGCGGCACTGCGGAAAATCCGGTGGAACAGCATGGTTTGTCTCCTGTCTCGGTCTCGACTGCAGGTGCGCGCCCTATGGGGCGCTCTTGTTTCGCGCTCTTGTTTCTTTTCCGTTCTCAAGGCTGCGCCAGCGCCGACATCTCCGCATACAGATCCGCCTTGCCCTCAAACCCGATGCCCGGCAGCTCCGGCATGGTGATATGCCCGCCGATCACCTTCACGCCATCGGGGAAGCCGCCATAAGGCTGGAACAGGTCGGGGTAGCTCTCGTTGCCGCCAAGGCCGAGGCCGGCGGCGATATTGAGCGACATCTGATGGCCGCCGTGCGGGATGCAGCGGCTTGGCGACCAGCCAAAGGTCTTCAGCACTTCCAGCGTGCGCTCGTACTCCACCAGCCCGTAGGACAGCGCGCAGTCGAACTGCAGGTAGTCGCGGTCGGAGCGCATGGCGCCGTAGCGGATCAGGTTGCGGGCGTCCTGGTGGCTGAACAGGTTTTCGCCGGTGGCCATGGCGCCGGGGTAGTACTCGGCCAGCGTGGCCTGCAGGTGGTAGTCCAGCGGGTCGCCGGCTTCCTCGTACCAGAACAGCGGATAGTCGCGCAGCATCTTGGCGTAGGCGATGGCGGTGTCCAGGTCGAAGCGGCCGTTGGCGTCCACGGCGAGCTGCGCGTCGGGGCCGATTTCCTGCAGCACGGCCTCGATGCGCGCGCTGTCTTCTTCCAGGCTGGCCCCGCCGATCTTCATCTTGACCACGTTGTAGCCGCGGTTCAGGTAGGAGCGCATCTCGGCGCGCAGCGCGCGCAGATCCTTGCCCGGATAGTAGTAACCGCCAGCGGCGTAGACGAACACGCGCGGGTTGGCGTTCACGCCGTGGCGCTCGGCCAGCAACTGGAACAGCGGCACGCCGGCGATCTTGGCCACCGCGTCCCACACCGCCATGTCGATGGTGCCGACCGCTACCGAGCGCTCGCCATGGCCGCCCGGCTTTTCATTGGACATGGTGGCGGCCCACACGCGATTGGGGTCGAGGTTGGTGCCGGCGTCGTCCAGCAGCGATTCCGGATCGGCCGCCAGGATACGCGGGGCAAAGCGCTCGCGGATCAGGCCGCCCTGGCCGTAGCGGCCGTTGGAGTTGAAGCCGTAGCCGATCACGCGCTTGCCGTCGCGAAAGGCGTCGGTCACCACGGCGACGAGGCTGCTCGTCATCTTCGAGAAATCGATATAGGCATTGCGGATTGGCGACGAAATCGGCTTCGTCACCTCGCGGACGTCAATGATGCGGACGGACATTGCTTGTCTCCAGTGTCTTTCGGTAATCAGTCAATCGGCTAATCGGCTAATCGGCCAATCAGCCAATCAGCTAGTCAGGTGGTTCGAGACGTCGGCTGGCGGCGCTACAGCGAAGCGCCGCCGCAAATCAGGATCTGCTGCCCGGTGATGGCGCCGGCATCCGGGCCCAGCAGGAAGCTCACCATCCCGGCTACTTCATCGGGCCGGATAAAACGCCCGATGGGCGGCGTGCGCGGCGGCGTGCCCTCGCGGCCCGGGTCGTTCAGCATCGGGGTCTCGGTGGCGCCCGGCGCCACCACATTGACGGTGATGCCGCGCGGCGCCAGCTCCGCGGCCCAGGAGCGCGCCATGCCCACCACCGCCGCCTTGGTCGCGGCGTACTGGCTGCGCCCCGGCGCGCCGGCCGCCGTGCGGCTGCCGATCAGCACAATGCGCGCGCCATCGGGCAGCCCCGGCATCAACGCGTTGGCCAGCACGGCGGCGGCTTGCACATGGATGCGCCACATGCCCTCGCCGTCCTCGGGCTTCAGGTCGCCGAGCACCGCCGTGCGCATGAATCCCGCGGCATGGACGATGGCATCGACGCGGGGCAAGGCGGCCACGGCGGCGGCGAGCTTCGCGGCATCGGTCAGGTCGACCTCGATCGCGCTGAAGCCCGCCGCGCCGGGTGCCGGCGAGCGGTCGAGCCCGGTCACGTTCCAGCCCGCCGACAGTAGCCGCCGGGCAATGGCCGCGCCGATTCCGGAGCTGGCGCCGGTGACCAGGGCGTGCCTGGTCCGCGCCACGGGCGTGGCGTCGTCCTGCATGGATTGGCTCATCTCAGCCTCTTTGGATTGCATTGCCGGCGGCCCGGCCCCTGCGCGCTCGCCGCGGGGCGGGATGGCGGACCGGTTCAGTCCCGGGTTCAGGCCCGGGTTCAGGCTCAGGCAGCCGCCCTTTGTGTCACGCCGGCGTGTTCCAGCGCGGCCTTGATCGCGGCCAACTCGGCGGGCGACGGCGCGTGGGTCGGCGGGCGCACCGTGCCATCGCGCAGGATGCCGGCCAGCGCCATGGCGGCCTTCATGCGGCCATGCGCTTCGCCCGTGGGCTCGCCGGCGCCGTACACCGCATCCTTGAGCGGGTTGATCAGGGCCTGCACGCGCATGGCTTCGTGCAGGTCGCCGGCCTTGACCGCCTTGAGCAGGTCGTTGATCAGGCCGGGAATCAGCGAGGCAAAGCCGACCAGCGCGCCGTCGATGCCCTGCACCATCGACGACAGCAGGTATTCGTCGTGGCAGGTCATCAGCACCTTGGTGGGATCGGCCGCGCGAATCTCCTTGATGTCGCGCGCGTATTTGTTCATCTCGCGCTCGCCCATCTTGAAGGCCTTCACATACGGCAGCTTCGCCAGTTCCGCGAGCAGCTCCGACGAGTAGGAGCCGCGGGTCCAGGCCGGGTAGATATGCACCACCAGGGGCAGCCCGCTGGCCTTGCCGATGGCGTTGAAGTAGTCGAGGCAATGTTCCGGCTTGAAGCCGAAGCGCAGCCAGTGATGCGGCGGCATGATATCGAGCCCGGCGGCGCCAGCTTCCTTGGCCCAGCCAGCTTGTTCCACGGCGTCGTTGATGCCTTCGCAGACCACCGACGAGATCACCGGGCAGATGCCCTGGGTGGCGTCGGCGGTGATGCGGGTCACCTCGGCGCGCTCGCGCGGCGTCAGCGAGAAGACTTCACCGGTATGGCCATTGGTCATCAACGCGGTCACGCCCGCCTGGCCGCCCAGCCACTTGGCAAAGCGGCGCAGCTCCGGCTCGTTGATGCTGTAGTCCGCGTTGAAAGGGACCGCGATGGCGGGAATGATGCCGTGGAAATTGATATCAGGCACGTTCGTCTCCTGGTGTGGCTTGCGCTATTTGCGCGTTCGGGTGGGTGTCAGGACAGGCGGAATGAAACCGCCGGAGGGTTGCAGCGCACGGGCCAGTTCGGTAGCGGCATGCACTACCGCCGGGGCCGTGGTCGATTCGAAATCTTCAAGCGAGGTATTCATGGCCGGCGCCGCCACGCTCAGGCCGGCAACCGGCACGCCGTCTACATCCAGCACCGGCGCGGCCACCACATAGAGGCCGGACACCGTTTCCTGGTTCGACAACGCGTAGCCCTTGGCCCGCACGGTCTTGAGCCGCTCGAGGATGGTGTCGAGCTCGGTGAGCGTGTGGTCGGTCAGCTTCTGCCGGGGCTGGGCGTCCAGCACGCGGGCCTGCATGTCCTGCGGCAGCCAGGCCAGGATGGCGTAACCGACGGCCGTGGAATAAGCCGGCACCCGGCTGCCGATGCGGATATCCACGCCAAGCCGCGTCAGCCCGGCCTGGATCCGTTCCGCATAAAGTACGTCCGGGCCATCCAGCACGCCGATGGAAGCGGCTTCATTGATCTCCCCCACCAGCGCGCGCAGGATCGGCCTTGCCCGCGTGCGCAGGTCGGCATGGGCGATGGCGTCAAAGCCCAGGTCCAGCACCTTGAGCGAGAGCCGGAACAGCCGCGTGTCCGGCACGCGCTGCACGTAGCCGATATCCACCAGCGTGTTGAGAAAGCGAAAGGCCGTGGCATTGTCCAGCCCGGAGCGACGCGCGACTTCCGCCATGGTGAGCTCGGGCTCCTGCGCCGTGAACGCTTCGAGAATGCGGAAGCCCTTGGCCAGCGACTGCACCGTGTTCTTGGATGCGTCGCCCGCGCTGCTCGCCTTCGATGCGTTCGGGACGGAGTTCTCGGTAGCCATGTCAATCTCCACTGTCAGTTCTTCGTTCTTGATGCAAACCCGGAATCGAGTTCGGATTCCGAATTTTAGTTTGATGAACAGACAGAGGAAAGCCCTCGCTTTGGTTTGGTTTGGTGGATACACATCGGCGCTGCCGCCGAACTAGCAAAGACCACAAAATTCGGATTGCGAATTTTTATTCGCAATACAGGTCTGAAAAAAGGTGCCAGCCAACGGCACCTCGTTTTCCTGCCCAGCGCCCTGAGGCGTCCTTCTATTTATTCGGATTGCGAATTTATATTCGCGATATGAGATATTCTAGGCCTCGTATTCCGGCCCTAGCAAGCTCGATTTGCTAAGGGTTTTTACCAGGCGAGCTTTCTGCCGGGAAAGCGGACGCTTACAGTGCACGAGGCAACTGCAATCCCTGCCCACCCCTGCTGGCCTGAACACACCCTGCCGGCGGCGGTCCAATAACTTTATTGCCTGGAATGCGGATCGACCATGCCTGACACTTCTTTTGTCCACGCTCACGCAGCCCATGGCGACTGGCAACTGGCCCTGGCCGAGTGCCAGCAGCAACTTGACGCGCAGCTTGCGGCGCGCCAGTCAGCGCCGGGCGGAGCCGCCCCGCTTACGCTCGGCTGGTGCTACCTAAACGACTACTATGCGCCGGACGCGGAGGCCATCCTCGCCGCGCTGCAGGCATACTGGCCGCTTGTGGCCTGGGTGGGCACGGCCGGCGTGGGCGTGTGCGCCAGCGGCATCGAGTACTTTGACGAGCCGGCCATGGTGCTGATGGCGGCTGCCTTGCCACCAACATCGTTCCGGCTGTTCTCAGGGCTGCAGCCACTGCCGTCGGCCACTTCCGGCTTCACCCCCCATACCGCGCTGGTCCATGCCGAGGGCAGCACGCCGGATGTCCAGGATCTGCTGCAAGAACTCAGCGCGCGCACTGCCACCGGCTACCTGTTCGGGGGCTTGTCGTCGGCGCGCAACCGCACCCTGCACATGGCCAACGGGGTGTTCTCCGGCGGGCTGTCGGGTGTGTTGTTCGGCCCCGAAATCGGCCTGATCTCGCGGGTGACGCAGGGCTGCAAGCCGATCGGGCCGATGCGCACCGTCACCCGCGCCGCGCATAACCTGCTGTTCGAGCTTGATGGCGAGCCGGCCCTCGACTGCGTCCTGCAAGACCTGGGGCTCGGGCGCGATGTGCCGGAAGATACCTTGGCAAGCGTGCTGTCCGCCACGCTGGTGGGCCTGAGCAAGGGCGACGATGACGCGCTCAGCGTGCCAGGCAGGTTCGGCACGGAGACGCTGGTGCGCCATGTGCTTGGCGTAGACGCGCAGCATGGCGTACTGGCACTGGCGGATGTTGTGGAGGACGGCATGCGCCTGGCCTTCTGCACGCGCAACCCCGCCGCCGCGCGGGCGGACCTGATGCGCGTTGCCACAGAGATCCGGTCTGAGCTTGAGAGCGGCCACAGCGGCCGCGCGCTGGGCGCGCTGTACATCAGTTGTTCCGGACGGGGCGGGCCCCACTTCGGGGCGCCGCACGCGGAGTTGCAGATGGTGCGCAATGCGCTGGGCGACCTGCCGCTGGCGGGATTCTTCGCTGGCGGCGAGATCGCACGAGACAGCCTTTACGGCTACACCGGGGTGCTGACGGTCTTCACGGGGCAATGAGCCAATGAGCCAATGAGCGCCCCCCGCCGCGCTCAATCCTTGTTCGGATGCCTCATCTCGAGGGGCGCGATCCAGCGCGCCTATTCCTGTTCGTCCTCGGTGAGATAACCCAGCGCTAGCGCCGCGGCCTTCAGCGCCGGCCCCCCCCTTGTGCGCCTGCTTGGCAAACGCCGCCTTGTCGTAGCCGCTATGGCGGTTCAGCGCCTGCTTTCCATGCAGTCTTAATGCCGCCTTAATGCCGCCTTAAGCCACGGTGAAATAACCTTGCGCCACGGACTGCGTAGAGCGACCGATCCACGCCAGCCCCCCAATAACCAACAGGGCAAAACCGACCGCCCCCCAGCGCACAGCACACCTGGAGCACGCCATGAACACGCTGTCCCCCCAGCCGACGCCAGCCTGGCTCAACAAGGTGCCCGAAGTCACCGTGGGCTTCTGGATCATCAAGATCCTGTCGACCACGGTCGGCGAGACAGGCGCCGATTTTCTCGCGGTCAACGCGGGGCTGGGCCAGGCCGTCACCGGCTGCGCCATGGGCGCGTTGCTGGCCCTTGCGCTATTGGCGCAGGTCCGGATGCATCGCTACGTTCCCTGGATGTACTGGCTGACCGTGGTGCTGGTCAGCGTCGTCGGCACGCAAATCACCGATGCGCTCACCGATGGCCTGGGCGTGAGCCTGTATCTCAGCACGGCCGTCTTCGCCGTCATGCTGGCGGGAATATTCGCGCTCTGGTTCCGGCGCGAAGGCACGCTCTCCATCCAGACCATCTGCTCGCGCCGCCGCGAGTTCTTCTACTGGGCCGCGATTCTCTGCACCTTTGCCCTCGGCACCGCCGCGGGCGACCTGGCCACCGAAGCCCTGGGCCTGGGATTCCAGCTGGGCACCCTGGTGTTCGGTGGCCTCATCGTCCTCACCGTGGCCGCGTTCTACCTCGGCGCCAACGCCGTTCTCGCCTTCTGGATCGCCTACATCCTGACGCGTCCGCTGGGCGCCTCGCTGGGCGATCTGTTGTCCCAGGCGCAGACCTATGGCGGCCTTGGCTTCGGGGCGGCGCTGACCAGCGCCATCTTCCTGGCCGTCATCGTCGCGCTGGTCGCGCTTGCGCAACACAATGCAAACCAGGCTGTGGGAACGGCAACGGCGCCATGAATGGCACCGCCGTTGCCCCCTTCACCGCTTCAACCCTCTTTGTGCAGCAGGAAACCATCATGAGCAGAATCCGCATCACCCGCCCCTTCGCCATTGGACTGTTGGCTCTCGCCGCCTTCCTCCCGGGCCATGCCGCGTTCTCTTCCGCGAGCCTGTTCAATGTCGCGCAAGCCGCAACCGCGTCAAAGCTGGGAGACTTGAGCGCGTTCCGCGCGATCGCGGCGGATACGGCATCGATCGTCGACAAGGGCGACCTTGCCAGCGCCAAGAAGCGCATCAAGGACCTGGAGGTTTCCTGGGACGCCGCCGAAGCCGGCTTGAAGCCGCGCGCGGCAGCCGACTGGCACCTGGTCGACAAGGCGATCGACCGCGCGCTGGAGGCGCTCAGGGCCGGCACGCCGAGTGCCGCGGATTGCAAGACATCGCTGGCGAACCTGATCAGGACGATCGACCAGGTGAGTGGCAAGCAGTAAGGTGCCACCGTTGGCATGCGCTGCCTGACCGTGGCCATCATTGCCGTTTCCCTGCCGCCGGTGGTGTTCCAGCTCCGGCGCGGCACGGTGCGCGCCGGGAGCTAGACCTTAGGTGTTGCGGCTCAGGCCGTCAGCCTTTAAGCCCTAAGCCCTATGCCGCGCGCTTAGTCCTTGTTCGGATGCGTCATCTCGATCGGCACGATCCAGCGCGCATACTCGTCCTCGGTGAGATAACCCAGCGCCAGCGCAGCGGCCTTCAGCGTCAGCCCTTCCTTGTGCGCCTTCTTGGCAATGGCGGCCGCCTTGTCGTAGCCGATATGGCGGTTCAGCGCGGTCACCAGCATCAGGTTCTTGTCGAGGTTCTCCGCGATCTTCGGCAGGTTCGGCTCGATGCCGAGCGCGCAATGGTCGTTGAAGGCCAGGCAGGCGTCGGCAATCAGCTCGATGCTTTCCAGCACGTTGTGGACCATCACCGGCTTGTACACGTTGAGCTGGAAATTGCCCTGGCTGCCGGCAAAGGCCACCGTGGCGTCGTTGCCGAACACCTGCGCGCACACCATGGTCATGGCTTCGCACTGAGTCGGGTTGACCTTGCCCGGCATGATCGACGAGCCCGGCTCGTTCTCGGGGATGTTGAGCTCGCCGATGCCGCAGCGCGGGCCGGAGGCCAGCCAGCGCACGTCGTTGGCCATCTTCATCAGGCCGCCGGAGAGCGTACGCAGCGCGGCAGAGGTTTGCACCAGCGCATCGTGCGCGGAGAGCGCGAAGAACTTGTTCGGCGCATCGACAAACGGATGGCCGGTCAGCGTGGAGATATAAGCCGCCGCGCGCGCGCCGAACTGCGGATGCGCGTTGAGCCCGGTGCCGACCGCCGTGCCACCGATTGCCAGCTCCAGCAGGCCCGGCTGCGCCGTCTTGACGGCATTCAGGCCAAAATCGATCTGCGCCACCCAGGCGCTGATTTCCTGCCCCAGCGTGATCGGCGTAGCGTCCTGCAGGTGGGTGCGGCCCGTCTTGACGATGCCCTGGTACGCCTGCGCCTTGGCGGCCAGGGTATCGCGCAGGGCGCCCACCGCCGGCAGCAGCTTGGTGTGGATCTGCTCGACCACGGCGATGTGCATGGCGGTGGGGAACGTGTCGTTGGAGCTTTGGCCGCGGTTCACGTGATCGTTCGAATGCACCGGCTTCTTGCTGCCGAGCTCCCCGCCAGCCATCTCGATGGCCCGGTTGGAGATCACCTCGTTGGCGTTCATGTTCGATTGCGTGCCGGACCCGGTCTGGAACACCACCAGCGGGAAGTGGTCGTCGAGCTTGCCGGAAATGACCTCGTCGGCCGCCTGCACGATCAGCCGGCCGATGTCGGGCGGCAATTCACCAAGCTCCGCATTGGCCTCGGCCGCCGCGCGCTTGAGGATGCCCAGCGCGCGGATCACCGGCCGCTGCCAGCGAAAGCGGCTCACACCGATCGGGAAATTAATGATGGAACGCTGCGTCTGCGCGCCCCAGTAGCGATCTGCGGGCACATCGATGGCGCCCATCGAATCGGTTTCGGAACGGAATGCGGGCATGGAAGACACTCTCCAAACAAACTGCGTCAAGGATGGCCCGGTACGGGGCAATCTGGAGGCACCCATCACCGAGCCGGAATTGTGCGCGGTTACGCGCGGTAGTGCGGTAGTTAGTGCGGGAGGACGAAACGGTCTCTCCTCTTCCTTTTGTGGAGGCAGCCCGGCAGCGCGCGTTTGCGCAGCCCGCCGAGCCAAGACGAACGATAGCCCAGGCGCCGGCCATGGGCAATGTATCCCGACGAATTGAAGGGGTTCGCGGCAGTGCCGCAAGCGGGCAAGACGGGCAAAACCGACAAGGCAGGTACAACCGGCCCGGCCCTGGCGCAGCGCGCTCGCTAATCGGCACTTTCCAGCAGGGCATCCGACAGGCAGGCCTTGCCAGCATGCCTCATCAGCGCGCCCGCGATCTCTGTGACGATGGCCGCCATGGGCGCGCCTGGCCCGAAGATCGCGCTCACCCCCTGGCCGCGCAGCCGCCGCGCGTGGCTGGCCGGAATCACGCCGCCCGCGAAGACCAACGCTTCCAGCCGGCCAGCGCGCAGGCCATCGATAAGGCGAGGCAGCAGCTCCAGGTGAGCGCCCGCCAGGGATGATGCACCCACCGCGTCAACCTGCCCGTGCACGGCCATCGCCACGGCGTCTTCCGGCGACTGGAACAGCGGCCCCAGCGTGACCGCGAACCCGGCATCGGAGAGCGCCGCGGCCACGGCCTTGGCGCCACGGTCATGCCCGTCCTGCCCCAGCTTGGCGATGAGGATGCGCGGGGGCCTGCCAAGGCACGCCGCCAGCGCGTGGACCTGCGCGCGGGCCGCCTGCCAGGCCGGGCTGTCGTGCACGGCCACGCCGTAGGCCTGGCGGGCGTAGCGTGGCGCCATCGCATGACGCGGCCACGCCAGCTCCAACGCCTGCGTGCACTCGCCAATGGTCGCGCGGCAGCGGATCGCGGCCATGGTCAAGGCCAGCAGGTTGTCGTCGCCGCTGCGCGCCGCGTCCGTCAGCGCGCGCAGCGCCTGTGTCATCGCGGCGTGATCGCGGCTCGTCCGCAGGCTGGCCAGGCGAGCGCCCTGCTGTGCCCGGACCTGCCGCCCATCGATCTCCCGGCAGGATGGCGCCTCGCCGGCCGCCGCCGCTGCGAAAAGGTTGACGCCGACGATGACGCGCCGGCCCTCGTCGATATCGGCCTGCGTGGCCACGGCGGCGCGATGAATGCGCTCATGCACCCAGCCCGAACGGATCGCTTCCAGCACGCCGCCGGCAGCCGCGATCTCGGCCATCACCGAGCGCACCTTGTCCGCCATGTCCGCTGTCAGCGCTTCCATCATGTAGGAGCCGGCCCATGGGTCGGCTACATCGCACAGGCCCATCTCGTGCTGCAAGATCAACTGGGTATCCCGCGCCAGCCTGGCTGAATCGGCGCTGGGCAGCGCCAGCGCTTCATCGTAGGCGTTGGTATGCAGCGATTGCGTGCCGCCGAACACGGCAGCCATGGCTTCCACGGTAGTGCGAACGATATTGTTGTCCGGCTGCCTGGCCGTCAGCGACCAGCCCGAAGTCTGGCAGTGCATGCGCAGCGTGGTGGCGCGATCCGTCGTGCCGCCGAGCGCGCGAACGATCTCGCACCACAACAAGCGGGCAGCGCGCAGCTTGGCGATCTCGGCGAAGAAATCCTTGCCCACGCCAAAGAAGAAACTCAGCCGGGCGCAGAAATCGCTCACATCCAGCCCGCGCGCGCGGATCTGCCTGACGTACTCCTGCCCGTTGGCCAGTGTCAGCGCCAGCTCCAGCACCGGGTCCGCCCCGGCCTCCTGGAAGTGATAGCCGGAGATCGACATGCCGTTGAACCGCGGCACGTGCTGCCCCAGGTAAGCCACCACATCCGCGCAGATCCGCATGGAAGGGCCGGGCGCGAAGATCCAGGTGTTGCGGACCATGTACTCCTTGAGGATATCGTTCTGGATCGTGCCGCTGAGTTGCCCGAGCGGGACGCCGGCTTCCTCGGCCGTCACCAGGAACGCGGCCAGCACCGGCAGCACGGCGCCGCTCATGGTCAT
Organism: Cupriavidus basilensis OR16; assembly: GCF_000243095.1. Classification (GTDB taxonomy): domain Bacteria; phylum Pseudomonadota; class Gammaproteobacteria; order Burkholderiales; family Burkholderiaceae; genus Cupriavidus; species Cupriavidus basilensis_D. Next base: position 110 of record NZ_AHJE01000137.1, on the reverse strand, counting down.
GGACACGGAGACGCGGTCCAGCGCGATGCCATCGAACAAGCGCTTCATGTCTTCGACGGAATCGATCGCCACGCCAGCCATGCCAACGTCCGCCTGCGCCAGCGGATGAT
>NZ_AHJE01000138.1 GCF_000243095.1 Cupriavidus basilensis OR16 | reverse complement strand
AGCAGAGAAACGAGATTATGAAGAACTTTCTACGTTTCGTCAAACACTTTTAATTTTTTCCTGCTTCGGCAAGCGTCGTAATTTCTGCCCCGCCCGCCCTTCCACCTAACCCCGCAACCCTTGTCCCGCCTGCTTTGCAGCGCGTTGTTCGTGTTGCGAGGGGGCGAATACTAAAGGGTCCGAACCGACCTGACAAGCCCTTTTCGGGAAATATTACGAGAGGCCTCTCGATCACCCCCTGCATTGCACTTCCGGGAGCACCCGGAAGCACCACGAATAGGAAAGCAAGACTCGGAGTGCGGCGGGCGAGATGAGCCACTAAAGTTGGCCACGCCGAGCCCAATTGAGAAAGGAGCCCATCTTGCATGCATCGAAAACACCGCTTCGCACGCCCAACGCCGGCACTCCCACTGCTGCCCGGCGGGCAAATGCGGCGGCCTGCGGCGGCGGCTCACTGGATATCGACCAGCGCGTACAGGCCATCTCCTGGCAAGACGTGGAAACAGGCCTGGACCAGGTTGGCTGCGCAGTCATCCGCCATCTCCTCGGTTCCGCCGAGTGCGATGCACTGACAGCGCTCTACGGGCGCGCCGATCTCTACCGCTCCCGCGTCATCATGGGCCGCCATGGCTTTGGCCGTGGCGAATACCAGTACTTCAGCTATCCATTGCCGGACATCATCGAAGAGCTGCGCGCCGCCATTTACCCTCACCTGGTACCCATGGCCAACCGCTGGAATGAAGCCATGGGAATCTCGGTACGTTACCCGAGCCGCCATGCCCAGTTCATCCGGCGATGCCACGATGCCGGACAGGTACGCCCCACCCCGCTGATCCTGCAGTACGGCCAGGATGACTACAACTGCCTGCACCAAGACCTGTATGGCGAGCATGTCTTCCCGCTCCAGGCTGCCATCCTGCTATCGCAGCCCGGCGACGATTTCACCGGGGGTGAGTTCGTCATGACCGAGCAGCGGCCTCACATGCAGCCGCGCGCCGAAGTCGTGGCGCTGGGCAAGGGCGATGCACTCGTATTCACAGTCAATCAACGCCCGGTACGAGGCACACGTGACTACTGCCGCGTCGCTCATCGGCATGGGGTCAGCCGCCTGCATTCAGGGCAACGGCACACCGTCGGCATCATCTTCCACGATTCGAAATGAGACCTGCGGCGCGATGATCGGGAGCACGCCACAGACGAAAAAAATGGCCTGGAGAGCTTAACTCTCCAGGCCATTTCTTAGCACTTCTTTTACTGCTCGGAATAAGTGGTGCGGCTGGCAGGATTCGAACCCACGACCCCTTGGTTCGTAGCCAAGTACTCTATCCAACTGAGCTACAGCCGCACGCGAAGACGGCATTCTAGCGCAATGGCAAAAAAATGCAAGCCCCCCTTTTTTGCCTACGCCATGGCTACCAGCGATAACGCGCGCCCAGCGTGCCTCCAGGGTTGCGCCCGGCTTTCAGCTTGACCCAGAGCTTGACGCCACCGTTGGTACTGCCGTGCGCACCCAGGTTCACCGAGAGCAGCCCACGCAGCATGTCGGGATCAATCCGCGTGCCATTGATATTGATCACCTGCCTGCGGTCCTGCCAAAGGTCAGCCTCGACAAACGGGTAGACCCCACCGACACCGGTCAGCCGGGTTGGTTGCGTCCGGTAGAGCCGCACCACAACCTCCGCGGCGCTTGCGTCCGTTGGTTGCCCCGCAAGAAAACCAGTCGCGTTCCTGTCAAGGCCGGGCTGGTAGGCGAGTTGCAGGCGCGGCTGTATCGTCAGGCCGCCGCCGCGCGGCAATACCGTATCCAGCGCGAGCGCCATGCTCTGCATCCGGCTGCCAACAACCCCGGTAGCCGAAGTGGCATCGTCCAGGCGCAGGAACAGTTCGGCGTGCCGCGGCCGATCGGCGGACCCGGCATAGACCGGATCGCGCAAGGCTGCCGAGAGCCCAGGGGCGTCGTTGTCCGCGCTGGGCGGAGGCAATGCGGGTGAAGTGCCACCACCAAAGGACGACCATTTTGCGATCGACGCAATCAGCGGCGCCTGCACGTCAGCGTCACCACCGCCAGGCGCCGCCGACGGCGATGACGGGGCCTCGATGGCCATTTGTACAAGGGAATCGGATTCGGGCTGGCCCCAGCCAGGACCGGCGTTGCTGCCGGAAGGATGCTCTTCGGCCTGCGCGAGGGAGGCCACCAGCATTGCAAGGATCGAGCAGCAACGCAGCAGAACAAGAAGAAACAAGACAACGGAACAGCGGAAGATCCTGATGACCAACGACCCAATTGACAGGCCTGGCAACCCTGACCAGCCCGATGCTTCAAAGATGAAACAGAATGGCGCGGCTGGCATGTTGCCGATCGCCCCGGTACACAACGTATTGCGCGATACGCGCGAACTGCTGGGCAGCAGCGGCGAGCTCGAGGCCGGACGCGGCATGATCACCGCCATCCTGGCGCTGGCCCTGGGCGGCCTGAGCCTGCTGGGCGTGATTGCCTTCCATTTCCCGCAATATCTGACCACGCCGGAGTTGCGCCAAAAGTATTCGGTCGACGTGTTGCGCCATGTCCTGTTTGCCGCGCTGCTGGTGTCCGGCGGCATGTCGCTGAGCAACCTGCTGCTGGGTCGCAAGCGCAACCTGAACGCCGCGGCATTCGCATTGGTGGCGCTGGCGGTTGCGTTGGGCGGCTCGCGCGTAGCCGTGGGCGACTTCCCGGATCACACGCCGTACATCGGCCTCGACTGGTTTATCCTCGACCTGCTCGGCTCGACGCTGATCTTCGTGGTGATCGAAAAACTGTTCCCGCTCTATCGCGGGCAGGCCGTGTTCCGGCGCGAATGGCAGACCGACCTGGTGCACTTCGCAGTCAACCACTTCATCGTTGGCCTGATCCTGCTGACGGTCAACTTCCTGATCTTCCGCTTGTTTGGCTGGCTGGTGCGCGACAGCGTGCACGCGTTCGTGGGGGGCATTCCCTTCGTGCTGCAACTGCTGCTCTGCATCCTCGCGGCCGACCTGGCGCAGTACTGGACCCACCGTGCGTATCACGAGGTGCCCTTCCTGTGGAAATTCCACGCCGTGCACCACAGCACCAAGACCATGGACTGGCTCGCCGGCTCGCGCCAGCACATGCTGGAGCTGGTGTTCACGCGAGTGCTGGTGCTGGCGCCGCTCTACGTACTGGGCTTCAACAAGGGCGTCATCGACGCGTACATCATCATCGTCGGCTTCCAGGCAGTGTTCAACCACGCCAATGTCCACCTGCCGTGGGGCCCGCTGCGCTACCTGGTGGTCACGCCGGATTTCCATCACTGGCACCATGCGTCGGATGACGAAGCGATCGACAAGAACTATTCGGCGCACTACGCCTTTCTCGACTACCTGTTTGGCACCGCGGTGAAATCCGGCAAGCGTTTCCCCGAGAAATACGGCGTGGTCGGCGACTACATGCCGGACGGCTTCGTACGCCAGCAGCTATTTTGCTGCTTTGCTGCAGCGCTGCGAAGAACGACATTATGCAGAACGCAGAATCTGCTGTCAACTCCCGCCCTGAAATTTCTTTCGCGGCCGTGATCGAGACCGTGATCAAGGCTGAAAACAAACGTGCCCAGGCCTGCCATCCAGGTGCAAGGTGGCCGTGGCGGGACGCGTGCTCGCCACCACCTTGCCGGCCCGCAGCACCAGCAGGCGGGTGGCGCGCAGCCGGATCGCCTCGACCGCATCGCGTGCCTGCAGCAGCACCAGGTCGGCCCGGCAGCCGGGTGCGACGCCATAGCCTTCCAGGCCGAGGATGCGCGCCGGTGTTTCCGTGACGGCAGCAAAGCACGCGCGCATGGCGTCTTGCCCGGTCATCTGCGCCACGTGAAGGCCCATATGCGCCACCTCCAGCATGTCGCCCGAGCCCAGGCTGTACCACGGGTCCATCACGCAATCGTGGCCGAACGCCACCGGCACGCCGGCAGCCAGCAACTCCGGTACCCGGGTCATGCCCCGCCGCTTGGGATAACTATCGTGCCGGCCCTGCAGCGTGATGTTGATCAGCGGGTTGGCAATAGCCGCCACGCCCGACTCCCGAATCAGCGGGATCAGTTTGGATACATAGTAGTTGTCCATCGAATGCATCGAGGTCAGGTGCGAGCCCGTCACCCTGCCCTGCATGCCAAGGCGCACGGCCTGGCAGGCCAGCGTCTCGATATGACGGGACATCGGGTCGTCGCTCTCGTCGCAGTGCATGTCCACCCGCAGGCCCCGCTCGCAGGCCAGCTCGCACAGGATGCGCACGGACTCGGCGCCATCGGCCAAGGTTCGCTCGAAATGCGGGATGCCGCCCACCACGTCCACGCCCATGCCAAGCGCCCGCTTGAGGTTATCGAGCGCGCCCGGCGCGCGCAGCACGCCGTCCTGCGGAAAGGCCACCAGTTGCAGGTCAAGGTAAGGCCGTACCTTCTCGCGCACGTGCAGCAGTGCCTCGGTAGCAAGCAGGCGCGGATCGCATACATCCACATGCGAACGGATCGCCAGCAGCCCCTTGGCGACCGCCCAGTCGCAATAGGCCAGCGCGCGCTCAACGATGGCGTCCTGCGTCAGCAGCGGCTTGAGCTCGCCCCACAAGGCAATGCCCTCGAGCAAGGTGCCAGACTGGTTGATGCGCGGCAAGCCGTAGGACAGTGTCGAGTCCATATGGAAATGCGCATCGACAAAGGGGGGCGTCACCAGTTGCCCCGCGGCATCGACCTCGGCCGCGGCCGGCGCCTTGAGCGCCGGCTCCACCGCTTTGATGCGATCGCCCAGGATGCCGATGTCGATGCCGGTGCGGCCGTCGGGGAGCGTGCAGTTGCGCAGGATCAGGTCAAGCATGGTGCGGGCCTTAAGTTTCTTATTGGTCTTCTGGAATCAGCGTTCGCCCTTGCGATAGGGCTTCATCAACGCCTGCGGGTAGGTAGCGCGGCGCGCCACCAGCACCAGCGCCAGGATCGACAGCACATACGGCAACATCAGGTAGAGCTGGTAAGGCAACGGCGGCAAGCCGGGCAAGCTGGCGCCGCTTTGCTGCAGGCGCAACTGCAGCGCGTCGAAGGCGGCGAACAGCAAGGCGCCGGCCAGCGCGCGGCCGGGCCGCCACGAAGCAAACACCACCAGCGCCACGCAGATCCAGCCCCGGCCGTTGATCATATTAAAGAAGAACGCGTTGAACGCGGATAGCGTGAGGAACGCACCGCCCACCGCCATCAGGCTGGAGCCCGCCATGATCGCGCCGATACGCATTGCGCCCACGCGAATCCCCTGCCCCTCTGCCGCAGCGGGATTCTCGCCGACCATGCGCACGGCCAGCCCGAGCGGAGTCCGGTAGAGCAGCCAGGCCACCAAGGGCACCAGCCCCAGCGCCAGCAGCGTCAACGCGGTCTCCTCACCGAAGACCGGGCTCAACACACCGCCGATCAGCGCAATGTCGCCGATCCAGTGCATCGGGGCAAAGGGTGTGATGGTCGGCGGCGTGGACACCGAGGCAAAGCCGAGCCGGTAGGCATAGTGGGACAGGCTGGTGGCCAGCATGGTCACGCCCAGCCCAGCCACATGCTGGGACAGCGCCAGGCTCACGGTCAGCCAGCCATGCAGCAGCCCGAAGGCCAGTCCCACGCCGGCTGCCACCGCCACTCCGCCCCACAGCGGCGCGCCATGATAGACCGCCAGCCAACCGCCGAAAGCGCCGGCCACCATGATGCCCTCGATGCCAAGGTTGAGCACACCGGCACGCTCGCACAGCAGCACGCCCAGCGTGCCGAAGATCAGCGGCGTGGCCACGCGCAGTACCGCGATCCAGAAGGGCGCCGAGGCCAGGATATCCAGCAGTTCCATCAGGCCACCTTGCCCGGCGCATTGAAGCGGAGACGGTAGCGCGTCAGCATGGTAGCCACCAGCATGGCGAGCAGCGCCACCGCGCCCGGCCACCTCTACCACGCCCGCCAGGCCCGCGAGCCCGCCGGACAACAACGCGGCCCACATCGTCACCCTGCGCACCGGCATGCCGGCGAAGGCCGCTGCCCGCGCATTGGCGCCTACCGCGCGCATCTGCAGGCCAAACACCGTAAAGCGGTTGACCGCCCACAGGATCACCGCCAGCGCGCAAGCCAGCAACAAGCCGCTGTGCACGCGCGAGCGCTCCATCAGCCTGGCCAGCTCCAGCTCCGGCACCAGCGCCACCGATTGCGGCCAGCCCATTGCGGTGGCGTCTTTCATCGGGCCATCGAGCATCATCGAGACCAACAGCAGCACGATGAAATTGGCCAGCAGGGTAGTGACCACCTCATCCACGCCGAGCCGGGTCTTGAGCCACGCGGCCCCAAGCAACAACATGGCGCCCGCCAGCATGCCCGCCACCACCATCAGGACAAAGAGCAGACCCATGGGCAGTTGCTGCGCCCACGGCGCGACCGCGCCGTCGACCTGGCCGCCGACCGCCACCGCCGCCAGCGCGCCGAGATAGAGTTGCCCTTCCGCGCCGATATTGAACAGCCGCGCGCGAAAGGCCACCGCCACCGACAAGCCGGTCAGGATCAGCGGCGTGGCGCGCGTGAGCGTTTCCGACCATGCAAAGCGCGAGCCAAAGCCGCCTTCCAGCAGCAGCGCATAGGCACGTCCCACCGGTGCGCCGGCCCAGCGCACCAGCAAGGCACAGATCAGCAGCGTGGCAACGATGGCGACGATGGGCGCGGCCAGCATGGCCACGCGCGAAACGCCGGTTCGGGCTTCAAGCCGCATGGCGCGCCTCCCCCTTGCCCGCTTGCGCGTCATGCCCGCCACCCGCCCCGGCCATGGCCAGGCCGAGTTCGCCCAATGTCCAGGCGGCCGTCGGGCGCGCTTCTGTCAGGTGGCCCGCGTGCATTACGGCGATGCGATCGGCCAGCGCGTGGAGCTCATCCAGGTCCTCCGAGATCAGCAGTACGGCAGCGCCTTCGCGCGCTGCATCGAGCAGGCGGGCGCGCACGTAGGCTACCGCGCCGATATCAAGCCCCCAGGTGGGCTGGCTGGCCACCACCAGCAGCGGCGCGCGGCCCTCCCCCCGCACCAAGAGCGCCCGGCCCAGGATCAGCTTTTGCATATTGCCGCCCGACATGGTTCGCGCCGGCACCTCGATGCCAGCGGTGCGCACGTCGAAACGCGCCACCAGGTCCCGCGCGAACCGCTGCGCGGCGGCGCGCCGGATGATGCCCCAGCGCGAAAAGCGCGGCTCGCTGAGTTGTTCGCTCGCGGCGTTCTCCCACACGGCAAGATCGCCCACCACGCCGACCGCATGGCGATCCTCCGGCACGCGTGCCACGCCAGCCCCAATCCAGGCGCGGGGCTTTGCGGGCATCGGCTTGCCTGCCAAGGTGACGCGCCCCTCGCTAGCCCCCAGCGTGCCGCTGGCCAGCTCCGCCAACGCGGCCTGCCCGTTGCCGGAGACACCGGCAATGCCGACGATCTCGCCAGCACGCACCTGCAGGCTGACCTCGCGCAGCAGCGCGCGCCCGTTCGCGGCGCGCACGCCTACGTGCTCCAGCGCAAACACGGGCGGCGCGGCGTTGCCATTGGCGCCGTCCTCGGCATTCGGCCGCGCCGCGCGTTCCGGCATCGCCACCACGCGGCCAACCATCAATTCCGCCAGTTCCGCCTTGGTGGTCTGCGCCGCGGCGCACTGCGCCACCAGCTTGCCGCCACGCAATACCGCGATGCGGTCGGAAACACGCAGCACCTCGTCGAGCTTGTGGCTGATAAAGATCACTGACAATCCTTCGGCGATCAGTTGCGCCAGCGTGGCGAACAGCGTCTCGGCCTCGTGCGGCGTCAAGACGGCAGTTGGCTCATCGAGAATCAGCACGCGGGCGCCGCGATACAGCGCCTTCACGATCTCCACGCGCTGGCGCTCTCCCACCGACAGCTCACCCACCCTTGCCTGGGGACGCACCGCCAGGCCGAAGCGCTCCGCCAGGGCCAGCACCTTGCCGCGCGCGGCATGCCTCTCCAGACGCCATTGCCACAGCGGCTGGGTGCCGAGCATGATGTTGTCCAGCACCGAGAGATTGTCAGCCAGCGTGAAGTGCTGATGCACCATGCCGATGCCGGCGGCCAGGGCCGCGCGCGGCTGGCCGGGCGGCAACGGCTCGCCGTCCATCTCCACCGTGCCGGCATCGGCCACGTAGTGCCCGAACAGGATGCTGACCAGCGTGCTTTTGCCGGCACCGTTCTCGCCCAGCAGGGCCAGCACTTCCCCGCGCCGCAGCTCCAGCGAGATATCGTCGTTGGCCACAAGCGGGCCAAAGCGCTTGGTGATGCCGGCAAGGCGCAGGATGGGAGTGGGCATGGATGCCTGGCGATGGAAGTTAAAAGTGGCGATGGCTTGCTCCCACACCCCGCGAGGAGAGCAGGAGCAAACGCCAGCGGGCACGTCAAGCGGCTTGGGCCACCTTCATTGCGACGACCTCGGCTCCGTCTCCACCACCTTGACCGCGAACTTGCCGTCGAGGATCGCCTTCTCTTTCGCCTTGACCTTGGTCATCACGTCGCCAGGCACCTTGCCTTCGAACGTGCCCAGCGGCGCCAGCTCCGCGCCCTTGAACTTCATCAGCGAATAAGGACCGTAATCCTCGCTCTTGAACTGGCCGGCCTTGACCTTGCCCAGCGCGGCGCCCACGGTGGGCTCCATGTTCCACAGCGCCGAGGCCACCACAGTGGCCGGGTACTGCGGCTGCGTGTTGATGACATTGCCGATCGCCAGCCTGCCCTTTTCCTTGGCAGCGTCGGAGACACCAAAGCGTTCGGCATAAAGTACGTCGGCGCCCTTGTCGATCATGGCGAAGGCCGCTTCCTTGGCCTTGGGCGGATCGAACCAGGAGCCGATGAAGCTGACCGTGAACTTCACCTTGGGATTGACCTCGCGCGCGCCTTCCATGAAGGCGTGCATCAGCCGGTTGACCTCGGGGATGGCGTAGCCGCCCACCATGCCGATATGGTTGGTCTTGGTCATGCCGCCGGCGATCATGCCGGTGAGGTAGGACGGCTCCTGGATATAGTTGTCGAATACCGAGAAGTTAGGCGCCTGCGGCTTGCCGGAGGAGCCCATCAGGAACGCGGTCTTGGGATAGTCCTTGGCCACCTTGCGCGCGGCCGCCTCGACGGCGAACGATTCGCCCAGGATCAGCGACGAGCCTTGCTCTGCGTACTGGCGCAGCACGCGCTCATAGTCGGCATTGGACACGCTTTCCGAGAACACATAGTCGATCTCGCCGCGCGCCTTGGCCTCGTTGAGCGCCTTGTGAATGCGCGACACCCATTGCTGCTCGACGGGCACGGTGTAGACCGCGGCCACCTTCAGCTTGGCCTGCGCCTGCGCCGGCACGACGCCACCGAGCGCGGCCACGCTGGCGGCAGCTGCCGCGAATTTCAACCAGGACCTGCGCTTACCCTCAAAACTCATGGCTCTCTCCGCTTGTTGACGATAACTCCATGCCCAGGCCGGCCGGTTCCAGCCCGCAACCGCGCAGCAAAAGCCGCACCAGGTGGTCGGTGGCCTGTTCGTAATCGCGCTGGCCCAGGTGGCTCACCCCAAGCACGGCGCACACTTGCGACTCAAAATCGGCATAGGTCTGGGTGGCAGCCCAGATCGTGAAAAACAGGTGCTGCGGATCCACGCTGGCCATCTCGCCACGCGCGATCCATTCCCGGATCACGCCGGCCTTGCGCGCCACCAGCGCGCGCAGGGCGCCGCTGAGCACGTCGCTGATCTCCGGCGCGCCGTGAAGCAACTCGTTGGCAAACACGCGCGATGCGTCCGGATAGCTGGCCGACAACCTCATCTTGGCGCGGATGTATTGCTCCAATGCCACCTGGGGCCGCTGCTCCGCGCCGATGATGTCGGTCTCGGACAACCACAGCGCGAGCGTATGCGCCAGCACGGCCCGATATAGCGCCTGCTTGGTGCGAAAGTAGTAATGCAGGTTGGACTTCGGCACGCCGGCCCGCATGGCGATCTCGTTCATGGTGGCGCCGGCAAACCCGGCGCGGGCGAACACGTACTCGGCCGCGCGCAGGATCAGCGCCTCATTCTCCTGGCGGATGCGCCCCCCCGCCACCTCCCGCGGCGGCGGAAAGCAAGGCGGCGGCGCCGTGGCCGGCGCTTCCATTACTTGGTGCCGTAGAGGCGGTCGCCGGCGTCGCCCAGTCCGGGCACGATGTAGCCGTGCTCGTTGAGTTCCTCGTCGATGGCGGCGGTGACGATGGCCACGTCGGGGTGCGCCGCGCGCAAGGCCGTCAGACCCTGCCGCGAGGCGATCAGGCACACGTACTTGAGCGTGCTCACGCCGGCCTCCTTCAGCCGGTTGAGCGCGGCGATGGCCGAATTGCCGGTGGCCAGCATCGGGTCGACCACGATCACGAGCCGCTCATGGATGTCTTCCGGCATCTTGAAGTAGTACTCGATCGGTTCCAGCGTCTCCGGGTCGCGGTACAGGCCGATATGCCCGACCCGCGCGGCCGGCAGCAAGTCCAGCATGCCGTCCAGGAAGCCATTGCCGGCCCGCAGGATCGACACCAGGCACAGCTTCTTGCCCGAGAGCACCGGCGATTGCATGGGTGCGATCGGGGTCTTGATGGCAATGGTCTCCATTGCCAGGTCGCGGGTTGCCTCGTAGGTCAGCAACTGGCTGATCTCGCGCACCAGCCGGCGGAAATTGTCGGTGGTGGTGTCTTCGCTGCGAACCAGCGTGACCTTGTGCTGCACGAGCGGGTGATCCACCACCATCACGGACGCGGTGACGGGCGGTACGGCGGAGAGGTCAGTCATGATGCGCTCCTGGAGGGCGGTAGCGGATAGGTCTTGCTGGTTGTTCTTGCTGTTTGCTGCGGCGCGGTCAGGCAAGCCTGCTAGAACACCGTGCCGTCGCTGTTGATGGCGAAAGGCGGCGCGCCGCCGGGTCTGCGCTTGGCGGCAATACGCCGCCCCGCGGCCCAGGTGCCGCCCTCCAGCACGCGGGCCAGCGGAAACGACGCTGCGGACAGCCCGAGCGCCTCGCGCACCGACGCAGCCACGAGGTCGAGCCCCGTCACCGTGAGCGCGCGCCATTCCACGATAACCGGCTCATCCACCGTGTGCGCCACGGCAGTGAAGCCAGGGTCGCGCGGCACCATCAGCTCGAAGTCGAACAGCAGCCCGCCGTTGCGGTATTCAGGCAAGCCCGTCAGGACCTCCAGCCCGGTCACGGTCAGGCCCGCGTCTTCCAGCGGCTCCAGCAACGAGTAGGTGAGCCACTGGGTCAACTTGTGAAAAGGCACCAGGCCATCGGTACAGGCCGGATGGTGCCAGCAGTCGCCAAGCGACACGCCTTCCAGGCTGATGCGCCCAGGCCATACCGGCCCCAGCGCGACCAGCAGCGTGGAGAGCACGAAGCCGGCCTCGATCTGCCCAAAGCTGGCATGCGCCTTGAGGTAGTCGAACAGGTTGCCCAGCCGCGCCGGCGAGCCGAACACCGCGGGCGTGGCTTGCGCCACCTCGCCAAGACGGCGCAGCAGCCCGGCGCGTCCATCCAGGCCCACCAGCGGGTTGTGCTGCGCCACCTGGAAAGCGGTCGCGATGGAGGACGCATCGATGCGCATCAGGCGCTCGGCATCCGAGCGCAGCGGCTGACCAGGCTGGGCGGAAAAGCCGCCGCGCGCGAACAGGTCGAAACTGGCCACGCCAAGTCCTTCGGATCGGGTCAGCAACAAGTCGCTGGCGGGATCGCGATAACGCCAGTCGGGGCCAGCGCCGGCATCCAGCAATACGCTGGGGATCACCAGGTCGATGCCGATGCGGGCGCGCTCCTCGCGGTCAGCCTCGCCGGAGAGCCCGCCGCGTTCGCACAGGATCTGCCAGCGGTCCAGCTTCTCGCCGGGGCCGCCGCTTTCAAAATGACGCCAGCGGCTGTGGTATGGCACGTTGAGGTCGGGATAACGCTGGCGAATGGTGGCCGCCACGTAATCGGCCACGGCCGGGATCCGCTCCGGATGCCAGGTAAACAGCTCGGACGCGCCGGTTGCCACATGATCCGTCACGGCAGCGCAACGGATGCGCACCGCTTCGCCAGTGAGCAACGCTGCGGCCGGATGCCCCGGCGGCACAGGACTGGCCCAGCCACCGGCATCATCCTCGCCGTTGGTGAAGGGATTCGCGGTGCCGCGCACGCCACCCGCTTCGGGTATCTCGTTCATTCGTGCAGTCCTCTACCCTTGGCCAGCGCGAGTTCTTCCGCGCCGGGCGGGCTATAGCTCGTAAAGTAGCCAGCCGCCACCTTGGCGTCGATTTCCACGCGGGCATCGGCCGGGATCAGTGCATCGGGAATCGCGACTTGCTCGACCACCTCGATACCCTGAGCGGTCAGCGCCCCGTGCTTCATATTGCTCATCGAAGCCCAGCGGTCGATACGCTTGATGCCGAGCCAGTGGAACACATCGGGCATGAGCTCCTGGAAGCGCATGTCCTGCACGCCGGCAATACACTCCGTGCGCGCGAAATAGGTCTCGGCCCGGTCGCCGCCAACCTGGCGCTTGCGGGCGTTGTAGACCAGGAACTTGGTCACCTCGCCCAGCGCCCGGCCTTCCTTCCGGTTATAGACCACCAGCCCCACACCCCCCTGCTGCGCCATCTCGATGCACACCTCGATGCCGTGGGCCAGGTACGGCCGGCAGGTACAGATGTCGGAGCCGAACACATCCGAGCCGTTGCACTCGTCATGCACGCGGCAGGCCACCTTGGTCTCGGGCTTGCCCAGCTGGCTGACGTCGCCGAAGAAGTACAGGGTCATGCCACCGATCGGCGGCAGGAACACTTTCAGGTCAGGCCGCGTGACCAGTTCCGGGAACATGCCGCTGGTCTGCTCGAACAGGCTGCGGCGCAGCATGGAAGGATCTGCCCGTCGGGTGTGAGCCGGCCTGCCGCAATGGCGCCCATCAGTTCAGGCATGTTGATGTGGGCGCGCGTAATGGCGATCGAGGGACGGATATCGATGCCTGCGGCGATACGGTCGCCAAAGGCGCTGGAGACCAGGTGGCCCCAGGGATCCATCGAGACGATCTTGTCCGGGTCGTTCCACTGCAGGTGGGGCCCGATGACCTCGGCCGGCGAGGTATCGGTGAGATCGGCGCGGTGGTCTCGCTGCAGCTTGCCGGATGCAACCGCCAGCGCGCGGTAAACCGCATAAGCGCCGGAGTGGGTGCCGATCACATTGCGCTGAGCCGGATTGGTCAGGCTCGCGATCACGGGACCGCGCTCCGCTGCCGAGGCGGCCCCCCAGTGGATTGGCTCGGCCGGCTTGTCGCGGCGCGCGTGCGAGGTCAGGACGATATGATCGGACATGGCAGCCTCGGAACAAGAATCCTGACCAAACGGTCAGGTTTACGATTCCATAGTAGGCAACCTTCATGCCATATCCCAATGCTCGTTTTACCCTGTGTTGCACACCGCACGATACCGCTTGCGCACCGCGCCTGTGCGCAAGCACCGCGGCCAGCGTTGGTCCTGGTGCACAGGCACCAAGTAAAAGCGGCACCGGGCCGCCAAGGCCGGGTGCCGCTAGGATGTGCCTTCGGATAAACCGGACGCGCTATCGGGGCTATCGGGGCTATCGAGGCTATTTGGGCTATCGGGCGGTCAAGTTGACCGTTGCTGCCCCGCCTGCTGCTGCTGGCCCGGCTCGGAGGCTGCGGGCCACAACGCCAGGCGCAATGCGCGCAACGGCGCACCGCTCTCCACATAGCGGTGGAACAAGGCCCCCGCGGCGTTGCTCAGCAGCCAGGCCAGCACCATGCCAAGCGCATTGAGGACAGGCTGGTGCGGAGCCAGGTGGAAGACCAAGGCATTCACCACCAGGCAAATCGGGAAATGCACCAGGAACACCGAGTAGGAAATGCGCCCGAAAAATGCCAGGAACCGGGCCTGCGGCCAGTGCTCAAGCCAGCCGCCACGGCGCGCCGCGCCGAGCAGGAGCGCGATTGCCAGCGCCACCGCAATGCGCAGCCGGAAATCCACAACCAACGCCGCCAGCACCACGGCACACAACACCAGCAATGCCACCGGCGAACGCTCAGGCTCGGATGCCCAGAACGCCAGCGTGCCCATGCCGTAGGCGCCGAAGAAGTAAATCGCCCAGATATCCCACGTGGCATCGCGGTTGAACCAGAACAGCGAGGCCAGCGCCAGCCCGGCCACCACCAGCGGGCCCATCGGGCTGCCGCCCACGCCGAACCACTGCTCGCAGCGGCGGGCTGCCCACAACGCCACCATCAGCAAGGCAAATAATTGCAGGTCGATGGCCACATACCAGACGCCCGCAGACAGGGCATCGAAGTCCAGCACGTTGTGCAGCAGCAGCACATGCGCCAGGAACTGATGCAAGCCGGGCGCACCGGGAATGGAGTCGTGATGCATCCAGGTCCGCGCAATGGCAGCACCCGCAATGGCAATCAGGATGGCCGCGGTATAAGGCACCACCAACTTCTGGTAGCGGCGCCAGATCGCCTGCAAGGGGCGCGGCACCATCAAATGCCCGCCGGGCGCCAGGCTGCGCGCCGCCAGGAAGCCGCTGATGACGAGGAACGCCTGCACGGCAATGCGCGCGTACTGCGAGAACCAGTCGAGCAGGTCGGGCGCCAGCACGTGGGCCGCATCGGACATGGGGCCGTAGAAGGCAAGATGGTGCAGCACGATCAGCTGTGAACTGATCGCCTTGAGAGCGTCAATACCAGGAAACAGGATGACACCGAAACGGGCTGCGATGCACCGCCGCAAAGTGGCAATAAGCGTTGTATTGATCACACATTGCACCGCAACATATGTACAAGACAGCATATTCAGGGCGTTATCTAAAAACTGTAACTATTCCTCGTAGGCACCCGGCATGACAGCCAGAGCAGCACCGCCGCCACGCCCAGCGCAATCCAATAATCGGTGGGCGCGCCTCCCCACCAGTGGATGTGCCAGGGCACGAAGCTCGGCGCGAAGCGCGCCAGCCCGAAAGCCGGGTTCAGCACGAACCAGAGAAAATCCTCGCTGATCCAGAACACCATGATGCAGGCGATTACGCGCGCCTCGGCACGCCAGCTCCAGCGCCCGCCGAACACCAGCGAATAATGGAAGAACAGTGCCACGCAGGGAAATACCCACGCGTGATAGCCCGTCATCGGGCGGCCGCCCCAGAAAATATCCAGCAGCCAGTGATGCTCGATGCGCCAGGTGGGCAGGTTGGCCGCCCAGCCCGCGGCGCCCTCGATCTGGATCTCCACGTTGGCGAAGAAATAGGCCAGTAGCAGAGTCCACGCCACGGTAAGCACCAGCACCATTGGATGGCGCGACGGATAGGACTGGTCCGTTGGCCGAGGCGATGAAGACAGGTTCAATGCACGCATCTCAACGCCCCGCCGTCGCACCATCACCGCCGTGGCCGGCTAGCCGGCTGCGGTGCGCCAATTGCCCGAGCACGGTTTCCAGCACGCGGCGCGCCGCCGCCGGTTGGCCCAGCGCACTAGCCCGCGCACGCATCTGGTCGAGCCTTGCAGGCTCCGCCAGCAAGAGGCGCACCCGGTATTCGAGCGACACCAGGTCGACCGCCTTGAGCGCGGCGCCTTGCTCCAGCAGGTAATCGGCATTGCGCTCTTCCTGCCCGGGAATCGGCGCATTGACCACCATCGGCACGCCCATCGCCAGGCATTCGGACGTGGTCAGGCCGCCGGGCTTGGTGATGACCAGATCGGAGCACGCCATCAGGCGCTCCACCTCATTGGTAAAGCCGAAGGGAAAGAGCCGTCCGGGGTGTGCGGCGGAGAGGGTCTTGAGCCGAGCCAGCGCGGTCTCGTTGCGCCCGGCCAGCACGATCAGCTGGAAATCGTGCTCCAGCCGCATCAGCGCGCCGGCCACTTCATCAAGCCCGCCAAGCCCCGCCCCACCACCCATCAGCATGATGGTGCGCCGTGCTGGATCGAGCCCGAAATGCCGTGCGCAGGCTTGGCGATCCTGCGGGCGGGAAAACGCCGGCACCACCGGAATGCCGGTGGCATGGATGCGGCCAGCCTCGATCCGGCTGGCCCGCATGCGAAACGCAATTTCCTCGCTAGCGGCGAAGTACCCGGTCATATGGGGAATCACCCACATGCCGTGCAGATCAAAGTCCGTCACCTGCACCCACACCGGCACCGCCAGCCTCTGCCGGCGCACCTCATGCATCAGGATCTCGGCGGGCAGGAAGTGCGTGCAGACAATGGCATCCGGGGCAAACTCGTCGATCGCACGGCGCAGCGCGCGCGTGCTCAGGCGCTCGGCGGCGCGCCGCAGCTTTTGCATTGGCGCGGCCGGGTCGGCCTCGGATGTGTGCTGGTACAGCATGCCCCAGAGGGCCGGATAGCTGTTCACCAGCTTGATGTAGAAGTCGGTGTAGAGCTTGCGAAACGTGGCCGGGACGTATTCCATCACGTCAAGGTGAAGCGTCTGCACGCCGGGGAATTCGGCTTCGGCGGTAAGGCGCAGTGCTTCGGCCGCGCGCATGTGGCCGGCGCCGGCGGAAACACTGAGGAACAGGATCTTCTGCTGCGACATGGGGAGATTGGGCTTCCAGGGTGATCCCGGAGGTTCCGGGATACTGGGGGTATTCGGGAGTTTCGGGGCGCTGCTCACTTCATGACGAAGGACTTGATCAGCGTCAGTTCGCCGGGCTTGCGCATCGGTACGCGGAACACCTGCTGCTTTTCGTTGGGCGTGTTTTCGTCGGTGATCAGCGCCACTTGCGCCACGGTGATGGCCTCGGGGCCAGCGCCGCTGCCGTAGTAGTTCACATAGACCAGGTAAGTGCCGGGCGGTGGCGCGGCAATCGAATAGATCTCCGGGCCATAACCGGTGGTGACGTCGACATCGAGCGCGCCGCCGTTGCTGGCCACGCGATTTGCATAGAACGTGTGCTGGCCGTCAGGCGCCACCACATGCAGGTCCAGGTCGGTCTGATCGCTATCCCAGGACAGCACCACGCGCAGGCGCGGACGGGTCTTGCCCTGGTAGCCGTCATAGAACTGCACGCGCTTGCTGGCGCCCTGCGCACTGCGGATCTCCACGCTGTTGCTGCCGCCCGAGAAGGCGTAGGGCCGCGAGAAACGGCCATCGTCCTCCACCCGCTGCGGCATCGCCACGCCGTTGACCACCAGGGTGGCAACCGAGCCGCCGCCGCGGCGCCCACGCCCGCCGGCTGCGGGGCTCGATGCGGCGCTCGAGGCATCCGCCCCGGGCTTGGGCGCCGCGCGGATGCGTCCGGCAATCATGGCGCTGGCGGCCTGCCCGGCTCGCGTGGACACCGCCACCGCCGGGTAATGCACTTCCTGCGTATAGGCCGAAGCGTCACCGGCCGAGTTGCGCCAGCCGTTGCGCGGCGTGGTGAACTCGATGGTATCGTCGGCACGCGCGGCGCCTGCCAGCAGCAGTGCTGGCAGGGTCAGGCTGATCAAGGCTAGTTTCGGCGAGCGCTGCATATCCACGGTTCCTTCCTGCGTTCTTTGCGACTGGTTTTCTGGCTAGGCGATAGCGTGACTGATCGATGTGCCGGATCAGAAACGCACCGACTTCATCAGCGCCAGCTCGCCCAGCTTGCGCAGCGGCACCACGAGCGTCTCACGCTTTTCATTGAGCGTGTTCTCGTTGTAGATCAGCGTGAGCTTGGCGGTGATCAGGTCGCGATCGTTCTTGCCTTTCTCGAAGTTGTAGCCGTCCGCGTTGAAATTGCCCCAGTAGTTCACATAGAACAACCACACCCCGGGACGCGGCGCCGCGCTCGAGAAAATCTCCGGCCCCGCGCCGTCCACGCTATCCACGTCAAGACCACCCCCTTCCGGCAGCAAGGGACTGGCAAAGAAGGCATGGCCACCGCCAGGTGAAATCACATGCAGGTCGACCTCGGCCTTGGGATCGTCCCAGGTCAGTACCGCGCGCAGCTTGGCCTGGGTCTTGGTAGCGTCGGCCTCGTAGAACTGCAGGCGCTGGCGCGAGGCGCCGTCGGCGGACACGGTCTCCACGCTGTTGGAGCCACGGCCGAACGCCCACGGCCGCGCGAAGCGTCCCTGCTCGTCGGCATACAGCGGCATGGCGGTGCCGTTGACCACCAGCGTGGGCGGCTTGCGGCCTTCCTTGCCAGCCTTGCGCAAGCGCCCCTCGATCAGCGTGCGGTACTTCTGCGCGCCCCGGTCCACCGGCGGCTTGGGATAGGCAGCCGTATAGCGCTCGAGTTCGTTGGACAGGCCGCCGTGACGCCAGCCGCCCACCGGGCCGTCCAGATCGGCGACCGGCTCGGCCGTGGCCACCAGCGGCGCCGCGGCACAGGCCAGGGCCAGCACATTGCGGCGCCAGTTGCAGGACACATTACGGGTGAGATTCATGATGGGTTTTGCGTACGTACCAGCTTGCGCGCCGTGGCTTCGACAAATCCTTCGTCCTGCCCGCGAGGGTGGCGGGCGAATGCAAGATGGAGATATTCGTGGGCCAGGGCAATGCGATCGTCCTCGCTGGCCAGCCGGTGGATATAGAGCCGGTTGCGGCGCGCGTCCGCATAAGGACGGCCTAAGCGCACTTCGCACACGGCGGGCAGCGGCGGCGTTTCATAGCCCGGCTCCGCTGCCAGCCGGCGTTCCCACTGCGGCGCGCGCTGCGCCAGCCACTGCCGCGCATTGGCTACCGCCAGGCAATCGCCGGCCACGGGGCTCTGGAACGAGGTGAGCGTGGCCTGAGGCCACCAGCGAGCCAGGATGGCATCGAACGCCTGCCCCTGCCCGGCCGCGCGCCGGGCTTCCAGCCAGGCCATGCGCCCCTCGCCGGCCGCGTCGTGGTGGTAGCGCACCGCAACGGCTGACAACACCAGCGCATCAGTCACGTCGGCGGCACGCCGCGCGGCGGCCGTGGGTGCGCGCGGCAGCACGCGCTGGGTGCGGCTGCTGTCGGCAATATGAAAGCAGCCTTGCTCACGCGTGGCTTGCTGGATCAGGTAGCTGCGCGCGGCCACCGCCAGGGCGCGGGCGGCCTCGGGCTCGGTGGTGTCGCCCTCGCGCTCGACCACCCGCGCCACGTAGTCATTGAGGCCAAAACGGCCCACCACGCGCGGCGCGGCGCCGGGCGTGCGCACGAGCGTGAGCTCGCCGCGGCTTTCCACGCGCAGGCTGTTGCCATTGGCAAACTCGGCGCGATAGGTGCCATTGAGCGGGCCGTCCGGCACGGCCTGGCGCCTTGCGCCGGTGCCGGTGCCGGCGGCTTGCAGATCGCGCAGCGGATAGCGCTCGAACATGTCGACCAGCACGCAAGCACCATCATCGGGCACCGGCACGGCGGCCAGCAACGGCTGCAGGCGGGGCGCCGCGCGGCGCAGCACGTTGGCGCTGGCGCCGGGGCCGCCCAGCCAGACCGGGCTGCCATCGGCAAGCCAGCCGGCCGCGCCGCCGATGGACGCGCCCGGCCGCGCGGGGTCCGGCATGGTCCAGGTCTTGGCGCGCAGCAGGCTGCCATAGTTGGCCAGCGTGCCTTCGCCGCGCCCCACCGTCAGTACCGAGACCAGCGTCGCGGCGGCTGCCTGTTGCGCGGCCGGGGGTACGGCATGCAGCCCGGCCAGCAGATCGGCAACGGCCACGCTGCGCGCTGGCTGCATCGCCTGCATGTCTTGCAGCCACGCGGGCGCGCCGGCCTCCTTCCAGAAACGTCGCCAGTCGGCTGCGGACAAAGCCAGCCGCCGCGGCTCGAAATAGCGTCCGCAGGATTGAATCAGCGCATGTTCGCGGTCGATGCTCTGGCCGGCCGCGCAGCAGTACACCTCCTCCGGGTCACCGCCACGGCAGGTGTAGTCATTGGATGGCTTGTCGCGGCCGACCAGGTAGCCATAGACGAACAACTTCCACACGCTGCCCAACGGTGTCTGCAAGCTGGCAGGCAATGGCGTCGCAGCGGGCGCGGCGGCGTTGCCGTCCAGGCCAAATAATTGCGCGTCTGCTCCCGCGAGCCGGGCGAAGCGCAGCGGCTCGGCGGGCGTGAGCGGGGCAGCCAGCGCGGGCCCGGCGCACGCCGCGCACGCGGCAGCCAGCGCCGCAAGCCGTCGCCACCAGGCACGGCCGGTCGCCATGCGCGCTGCCCCGTTCATGCCTGCCTCACTCCACCGTCAAGGGCAGCGAGAAGCGCACCAGTTGGCGCAGCACCACCGGGCGCTCCAGCGAGACTACCGGCTGGTGATATGACAACATGCCCATCTCGTACGTCACGGCGCGCTGGAACGGCTGCAGGCCGGTGACCTTGTTGTCGGGATCGGGCAAGCCGTCGATCCGCAGGCCCCACGTCGTGCCCTCGACCTCGCCGCCGGGCGGCAGCGGTGCTTCAACCAGCCCGTAGCGGTACGTGCCCTGGCGCGGACTCAGCACGATCTCATCGACGTAGAGCGTGTTGCTGTCGAGCTTGTCGCCCGGCTTGACCGGCTTGGCCGAGAAGGTCAGCCCGGCCGTACCCGCGGCGGCGGCTTCGGCTGGCTTGCCGTCTTTCGCCCCGCCATCGCTGGTGGGTACCAGGCGATAGAGCTTGCGTTCGATGCCGATCGGCAGGCGCGAGGCTTCCTGAGGCGATCCATCGACCAGTCCGCCGCCGCCGATC
>NZ_AHJE01000139.1 GCF_000243095.1 Cupriavidus basilensis OR16 | reverse complement strand
CGCGTTCCGGCACGGGTTGGTCGATCCATGGCAGGGTGCTCAGGACTTGCGCGGCACGGTTTGGTGGGTCTGCGCGGCGCGCAGGAAATCGAAGTCCACCCCTTGGTCGGCCTGCGTCACCGTGGCCAGGAACAGCTTGCGGTAACCGCGCTCGGCAGAAGGGCGCACCACCTGGTGCTCGGCGGCGCGGCGGGCCAGCTCTGCGTCGTCGATCAGCAGGGAGATCTCGCGCCGCGCCACCGACAGGCGGATGCGGTCGCCGTTGCGCACGTGCGCCAGCGGGCCGCCGATGGCGGCTTCCGGCGTTACGTGCAGCACGATGGTGCCGGCCGCGGTCCCGCTCATGCGGCCGTCCGAGATGCGCACCATGTCCTTCACGCCGGTGCGCGCGAGCTTCCTGGGAATCGGCATGTAGCCGGCCTCGGGCATGCCGGGCGCGCCGGTCGGCCCGATGCGCTTGAGCACCAGGATGTCGTCGGCCTTCACATCCAGCGCATCGTCGTCGATGCGCAGCGCCATATCCTCGGCGTCTTCGAACACCACCGCTCGCCCTTCATGTTCCATCAACACCGGATCGGCCGCGGACTGCTTGATGATGGCGCCACCCGGCGCCAGGTTGCCGCGCAGCACGGCCAG
>NZ_AHJE01000140.1 GCF_000243095.1 Cupriavidus basilensis OR16 | reverse complement strand
TCGCGACGACGGCGACGCAAAGCCGTTGAGCAGGATATCCACGACCGTATCCGCCAGTTTCGGATAGTCCTCTGGCTCGTAGCGCTCCACCCATGTCATCGCGCCGCTGGTCAGCGACAGCAACAGGTGCGCCGCCGCGCTCAGGGCGCTGCGTTGCGCGGGGTCCTTGGGCGTGTCGCTGCGCAACAGCTTGCGGATGCGCCGGAACATGTCCGTGTAGGCCGCGAAGGCGACATCCGCGTGGGTGTCTGGCAGCGAGCGGATCTCGCGAAAGCTCATCAACTCGGGACGCTCGCCCGTGGCCGTCCTGGCCAGCCGCTCAAAAAAGAGCGCGATGAAGCGGCGCACCCTGGCCTGCGGCCGCGGCTCGCCGGCCGTGGCGTCGGCGATGCCCGCTATTTCGTCGATGGTGCGCATCAGGCACGCCACCACCAGGTCTTCCTTCTTGCGGTAGTAGTAGGTGATGCTGTTGGTGCTCAGGCCGACTTCCTGCGCCACGTCCGAAAGCGTGGCGCCGCGCAAGCCCTTGCGGTTGAACAGCCGCGCAGCGGCGTCGAGGATCGCCTCGCGCTTCTCCACATACCGGCGTGTCGGGCGGGCTTGCGCTGTTTCCTTGGGCATGAGGCGAGATATCTGCGATGGTTGGCCGGGAGCGCGGATTATAGTGGTGGCCGCGCGGGTTGGGGCTGTGCCGAGTCTACCATCGCGCCGGCTTGGCCTTCGCGTGCTTACCCGTTGCCCGGCTCCGCCCCGATGCCGGCCACCTCCGGGCCATCGAGCACGGGTTCGATCTGGTGCCAGTGGGTGGCTTGCTGGAATGCGGCGCAGGCGGCAAGCAGGGCGCCCTCGGCCCAGGGCCTGCCGATCAGCTGCAAGCCAACGGGAAGGCCGTCAGGCGTGAATCCCACCGGCAGCGACACGGCAGGCAGGCCGAGATAGCTGATGCAGCGGTTGGCGCGCAGCAGCGAGGTTGTCACGCGCACCGCTTGCGCGGCGTCTTGCGCCACGGATGCGATCCGCGGCGTCGGCACGGCAACGCTGGGCGCCACCAGCACGTCGCATGCCGAGAAGACGTGATCGACAAAACGCCGCAGGGCCAGCGGCCGGTAGGCCAGGGCGCGCGCGTAAGTCCTCGGGAGCGGCCGCCACGCGCCGTCTCCAGGCGTAGCCGCGTGGCATGGGCCAAGCCAGGCGAGTGGCCACGCAGGCGCTTGCCGTGGAGCGCTGTCGCCTCGCTCCATGTCACCACGGTGGCCGCCGCATCGCAGGCCTCGACGCCGGGCACGGCCTGCTCATGCAAGCGGGCGCCCAGCGACTCGAACGCTAGCAGGGCGCGGGCAATCACCGTAGCGCCGTCATCATGCGCGACCTCGAAGAACGGGTGCCGGGCAATGCCGATGCGCAGGCCCGCCAGCGGGCTGTGCAGGCTGCTGCCGCGCTCGAGCGTGCGGCCAGCGCGGCTGTCGGATCCAGCGCGTCGAGCACCGCGGCGCGATGACGCCGAGCGTGTCCTGCGACGGCGACAGCGGGACCGAGCCGCGCGTGGAGATGCGGCCCCAGGTGGGTTTCAGCCCGACCACGCCGCACATCGATGCCGGGATGCGGATCGAGCCACCGGTGTCCGCCGCGATGGCGAACGGCACCGCGCGCGCCGCCACAGCCGCCGCCGCGCCGCCCGACGAACCGCCGGTGATGCAGCGCGGATCCCACGGGTTGCGGCAGTGGCCGTAGTGATCGTTCAGGCCGGTGGCGCCGTAGCTGAGCTCATCGAGCGCGGTGGCGCCCAGGCCGATCGCGCCGGACAGGTGCAGCGCTTCGAGCACGGCCGCTGGCCTTCGCGCCGCCGCCGGATCGTCGATCAGGTCGTCGAACAACGAGCCCGCGCGCGGCGGCCGAGCGGGGGCGGCCAGCACATCCTTATGGGCGAACGGGATGCCCCAGAGCGGCGCCTGGGCAGCGCCGGGAGGGCTGCGGCTCTCCAGCCGGATGGCGCGGGCGAGCGCGCCTGCGTCGTCCAGCGCGGCAAAGCAATGCGTGGCGGTGTGCGCGGCCGCGGCCCGCCGCAGGCAGGCTTGCACCAGCGCGGAGGGCGACAGGCGCCGTTGGGCCAGCGCTAGTCGCAACTCGGCCACGCTCAGGAGGCTGGGGTCGCTCATCGTCCTCCTAACGCGCGGCGGCGCATTGCCGCAGCCAGTGCGCGTACGGCAGCGTTGGCGCCACAGGCGCGGCGTCGCCCGCCGGCAAGGCATGCACGGCTTGCAGCACCGGCGTGGCCGCAGCCGCGATCTCGCCGCAGCGGCGGCAATCCAGCAGCAGCCCGAGATCCGCCGCGCGCTGCGCTACCTGCGCCGCCCGTGCCGCGAGCTCAGACATGCCCGTACTTGGCCAGCGCATCGGCCAGGCTGAGCCCTTGCTGCAGTTCCACGCGGATGCTGCGCTCCTGCTCGGTCAGGCGCTCCGCCTGGAGCAGCACAGTGTCGAGCACCTCGTGCGGGATCACCAGCACGCCGTCCTCGTCGCCCAGCACAAAGTCGCCCGGGCGTACCTGCACCCATTGCGAGGTCGCGCCGCGGATGCTCACGGGCACTTGCCATCCGTTGACCTTCCAGCGCGCAATCGACTGCACCGGCGTGCGGTAACGCGCGAACACCGGGAAAGCCTGCGCGGCGATCCAGCGGATATCGCGAATGCCGCCATCGATCAGCGAGCCGACGCAGCCGCGCTCCTTCATGCCGATGGCGATCAGCTCGCCGAAGTAGCAGACGCCTTCGCCGTCGCCGCTCCAGACCGTGACATCGCCGGCGGACACGCCCGCGCAGGCCTTCATCTTGTCCGGGTCGCCACCGAGCGCGTACGGCGACATCTGGCCGCGGATGGTGTAGGCCCAGCCTGCCAGCTTGCCGCCATTGGCGGGGAAAGGCGTAAAGGCGGACGAGAGGCCCTGGTCGAACAGGCCGAGCGTGTCGAGCACGTCGGCAACGTTGGAGGTGTCGACCTTCAGGAATCGCTGGCGGATTGCTTCGCGCTCGGCGGCGCCGCGGGCGGCGTCGTGGGCTACGTGGGTGGTTTCCATGCTGTGCTTCCTCGGGAGATAAGTGCTCAGATACTGGGGATCATGCCGCCGTCGACGCGCACGACGGAGCCGGTGACAAAGGAGGCGCGCTCGCTGGCCAGGAAGGCCACCACGTCACCGTACTCCTCGGGCCGGCCGTAGCGCCCGGCGGGAATCGAACCGGTGCTGGCCGCCACGATGTCATCGTAGGTCTTGCCTTCGCGTACGGCACGGGCTTCGTCCAGCGCGCGGATGCGGTCCGTGGCGATGCGCCCGGGCAGCACCACGTTGACGCAGATGCCGTGGCCGGCCACCTCGTTGGCCAGGGTCTTCGACCATCCCAGCAAGGCCATGCGCAAGGTGTTGGACATGCCAAGGTTGGCAATGGGCGCGATCACGCCGGATGAGGCGCTGGTAACGATGCGGCCCCAGCCCTTGCGCTGCATGGCCGGGAGCAGCAGGTCCGTGAGATGCATCAGCGACAGCACCATCGATTCGAACTGCTTGCGCCACTGCTCCGGCGCCACCTGCGCGGCCGTGGATGGCGGCGGGCCGCCGGAGTTGTTGATCAGGATGTCCGGGTCGCCCAGCGTGCTCCTGACCTGCTCCACCATGGCCGTCACGCTCGCCAGGTCGGCAAGATCGGCGCGCACGCCGTGGGCCTGGCCGCCGGCTGCGCGGATGCGGGCCACCGTATCGTCCAGGGCCTCCTGGTTCTGGTCCGATACGGCAACCGCCGCCCCTTGTCCCGCGAGCGCCAGCGCGATGGCAGATCCCAGCCCGCCGCCCGCAGACATGACCAGCGCGATGCGCCCCTTGATGCCTAGGTCCATGTTGTTGCTCCTGTTTGGTCTTCTCTATTTGCGTTCACGTACCCACGCGCAGCGGGCTGCGCAGCTTGCGCAATACCGCCAGCACGCTTTGCGCCGTGATACGCCCGGTCTTGGGGTTTTCAGTGGGAATGTTCTGGATGCTCATCGAGAACGAGGCGGCGTCGGAATCCACCACGATCTCGTGGGTGTTGCGGGTCAGCGCCGGGTCCGCCCAGATTTCCAGGTGGGTCTTGTCCGGGCCGACACCGGCCAGCGCCAGCGCAACCACCACGTTGAGGTTCGCGGGGAAGCCCTTGGCTGCCTCGCGGGCCGTGCCGCAGAAGATCTGGATCGGCGCCGTCACGTCGTCGATATGGATGTTGTTCTCCACCAGGAACGGCGCCCCGACCAGGCCACGCACGGGCTTGCGTGTGATCATGCGCACGGAATGGATGACGCCCTCCGCTGCCGCCGTCACCGCATCCAGGCCCAGCAGCGCGCCGGTCGGCACGATGATCTGGCCCCCGTGGGCGCGTGCCAGCTCCACCAGGTCCATGCGGTCAAGCAGCGCCCCGCAGCTCAGCACGATCATCGTCTTGCCCGCACGCAGCACCGGCTCCGCGATCTCGCCGACAAGTTCCGCCGGCGCGCACTCGATCACCACGTCCGCCAGGTCGGCCAGCTCGCCGAGCCCGACGATGGCAACCTCGTTGCGCAGGCCTTGCAGCGTTTGTGCCGCCTTCTGCTTGTCGCGCACGGCCACGGCTGCCAGCCGCAGGCCGAACACGCCTGCATCGAGTTGCGCGACGAGCTTCTTGCCGACCGCGCCGAGCCCGGCGATGCCGATCCGCAGTTCCTTGTCGAATGACATTGTGTGATCTCCTGTTTGATGATCTTGTTGCTTGGTTTGCCTCAGGCGTCTTGCGCCGGCAGGCCAATGTAGTGCTGGGCGATGGCGCCCGTGGTGGTCAGCCAGATCCGGTCGCGATGGCGCAGGATGTGCTCCATCGCCCGGCGGAACTGCCGCAGCCGGTAGGGCTGGCCGACCAGGAAGGCGTGGATGGAAATACCGTAGACGAGCGGCTGCTCCACGCTTTGCTCCAGCATCTCGTCGAAGTTATCGATGATGATGTCGGCGAACTCGCTCGCCGTGGCATCGTGCAGGGCGATGGCGGGGATATCGTTGACCTCGTGCGGATAGGGGATGCTGAGCAGGCGCCCGCCGCGCGTGTTGATCCACACCGGCTGGTCATCCATCGGCCAGTCGAGGATGTAGCGGTAGCCAGCTTCCTGCAGCAGGTCGGGCGTGACATTGCTGGGATTGACACCGGGGCTGAGCCAGCCCGCGGGCGGCTTCCCCTCGTGGTGGGCGATGGCTTCGGTCACCTCGCGGATCAGCTCGCGCTCCTCGGCTTCGGAGAAGTTGTTCTGCTGCTCGGAGTTGGTGCGCCCGTGGCCCAGGATCTCGTCGCCGCGCTTGCGCAGCGCGTCGATCACCTGCGGACAGTGCGCATAGCATTCGGAGTTGAGGAGCACTGACAGCGGGATGCCGAGCTTGTCGCACAGCGCGATGATGCGCCACACGCCAACCCGGTTGCCGTATTCGCGCCAGCCCCAGTTGTAGGTGTTGGGGTGCGGGATGCCGGGCGAGTAGGAGATGCCGCCCCCGGTGTTGTAGGCGAAGTGCTCCAGGTTCAGGCACAGATGCACCGCCAGGCGGCTGCCACCGGGCCAGTCGAACTGCGGGCGCTCGACGATGGGTGAATAGGGAAAACGATCGTGAGAAGCGAGCATGGCGTTAACCTGGCTGGATGAGTGAGTGTGAGTAACGCGGAATCGAATGGCGCCGCGGCGTCATGGACGATAGTCCTTCGGCGCGGTGATCAGGGAAAGATCGAGCCTGGCGAGGTTGTCGCGCGTTGCCATGATGGAGGGCGTGCGCACGACCGCTGTCGTGCTCTCCTTGCGGGCGGCGGCCACGGCCTGCCTGAGCGCCTCGCGGCCCTGCGTGACGATCTGCTGCACGGACGAGCAGGCCAGCTCGCCGTTCTGCAACATCTGCTGCGCGGTGGGGCTGAGGTTGGAGGCGCTGATCTTGACGTCCTCGCGATGGGCGGACTTGACCGCCAGCGCCGCGCCCGCCGCCGAGTCGTCCACCGCGGAGTAGATGCCGTTCATCTCGGGAAAGCGCTGCAGCCAGTCGTCCACCAGGTTGATGGCGCCGTTGCGCGTGACCGCGCTGCGCGACTCCGCGACCACCTTGATGCCGGGATACTCCGCCTTGACGGTTTCCAGGAAGCCCTGGCGCCGCAGGTCGGCCCAGGTTTGCCCCTGCTGCTGGGAGATCATGCCCACCGCGCCCTTGCCGTTGAGCGCCTTGCCAAGGCATTGGGCCTGCAGGCGGCCCATGTCGTAGTGGTCCGCGCTGATTCTGGAGGCCAGCTTGTCGCTGTTGGGCACGCTCGACAGGCCGACCACCGGGATGCCCTTGCCAATGGCATGTTCCACCGCGCCGCGGATGGCATCGCCGTTGGTGGCGCCGACCACGATGGCGTCGACCTTGCGCTGCGCGAGGTCCTGCAACTGCGAGATCTGGACGTTGACGTTGGCATCGCCGCCCGCGTTGAGCTTGAC
Organism: Cupriavidus basilensis OR16; assembly: GCF_000243095.1. Taxonomy (GTDB): domain Bacteria; phylum Pseudomonadota; class Gammaproteobacteria; order Burkholderiales; family Burkholderiaceae; genus Cupriavidus; species Cupriavidus basilensis_D. The sequence goes on along the minus strand of NZ_AHJE01000140.1, from coordinate 27,120 downwards.
CAGCGCCACGCCGAGCTTCTTCGCCTCGTCCTCCACGCCGTAGGTCATCGAGATCCAGAACGACGATGACAAGTCCGGCGTGGCGTAGCCGATCGTCAGCGCTTTCTGCGCCATGGCCGGCCCGCATGCCAGCACGGCGCCTGCCAGGGCGATGGCGGCCCGCAGCCGGGGAATGCTGATTCGCTTCATGATTCAAGCTCCTGTTCGATGTCGTTGCGGTGAAGGTAAGAATTCAGTCCTGGCGCGATCCCACCCTGCGCATCAGGTATTCGAGCAAGCCCGCGGATACGATGACCGCACCGAGTACGATCTCGGAGGCAAAGGGCGAGGTGCCGAGCAGGTTCAGCCCGTTGAGCAAGGCCTGGATGAACAGCGTGCCCGCCATGACCTGCCACACGGCGCCCTTGCCGCCGCTGAGCGCCACGCCGCCGATCACGCAGGCGGCAATGGCCTGCAGCTCCATGCCTGCGCCGTCGACCGCCACCGCGGCACCGCTGCGCGCCAGCAGGAACACCGCTGCCAGCCCGGCCAGCGTGCCGCACAGTCCATAGGCCAGCACGCCAGCGGTGCGCACGGGCACCCCTACCAGCAAAGCCGCATCGGGATGGCTGCCGATCATGTAGAACCAGCGGCCTAACGGCAGGCGCGTGCACAGCAGCCAGGCCAGCGCCACCACCGGCACGGCCAGCCACACCGTCGCCGGCACACCTAGCCATGCGGCGTAGGCCAGCGACTGGATCATCGTGCCCGGCGGCAGCGGCACCGCGTCGGCGCCACCGCTGACAATGGTCGACACCCCGCGTACCATCAGCGTGGCGCCCAGCGTGACGACGATGGGCTCCATGCGGCGGCACGCGATCAGGTAGCCATTGCAGAGCCCCACCACCAGCCCGGCGCCCGTGCCCAGCAGGATGGCCGGCACTTCGCCGAACCACTTCGCCGAACTGCGCGGCCGTCTGCGCGATCACGATGGACGACAGCACCGCCACGGCGCCCACCGAGATATCGAATCCGCGTGTGACTACCACCAGCATCTGCCCGAGTGCGAGCAACAGCAGCACGGCACTTTGCGAAACGATATTGGCCAGGTTGTCCGAGGTGGCGAAGCCGGGCGAGATCGCGCCCATCACCAGCCACAAGCCCGCGCAGGCGAACAGGCCGGTGGATTTGCGCAGTGCGGGCACAGAGCGCGGCGAGAAGGCTGACAGGGCGGCGCCGGTGCGGGCCGGCAGGGACATCAGTCGTTGCGAGTTCATGTTCGTGCGCTCAAGATGCGTTGGCAGGAAGGCTGGGCAGCGAGCTCACGCGCAGCGAGCGGCCACGCAGTTGCTGGAGCAGTACGGCTGCGAGGATCAGCACGCCAAGCAGGACGCTCTGGATATAGCTGGGGAAATTGACCAGCACCAGCGCATTGCCCACCATGGCGAGGATCAGGCAACCAAACAGCGCGTGCAGCGGGCCGCCCTTGCCGCCGCCCAGCGGAATGCCGCCGATGGCGCACGCGGCGATCGCCTCGAAGGGCAGGTTGGGGTAGAGGTTGGGCTGGCCTGAGCCGAGCCGCGAGGTCAGCACCGCGCCGGCTATCGCCACCAGCACGGCGTTGGCCAGGTAGGCTTGCAGCACGCGCGGCTTCACCGCGATTCCCGCCAGGTGGGCGGCGTCGGGGTTGCTGCCAACCAGATACCATTCGCGGCCCGGCGCCGTGTAGCGCGTGAGTGCGCCCACGACCAGCAGCGCGGCGCCTGCCAGCCACAGCGGCAACGGCAGGCCCAGCCACTGTCCCCGGCCGAGCGCGGAGAAGTCCACGCTGGCCGGGGCATCCAGCGGCACGCCGCCCACCAGCACGCCGCACAAGCCGTGCACCGCGATCATGGTTCCAAGCGTGGCGAGAAAGGCGGGGATGCGCAAGACACCAACCAGCGCGCCATTGAGCGCGCCCAGGGCCAGCACCGCCAGCGCGCCGGCGGCAAATGCGCCGCCCACGCCGATAGCCGGCATGCTCAGCACGGCCACCACGCTGAACAGCGCCACCCCGGAGCCCACGGAAAAATCCAGCCCGCGCACCACGATCACCAGGCCCTGGCCGATCGCCACCAGCAGCAGCACCGCCAGCACGCGGGCCAGGTTGAAGATGTTGCCGCTGGTGCCAAAGCGCGGCACCGCGATCACGCAGACCACGAACAGCGCCAGGCAGACCCAGGCCGATGCCGGCCATTTCCTAAGCCATGCCATGATGTGCCTCCTCGCGCGTGGGTTGCATGCTGTCATTGCAATCGCTGGCGCCGGTGGTGCACGCAATCACTTGCTGTAACGCCACGCCGCGCGCAAATACCCTGGCCATGCGGCCGTGGCGCATCACCACGATGCGGTGCGACAAGGCCACCACCTCGTCGATATCGCTGGACGCCACGATCACGCAGACGCCACCGCGCGCCGCGTCCACCAGCGCATCGTGGATGGCCTCGCGGGCGTTCACGTCAACCCCGCGCGTGGGCTCGATCACCACCAGGACCTTCAGCCCGGGCAGCAGCAGGTTGCGGATCACCAGCAGCTTTTGCTGGTTGCCGCCGCTCAGCGCGCTGACATCCAGGGCCGGATCGCCCGGGCGCACCCGCAGCGACGCGAACAGGGCTTCGCTTGCGCCAACCTCCATGGCATCGGAGACGAAATGATGATCCGAGATGGATGCGTAGGTGGAGGCCACCGCGTTGGCGGCGCAGTTCAGCCCCGGAAAGATGCCATCGCTGCTGCGGTCGGCCGGGATCAGCCCCACGCCGCCCTGCTTGAAGCGCCGGCGCGACATCGCCGTCATGTCCAGGCCGTCGACCCGGATGGTACCGGCGCAAGCCCGCCGGCTGCCGCTCAGCACTTCGCCCAGCTCGATCGCACCCGAGCCGATCAGGCCAGCCAGCCCGATGATCTCGCCCCGCCCCACCGACAGCGTGACGTCGCGCAGCAGGTCGCCGCAGGCGATGCCTTCAACCCGCAGCCGCGTGTCGCCCACGGCCGGGAGCGCGCGCGCGGTGCGCTCGGCCACCGGCCCCACCATGGCCTCGACGATCTCGTGCGGCGTCATGGCGGCCACCGGTACCGCATCCACCACCGTAAAGCCATCGCGCAGCACGGTGATGGCATCGCAGACCTGCTTGATCTCGCCCAGCTTGTGGCTGATGAAGACGATGCCCTTGCCTTCGTCCTTGAGGCGGGCGACCGCGGCGAACAGGCGGTCGGCTTCATGTGCGTTAAGCGCGGCGGTTGGCTCGTCGAGGATCAGCACCTCGCACTTGCGCGCCACGCCGCGCGCGATCTCGAGCAACTGCCGCTCCGCCATCGACAGGCCGGACACCAGTTGGCGCGGGTTGAGCTCCAGCCCGATGCGCCGTGCCGTGTCCAGGTAGCGTTGCAGCGGCAGGCGGGCGCCAGCGCGCAGCGTACCGGCCCGGGCCACGTCGAACGCATGCAGGTTTTGCTCAACCGTCAGGTCCGGGAACACGGTGGCATGCTGGTACACGGGAATCACGCCCGCCGCGATGGCATCGCGCACGGAGCCAAAGGCCACCGGCTGGCCGCGCAGCAGGATGGTGCCCGTATCCGGGCGCAGCGCGCCGACGAGCATCTTCACCAGCGTACTCTTGCCTGCACCGTTTTCGCCCATCAAGGCATGCACCTCTCCGGGGCGCACGGTGAGGTCGGCGCCGCGCAATGCGCAGGTCGCTCCAAATCGCTTGGAAAGACCGGATACCGAGAGCAGGGGGCGCTCCTCGCCGGGCGTGGCTGTCATGTGGACTCCTTTTTCTGGCTTTGTCTTTTGTCTAGGTTTTTGTGTTTTGCCGATGCTCTTTTTCTTGCCTGAGGGGAATACTCGGCGTCGCGGATCTTTTCAGCAAACAACTTGATTGCACATACGCATGACTTATACTTATGCGTCGCTCGCCCCAGGCCTTCGCCCCCACGGTGCCGCATGAAACGTTCGCTTCCTCCGCTGGTTTCGCTGCGTGCTTTCGAGGCCGCCGCGCGACACATGAGTTTCACGCTGGCTGCGGACGAGCTGTGCGTGACCCAGAGCGCGATCAGCCGGCATATCAAGAACCTGGAAACACACTACGGGCTCAAACTGTTCAACCGCCTGACGCGCGCCATCGAACTCACCCCGCAGGGTGCGCGCTTGTTCGACGTGGTGATGCGCTCGCTCGACCAGATCGAGACGGTCGCCCGCGAGCTCACCGGGGCCAGGAGCTCGCGCAGCCTGCTGGTCAGCATCCTGCCCACGCTGGCGTGGACGTGGCCATCCGCGTGGGCAAGCCGCCAGGCAAGCGGGCACGCAAGGGCGCGCCGCGCATCGACCTGGTGATGACGGATGAGTGGAAGGGCGTGGCCGCGGAGCCGCTGTTTCCCGACAGCTTGGTGCCGGTGTGCAAGCCGGGGCTGGTGAAAGGGCGGCTGCCTGCCAGCCCCGCCGCGCTGGCGCGGCTGCCACTGATTCACACCGACTCCCGTGCGCATGCCTGGCCCGACTGGTTTGCCGCGCTGGACGTGCCCTACGCGAGCGGCGCGCAGGCCCTGCATTTCGGGCATTTCTTCATGTCGGTGCGGGCCGCCATCGAAGGCCGCGGCATCGCGCTGGTGCCCGACGTACTGGTGGCCGAGGAGATCGCCTCGGGCCGGCTGGCCGTACCGGTGCGTGAGCGCATCACCAGCGGCGGCGACTACTGCTTGCTGTACCGCAAGGAGCGGGCTGACGACTACGCCATTGCGGCGTTCCGCAACTGGCTGCGCGCCGAGGTGGCGGCGATGCCGTCGATCTGAGTTGTCGTTGGGGGTGTCGTTCGCGTTGCGGTTGGCGTTGCTGTCGGACCCACGCATGACCTCAGGGCATGCATGCGGCGCAAGGAGTCATTTGTCCGCGCAGCGGGACAGCTACTAGCATGGTGTCGTGACAAGCGCGAGTACGCTCTGTGTTCTGTGTTTAGCGTCCTGCGTTTGCACGGTCCGGCAAGGCAACGCCGCGTTGCCCGGATCCTCCTTCCTTGCTTCCACCGACAGGCCCCCCATGCGCGCAGCACGCTTGCTATCGTGTATTTCCATCGCCACCCTTGCCACCTTCGTGGCTCCGGCGCTCTGCAGCACCAGCGCCAACGCCGCTGAGCAGATCGTCCGGCATCGCAACCCGGCGCATATGACCGAACCCTGGGCGCGCGAGTTCGCCGAGGTGATCGAGATTCCCGCCGGCGCGGAGCAACTCGTGCTCAGCGGCGTGGGCCCTACGGTGGGGAATGCCGCCGCGCCGCCCGATACCGCAGCGTCCTATGGCGACACGGCAACCCAGACCCGCAATGTGCTCGGCCAGATCGAGCGCATCCTCAAGGACCGCGGCTACCAGATGGGCGACATCGTCTCCATGCAAGCGCTGATCGTGGCGGACCCGGCCACGGGCAAGCCGGATTTCACCGGCTTCTCAGGCGTCTATAACCAGTACTTCGGGACCGACAAGCAGCCCAATGTGCCGGTGCGCACGCGCGCCGAAGTCATTATGCATGGCGAGGTTTTGGATGATGACCGGCACCAGCGAACATAGCGAACGTAGCGAACAGAGTGGGGTCCGCAAGGCGAGCGGCGATGCCGTCATCGACCTGCGGGACATCGCATTCACCTGGCCCGCGCAGGCCGCGCCCTGCCTGCGGCTTGACCGGTTCCGGCTGGACGCGGGCGAGCAGGTATTCGTGTGCGGGCCCAGCGGCAGCGGCAAGAGCACCTTGCTGTCGATGCTGGCCGGCGTATTGCTGCCGCAGCAAGGCAGCGTGCGCGTGCTGGGCACCGCGCTCGGCGCGTTGTCCGCCGCGCAGCGCGACCGCTTGCGCGCGGATCATGTTGGCCTGCTCTTCCAGCAGTTCAACCTGCTGCCCTACCTTTGCGTCGTCGACAACGTGCTGCTGCCTTGCCGCTTCTCGCGCAGCCGGCGCGAGCGCACCGCTGCGCAAGGCGAGACGCCGGAAGCTGCCGCGCAGGCGTTGCTCAGGCAGCTCGACTTGTCCCCGGCCCTGTGGCGGCGCCCAGTCACCCAACTCTCGGTTGGCCAGCAGCAGCGCGTGGCGGCGGCGCGTGCGCTGATCGGCCGTCCGCAGGTGGTGCTGGCCGACGAGCCGACCTCCGCGCTGGATGCGCCGCGCCAGCAGGCCTTCATGGCGTTGCTGCGGCACGAATGCGGCATCGCTGGCGCCAGCCTGGTGTTTGTGAGCCATGACGAGCGCTTGTCGGCGGGCTTTGCCAGGCGGTTGTCGCTGCCGGCGATGGACGCAATCGACGCAATCGACGCGGTGGACGCGATGGAGCCGGCGTGATGCTGATGCTCTCGATGGCCGCGCGCAGCGCGTGGAACCGTCGCTACAACCTGTTGCTGATGCTGCTGGCGATTGCCATGTCCGTCGCCATGCTGCTAGGCGTGGAGCGCATCCGGCATGCGGTGCGGGCGAGCTTTGCGCAATCGGTGTCCGGCACCGACCTGGTAGTCGGCGCGCGGAGCAGCCCGATCCAGCTGATGCTGTACACCGTGTTCCACCTTGGTGGCGCAGCCAACAATATGCAATGGGACAGCGCCGAGCGCCTGGCCCGGCATCCAGCGGTGGCGTGGACCATACCGCTGTCGCTGGGCGACTCGCACCGCGGCTTTCCGGTGCTGGCGACCACGGCCAGCTACTTTACGCACTACCGCTACGGGGATCGGCATGTGCTGGTGCTCGCGCAGGGAAGGCCGTTCGCGGCGCTGTTCGATGCGGTGCTTGGCGCCGAGGTGGCGAGCCGGCTGGGCTACCGCGTGGGCGATCGCATCGTGCTCAGCCACGGCGACAGTGATGACGGCGGGCCGGAGCATGCCGATCATGGCCATCATGCGGAACATGGCGACAAGCCCTTCGTGGTCAGCGGCATCCTGGCGCGTACTGGCACGCCGGTGGATCGCACCGTGCATATCGGCCTGGCAGCAATGCAAGCCATCCACCTCGGCTGGGAGAGCGGTGTGCCGCTGCCGGGCCTGGCGATCCTGCCGGAGCAGGTGCGCAAGTTCGATCTGACGCCCCGCAGCTTGACGGGCGTGCTGGTTGGCCTGAAGCACAGATCGCAGGTCTTTGCCATGCAGCGCGAGATTGCCGAAGACCCCCACGAGCCGCTGATGGCGGTGCTGCCGGGCGTGGCGCTGGATGCGCTGTGGGGCGTCATCGGCGTGGCCGAGCGCGCCATGCTGCTGGTGTCGGCGCTGGTGGTGGTGGTCGGGCTGGCGGGGCTGGCGTCGTCCATCCTGGCCGCGCTGGGCGAGCGCCGGCGCGAGCTTGCCATCCTGCGCGCTGTCGGCGCCCGCCCGCGCGACCTGCTGGCGATGCTGGCCTTGGAAGGGCTGGTGGTGATGGCCGCCGGCGCGCTGCTCGGGCTTGCGTTGTTGAGCGCGCTGGCGGCGGGGTTTGGCCCCTACCTGGCATCCACGTTCGGCGTGGCCTTGCAGGCGGCCTGGCCCACGCCGGGCGAATGGCCGCTCTTTGCCATCGTGGTGGCCGCCGGCTTCTGCGTGAGCCTGCTGCCCGGGTGGCGCGCTTACCGCCTCAGCCTGGCAGACGGGCTGATGCCGGCAATTTGATGGTGAAGGAAACCGGCATGACCCCTCGCGTGCAGCGTGCCTTGTTTGCGCTCACTGTCATCGCGGTGGCCACGGCGGGCGCGGTCTATGTCTTCCGGTCGCTGCCTCCGCCGGAACCCCGAGCGGAGGCAGCCGCTGCCGTGCCGCCTGCCTATGCGACAGGCGAAGCGCCGCAGCCCGCGTCCGCGCCCGCCGCGCCCGACCCCGCCCTGCGCCAGATCGAGTGGCAGGCCTTGCTGCCCAAGGGCTGGGATCCGCTTGCGCCGTTCAAGGGGATGAAGCTCGATGAGCTCGAAGACGGCGACCCGCGCGCGCAGATTGCCCTGTACAAGGCCCGGCAGTACTGGAAGAACGCCCCCGTGGAGCCCACGCTCGATGGCGCGGCGGTGCGCATCGCCGGCTTTGTCGTCTCGCTCGATGGCGAGGGCGAGTCGATTCGCGAGTTCCTGCTGGTGCCGTACTTCGGCGCGTGCATCCACGTGCCACCGCCCATGCCATCACCCATGCCATCACCCATGCCATCACCCACGCTGTTGCCCGTTACCGTCCTCTCTGGATTCCTGGGCGCGGGCAAGACCACCTTGCTCAACCATATCCTGCACAACCGCCAAGGCCGCCGCGTGGCGGTCATCGTCAACGATATGTCCGAGGTGAACATCGATGCGGCGCTGGTGCGCGATGGCGGCGCCGGGCTATCCCGCACGGATGAGCGGCTGGTGGAGATGAGCAACGGCTGCATCTGCTGCACGCTGCGCGAGGACCTGCTGGTGGAAGTGCGCCGGCTGGCCAAGGAGGGCCGGTTCGACCAGTTGGTGATCGAATCCACCGGGATCTCCGAGCCCCTGCCCGTGGCCGAGACCTTTACCTTCACGGACGAAGACGGCCAGAGCCTGTCGCAAGTGGCGCGGCTGGACACCATGGTCACGGTGGTCGATGCGTACAATTTCCTGCGCGACTACAGCTCGCGCGACAGCCTGCGCCAGCGTGGCGAATCGCTGGGCGAGCAGGATGGCCGCACGGTGGTGGACCTGCTGGTCGAGCAGGTCGAGTTCTGCGATGTGCTGCTGGTCAACAAGCTCGACCTGGTGGGCGACGCGGAGCGCGAGCAGCTCATGGCGATATTGCGCGGCCTCAATCCAAGGGCCCGTATCGAGCCTTCGGCGTTCGGCAAGGTCGGGCTGGAGAAGGTACTTGGCACCGGCCTCTTTGATTTCGAGCAGGCGGCCAATACGCCTGGCTGGCTGATGGCGCTACGAGGCGAGCCTACGCCGGAGACGGCCGAGTACGGCATCGCCAGTTTTGTCTACCGCGCGCGCAGGCCGTTCCATCCGCGGCGCTTCTTTGACCTGGCGGAGCGCGAGTGGCCCGGCGTGGTGCGCTCCAAGGGCTTCTTCTGGCTGGCCGCGCGGCCGACGCGCGCGGGCTCGTGGTCGCAGGCTGGCGCCATCTGCCGCCATGGGCCTGCCGGCTATTGGTGGGCCACGGTGCCCCGCGAGTTCTGGCCCGAGGATCCCGATGCCGTGGCGACGATCCGCTCGCACTGGCATGACGATACCGGCGACGCGCGGCAGGAACTGGTGCTGATCGGCATCGGCATGGATGAATCCGCCTTGTGCCAGCAGCTTGACCACTGCCTGCTGAGCGACGCGGAGATGGCGCAAGGCCCCATCGCCTGGGCCGCCTATGACGATCCGTTCCCGGCCTGGGGATAAGCGCCGCGACCCAGGCAGCGCGTGCGGGCCGCCCATTCTTGCGCCCGAATCAAGTATGTTCTGCACGCCGCACGGTGTTTCTCCGCATGGGTAGCGCGGATACTCGGGTCATGTTCATCCGGCCACGGCCACAGTCTCACGGCCCCGACCCAATCCGGCGCGGTTCACAGCCCGCTTTCAGGCCCATCCCATGCAACTCTTCGTTACCGGCGCGGCCGGTTTTATCGGCGGCTCGGTCGCCGCTCACTTCATCGCTGCCGGACATGGCGTGCGCGGCCTGGTCCGCAATCCGGTGCAGGCCGAACAACTGGCCGCGCGTGGCATCGTTCCCGTGCAGGGCACGCTTGACGACACCGCACTGCTGACGCGCGAAGCCGCGCGGGCCGACGGCGTGATCAACGCCGCCAGCAGCGATCACCGCCGCGGTAGAAGCGCTGCTGGCCGGCTTGCGCGGCTCCGGCAAGCCGTTCCTGCATACCAGCGGTTCCAGCGTGATCGGCGACGACGCCGGTGGCAATGCGCTGTCGCCGCGCATCTTCGGCGAAGAGACGCCGTTCGTGGTGGAGGCGGGCAAGCAGGCGCGCCACGCCATCGACCAGATGGTGCTGTCGGCCGCCGCGCAGGGCGTGCGTAGCGCCGTGCTGTGCAACAGCATGATCTACGGTGCGGGTGCGGGGCTGCATGCCGACAGCGTGCAGATTCCGCCGCTGGTGGCGCAGGCGCGGCAAAGCGGCGTGGTGCGCATCGTCGGCGCGGGCGTGAACCGCTGGTCCAACGTGCATATCGCCGACGTGGTGGACCTCTATGCGCGCGTGCTCGACGCAGCGCCTGCGGGCGCCTTTTATTTCGTCGAGAACGGCGAGGCATCGTACGCCGAGATCGGCGCCGCCATCGCCCGGCGGCTCGGCCTCGGGCCCGTGCAGTCCTGGTCGGTCGAAGCGGCCACACCTGCCTGGGGCGAAGGCCAGTCGCGCTACTCGTTCGGCTCCAACAGCCGCGTGCGCGCACAGCGCGCGCGCTCGGAGCTCGGCTGGCAGCCCCGGCACGCGTCGGTGACGGCGTGGATCGAGAACGACATGCCGCTTGCCTGACGCACGCTTGAAACGCCGGATTCTCTCAGGTCATGGCTGCCGCCAGCCGTGACCGCTAACGCATGACCTGACTAAGGAAAACACCATGTCCATTCCCGCCATCGGCCTCGGCACCTTCCGCCTGCAAGGCCAGACCGCCATCGACTCCGTGCGCAACGGCCTCGACGTCGGCTACCGCGCGATCGACACCGCGCAGATCTACGGCAACGAAGCCGAAGTCGGCCAGGGCATCGCCGAGAGCGGCGTGGCGCGCTCGGCGCTGTTCCTGACGACCAAGATCTGGACCGAGAACCTGCCGCGCGACAAGCTGGTGCCCAGCCTCAAGGACAGCCTTGCCAAGCTGCGTACGGATCACGTCGACCTGACGCTGATCCACTGGCCGTCGCCGGGCGATGCGGTGCCGGTTGCCGAGTTCATGGGCGCGCTGGCGGATGCCCGCGAGCAGGGGTTGACGCGTCAGATCGGCGTATCCAATTTCACGGTCAAACTGATGCAGCAGGCTATCGACGCCGTGGGGGCGGGGGCTATCGCCACCAACCAGGTCGAGCTGCATCCTTTCCTGCAGAACCGCAAGGTAGCCGACTTCGCGCGTAGCCAGGGGATCCACATTACGTCGTACATGACGCTGGCCTATGGCAAGGCGCTGCTGGATCCGGTGATCCAGCAGCTGGCTCAGCGGCATGGCGCAACGCCCGCACAGGTGGTGTTGGCCTGGGCCATGCGGCTTGGCTATGCCGTGATCCCGTCTTCCACCAAACGGGCCAATCTGGAGAGTAATCTCGGCGCCTTGGCGGTTCGGTTGTCTGAGCTGGAGATGGCTGATATTGCTGCGCTGGAGCGTGGCGAGCGGTTGACCAGTCCCGAGGGGCTGGCGCCGGATTGGGATTGAAGTTGTTGGCTTGGTTGGCCTGACTGCCTTAGCGGTAATTGCTGCGGCCTGGAAGGATGGCGGCGTTGCCCGGCAACGCCCCACGCTTGCATTTGCATCCCAACCGTCTATGATTTTGTAAATCGATTTAGTAAACCGTTTTACTGAAACGCTTAATAACCAAGTGCGCAGCCATGGGCATGCTGGAATCAGGCGCGTCGGCATCGGCGGCGCTCGGCACTTCGTTTGGCCTGCTGCCCAAGCCCGTTGCCGGGCAGGCCGGCGTGCATCCGCTACACTTCGGCACGGCGACGTTGATCGCCATGGGCTTCGCCTGTTCATGCCGCCGCTCGGCCCGGGGCTGTTCGCCGCTTGCGCGATGACCGGCACGCGCATGGAGCACGTGGCGGGTCCGCTGCCGAAGCACCGCGCCTTGCCGCCGGTGATTTTGCCGTTGTTGATCCTGATGCCATCGCTGACGCCATGGCTACCCCGCCTGATGGAACTGGCATGAGATCCTGATAATGGCAACCATACAAGATGTCGCCAGACTGGCGAACGTGTCCACGAGCTCCGTCTCCAACGTGATCAACGGACGCACCGAACGGCTCAACCCCGCCACGTTCGAGCGGGTGCGGGAAGCCATCCGCACGCTCGGCTTCCGGCCCAGCCAGGTCGCGCGCCAGCTCAAGACCGGACAGACGCCGATGTTGGGGCTGCTGGTGCCGTCCACCGCCAACCCCATGTACGGCCAGCTCGCGCTGAAGATCGAGGCCGAGGCACAGCGCCAGACTGGCTACCGCGTGCTGCTGGGCAATACCAACCGGGACCGGGAGCAGGAGTCGCGCATGCTCGATGACCTGCTTTCGTTCGGCGTGCATGGCGTGATCATCGTGTCGTCGCTGACCGACGAGCAGCATTTCGAGGCGGCGACCCGGCAGGGGCTGGCCATGGTCAGCTACGACGGCGGCGCCGACCCGAACCTGCCGGCGCGCATCGATCATGTGGCGCCCGACAACTTCCAGGCGGGCCACCTGGCCGCGTCGCACCTGATCCAGCTGGGCCACCGGCGCATCGCCTTTGTCATGCCCGCCGGGCGCACGGTCAGCCGCGCGAGCAAGATCGCCGGTTTCCAGGCCGCGGTGAAAGAGGCCGGGCTAGGAGACGCGGCGGTGATAGAGTGCCCGCCCACCGCGCATTACGGCGATGCCGAATTGGCGGAGCTGGGCCAGATCCTGGGGACGCAACTGGCGCAGACCAGCACGCGCCCGACCGGGCTCATCGCGGTCAACGACATGATGGCGATCGGGCTGATGTCCGGCCTGCACCAGGCGGGCTTGTCGGTGCCGGCCGATCTCTCGGTGATCGGCATGGACGACATCGGCATGTGCTCGTATACCAACCCCGCGCTGACCTCCGTGGCCATGCCCTTTGGCGAGATGGCGCAAGCCATGGTGAGCCGGGTCATGTTGAGGCTGGCGCAACCGGACGAGGCGCCAATCCGCCTGTGCTATCCCAGCGGACTGGTGGTGCGCCAGTCCACCGCGAAGCCGCCTGCCGCCAACCGGCTGGGTGGCGCGCCAGCACCAATACCAATGCGAGGCTGAAGCACGCGTTGCAAGCCCATGGCCGCGGGGGAGCCCGCAGCCATGGGTGGATGGAACCACGCACGCCGTGCGTAGCTGTGGTTGTCACAAATCGACCAGAATCGTGGAGGAACGAGATGGTGCTCGACAAACCGGAACGCCGGCTGGCAGGCCCGGCCAGGACCTATATCGAGGCCGGCTATGCCATTGAGGTGGATATCCTGCAGGTGGCGGATGGCTGCTGGGGAGCGCTGGTCCGCCTGTCGAAGCTGGCTGACGGCCAGGTGCCAGCCGTGCACTTCATGCTCAACCGCACGTTCGAGGACCGCGCCATGGCGTTCTCGTACACGCTGGCGCTGACGCGGTCCTGCGTAACGCAATTCGCCCCGGCCTCGGCAAGCGCGATTGCCGAGATGCTCAAGAGCGGGAAAGTGGACGAATAGGATAGCGAAGGCTACCCGGCATGCGGCAAACGCGGCGCACTACAAATGACTGGAACGATTCAGCGCCAACCCTGGCCGGCGCCGGATATCCTGTACGCCGCTTGCGGGGCGGAGTTCAAGCTCAACCTCTTTCCGCTACCCATGCAGCTTGATGGGCTGACCCCATGGTCCACGGTGTTTCGCGGCCAGCCAGCCCTGGTGCCCAAGGAGCGCTACCTGGACCTGTGCCGGCACGGCGCGCTTCCGCTTCCTGGCGGATGCCACCGCATCAGTCCGCCTTGAGACCGATCCGCAGGGCCAGCTTGGTCCATCGCGCGATATCGGCGTTCACCATCCGCTGGAATTCCGCCGGCGTGCTGTGGGTGGTGGCGAATCCCAGGTTCGCCAGGTTGGCCTTGGTCTGCGGCCTGGCAATGACCCTGGCGATTTCCAGGTTGAGCTTTTGCACAATATCGGGCGGTGTGCCCGCCGGCGCCAGGATGCCAAACCACTGGTCGACGTCGTAGTCGGGCAGGCCAAGCTCGCTGACCGAAGGCACTTCAGGCAGGAACGGCGAACGGCCACGGGACGTGACCGCCAGCGCGCGCAGCTTGCCGGTCTTGAGGTAGGGCAGGGTGTTGGTGAGCGTGTTGATGCTGACATCTGCCTGGCCGCCCAGCACATCGGTCATGGCGGGTGCGCATCCCTTGTAGGGAATGTGCAGCAAGTCGATCTTTGCCGAGATCTTCAGCAACTCGCCCGCGAGGTGCTGCGGCGTGCCGTTGCCGCATGATGCATAGCTGGGCGGCTTGCCCGAGCGGCCGGCGGCGATCAGGTCCTTGAGGCCCCGGATCGGGGAATGCTCGGGCACGGCGATCACGGACGGCACCGAGGCAAAGGCGATGACCGCGCTGAAGTCCTTGCCGGGGTCGAAGGGCAGCTTGCGGAACACGCCGGGATTGATGGCAAAGGTGCTGTTGACCACCAGCAGGGTATAGCCATCCGCCGGGCTCCTTGCCACCAGTTCCGCGCCGATATTGCCGCTGGCGCCGGGCCGGTTGTCCACCACCACGGTTTGTCCGACGCTGCGCCCCAGTTCCGTGCCGATCACCCGCGCCAGGGTATCGGTGCCGCCGCCCGGCGGAAAGGTCACGACCAGGCGGATCGGCCTCTGCGGGAAGTCGCCGCCGGGGTCGGCGCCCGCGTTGGCATGGTCTATGGGATTGGCCCGGGCCGGCATGCCTGCCAGCGCTGCGCCAAGCAACGAGATCGCCGCGAGGCAGCGTACGACGGATGAGAATTTCATGTGAAGCCATCTTCGGATGACCGACATGATAGAGCAGCATGCACGGACACATGGCGGCAGGGTTATTGCCCCATCACGCGCGCCGTGCGGCGCGGTTCTCGTCCTTCTCACGGCTTACGGAACCACTTCCGCCTGGCTTTGCGCTGCTCGCGCGCACCTGGACTGCCCGGCCTGTCCGAAGACACTTCAGCACTGCCAGCCGCGCGCGTCGTAGAATTGCGCCATATACCGCACAACCTACTTCGCCACCTGGCTTGCGCCTCGTGGCGCTGCGCAGTGGCGTGCAAGGATGATCGACATGACTGACGTGAAGAACCCGTTCCTCAATATCTACGCCCACGGCTTTGCCCGCGTCGCGGTGGGCGTGCCGGTGTGCCGCGTGGCCGACCCGGCCTTCAATGCCGCCGAGACCATCGCGCTGGCACGCGATGCCGCCAGCCAGGGCGCGGCGCTGGTGGCCTTTCCGGAGCTGGGCTTGTCCGCCTATACCTGCGACGACCTGTTTCATCAGCGCGCCTTGCTCGATGCCTGCGAAGCGGCCCTGGCGGAGATCGTCGATGCGTCGAGGACAATCGCCACGACGCTGGTGGTGGGGCTCCCGCTGCGGGTCGAGCATCAATTGTTCAACTGCGCGGCGGTGGTAGCCGGCGGGCGGATCCTTGGCGTGGTCCCGAAAAGCTACCTGCCGAATTACTGGGAGTTCTACGAGGCGCGGCAATTCAGCGCCGCCGACAGCGCGGTGGCCACCGAGGTGCTGCTTGGCGGCAGCAAGGTGCCGTTTGGCGCAGGCCTGCTGTTCGAGGCGCAGGACGTGCCGTTCTTCCGCTTCCACGTGGAGATCTGCGAGGATGTGTGGGTGCCGATTCCGCCGTCTTCGTTCGCGGCGCTGGCGGGCGCGACCGTGCTGGTGAACCTGTCGGCCTCCAACATCGTGGTCGGCAAATCCGGCTACCGGCATCAGCTGGTCAGCCAGCAGTCGGCGCGCTGCCTGGCAGCGTACCTGTACAGCTCGGCGGGCAAGGGCGAGTCTTCCACCGACCTGGCGTGGGACGGACAGGCGCTGATCTACGAGAACGGCGAGCTGCTGGCGGAGTCCGAGCGCTTTGCGGACGGCTCGCACCTGACTTTTGCCGATGTCGACCTGGAGCGCCTGTCGCGCGAGCGCATGCACCAGACCACGTTCGGCCATTCGGTGCGGCGCCACAGCGCGGAGGTGGCCAGGTTCAAGGTGATCCCCTTTACGCTGAACACGGCGCTGGACAAGGCATTGCCGCTGCGCAGGACGGTGGAGCGATTCCCCTACGTGCCGTCCGACGCGCGCCGCCGCGACGAGCGCTGCAGCGAGGTCTACAACATCCAGGTGCAGGCGCTGGTCCAGCGGCTGTCGTCCAGCGGCATCTCCAAGGTGGTGATCGGCGTCTCCGGCGGGCTGGATTCCACCCATGCGCTGCTGGTGTGCGCCAAGGCCATGGATCGCCTGAAGCTGCCGCGCGCCAACATCATCGGCATCACCATGCCCGGCTTCGCTACCAGCGACCGCACGCTGCTCCAGGCGCGCAAGCTGATGGAGGTGGTGGGCTGCGAAGCGAAGGAGATCGACATCCGGCCCAGTTGCGTCGAGATGCTCAAGGACCTGGAGCACCCCTATGCGTCCGGCAAGCCCGTGTACGACGTGACCTTCGAGAATGTGCAGGCGGGCGAACGCACCAACCACCTGTTCCGTTTCGCCAATTCCCGGCATGCCATCGTGATCGGCACCGGCGACCTGAGCGAGCTGGCGCTAGGCTGGTGCACGTATGGCGTGGGCGATCATATGTCGCACTACAACGTGAATGGCAGCGTGCCGAAGACACTGATCTCGCACCTGGTCCGCTGGGTGGCCGAGACCGGGCAGATCGGCACCGCAGGCTCCGACGTGCTGCTCGACGTGCTTGGCACGGAGATCAGCCCCGAGCTGGTGCCGGGCGACTCGGCCGATGCGCCCCAGCAAAAGACCGAGCACTTCATTGGCCCGTATGAGCTGCAGGATTTCAACCTGTACTACACGCTGCGGTTCGGCTTTACGCCGACCAAGATCGCGTTCCTTGCCCTGAGCGCATGGGGCGACCGCGACAAGGGCAACTGGCCCGACGGGCTGGACGTGGTGCGCAACGTGTACAAGGTGGCGGACATCAAGCGCAATCTGCGCATCTTCCTCGACCGGTTTTTCCGCACCAGCCAGTTCAAGCGCTCGTGCGTGCCGAACGGGCCCAAGGTGGGGTCGGGCGGCTCGCTGTCGCCGCGCGGCGACTGGCGGGCGCCAAGCGATTCGGAGTCCGTGGTGTGGATGAAGGACCTGGAGCGGGTGCCTGACGAGCTTTGAGTTGGCGCGGCGGTGACCGGCCTTGGGCTATCGGCTATCGTCCATCGGTTACCGATGGACGAGGCGCTTGTCGAACCCGTCGTCCGGCCTGCCTCAGCCGTGCATGCTCAACGGATGGAGAGAACGATCTTGCCAACGCTCTGGTTCGACTCCATGCGCCGGTGCGCATCGGCCACCTGCGCCAGCGCAAAGACGCTGTCGACCACCGGCGCCAGGCCGTTCTGGCCGAAACCGTCCAGCCAGCGTTCGCTAAAGCGGCGCGTCATGGCGTGCTTGACGGCTGGTGGCCGGGATTTCATCACGGTCCCGATGATCTGGAGATGCCCGAACAGCACCCGGTCCAGCGGCAGCACCGCGCCTTCGGTGCCGCCCATGATGCCGACCTGGACCAGGCGGCCACCCTCCGCTAGCGAGCGGACATTGCGCTCCAGGTAGGGCGCGCCAACGAAGTCGATCACCACATCCACGCCGCGCCCGCCGGTGGCCTCGGCAATGGCTTGCGCGAAATCCTCTGACTTGTAGTCGATGCCCACGTCCGCGCCGAGCGCACGCACGCGCTCCAGCTTGCTTGCGTCGGCGGTGGCGAAGACCTTTGCGCCCACGGCCCGCGCGAGCTGCACCGCCGCCGAGCCGACGCCGCCCGCGGCCGCGTGGATCAGCACCGACTCTCCGGGCGCGAGGCGGCCTAGCTGGATCAGCGCCTCATGCGCTGTGACAAACACTTCCGGAACCGCTGCTGCGTGGATGTAGTCGAGGCCTTCCGGAACGCGCATGGCCATGCGGTAGTCGATGCGTGCGATCTGCGCATACGCGCCGCCGCCTACGATGCCCATGACGCGATCGCCGGCCTCAAAGCCCACGGTCTCGGGGCCGGCGGCGATCACTTCGCCGGCGATTTCCAGCCCCATGGATGGCCGAATCGCCAAAGTTGGCCCGGCCGTAAGCGCCGCGCCGGTGCGAGAGGTCGGCGCGGTTCACGCCCGCCGCGTGATTGCGCACGAGCAGGTCATGCGCTCGCAGCTCGGGCGCCGGCACTTCTGCCAGTTGCAATACGCCGGCGTCGCCGAATTCGTCGAAGTCGATGGCTTTCATGGGTTCTGTTGCTACGGATGACCTGACAGGGAAGCTCGCAGCATATGCCTGCCGGGCCGCCGTGATAATGGGCTGAATGTCGGCAACGCTTTTGCGTGTAGCGCAAAAGCCCGGCGCTAGCGCTTTGCGCGCGACGCATTCAGCTGACCATTGTGGCCGGCACAGTCCGCCGCATCGTCTCGACGAAGCGGCGCAGCTTGGCAGGATAGAAGCTGGCATAGGGATAGATCAGGTACATGGGCAGCGGCGCCGCCCCCCAGGCGGCACCAGGTGCAGCAAGCGTTCTGCGGCGATATCGTCCGCCAGCAGCCAGGCGGAGGCCACGCAAACGCCCAGGCCCATGGCTGCCGCGCTGCGCAGCGCGTACAGGCTGTCGGTGCCCACCCGCGGGCGAAAGCTCAGCCTCTGGCTCTCGCCCGTGACCGCGTGGGTCAGCGACACCTCGTTGCGGTAGAAGGCGCGTAGTGAAAGCCACGGCAAGCGAGCCAGCTCGTTGGGATGCGACGGCATCGCCGCGCCCTCCAGCACCGAGGGCGCCGCTACCACGATGCGGGGTACCTCGCCCAGCCGGATCGCTATCAGGGAGGGGTCGCTCACCTCGCCAACGTGGATGGCGCAATCGATGCCTTCGGCGATGAAATCCGGGGTCCGGTCATGCAATAGCCATTCCACGGACACCCGCGGGTGACGCCGCAGGAACTCCGCCAGCGGCCCGACCAGCTGCTGCTGGCCGAAGGCATGGGGCACCACCACCCGCAGCGTGCCTTCGGGCTCGTCGCCGGCCCCGCGCAGGTCGGCTTCGAAGGCCTCCCAGCCCGCCACCAGTTCCTTGGCGCGCCCATAGCAGCGCTCGCCATCCTCGGTGAGCTTCATCGCATGGGTGGAGCGCTGCAGCAGGCGCAGGCCCAGCGAGCGCTCCAGGCTCTGCAGGCGGCGGCTGATGGTGGGCTGGGTGGTGCCCATCTGCGTGGCGGCCGCCGACAGGCTGCCGGCCTCGACGATCCGCACGAAGGTTTGCATCAGCTCGATGCGGTCAGCGGAGGCAGCGGCGGCGGCAGAGGACGGCGGATTCATGGTCTCGGGATGGGTGAGTCGTGCTTATACGTCAGGTGTATAGCCATTGTGCGCAGTGTAGTACTACCGCGCGCCCCGGGCCACCGGCAAACTCCGGCCATGTTTTCACTCTGAGGGTTAACGCAATGTCTCCCACTCAAGTTACGCATGCAACCGCTGCCACGCACGCAGCGCATTCCCCCGCCGCCGAATTGCCCGCACGGCTGGTCCTGCTGCTTGCCGCCGGCGCCGGCCTGGCGGTGGCGTCGCTGTACTACAGCCAACCCATGCTCGGCGTGCTCGGCCCGGACATCGGCGCGTCCGACGGGGCGGTTGGCCTGGTACCCACGCTCACGCAACTCGGCTATGCGCTGGGCATCCTGTTGCTGGCCCCGCTGGGCGACCGCTATGACCGCCGGCGCATCATCCTGGCCAAGGCCGCCGTCCTGAGCGTCGCGCTGCTGGCCAGCGGCGCCGCATCCGGCATCGGGCTGCTGCTGGCCACCAGCCTGGCAATCGGCCTGGCCGCGACGATGGCGCAGGACATCGTGCCAGCCGCCGCCACGCTGGCGCCCGAGTCGCACCGGGGCAAGGTCGTTGGTACCGTGATGACCGGGCTGCTGCTCGGCATCCTGCTCTCGCGGGTGATCAGCGGCTTCGTGGCCGAGCATTTCGGCTGGCGCATCATGTTCGTGATCGCAGCGGCCAGCATCGCGCTGATCGGCCTGGTGGCCGCACGCGGCTTGCCGCGCTTCAAGCCCACCACGCATCTCGCCTACAGCGCGCTGCTGGGTTCGCTGGGCTCGTTGTGGCGCAAGCACGGTGCGCTGCGCCGGGCAACCCTGTCGCAGGGGCTGCTGTCGATCGGCTTTAGCGCGTTCTGGTCGACCCTGGCCGTGATGCTGCACGGCGCGCCGTTTCACCTGGGCAGCGCGGCCGCTGGCGCGTTTGGCCTGGCCGGTGCCGCCGGCGCGCTCGCCGCACCCCTGGCCGGCCGCCTGGCAGACCGCAAGGGCCCGGAACTGGTCACCCGCCTGGGTGCCGCGTTGACCGCGCTCTCGTTCGCCGCGATGTTGTTTTCGCCGCTGCTCGCACCGCACGCACGGCTGTGGCTGATCGGGGCCAGCGCGCTGGGCTTCGACCTTGGCGTGCAGATTACGCTGGTCGCGCACCAGACCATCGTCTATGGATGGCTGTGACGATGTTGTCGATCGCGGCGGCAGTCGGCGCGCTGGTTGTGCGGATGTGGCCGGGGGCACGTCTGGCCCGGTGATGGTTTGGCATTGCCCGACCGGGGACGAAAGGAGCCCCGCCAGCCTGGGAAAGGGCGTGGCGGGGCGAAGGTACGGTGCTAGGGGCCACTCACGTACATGAACGAGTCTGGGGCCGGGAGAGGGCCGCGAATGTCTGCCGCCACACAGAGCGGGGCGGGTAATGGCGGCCCGGGACGAGGTCGGAATGCACCAAGGTTCAAGCTCTCGCAATGCCTGAGCCGGCCATGGCAGGCACTAAGTGGCAAGCAAGGGATGCCACGGCTTCCAGAAGATGCCGGCATCCTCGACGTTCGCGATACCTGGTTCGGCGACATCGAAGGGTTGCCACGCAGCACCTGGCAGCGTGGCTGGCTTGCCCTTCGTGACAAAGCTTGATATGGCCAGGCGGAAGGCGGCGCCCACGTTCTCGAATGTCTCGTCAGGGATACTCGCAATCATGGGGGCATCCAGCCAGTCGCCGCGGTTCCCGAACAGGAAGGGCAACTCCAGGCAGTGCGGGCTCATGAGGTTTGGCACGCGGCTCTGCACGCTGAACCGGTATGGATAGACCGGCTTGGCCGTGCTGGCAAAAGCGCAGGCGATCTCGCGCGCCGCGGCGCCGAACAAGCCGTATCCGCTTGCATCGACCAATTGGGTGTACGGCGTGTGGGCAGGGCGCGCGGCGGCAAAGGCTGCGTAGTGCTGCATTGCGTTCGCCCCGAACCTGGCCTCGAACCAAGCCATGACCTGCGGCGCCGAGGCTTCCAACACGTCGGGCGCGGCCGCCATGAAGGCGGTACTCTCGTCCGCCGTGAAGCCTAGCAGGGACGCTGATACGTGCGCTTGCCTGGCAGCACGCGGCAGGTCGAAGAGACAGTCTGGAACAAGGCCATCCTCCGCCACCGGCCGGAATCCAACCGATACTTCGCCGAACCGGGCACGTGAGCGCATCAACTGGCTCTGCGCGGCAAGGATCTCCTTGACCGACAGCGCGCCGATATCCTGTGCGCCGGCGGCTTCGAGCAGCGCAAGGCTCGTGCGATACCCGTCTTCGGGCGAAAGCGGCGGCAGGGCCGGCAGGCTGAACATGGCATTCCTGTGCAACAGGCCCCTCGACGCAGGGCTGACGCCAAGCAACCAGGCGTAGTAGGCCCCGGCCGACTGGCCACCCACCGTGACGTTCGCCGGGTCGCCACCAAACACGCTGATGTTCTCCTGCACCCACTCAAGGGCGCGAATCAGGTCGAGAACGGCACGGTTGGCCCCGCGCGCATCGCTGGCGTCGGTGAAATGTCCCAGCGCGCCAAGCCGGTAGTTGACCGTGACCACCACCATCCCGCTTTCCCTGGCCAAGCGCTCGCCGTCATACCAGGCTGCGGTGCCACCGCCGCTGAGAAAGCCGCCGCCGTGAAGGAACATGAACACGGGCCGACGCGCCGCGTCCTGCGGCGCCCATACATTGAGCAGGAATGCATCTTCGGATTGCGGGTTGCGGTCGATGCCGTTGCCCATGACCGAAGCCAGCCGCGAAGGCGTCTGCGGGAACACGGCGCCAAGCGCGGTCGCATCGCGTTCGCCGGCCCACGCGGCAGGTGGCACCACTTCGGACAGCCTGTCGCCCGGCCGGGCCCGCTCGCCATAGGGCACGCCGCGAAACGCAAATACGCCCCGTGACGCCTTGCCTCGTATGGCGCCCGTGGGCAAGGACACCACGACGGATTCTTCTTTGACATCCATTGGATCAAACTCCAGGTTCACGCAACTTGCGAAAGAGGAACGGCACGATCGCGGCGCACACCAGCACCGTGACACTGACAGCCGCGATGATGTCGGGCAGCCCGACACCGGCCTTGATCAACAGCCCGACGGAGCCCGCGCCGGCCAGCGATCCGACGCGGCCAAGCGCGCTGCACCAGCCCGCGCCCACGGAACGTATCTGCGTGGGGTAGGCCGCGACCGCGATGGCATTGAGCACGACGATCGGTCCGCTGATCAGGAAGCCCGAGCAGAACACGGCGACGGCATACCTTGCCGTGGCATCCGGCGAGGCGATCATGAGCGGGCTGGCGGCACCGATCAGCAAGGCGATCCCGACGAATTTCAACGGTGCGATGCGCCGGATGGCGAAGGCCCCCACCAGCGCACCGGCCAGGCCGCCAAACTGGAACAGGGAGGCCGTCCTGGACGCCATGGCAACGCTCTGCCCGGTACTCTCGATCAAGCTCGGAAGCCAGCTCGCGATGACATAGAAGCCGCCCAGGATCAGGAACATCAGTAGCCAGAGCAACACGGTGGTTGACCGGTACTGCGTACCGAAGAGCTGCGCCACGCTGCCCTTGGTGATCGCCCCCAAAGGGGTTGGCGGCTCGAATAGCGCTGCGCCAGGCCGGGATGCGCCCAGCTTGGCAAGCGCGGCGACGATCCGCTCCGGGCCGGCGCCAATCTGCGCCAGGAACGTTGGAGACTCGGGCAACAAGGCAAGGATGACGGGGACGAGCAGAAGCGGCCCGATGCCGCCGAGCAGCAACAGCCCCTGCCAACCAATGGCATCGATCAAATGCCCGGTCAGGAATCCCGCCGCGGCGGAGCCGAACAGGAAGCCGCAGAACACGCCGGAGAGCGCGGATGCGCGCCGGCGAGCGGGCAGCAACTCCGCCAGCAGGGCGGCGACGGCCGGCATCGCCACGCCGACGCCCACACCGGTCATGAATCGCCAGGCCAGCAGTTGTACCAGCGATGCACTGAACGCGCAGGCGAGCGTGGCTAGCCCGAAGGCCAGCGTGCCGGCCACCAGCACAGGCTTTCGTCCGCGCGTGTCGGCAACGCTTCCAGCGGTGACGTAGCCAAGCAGCAGCCCGAACATGCCGGCCGCGATGGCCGCCGAGATCTCGGCCGGCTTCGCGCCGAAGTGCGTGGCGATCTGCGGCGCAATGAACCCGATGATGGCCGCGTCAAAACCTTCGAGCGCAACCACGGCGAAGCAGATAGCGATGATGTTGCGCCGGCGCTGATTGGACGGGATGTTGTCGATCGCCTCGGCGATGTTCTTGGGATCGGCGTGCAAAGGGGAGTTCTTCATGGAGGGCTGTCCTTGTCCGATCAGAACGTGTGCTCGACAAAGAGCCCGGACAGCACTTGCTTGTTGCTGTCCGACGGGCCGGCGGCGCCATTGATGAAGGCCTTGGCGTCTGCCGTGCCCCCCGCCTTCTGGAAAGCGGCTTGCAGGTAGACATGGGTTCTGAGCGACAGCGCTTTGTCGAACTTGAGCAAGACCTGATGGGCGTAGCGATCCTGTAGCGCGGCGTTGCCCTTCATGTATTGGTAGTGCGCATTGATCGTGTAGTCACCGCCGAGCGGCACCGTGGTGCCCGCGCCGAACGTGTCGATCGCACCATTGGTGGCGGCGTTCCGGGCGCGGGTGTAGGACCCCGCAATCGTCGTTTCGCCGATGTTCCACTTCGCCCCCAAGCCCATCGTCTGGAAGTGCGCGCGGCTGGTCGGCGTGCTGCTATCCCTGAAGTCCGTATAAACGGCGGTGGCGCCGTAACGCGGGGTCTCATAGAGAGCGCCAAGGCTGTAGGTGCTGCCGTCGTTGACCGAGGTGGTGCGCTCGCCCAAGGCATACATCGCGCCAAGTTTGAGTGGCCCGAACTGCTTCGTGTACTTCACCGCGTTGGCCAGCGCCTCGCCATTGGTCCGGTCCGCGTCAAACGCACCGACGCGAGCCGGGCTGTAGACGCCGCCGAAGTTCTGGAAGGGCCCCTGCGGACTGCCCCAGATGCCACCGAACCACGAGCCGCTGAAGCCCGGAATCGTCAGGAAGTCGAACATGAAATCGCGGGTGTATCCGAGGGCCAGGTCGCCCAGCGCGCCGCGCAGCCCGACAATCGCATTGGTGTTGAAGAGTTGCCCGACCGTCTGGCCGTTGTCCGCAAGGAACCGGCCAGCCAGCCTGAAGTACGCAGCCATGTCCGGCGACAGCGTTTCGGATCCGTTCATGGCGATGTAGTTGGGCCGGTACGGCGCGGAGTCGACGCCATAGCGGGACGCGCCTCCGACGTTCGACGTCACGGTGGGGCCCGCCGCTACCAGGCCGCTGAGTGAAATGCCGTCGGGTTGCGCGGCCGCCGCCTCGGCCGCCGTGCCCAGTGCGGCGGTTGCCAGGCTTGCCAGGCATAGCTGGCGCACGCGGGCTCGCGCAAATGCCCGCCCCGGGATGGCAGACCTACTGCCTTTCTTCGTCATCGTTTCCTCCCTTCGTTAATTCGGTCGGGTCCGCTCAGCGCATTGCATGGCGGCCTCTTTTCTGTCCGGCGAAGACGTGCCGCGTTGGCGATGTCTTAACCCGTGGCCGATGGTAGAGCGAAGCTGGAGCCGCAGGACATGACGAATTTGAGAAGCCGCATGCGCAGCTCGCATGGCCTCATGCAGGCAACCGAGACGATTGGGAAAGCTTGGAGGAAGCTTGAAAGCGGGCAGGCGAACGCGTGCCCCGGCGCGGGAAGGCCGCAAGGGCAGCAGTGTGCAGCGGGCGTAGTTGACGGCGAGCCTGGTTTCCCGCGAACGGGGCCAGCCGGATGCTCAGGGGTTGCCTGCGCCCCAGGATGATTCGACGACGCGCCGCAGGCTGAGGATGAAGCCGCGCGTTTGCCGCGTGCTGGTCCGGTCGCGCCGCCAGATGGCCGATAGCGGGCCAGGACAGAGGTTGAACGACAGCGGGAGGATGCAAACCTCGTTGCGGGCAGCCATGAAGCGTGCCGCGCTTTCCGGGAGTTGCCACAGGAAGTGGCCGTGCGAGGTCAGTTCGCGCCCCAGCTCCAGCGAGAGCGCACCCACGATCTCCGGCGTAGGGAGGCCGGCTTCCCGGACTTCATTCACCAGCATCTCGCGAAAGATGCTGCCAGGTGGCGCGGAGATCCACGGGTACTGGACGCACGTCGCGAGATCGGCATCCTGCCTGGCCAGCGGATGATCCGGTGCGCACGCAAGCACAATGCCGTCATGCACCAGAGCGGCAGTCCGGTAGGTTTCCGCGCTCTGGCTTCCCGGGGCGCGGCTGATGAGCAGGTCGATAGCGCCTGCATCCAGTTTCTCGATCAGGGCCTCGTGCGATCCGACCTCTACCGTGATCTCCACGCGAGGATTCGCCTGCCTGAACAGCAGGATGGCTTGCGCTAGTGGCCACCTGCTGAACATCGAAAAGCAGCCCAGTATCATGTTGCCGAAATCGCCCCTGGCGATGGCGCCCAGATCCGCCTCGGCCTTGTGGAAGTCGCTCAGGAGCAGCGCCGCATGGCGGCACATCGCTGCCCCCAGCGCCGTGGCGATCATGCCCTTCGCGGAGCGCTCGAACAGCTTTCCGGCAACGATCTCCTCGACCTCGGCAACGGCGCGCGAGAGTCCGGACTGCGTCATGTGCAATTGCTCGGCAGCCTTGGACAGGTTTCCAAGCTCCGCGACGGAGAGGATGATTTCCAGATGCCGCGTCCGGAGCTTTCCGCGAAAAGGAGTCATTGTTTGCGGGTTTGAATGCACGTTCGGGATGCGCCCTCTCAGCCCGGGCGGCGGAAACCGCGATCTTACCCGCAAGTCCGCCGGCGCCGTCGAGGCGGTGCTTGCGCGAGCCGCCCCCCTTCTACGCGGTTGTACCTGACCCCGCGACGAGCGCAGTGGGTGCCATATGCTTCATTTCGTCCTCTGCATGCTGCGCCGACGCCGAGCGCCGATGATCAATCAGCAATACCGCCATCATCGCGATCACCGCCGGAATGGCGATGGCCACGAAGTTCTGCTGCAGCGGCAGCGACATGGCCACCAGCGCGCCGATCACGATCGGCGCCAGGATGGCCCCGCTGCGCCCGATGCCCGACGCCCAGCCGATGCCGGTGGCGCGGACCGCCATTGGGTAGAACTGCCCCGCATAGGCGTAGGTGACGATCTGCGTGCCGATGGTCGATGCGCCGGCCAGCCCCACCAGCACGAACAGCAGCGCGGTGGGCATCGGGTAGCCCAGCAGCGTGATCGATACCGCGGCCAGGGCGTACATGCCGACCAGCACGTGTTTGATATTGAAGCGGTCCGCCAGCCAGCCGCCGCCGATGGCGCCGAGCATGGCGCCGAAGTTCAGCACCAGCACGAAGGTCAGCGCCGAGCCCAGGCTGTAGCCTGCGCCGGCCATCATCTTGGCCAGCCATGAGCTGAGCGCGTAGACCATGAACAGGCACATGAAGAACGCGACCCAGAACATCACCGTGGAAAAGCCGCGTCCGTCCTGGAACAGCTTGCCGATGGGCGCGTCGCCGGCCTTGTCGCCGGCAGGCAGCGCGAACTGGTCGCCTGGCTGGGGCTGGTAGCCTGGCTCCAGGCGGGAGGCGATGTGCTTGAGTGCGTCGATCTGGCCCGATTTGATCAGGAAGGGCATGGACTCCGGCAAGGATTTCAGGATGACCGGGATCAGCAGTGCCGGCAGGCTGGCGGCGAGGAAGACCGATTGCCACCCGTAGCTTTCAATCATGCCTTTGCCGAGCAGGGCGGCCAGCATGCCGCCGACCGAGTAGCCGCTGAACATCAGCGTGACCATGGTCCCGCGAATCTTGCGCGGGGAGTATTCGGTCATCTGCGCCACCACGTTCGGCATGACGCCGCCGATGCCCAGGCCCGCCAGGAAGCGCGTCACGCTGAACGTCACGGGATCGCTGGTGAAGCCGGCCGCGGCGGTGAAGACGCTAGAACAGCAGGATGCAGATGGCGA
>NZ_AHJE01000141.1 GCF_000243095.1 Cupriavidus basilensis OR16 | reverse complement strand
AGCTTGGCTGCCGAAGGCATGGCCACGGCGCCGGCTGCGGCCGGAGCGGCTGCGGCGGCCGGGGCGGCGGCCACGGGTGCCGGGGCGGCGGCAGCGGCGGGAGCGACGGCGCCAGCGGTGGCTTCGGTGTCGATCTTGGCGATCACTTCGTCGGCAACCACGGTGTCGCCGTCGTTGCGGATGATCTGCGACAGCACGCCAGCCGACGGGGCCGGCACTTCGAGCACGACTTTGTCGGTCTCGATTTCAATCAGGATTTCGTCTTGGGCAACCGCTTCGCCCGGCTTCTTCTTCCAGTTCAGCATGGTTGCTTCTGCAACCGATTCAGAGAGTTGCGGAACCTTGACGTCAACAATAGCCATGGTTGGAATTTCCTTGATGTATTTCGTTTTTGCTTAAGGCAGGTGGACAAAAACATGGCGGCGCGCTCTCTTCGCGCGCCGCCATGCTGGCCACGATCATTTGGTCAGGACAAAGCCCTTGAGCTTGGAGAACGCCGCATCCAGCAGCGCCTTTTGTTGCTCATTGTGCTTGGCGTAGTAGCCCACCGCCGGCGATGCCGAGCGGGGCGACCCGCGTAACCGAGCTTCTGGCCTTCCGCCATGTTTTCCATGATGAAGTGCTGGACGAAGAACCAGGCACCCTGATTCTGCGGTTCGTCCTGGCACCACACGATTTCGTTGGCGTTCGGGTACTTCTTCAGCTCGGCTGCCACTGCCTTGTGCGGGAACGGATACAGCTGTTCCATGCGGATGACGGCCGTGTCGGTAGCGCCGCGTTCCTTGCGGGTGTTGACCAGGTCGTAGTAGACCTTGCCCGAGCACATGATCACGCGCTTGACCTTGCTGGCGTTCAGTTCTTCGTGATCGGGGATGACCGTCTCGAAGTGACCCTTGGCCAGGTCGGACAACGGCGAGACCGCTTCCTTGTTACGCAGCAGCGACTTCGGCGTCATGATCACCAGCGGCTTGCGGAACAGACGGATCATCTGGCGGCGCAGCAGGTGGAAGATCTGGGCCGGGGTGGTCGGCTGGCAGACTTGAATGTTGTGGTCCGCGCACAGCTGCAGGAAGCGCTCGATGCGCGCCGAGCTGTGTTCCGGGCCCTGGCCTTCGTAGCCGTGCGGCAGCATCAGGGTCAGGCCCGAGGCGCGGCCCCACTTCACTTCGCCGGAGGAGATGAACTGGTCGATCACCACCTGGGCGCCGTTGACGAAGTCGCCGAACTGGGCTTCCCAGATCACGAGTGCGTTCGGCTCAGCGGTGGAGAAGCCGTATTCGAAACCGAGCACAGCCTCTTCCGACAGCACCGAGTCGATCACCGTGAACGGTGCCTGGTTCTCGGACACGTTCTGCAGGGGCACGTAGCTGCCTGCATCCCAGCGTTCGCGGTTCTGGTCGTGCAGCACCGAGTGGCGGTGGGTAAAGGTGCCACGGCCGGCGTCCTGGCCAGTGATGCGCACCGCGTAGCCCGAAGCCACCAGCGAGGCGAAGGCCAGATGCTCGCCCATGCCCCAGTCCAGCGACTGGTCGCCGCGGCCCATGTTGGCGCGATCCTTCACCACCTTCTCGACCAGCGGGTGCAGCTTGAGGTGTTCGGGGATGGTGGTGATGCGTTCGGCCAGGCGCTTGAGCTCGGTCACCGGCACGGCGGTGTCGGCGGCGTCGGTCCACTTGCGGTTCAGGAACGGCATCCAGTCCACGGCGAACTTGTTCTTGAAGTTCGACAGGACGGGGTCGACCGTGTGCTTGCCCGCATCCATCGCGGCACGGTATTCCTTGACCAGTTCGTCGCCAAAGTCGGCAGCCACCAGGTTCTGCGCGGTCAGCTTGTCAGCGTACAGCTTGCGCGTGCCCGGGTGCTGGGCGATCTTCTTGTACATCAGCGGCTGGGTAACGGCCGGCGTGTCCTGCTCGTTGTGGCCCAGCTTGCGGAAGCAGATGATGTCGACCACGACATCCTTCTTGAACTCCATGCGGAAGTCCACGGCCAGCTGCATGGCGAACACCACGGCTTCGGGATCGTCGCCGTTCACGTGCAGCACCGGTGCCTCGATCATCTTGACGACGTCGGTGCAATACAGCGTGGAACGCGAGTCGCGCGGGTCCGAGGTGGTGAAGCCGATCTGGTTGTTGATCACGATGTGCATCGTGCCGCCCGTGCCGTAGCCGCGGGTCTGTGCCAGGTTCAGCGTTTCCATCACCACGCCCTGGCCTGCGAAGGCCGCGTCGCCGTGCACTTGCACCGGCAGCACTTCCGCATGGCCTGCGGGCTCGCCGCGGCGTTCCTGGCGGGCCTTGACCGAGCCTTCGACTACCGGGTTGACGATTTCCAGATGAGACGGGTTGAAGGCGAGCGACAGGTGGACCGGGCCGCCTTCGGTGGAGACGTCGCTGGAGAAGCCCTTGTGGTACTTCACGTCGCCGGCAGGCAGGTCATCGACGTGCTTGCCTTCGAACTCGGCGAACAGGTCGGCCGGCATCTTGCCCAGCGTATTGACCAGCACGTTCAGGCGGCCGCGGTGGGCCATGCCGATCACGATTTCCTGCACGCCCTTGCTGCCGCTGTGCTGGATCAGCTCGTCCATGGCAGCGATGAAGCTTTCGCCGCCCTCGAGCGAGAAACGCTTCTGGCCAACGTACTTGGTATGGAGGAAGCGCTCCAGGCCTTCGGCCGCGGTCAGGCGGTCGAGCACGTGCTTCTTCTTCTCGAGCGTGAACACCGGCTTGGAACGCGTGGTTTCCAGGCGCTCTTGCCACCAGCGCTTTTGCGCCTGGTCGCTGATGTACATGAACTCGGCGCCGATGCTGCTGCAATAGGTTTCGCGCAGGTTGTTGAGCAGCTCGCGCAGGCTCATCGATTCCTTGCCGAAATACGTATTGCTGGCGTTGAAGACGATGTCGAGATCGCTTTCGGAGAAGCCGTAGAACGCGGGATCGAGGTCCGGCAGGGGCGGACGTTCCTGGCGCTTGAGCGGATCCAGGTCTGCCCAATGCGAACCAATATTGCGGTAAGCGGCGATCAGCTGCGTGGCAGCGACGCGCTTGCGCCCCATATCGGAGTCGGCCGAAGCAACAATTGTCTTGATCGGGCCCGCCTTGGCGCGCTCTGCGAACGAGGCGACGATGGGAGCGTGGGGGATATCGCGGGCGTTGGAGCCATCGACAGCCGGCACGTTCTGCATCGCGTCGAAGTACGCGCGCCAGTTATCGGGAACCGAGGAGGGATTTTCGAGGTAGGCCTCGTACAGCTCTTCTACATAGGGGGCATTGCCGCCGAAGAGGTACGAATTGCTCTGATACTGCTGCATCATGGGGCGCTCACTATTATCCGGGAATGCCGGAATAAAGCGGGTTCATCAACCTTCCGCGACACGGCTTGACCGGTTAGCGGATCGCAAACAACTCTTTCTGGGCAACAACTGAAACACATTAAATGCATCATTATGCAAACGGCACCGCAGCGGGTGCCGATCTGTTCAGTCGCCCTGAAAGGGTCAGTTGTGCGTGGAAGGACCTAAGTCTTCACTCGCATAAGAATAGCACGTTTGCCGAGTGAGCCGAGGGAATTTTGCCGCAACGCGCGGGGACCGCTTCCCACTGTTGCGAAGCGGCCATGACCGCCTCCCGACGGTCTACTGCTTACCCATCCGTTCGATAGCATGGAGCCGGAAACCAAAGGAGCGATTCGTGCATCTCTTGCCACAACCCCCGCGGGCCTGCGCCCGGCCCCGCCAATGATGCCCGCCCCCAGCGCCGATGCCGTGGCGCCGAGAGCCGCTTCCGCCACGTGGCGCGCCGATCTGGTGGCCGGGCTGGCCATCGCCGGGCTGTTGCTGCCCGAGGCCGTGGCCTATTCCGGCATTGCCGGGCTGCCGCCGCAAGCCGGCGTGATCGCGCTGTTCGCGGGCCTGCTGGTCTATGGCCTGCTTGGCAGCAGCCGCTTTGCCATCGTTTCAGCCACCTCGTCGTCAGCCGCGGTGCTGCTGGCAGCGACCACGGCTGCCGCCGAGGGCGACGCCGGACTGCGCATCGCCCTCGGCACCGCCGTGATCCTGCTGGCGGGGGTGCTGTTCCTTCTGGCGTCGCTGGCCCACCTGGGGGCGATCTCCAATCTGATCGCCAAGCCGGTGCTGCGCGGCTTTGCGCTGGGACTGGCGCTGACCATCGTGCTCAAGCAATGCCCGAAGGTCCTGGACGTGCATCCGGCGCATGGCGACTTCCTGCGCCTGGCCTGGGAACTGCTCGCCAGCTGGCGCCACTGGAACCTGGCGGGCGCCGCCGTGGCACTGATTGCGCTAGCGCTACTGCATGTGTTCGCGCGCTGGCGCGCCATGCCAGGTGCGCTGCTGGTCATCGCCGCCGGCATCGTGCTCGACCTCAGTGGCTGGACCCAGGCACATGGCGTCGCGGCCGTGGGCAACATCGCCCTGCAGTTCTCGGCGCCACGGGTGCCGGACCTGAGCACGGCCGACTGGATGCGGGTGGGCGAACTGGCCGCCGCGCTGGCCCTGATCCTGTACGCCGAGAGCTACGGATCGATCCGCACCTTTGCCATGCGCCACGGCGACGTCGTCTCGCCCAACCGGGACCTGGCGGCACTGGGGCTGGCCAATCTCGCCTCGGGGCTGTTCCAGGGCATGCCGGTGGGCGCAGGATTTTCCGCCACCTCGGCCAACGAAGCGGCCGGCGCGCAAAGCCGCCGTGCCGGCCTGGTTGCGGGCGCCGTGGTCTTTGCAGCGGTGTGCACCCTGCTCCCCTGGATCTCGCACACGCCCGAACCGGTACTCGCGGCCATCGTGATCCGCGCGGTGGGACACAGCCTCAACCCAGGCAGCCTCAAGCCTTATTTCGACTGGCGGCGTGACCGCCTGGTGGCGCTGACCGCCTTTGCCGGTGTGCTGTTGCTGGGCGTGCTGCATGGGCTGCTGCTAGCGATCGGGGTCAGCCTGGCGATGCTGCTGCAGCGCCTGTCGCGCCCGCAGGTGAGCTGGCTGGGCCGCTGGGCCGAGAGCCACGACTTCGTCGACACGGCGCGCCATCCCGAGGCCACCGCGCCCAAGGGGCTGTTGATCGCGCGCCCGGAAGTCCCGCTGTTCTTCGGCAATATCGACAGCGTGCTGGGCACCGTGCGCCAGGCGCTCGCACGCGAGCACCCTCAATATGGCCTGGTGCTAAGCCTGGAAGAATCGTCCGACCTCGACGGCACCGCGCTTGAAGCCCTGGGCGAGCTGGCAGTGTTCGCGAAGGCCCACAACATACCGCTGCGGCTCGCGCGCGTGAAGGACGAGGTGCGCGACCTGCTCGCGCATGCACGCAACCCGGCCCTGCCCGAGGAAATGTGGCGCGGCTGGAGCGTGGACGACGCGGTGCGCGACGCCTTGGCGCAGCCTGCATGAACGGGCCATGCGGGCCGCGCCGCGCCGGCTAGTCCTGACTCGGCGCGATCAGGTCGACCGCGTCCGTAATCAGGGCGTCCAGCCCCCAGCCCAGCAGCTGCGCCGCGCGCGCCGGGTCATTGACGGTATAGCAGACCACCCGGAAACCAGCTGCATGGGCAGCCTGGATAACCTCCGCGGTGAGCTCGCGATGGTTGGCATCGAGCGCCACGCAGTCCAGGCGGCGCAGCCGCTCCAGCCAGTCGGGCGGCAGCGTGTCCAGCAACAGCGCACGCGGCAGGCCGGGCGCGGCCTTGCGGGCCGCTTCCAGCGACTCCTCCGAGAACGACGACAGCAGCGGCGGCACGCCGCTACCCGCCCACAGCGCCTGGGCATCGAGCGCCACCGCGGCGCCGGTCCGCCATTCCGCGCCCGGGACGGGCTTGATCTCGATATTCACGAAGAAACCGTTGGCGCGGGTATAGCGGGCAATCGCCGCTAGCGTGGGAACCGGCTCGCCAGCATAGGCCGGGCTATGCCAGTTGCCCGCGTCCAGCATGGCGATCTCGCCCAGCGTCAGCGCATCGGCACGGCCCTGGCCGCTGGTAGTACGGTCGAGCGTCGCGTCGTGCAGCAGCACCGGGCGCCCGTCGCCCGACAGCTTCACGTCAAACTCGAACATGCGGTAACCAAACGACGCGCCATGGCGGAACGCCGCCAGGGTGTTCTCGGGCGCGAGCTTGCCTGCGCCACGATGGGCGACATGGCGCGGATACGGCCAGGGGGCCAGGGTCATGTCAGGCATCGATGCGCTTGCCGGTATCGGCGTCGAAGAAATGCAGGTGCTCGGCCGTGGCCGTGATCGGCAGGCGATCGCCGCCGCGCACCGGCATGTTGCTGTCCAGCCGCACCACCACCGGCTGGCCGCCCAGCGTGCCGTACGCATAGGAGTCGGCGCCGAGCGCCTCGACCAGGCGGATCTCGATCTCGGCGATTGCCACATGCGCCGCGCATGGCTCGATATGCTCCGGACGCAGGCCCAGCAGCGCGCGCTCGGGCAGGTGCAGGCCCATCGGCAGGTGGCCAAGGGTGGCCGCCGCCCCTTGCGCGCCGGCCTTTTGCTCCACGCGCATCTGCGCCTCGCCCTGCCCGCCATTGGTCCGGGCAACCGGGATCAGGTTCATCGGCGGCGAGCCGATGAAGCTCGCCACGAAGGTGCTGGCCGGGCGCGCATAGACTTCCAGCGGCGTGCCGATCTGCTCCACGCGCCCGCCGTTGAGCACCATCATGCGGTCCGCCAGCGTCATGGCCTCGACCTGGTCGTGGGTCACGTACATGCTGGTGGTGCGCAGGCGGCGATGCAGCTCCTTCAACTCCAGGCGCATCTGCACGCGCAGCTTGGCGTCGAGGTTGGACAGCGGCTCGTCGAACAGGAACACGGCAGGCTCGCGCACGATCGCGCGGCCCATGGCCACGCGCTGGCGCTGGCCGCCCGATAGCTCGTGCGGGTAGCGCCCGGCAAAGCGCGTCGGCTCCAGGCCCACGCGGTCGAGCAGGGCGCGCGAGCGCGCGCTGGCTTCGGCCGCATCGATGCCGTGCACGCGTGCGGTAAAGGCGATGGATTCCTCGATGGTCAGGCGCGGATTGAGCGAGGAGTAGCTGTCCTGGAACACCATCTGCACCTGGCTGCGGTAACGCTTCATCGGCAACTGCGCCGATCCCACGCCCAGCGCATCGAAGATCAGCTCGCCGCTGTTTTGCTCGATGAGCTGCATCAGCAGGCGCGCGGTGGTGGACTTGCCGCAGCCGGACTCGCCAACCACGCCCAGTGTTTCGCCCTTCCTGACTTCGAAGCTGACGCCGTCGACGGCGCGGACTTCGCCGCCGCTGCGCCAGGGCAGTTTCGACTTGAGCGGGAAGTGCTTGACCAGGTCGCGCGCGATCACCAGCGGCTGCGCGGGGCCGCCGACATCGGTGTTGGCCAGGGCGTCGGGCCCCCTGTCTTGCAAGGTTGCTGTCATGGCATCAGTCCTTGATTTCCATCGCCGAGCGAATACCATCGGCGAGCAGGTTGAAGGAGATCGAGGTCAGGAAGATCATGGCGCCGGGCAGGGCGGCAACCCACGGCTGCGTATAGATGGCCGTGCGCAGCGTATTGAGCATCAGGCCCCATTCCGGCTCGGGCGGCTTGACGCCGAGGCCGAGGAAAGACAGGCCCGAGGCCAGGATCATCGACACCGAGATCAGGCTGGTGGCGTAGACAAAGATCGGCCCCAGCACGTTGTTGAGCACGTGGGCGCGCACGATGGTCAGCGACGAAGCGCCCGAGGCGCGCGCCGCATCGACGAACTCGCGGTTGCGCACCTGCGTGGTCACGCTCTCCGCCACGCGCACGATCTGCGGCACGAACACGATGGTGAGCGACAGCAGCGCGTTGCCAACGCCCGCACCGAGCGTGCCCGACAGCGCGATGGCCAGCAGCACCGAGGGAAAGGCGTACAGGATGTCGACCAGCCGCATGATCACGGTGTTGGTCCAGCCGCCGGCATAGCCAGCGACGATGCCCAGCGCGCTGCCGATCACGAAGGCGATCAGCACCGGCGTGATGCCCATGGGAGAGCAGGTCACGCCCCAGCTCGTCGGTGCCAAGCAGGTAGTGCTCCGTGCCGATGGGTTTGAGGCGCTTCATGATCGAGGCCGCGTACGGATCGGCCGGCATCAGCACGGGCGCGATGATCGCCATCAGCACCAGGGCCAGCAGGATCAGCGCGGCCAGCATGGCCAGCTTGTTGCGCAGCAGGCGTTTGCCCACCGTGGTCCAGTAGCCGGGCGAGCGCTGCACGACGGGCACAAGGGCCGGTTTTTTCAGGGTCATTTCCATGGGAGGCTCCCGGGTGGCCTTGGTTACGTCAGGGGTTTCGTCAGTGTTTGCTTCAATGCCGCTGAATACGTGGATCGAACAGCGTCTGCAGCGCATCGACCAGCAGGTTGAGCAGCACGAAGAACACGGCAAGCACAAGGATGGTTCCCTGCAGCAGCGGAAAGTCGCGCTGGAAGATCGCCGAGTTGAGCAGGAAGCCCGTGCCGGGCCAGGAGAACACGGTCTCGATCAGGATCGAGCCGCCCAGCAGGTAGCCGAGCTGCAGGCCCATCACCGACAGCGCGGTGGGCGCGACGTTCTTCAGCACATGGCGGAACACCGCCAGCTCCGACAAGCCGCGTGCCTTCAGGCCGACGATGAATTCATTGGAGAGAATTTCAGCCACGAGGGCACGGATGGTGCGCGCCACGATGCCCATCGGGATCACCGACATTGTCACCGCCGGCAGCACCATGTACTGGATATGCTCCCAGTTCCATGCCCAGTCGCTGGAGCCACCAGGGCCGGCGCCGGTGGCGGGCAGCCAGCCGAGGAACACGGAGAACACGATCACCAGCACCATGCCCAGCCAGTAGTGCGGCATGCTCACGCCGAAGACCGACAGGAAGGAGGCCGTGCGATCCGCCGCGGAATCGCGGAAGTAGCCGGCCACGAAGCCGAACAGGCAGCCAAAGGTGAAGCCGATCAGCGTAGCCACCGCGGCCAGCCGTACCGAGTTGATCACCGCCGTCATCACCTCGCTCATCACCGGGCGGTTGGTGGCGATGGAGGTGCCCAGGTCGCCATGCAGCGCGCGGGTGAGCCAGTGCAGGAATTGTTTGAGGAAGGGCTTATCGAAGCCGTAGAGCACGGTGAGCTGGCGGCGCAGGTCCTCGGAGGCATCGGGCGGCAGCACCGACACCAGCGGGTCGCCTGGCGCGATATGGACCAGCGAGAAACAGAGCAGGGCGACCCCGATCAGGATGGGGATCGCGTAGACGATGCGGCGCAGCAGGTAGAGCATGATCGTAGCCGGGAAGGCGGGCGCGGGGTGCCTGCCGTGGTTTCTCGGGGGCCCGGCCGATGCTTGCCGGCCGGGCATGTTCTGGGTTGCGCTGCGCGCGGCCGGCCCGGGACCGGCCATGCGCGCTCGCCGCCTAGTCCATCGACATGGTGGCGATGTCGATGAACCAGCTCTGCGGCTGCACCACGCCCTTGACCTTCCTGGAGATCGCGCGCGGGCCTACGTCATGCGCGATCAGCACGAAAGGCGCTTCTTCCACGATGCGGGCATGCAGCTTGGCCAGCGCCGTGTCGCGCGCCTTCTCGTCGAAGGAGGTGCGCGCCGTTTCGATCAGCTTGTCGAACTCCGCGTTGCCGAAGTAGCCCCAGTTGTTCGAGACCGGCGGCTGCGTCTTGGTGCTGACAAAACGGACCATGGCGAAGAACGGGTCCATCGCCGCAAAGCTCACGTTGATGGCGTTGGCGCCATGCGCGCTCGGGTCCTTGGCGCCGATGCGCCAGTTGGTAAACAGCGTGTTCCACTCGACCACGTCGAAATCGACGTCGATGAAGCACGCCTTCAGGTTCTGCTGCACGTACTCGTTCATCGGCAGCGGCTGCATCTGGCCGGAGCCCGATGCCGAGACCTGCACCTTCACTTTCATCGGCTTGGCGGCCGAATAGCCGGCTTCCTGCATCAGCTTGCGCGCGGCGTTGGCGTCGTACTTGATATCGAACGTGGGGTTGCCCCACCACGGGTTGCCCTTTTCGACGATGCCCTTGGATTCGGCCATGTAGCCGCCCAGCAAAGTCTTCAGGCCGTCGCGGTTCACGCACAGGTTGGCCGCCTGGCGCACGCGCTTGTCGAGCCAGGGCGACCCGGGCGCGAACGACAGCTGCCACGGCCACATATGCGGCTGGGCATTGGCGTAGACCTCAAAGCCGCGGCTCTTGATCTGCGCCACGGCATCCGGTGCCGGCGCCTCGATCCAGTCGACCTGGCCCGACAGCAGCGCGGCGGTGCGGGCATTGGCCTCCGGCATCGGCTGCATCACCACCTTGTCGATCTTGGGCACGCGCTTGGCGTCCCAGTACTGCGCGTTCTTCACCATCTCCAGCCGTTCGCGCGGCACGAAGCGGCTCATCTTGAAGGGACCGGTGCCGGAAGCATCGGCGGCAAAGGCCACCCAGGCTTGCTTGGAACGCTCTGCGGCGTCGGTCACCGAGGCCGGCACGGCGGCCAGCTTCTTGTCCCATTGCGTGGGCGACGCCATGAACAGGTTGCTCAGGTTGTACGGCAGGAAGGAGTCGGGTTCCGACGTGATCAGTTCCACCGTGAGGTCGTCGATCTTCCTGGCAGCGCGCAGCGTGGGCATGCGCGAGGCGGTCACGCCGACCTGGCTGGGATCGAACTGCCTGGCGGTCTTGTCGAGCACCTTGCCCACGTTCCACACCACAGCGTCGGCGTTGAACGGCGAGCCATCGTGGAATTTCACACCGGGGCGCAGCTTGAAGATCCACTTGGTCTTGTCCTTGGCATCGACCTTCCATTCCGTGGCCAGGTCGGCAATCAGCAGGCTGGGGCCGTTGGCCTTGGACAGGTCCCACTGGGTCAGCCCGTCGTACATCGGGATGCCGGTGAAGCGGTTGCCTTCGAAGCCCTGGTCGGGCTGGCCCAGCGTGCGCGGGATGTCGGCGGCGGTCATGCCGATGCGCAGTACCTTCTCGGCCATCGCGGTGCCCGGCAAGGCGAGGATCGAGACGGCGGTGATCGCGGCAGCGGCGGCGATGGACTTCAGGCCGGGTTTCACGCTTCTTGCGGAGTCGGAAGAAAAAACGGTCACGGGCAAAGCTCCTGGGTGGGGGGAGGGGGAGACAGAACCAGTTAAGCAAGTCATATGCCAGTGCCGATGCCCGAGTCTTGGTCCGGCGGCGTTCTCGCCATGGCCTGTTTTTTGCTGACTTCCCCGCCTGACTCCCAACCAACCGGCTTTCCCGACATGGACCAGCAACACCTTCCCCGTATCAACGCAGCACGCCTGTGGCAATCGCTGATGGACCTCGCGCAGATCGGCGCCACGCCCAAGGGCGGCGTGTGCCGCATCGCGCTGACCGAACTGGACCGCCAGGGCCGCGACCTGGTGGTCGGCTGGTGCCGCGAGGCCGGGCTCGACGTGCGCACCGACGAGGTAGGCAACGTGTTCGCGCGCCGTGCCGGCAGCGATCCCCATGCGGCTGCGGTGGCCACCGGCAGCCACATCGACACCCAGCCCTCGGGCGGCAAGTTCGACGGCAACTTCGGCGTGCTGGCTGGCCTGGAGGTCATGCGCACGCTCAACGACCTGGGCATCGTCACCCGCGCACCGCTGGAACTGGCGTTCTGGACCAACGAAGAGGGCACCCGCTTTACGCCCGTGATGATGGGCTCGGGCGCCTTTGCCGGCGTGTTCGAGGCGGCGTTCATCCGCGCCCAGCGCGACCTCGACGGCATCAGCGTGGGCGAGGCGCTGGAGCAGATCGGCTACCGCGGCGAGCAGCCCGTGGGCGACGTGCCGGGTGGCATGTTCGCAGCCTATTTCGAGGCGCATATCGAGCAGGGGCCGGTGCTGGAAGCCGCCGGGCTGCCGATCGGCGTGGTCAGCGGCGCGCTCGGCCAGCAGTGGTACGACGTGACCGTGACCGGCATGGACGCCCATGCCGGCCCCACGCCGCTGGCGCTGCGCCATGACGCCATGCTGGCGGCGGCGCGCATGATCGACGACGTCAATCGCATCGCCGTGGCGGAGGCCCCGCACGGGCGCGGCACAGTAGGCTACGTGCAGGTCACGCCCAACTCACGCAACGTGATTCCGGGCCGCGTGGACTTCTCCGTGGACCTGCGCAATCTGTCTCAGGCCGGGCTGGACCGCATGGACGCCGCCATGCGCGCGTCGTTCGCGCAGATTGCGCAGCGTGGCGCGGTGGAGGTGGCGATCAGCCAGGTGGTGAAGTTCGAGCCATGCGCGTTCGCGCCAGCCTGCGTGGACAGTGTGCGCCGCGCCGCGGCCGCGCTGGGCCTGCCGCACATGGACGTGGTCAGCGGGGCAGGGCACGACGCCGTCTACGTGGCGCAACGCGCGCCCACCGGCATGATCTTCGTGCCGTGCAAGGATGGCATCAGCCACAACGAGCTGGAAGACGCGCTGCCCGAGCATATCGAGGCCGGTGCCAATGTGCTGCTGCAAGCGATGCTGGAGCACGCACGATAAGGCGTTAAGGGGCGTTAAGGGGCGTTAAGGCCTTCTGGCGTTCTGGCGCCGTGGAGACTCAGTGGGCGATCGAACGCGAGATCGCCCACGCGCATTCGATCACCATCGGCGCCAGCTTTTTCTGTGCCTCGGCCATGCTCCAGCGGCTGGCCGGCGGCGACACATGCACCGCGCCCACCGCCTGCCCCTGGCTGTTGACGATGGCCGCGCCCACGCCCATATCGCCCAGGAACAGCTCCTCGTTGTTGCAGGCGTAGCCCACCGTCCGGCAAGCCACCACCGCCTCGAAGATCGCCGCCACATCGGTCAGTGTGGCCGGCGTGCGCGCCACCCGGGCCGAGTCCTCCAGCATGGCCATCACCTGTTCGTCCGGTAACGTGCTCAGGTACGCGCGGCCGCTGCTGGTGCAGTACATCGGGATGCGCATGCCGACGGGCGTCAGCACCGGGATGTACTTCGACGTCATCAACTGCGCCACGTAGACCATCTCCAGCCCCACTGGCTCGGTCAGGTTGGCGGACTCGCCGCTGGCATTGGCGAGCTGCGACAGGTAAGGGCTGGCGACCTGGATCAGCGCGTCGGCGGACAGGTAGTTGTAGCCGATCTCCATCACCTTGGGGGTCAGCCGGAAGCGCCGCGTCTGCGGGTGCTTGGCCACATAGCCCAGCGTTTCCAGCGTATGCACGGTGCGTTGCGCGGAGCTCTTGGTCATGCCGGTCAGCCCCGCCAGTTCGGCCAGCGTGAGGGTGCGGTGGACTGCGCTGAAAGCCCGCAGCACTTCCAGCCCCTTCTCCAGCGACTGATTGAAAGCGGGTCA
>NZ_AHJE01000142.1 GCF_000243095.1 Cupriavidus basilensis OR16 | reverse complement strand
GCGCCTGCGGCTGCGCGGCCGCGAGGACGAGCAAGCCATCGTGCGGCGCCTGCAACGCGCCGGCGAGCCGTTCGCCGTGCCGGCGGGGTGCCGCCTCACGGTGATCGACAACAGCGGCGCGCTGGAGCATGCGGCGGATGCGTTAATGCGGCTCACGCACGAGCGCACACGCTGCCGCCAGCCGTAGGTCCGCTTCCTGCTGATCCGGGCCAGCTTGTTCTGCGCCGCGCTACCGCGCAGCCATGGCCTAGCCAAACACAGGCAGATCGGCTACGCACCGGCAGATGGATGAGCATAGATGCCGCTACCGAGGGAATCATCACGGAACCAGCGTCGCAAGCAGGAACGTGGTCGCCTAAACTGGTAAGGGCACGAGGCCATTAAAACCCAGTGCCTGACGACGAACCTGCCGCGCTGTCCAACCCCGCCACGTCAGCCTCCCGCAAGGATTGTACGAGTCAACCACGTACAGCCGCGACAGCAGCTAGAGCAGCTAGAAGCATCAAAACCCCGCGCTCAGCCGTGCAAGACCTTCACCGGCACCCCAATACTAAAACTGGTCCCATGCTCCGAAAACCCAAGCCGCCGGTAAAACTGATGCGCCTGCAGCCGGCGCGCGCTGGACGATAGCGCCAGCTTGGAGGCGCCCGCCTCTTCGGCCAGTCGCATGGCGGCGTGCATCATGGCCGTGCCCACGCCGGTGCCGCGCGCGGCGTGGGTTACCACCACACTTTCCACGATGGCCTCGCTGCGGCCGTCGTGTGCCAGCACCGGAAACACCAGCAGGCAGAACGTGCCGAGCGCCTCGCCGGCAGCGCTGCGCATCAGGTAGCAGCGATAGTGCGGCATTGCCTTGAGCTGGGTGAACAGCTCGCGCATGCGCTGCAACGGCAGCGGCGTCTCGCCGTCCATTTCGGAGAGCAAGGCGGCCACCTGCAGCAGTTCGGCATCGGAGCCGCTCACCTCGTGCAGGGTCGGGCCGCCGCTGGTGCGGCGCGCATCTGGCAGATCCATGTGGATATCGGTCTCGGGTGGGATTGGGTAGATGGGATGCGACGCGGATCAGGGTGCGCGCCGCAGGCAGCGCGCCACCATCGGCAGGTAGTACTCCAGCGGCGGCGTGGCAAGGCCGACCACCTTCGCCAGGTCGTCGTAGCGGCGCAGGCGCACGGCGGCCGGCCCGTGGGGATGGGTGGCGAAAGCCTCCGCCTGGGCCACATCGTAGGGGCCGCCCTGCAGTGCCAGGCTATGCTGCGAAGCGGGCGACAAGGTGGCCTGGTAGCCCGGCTCGGTAGCGCACAGGTAGCGCTTGGCGGCCACATGCATGCGCACCGGCTCGGTCACCTCCGGGCCAAACCCCACCGCCAGCAGGTCGGCGCCGACTTCCTGATGGCGCATATCGGTGGTGCTGTCTTCGGACATCACCAGGTGGCCGAGGTCGTGCAGCAGGCTGGCGACAATCAGCGGCTCGGGGTCGCCAGCCTGCTCGGCCAGTTGCGCGCACTGCAGCGCGTGCTCGGTCTGAGTGATGGCCTCGCCGCCGTAGAAGGCGGTGCCGTGGCCGGAGAAAAGGATTTCGATGCGCCTGAGGATCGTCATGATGATTTGGGTGTGCTGGCTGGTGTCGTGAAGCGGGTTGATGCCGCGGTCATACCAGCGCCTTGCGGATC
Organism: Cupriavidus basilensis OR16; assembly: GCF_000243095.1. GTDB lineage: Bacteria > Pseudomonadota > Gammaproteobacteria > Burkholderiales > Burkholderiaceae > Cupriavidus > Cupriavidus basilensis_D. Next base: position 24,742 of record NZ_AHJE01000142.1, on the reverse strand, counting down.
CGGGCAGACAACAAATCGATGACGGTGACAAAGCCGACGATGATGATGATCACCGCGCAGGTCTCGGCGTACTGGAAGCTGCGGATGATCTCCCACAGTACAGTGCCGATGCCGCCCGCACCGACGATGCCAAGCACCGTGGCCGAGCGCACATTGGACTCGAAGCGGTACAGCGCATAGGAGATCCACAGCGGCAGCACCTGCGGGATCACGCCGTAGACCACCTCTTCCAGCGCACTGGCGCCGGTGGCGCGCACGCCTTCCACGGGGCGCGGGTCGATGGCCTCCACGGCCTCCGAGAACAATTTGGCGAGCACGCCGGTGGTGTGCACCCACAGCGCCAGCACGCCAGCGAAGGGGCCCAACCCCACCGCCACGATAAACAGCATTGCGAACACCATCTCATTGATGGCGCGGCAGGCATCCATCACGCGGCGCATCGGCTGGTAGACCCAGGCCGGCACGATATTGGCGGAACATGCCAGGCCGAGCGGCACGGCGAAGACGATCGACAGGAAGGTGCCCCAGATCGCGATCTGCACGGTCACCAGCATCTCGTCCAGGTAGATGCGCCAGTCGCGGAAGCTGGGCGGAAAAAAGTCGGCGGCGAATTTCGCCATGTTGCCGGAGTCCTTCCACAGGTCGAGCGGACGCATGTCGGCGCCCTGCCACGACATGACCAGCAAGGCGAGCACCACTGCCCAGACGAACATGACAGGCAAGCTGGCACGCGATGGGCGGACGGCACGCGGCGGTGTGGCTGGGATCATGGTGGGGTTGGCGGGTGGATGCATGAATACGTGGGCTAGGGCAAAGGTGAGGCGGCGGTGTGCGGCCCGCCCCTGGTTCTGGGGCGGGCCCGATGTGGCGCGTTATTGTGCGTTACTGCGCGTTACTGCGCGCTGGCGGCAATCTTGTCGAGCTCAGCCAGCTTGCTGCTCAGGTCGGCAAGGCGCTTTTCCTTGTCCGGCGCAGCCATCGTGGTGTCGGACTCGATCTTGGTCTTCTCGCGCGCCAGCTCGATCTGGCGGATCGGCACCAGCTGCTTGTCGTTGGAAGCGCGGAAGCCCTGGTAGGTCAGCTTGGCGAGGTTCTCTTTCTCGCGCGCGGCGTCGGCGCCCTTGCCGTAGTTCACGAAGAAGGTCTGCACCTTGGCCTTGACATCGGCCGGCAGGTCCTTGCGGTAGACCAGCGGATCCGCCGGAATCAGCGGCGACTTCCACAGCACGCGCACCTGGTCATAGGCGTTCTTGCCCGTGTTGATGCGGTAACGCTCCATGTTCTCGGTGTTGTTGACCGCCACGTCTACCTGCTTGTTCAGCACCGACAGCAGATTGGTTTCGTGGTTGCTGACGCGCACCGTCTTGAAGAAGGTCTTCGGCTCGATCTTGTGGGCGCCCCACAGATAGTGGCCCGGCACGGCGGTGCCCGAGGTGGAGTTCGGATCGCCCGCGCCGTAGCTCAGCGTCTTGCCCTGCTTGAGCACATCCTCCAGCGTCTTGAGGTTGCTGTCCTTGTTGACGATCAGGAGCGACCAGTAGCCGGGATTGCCGTCCTTGTCGATCACCGAGGCGAACACCTCGCCGCTGGCGCGGTCCACCGCTTCGATGGCGGACTTGTTGCCAAACCAGGCAATCTGCACCTTGTTGAAACGCATGGCTTCGATGATGCCAGCGTAGTCGGACGCGAAGAACGGCTTGACCTGCACGCCCAGCTGCTTGCTCAGGTCATCGATCACCGGCTGCCAGGCTGACTTCAGGTTGGACGAGGTTTCCGTCGAGATAAAGCCCATGTTGAGGACCTTGCCTTCCTGGGCAAAGGCGGGCAGCGAAAGCGCGCCAGCGGCGCTCGTGACGATCAGGGCAAAAAGGGTTCTGCGCAGCATTGGGGAACTCCGAGGAAAAGCCTTGTTGGGGGGGGGCTTGCGGGAAAAAAAATAGCAAAAATCCAGGAACAATCAGGCCGCCGCCAGGCCGCTTGGCAGCGCGGCGGGCATGGCAACCTCCTGCTGCGCGCCGTCGGGTAGCAGCTCGGCCGCTTCCGTGCCATAGAGCTCGCGCAGCATGGCCGGGGTCAGCGCCGCGGACGGGCCGTCGTAGACCACCTTGCCGTGGCGCAGCGCGACCACGCGCGGGCAATAGCGCATCGCCACATCTACCTGGTGCAGCGACACCACCACCGCCACCCGGCGCGCCCGGTTGATCTGCGCCAGCAACTCCATCACGCGCCGCGCCGATTCAGGATCCAGCGAAGCGATCGGCTCATCGGCCAGGATCACCCGCGCGTTCTGCACCAGCGTGCGGGCAATGGCCGCGCGCTGCTGCTGGCCGCCCGACAGGGTGGAAGCTCGTCGAAAGGCATAGTCGTCTATACCAACCTGGGCAAGCGCATCAAGCCCTGCGTCGATCTCTTGGACCCGGAAGAATCGGATCAGGCTGCGCCACAACGGCACGCGCGGCAGCATGCCGGTCAGCACGTTCGTGATCACCGGCAGACGGCCCACCAGGTTGAACTGCTGGAATACAAAACCAATCTCTGCCCTCGCCGCACGCACATCGCGCGCCAGCTGGCCGCCCTGCTGGATGGCCCGGCCATTTGACCAGCACCTCGCCAGCGCCGCCCGCATCGGCGGCGATAAAGCCTGCCACGTGGCGCAGCAACGTGGACTTGCCCGAGCCAGAAGCGCCCAGCAGCGCCACCATTTCACCAGGGGCAACGGCAAGGCTCACGTTATCCAGCGCCTTGCGTCCCGCCTGGAACGACTTGGACAGGCCGCGCACTTCAATCGCATGCGTCATCCCACACTCCTTGCATCAACAGTGAGCGCATTCTGGGTGGTGCGGATGACAAAACGATGAAGGTTTGAGAGCAATCTCGAATTGGGAGGCCTGCATGGCCAGCCGCCCGCACCAAGTGGCCTCGGGCAGACCTCACCGCCGGCCCGCCGGGCCGTACACGATGCTGGGCGCGAACCATGGGCTGTTCCCGAAGATTGCGCCAAGCCTGCTGGGCACCCGGCTTGCCGTGCAAGTGGTGTTGCTGGCGTGCTTTTTGTGGAGCACGAGCCGGCAGGATGATGCGGTGACTACACGCAAAGGCAAAGGCAAAGGCAAAAAGGCAAAGGCAAAGGCAAAGGCGAACCATAGGTCAAGCAAGACAATGTGGCCGCTATCGCCTCGGACCGGCCCGGCGACAGGCCTCGCTCCTGTCCCGTCGTCCAACAGCGGGCACCTGCACAGTGACGGTACGATCGCTCACCGCGTACACCCGTCGGTACCTGGCTTGCGCGCTGCCGCCACCGCAAACCAGCTACTAACCCCGCGCCCCCAGCTTCCCCTTGACCGCCCGCCACGCACTCGCTACCACCAACGACCCCAGCCCAAGCGCAAGTCCAAGCAGGACAATGGCGCTCATATGGTCGCGCACCAGCGGCACATTGCCAAAGAGATAGCCACCGACCAGCAGCGACACCACCCACACGGTGGCGCCGGCACTCGCGGCCAGCGCGAATCGCGTCGCCGACATGGCAGACACGCCGGCAACGAAGGGGGCAAAGGTGCGCACCACGGCGACGAAGGGGGACAGCAGCAGCGTCAGGCTGCCGTGGCGCTGGTAGAAATCGTGTGTCCTGCGCAGTGCGTCGCGGTTGATCCAGCGGTAGCCGCCGGTGAGCACGCGCCCCCCGATGGCTTTGCCGATAGCGTAGTTCAGGAGGCTGCCGGCCACCGCGGCGATCAGCAGCACTGGCAACAGGACCCATAGCTCGAGCGCTCCGGAGGCGCAGAACGCGCCGCAGATGAACAGTAATGGGTCGCCGGGCAGGAAGAACAGCGGCAACAGCCCGATCTCGCAGAATACGATGGCGAACAGGATGCCGTAGACCAGGGTGCCGTATTGCGCAATGGCAGGGCCTAGATGCTGGTCGAAATGCAGCAGCAACGGCAAGACTTGCGATGCTTCCATGCGTGCCCCTGATCTTCAAGTGATGACTACAGTGTAGGCGCGCCCGGGCCGCCGGGGGCCTCGAGTGGGTACGGTGCCCCGGCCCCCATGCCGATGACAAGCGGGAAATATGCCGGGAAGAGCCTTTCCCCCCGCCGCGCTCCTGCATAATATTGAGCACCATCCGCACGATCAACTGCACCAACAACCTGTGAAAAGCGCCATGTCAAATTCCCAAGCCACCGCCCGCATCGGCGCCGCCGATGCCAACTACCTGGTGCACCTGCAGGCCGGCAGCCACGCGCTGGTCGGTGACGAGTCCGCCGGCCTGGGCGGCACGGACCAGGGCCCGCCACCCTTTGCCTTCGTGCTGTCCGGGCTGGTGTCCTGCACCGCCATCACGCTGAAAATGTATATGCAGAGGAAACAGTGGCCCGTGGCCGACGTGGAAGTCACGGCGGTCTTCCAGGGCAAGGACGAAGCACGCTTCATCCAGCGCGAAGTCCGGGTTAGCGGCGTGGAGCTGGGCGAGGCCGAGCGCGAGCGGCTCGCGCAGGTCTGCGAGCGCACGCCGGTGACGCTGTTCCTCAAGGGCGCATCGCGGATCGAGACGACCTTCCTCTGAGGGGCCCCACGCAAAACCGCGAGGGACAGCCCGCAGGCCGCCCCTTCCGGTTCGCGACGGTGGCCTAGCTGGCGGCGGTCTCCGCCAGGTGGGTCCGCACCACCACCTCCGAATGCAAGGTCCGGTGGACCGGGCACTTGTCGGCGATCTCCAGCAGTGCCGCGCGTTGCGCGTCGTCCAGCGGGCCACGCATGGTGATCTCCCGCTCGATCCAGTCGATCTTGCCTTCGGTGGTGGCGCATGCGGCGCAATCGCTCGCGTGGATCTTCTCGTGGCGCAGCGTCACGGCCACATGCTCCAGCGGCCAGCCCTTGCGCTCGGCATACATGCGCATCGTCATGGCGGTGCAGGCGCCCAGCCCCGCCAGCAGCAGGTCATAAGGCGCCGGCCCGCCGTTAAGCCCGCCAAACGAAACCGGCTCGTCGGCCATCAAATGGTGCGGCCCGGCGGTGATGCGCTGCTGGTACTTGCCGGCGTGGCTTTCCTCGACCCGCACCAACCCTTCTTCGGCCACCGCGGCCGGCACATCCAGGGCATCGATGTCGAGATAGCGCTGGCTCCATGCCGCAATGGTGTTGGCCACGTACACGGCATCGGCCCTGCGCGTGAGCAGGTGATCGGCGCCGTCGAGCGAGACGAAGCTCTTGGGATGCTTGGCGGCAATGAAGATCTGCGTGGCATTGTCGATGCCGACGGTGTCGTCCTGCGGCGCATGCATGACCAGCAGCGCCTTGCGCAGCTTGGCGACGCTATCGAGCAGCTTCTGCTCGGCCACGTCTTCGATAAACTGCCGCTTGATCGTGAACGGCCGGCCCGCGAGCTGGACCTGCGCCTCGCCTTCGGCCTCGATGCGCGCGGCCTGATCGCCGAACAGGCCGACCACATGGCTCGGATCGCTCGGCGCGGCGATGGTGACGACCGCCTTGGCTTGCGGAATGCCATGCGCGGCGCTGAGCACTGCCGCCCCGCCCAGGCTGTGGCCGATCAGCAAGGACGGCGCCCGGTGATGCTGCCGCAGATAGTCCGCCGCTGCCAGCAGGTCGGCCACGTTGGACGAGAAATTGGTATTGGCGAAATCGCCGCCGCTGCCGCCGAGACCGGTGAAATCGAAGCGCAGCACGGCGATGCCGTGTGCCGTCAGCGCCTGCGCGATGCGCGTCGCCGCCAGCACGTCCTTGCCGCAAGTGAAGCAATGGGCGAACAAGGCAAAGGTGCGAACCGGGCCAACTGGCAAATCCAGTCGTGCGCTGAGTTGCTGACCATCACTTCCCGGGAACTGCAGGCGCTGGGCTTCCATGGATATCCTCATGCATGATGCGAACTGTACGAGGTTCCCACTCTAGCCAAGTTTGCCGCCGTGTGCCACTGGCGCCGCATGGCTGTCCGCGTACAAGGCACGGTGGCGCGGGCAGGCTTGCCAGCGCCCCGCTTTCCGTTGTACGCAAAAGCGCACCCGTAATGGGCTTGCGCTACGTGCGGATCAGGCCGCCTTTGCCGCCGTCACCTTTTCCGGGCGCTGCGAGAAGGTACGCTCGAACACCGATTCGGCGATGCGGTTCTTGAGTATTTCGATGGAGCCCCCGGCGATCATCCAGCCGCGGCAGCGGCGCAGGCAATACTCCACCAGCGCCTCCTGGCTATATCCCATGCCGCCCATCACCTGCAAGGATTCATTGGCTACGTCGAAGCCCGCCTGGTTGCAGAACGCCTTCGCAATAGCGGTCTCCTCCGCCGAGGGGAAGCCGCTGTCGGCGTTGGCAGCCGCCCTGTACAGCAGCAATTGACCGGCATCCAGCTTTACCTTCATCTCGGCGAACTTCCATTGCAGGCCCTGGAATTCGCACAGCAGCCGGCCGAACTGCTTGCGCTGCATGGCCCAGTCGCGCGCCACCTGGTAGGCGTAGCGCCCCAGCGCCAGCGAGCGTGCCGTGTTGCCCATGCGCTCGACATTGAAGCCCGCGATCTGCTTCTTGAAGCCGCCCTCGCCCAGCAGCACGTCGGACGCCGGGATGCGGACGTCCTCGAAGTAGATCTGCGCCCATTCCTCGCCCGACATGAACTTGGAGCGCTGCCCGATGCGCACGCCCGGCAGCTTGGTATCGATCAGGACCGAGCCGATGCCGCCCACACCCGGGCCAAAGCGCACGTAGGCGAGGATCAGGTCGGCATGCGGCCCGTGGGTGGTGAAGACCTTGGTACCGTTGATCAGGAAATCGTCGCCGTCGGGCGTGGCGGTGGTGCGCAGCTCGGTCACGGCGGAGCCGGCCTCAGGCTCGGTCATGCCGACCGAGATCAGCGCCTCGCCGGCCAGCAGGCGGCGCAGCCATTTTTCCTTCTGCGCCGGCGAGCCGTACTCCGCCAGCACGCGGATGGCGCCGAAGTTGCCGGCCTGGATCACATCAGCGCTGCGCGGACAGACCGCGGCAACTGCCTGGATCGCGATGATGGCGTCCATCAGGCTGCCGCCCTGCCCGCCGTCAGCCTCTGCGAGGGTGATGCCCAGCAGGCCCTGCTCGCCCATCTTGCGGGCCACATCCCACGGGTAGTCGTCGGTATGGGCACGGGCTACGGCGCCGGCGCGCAACTCGTGCTCGGCGAAGCGCGTCACGGCGCGTTCGAACTCGGCCTGCTCCGGGGTCAGCTTGAAATCCATGATCATTGTCTCCAGTGCTATGTTCAGTTCAATGTTGTTCGGATCAGTTCAAATCTGTTCAGCCTGTTCAGCCAGCCGGATCACGCAGTCCACGCCAACCACGCCATCGGCGCGCACGAACAGCGGATTGATCTCCGCCTCCAGCACGTTCACGCCGCGAAAGGCCGCCAGCCGGGAAAAACGCACGATGGCATCGGCGAGCGCGCCGACGTCGCCGCGCGGCAGCCCGCGGAAACCGCGAATCAGCGCGGTGCTGCGGACTTCGTCGACCATCTCCATGGCATCGTCGCGCGTCACGGGTGCCGGGCGCAAGCTGACGTCCGGCCGCAATTCAGCCGCGATACCGCCCACGCCCAGCATGACGATGGGGCCCACCAACGGGTCGTCCCGATAGCCGAGCATCAGCTCCAGCAGCTTGTCCTCCATGCGCTGCACCAGGATGCCGTCGAGCCGAGCTTGCGGCGCGGCGCGGTCAACATCCGCCAGGATCGCCGCCACGGCACGCTGCAGTTCCTCCGTGTCGCGCACGCCGACGCGCACACCGCCCACATCCGTCTTGTGCAAGATGTCGCGCGAGCAGATCTTGGCCACCACCGGATAGGGAATCTTGTGCTTGCACTCGCCCACCGGCATCAGGGCCAGCGCCGCGACCGGCACGCCCAGCGCGGCGAATGCGCTGGCCGCCTCGTATTCCGAAAGGTTGCCCGCCAGCGGCAAGCCAGCCGGCCAGCCGAGCGGCGCGATGGCTTCATCAGCCTCGGGGCGCGCCCGTGCGGCCTTGAACAGTTGCGCCAGCGCGTCCGCGCAGGCTTCCGGCGTGCGGAACGCCGCAATACCCTCAGCCTGCAGCACCCGCAGGGACTCCCCGGCCTCCGGCGCGAGGAACGCGATCAGCGGCTTGTAGCCGGCCCCCGCGGCTTCCATGGGCCGCACCGCAAGCTGCGGGTGGAACTGCGCGGACGAGCCCGCCACGCAGAGCACGGCATCGCACCAGTCGCTCAGCAGCAGTTGCTCGACCAGGTCCTTGTACTGCACGCTGGTGGCGGCCAGCGTCAACCCATCGGCCATAGCGCAGGGCCAGCGGCGCTGCCTCGAACAGCGTCTCCAGCATCTCCACGCGCATCACGCCGTATTTGCGCAGGAACGCATCCACGGCCGCGTCGTTGCCGGCCAGCGCACCGGTGTGCGACTGGGCCAGCGCCTCGCCTTGCGCCGAACGGCCGAGCTTGTAGGCAATGACCGGCTTGCCGGCCTGCCGCGCGCGGCGCAGCGCCGGCCCCAGCACGGCGGCGTCGCGGATGGTCTCAAGGAATAGCAGGATGACCTTGGTGGCGTCGTCGTCCACCAGCAGGTCAACCAGTTCGCCCACGCCGATGTCGCTCTCGTTGCCGACCGAGACCAGCTTGGCGAAACCCAGCCCACGCGCGGCGCCACGCGACAGCAGCGCGCCCAGCATCGAGCCGCTCTGCGAGACCACGCTGATACTGCCCGCGCGCAATTCGTCCATCTCCAGCACTGCATTGACGGACAACACCGCGCCAGAGGCCACATTGACCACGCCGATGCTGTTCGGCCCGATCAGGCGCACGCCCAGCGTCCTGGCCTTGCGCACCAGTGCCTGCTGCGCGGCCATGCCGGCCTCGCCCACTTCCGCGAAGCCGTCCGAGAAGACGGTCACAACCTGCACGCCCTTGGCCGCGCATTGCTCCAGCGCGGCTTCCACGTGCTTGGCCGGCACCATGACAAAGGCATGCTCCACTGGGCCCGGTACGGCCGCCAGGCTGGGATAGGCCTTCTCGCCCAGCACTTCGGCGCGGGTGGCGTTGATCGGGTAGATGGTGCCCTGGTAGCCGTGCTTGCGCATGAAGCGCATGGGCCGGGCGGTGTTCTTGGTGATATCGCTGGACGCGCCCACCAGTGCCACGGTGTCCGGCGAGAACAGCGCCTTGGCCAGGCTATTGGTCTTTTCCGGGGCGCTTTGTGGTTCCATTTCAGCCATGGTTGTCTCCGCAGTGATCGTATTCATGGTTCACGCCACGCCGAGGCTGGCGAGCCGCAGGCCGCGTACGCTACCCGTATCCAGTTGCCACAAGGCGGCCAGCAAGCGCCCGGCAGTGCCGCTGCCGATCACCGGCGCGGCCAGCTCGATGAACTTGTCGCTCAGGGTAGCGTCATCCAGCGGGGATTCGGGATCGCCCTTGCGGTAAGGGGCAAATAGCGAGTGGCGCACGCCGCTCTTGAGCAGGATCTCCACGCGTGCTGCGCGCTGGCGCGGGAATGCCGCCGTCAGCTCCGGGTCCGCATGGAGGGTGACGCGCTTCATCAGTTGCCGGATCTGCGGGTCGCGCAGGCGTTCATCGGAGAAGGCATCGAGCCGCACGGCGCCACGCAGGATGCCGTGCGAGATCACGTAGGGCAGGCTGAAGCGCGCCTCGAAAGCGGTAACGGGATTGGCGTTGCCGGTCACGTCGATGGTGGTCTGGTAAGCCCACACGGTGACCGCCTCGATCCCGGCGGCATCGATGCCGTGCTCGCGCACCAGTTCGATCGCCGCGTCGATGGCCGCAAAGGTATGGCCGCAGCAGCCGTGGTTTTTTTGCGTGATGCTTAGGACGTTGTATGTGGTGCCCAGCCCCTGCCCCACGTCCGACCAGTCCGGGCTGCCGCACATCGCCGCGCCGAAGCCGGCGGCTCCCTCCAGGATATCGTGCACGCCATTGACGCCCACGGCAGCGCCCTGCGCCGCCTGCACACCCACCATGGCGGCGTGCCCGGCGTGCAGCGCCTTGGTCATCGCGTCCGAGCGGAAGGCCTGCTGCAAGCCCGAGGCAAAGGTGGCGGAAGTGGCCAGCGCATCCGCTGCCACGCGCGCATCGCCCGGCGCCAGCAGCAAGGCGCTGGCCACCGCGCTACCGAAGCATCCCACCGTGCCGGTGGTATGGAAGTAGCGATAGTGCGCTGGCTGGATCGCCGCGCCGATGCGGGTGGAGACCTCATAGCCTGCCACGACTGCGCGCAGGAAAGCCTCGCCGGACGCGCCCCGGTCTTCGGCCACCGCCAGCGCGGCGGAGATGGTCGGGCAGCCGGGATGGTAGACCGCGTCCCGGAAGATATCGTCGAACTCGGCGGCATGCGACGCGCTGCCGTTGATCCAGGCAGCCGTGGCCGGGAACGCCGTCGTGCCATGACCGATCACGGTGGACCCGCCCACGCCCAGCTCGGTGCGATGCGCCACCACGAGGTTGGTCCCGGGCGACATGCGCGTGCCGGGAAACAGCGCGGAAAACCAGTCGATCACGGCGCGCTTGCCATAGTGGAGGACCTCGGGCGACAGCGGGCGCCGTCCTTGCGCGCCGACGTATTCGGCCAGCTCATCGATCACCATGCAGTGCTCCTTGTCGTTATTTGTCTCGCTGGCGGCTTGATGAAGACTGCCTGGCCGCCTTGACCCCCATGTTAGGGACCGCCCGCCGGCGAGCTTTGAAATTTGGTGAAGGCTCCCGAGCACGCGGGCGAAGTGCCATGTGCCGGGGCCACGCGCGCATGGCTGCCGGTGCATTTGGCAAAAGACCTGCCGCGCCCGGGAAAATCCGGTTTGACGTAGGCGGGGAGCATGCTTAGCATGGCAGGCCACCCCTGGCGCCTTTGCATGCCACGCCATCCGCACACACCCGCACAGCCCACCTAGCCGCCGACACCCGCATGGATATCGCCTCCCTGGAAGTCCTGATCGCCGCCGTCGAGGAAAAGAGCCTTTCCCGCGCGGCCGAACGCGAGAATCTCGTCACCTCGGCGGCCAGCAAACGCATCTCCGAGCTGGAGCGCCAGGTCGGCACCGCCCTGCTGGTGCGCCACGGCCGCGGCGTGGAGCCCACGCCCGCCGGCGCCATGCTTTACCAGCGCGCCAGGGCCATCATCCGCAGCATCACGCTGGCGCAAGAGGCGCTGGCCACGTATTCGACCGATGGCATCGCCAAGATCCGGCTGGCTGCCAATCCGTCCACCATCCTGCAGTTCCTGCCCACCGATATCAGCGGCTTCCTGCAAAGCGCGCCGGACAGCCGCATCGACCTGATCGAAGCATTCAGCTACGACATCCCGCGCATGGTCTCCAACGGCGACGCAGACATCGGCATCTATCACGCCGAGGGGCCCAGCCCGGGCGTGTTCTCCCTGCCCTACCGCTCGGACCGCGTGGGGCTGGTGGTGCCGCGCGGCCACCCGCTGGAAGCCAAGGGCTCGCTGCAACTGGAGGAGGCGCTGGACTACGACTTCCTGGGTTATTTCCCGCGCCATACATTCGATGCCTTCCTGCAGTTGGTGAGCAGCACCATCTCGCGGCCGCTGACCGTGAAGACGCAGGTGTCGAACTTCGAAGCGCGTTGCCGGATGGTGCGCGAAGGGCTCGGCATTGCCGTGGTGCCGGAGGGCATTGCCAAGAACTACCTGTCGATGATGGGGCTGAGCCTGCTGACGCTGACCGATGCATGGGCCGCGCGCAACTTCTATGTCTGCGTGCGCGACCGGCAGTCGCTGCCAGCGGGGACGGCCAAGCTGCTGGACTACCTGGGCCAATGCGCGACCATGGAGCGCCATTACCAGCGCTCGCGCTAGGCCGCGCAGCCGCGCGCAGACGCGCCGCGCCATCTTCATGAAAGAAAGCAGCGTTTCTATTTGATCAACGCTGGGCAGGGCCCGCTTCGTACCATGTCTCCAGTGGCCCGCGCCAAAGTAGCGCGGGCCAAAACCACCTCTATCCGTGGAGAGAGACATGACCCTGCCACAGCGGCTAGCCGCCGCCGCGCTGCTTTGCCTCGCCGTTGCCGGCACCAGCACCGGTGCCAATGCCGAACCGTTTCCCAGCAAGCCCATCCGTATCGTGGTCTCGTTTTCCGCGGGCGGCACCACTGACATCCTGGCCCGCGAAGTGGCAAACCAGCTTGGCCAGAGCCTCAAGCAGACCGTGATCGTAGAGAACCGGCCCGGCGCGGGCGGCAATATCGGCACCGAGTTTGTCGCCAAGAGCGCGGCGGACGGTTATACGCTGCTGGCCACATCGGTGGGCCCGGTCGCCATCAATCCCACGCTGTATCCCAACCTCAAGGTCAACCCGCAGACTGCGCTGGCGCCGGTCGCGCCGATTGCCGACGTGCCCAACGTGCTGGTGGTGCATCCGAGCGTGCCGGCCAGCGATGTGGCCCAGCTGGTGGCCTATGCCAAGGCGAACCCCGGCAAGCTGAACTTTGCCTCCACCGGTGTCGGCACCGCCGCGCATTTGTCTGGTGCGCTGCTCAACGAGCGCACCGGCGCCAACGCCGTGCATGTGCCCTATAAGGGCGCCGACGCCCTGAACGACCTGCTGGCCGGGCGCGTGCAGTTCATGTTCGCCACCATCCCTTCGGTGATGAGTCATATCCGCGCGGGACAGTTGCGTCCGCTAGCCGTTACCAGCGCCAAGCGCGCCGAAGCGCTGCCCGATACGCCGACCATGGCCGAGGCCGGCGTGAAGAACCTGGTGACGGGCGCCTGGTTTGGTCTGTTTGCCCCCAAGGGTACACCGCCGGACGTGGTCGCCAGGCTGAACAAGGCCGTGACCGACGCCGTGAACAGCCCCGATATCCGCAAGAAATTCGTCATGCAGGGCGCGGAGCCGATGCAATACACGCCGGAATCGTTCGGCAAGTTCGTGGTGGCCGAGTACCAGGCCTGGCGGCCAATCGTCAAGGCTAGCGGCGCGCGGATCGACTGATCGACAGCGCTGGCCGCCAGCGCTACCGTCATACTGACTAGCTGGACGCGCACAGTGTTTCAATCAAGGGGCACGAGCCCGTGCCGCCATTGGCGTGGCATTGCCCGATCAACCTGTGCAAATCGGTTCGCAGCGCCTGCAACTCCCGCAGGCGCTCGTCCACCGCCTGGAGCTTGTGCTCGGCCAGCGCACGCGCGGCCCCGCACGTACTACCGTCATTGAGCTGCAACAAGGCGCGGATTTCCTCCAGCGTAAACCCAAGCGCCTGCGCTCTGCGGATGAAGCTCAGCCGCTGCAGGCTTTCACGTGAATATTGCCGGACGCCGCCGTGCGCCCGCTCTGGCACCGGCAAGAGGCCACGCCTGTGGTAGTAACGCACCGTTTCCACGCCCACATTCGCCGCCTTGGCCACCTGCCCGATCGTCAGTGTCGATTCCATCGCTTGACTCCGTACCTGAGTACGCACCTAGACTACGTGCAAGCTGGCCTTAAGGGAAGGGGATGCGCACCGTCCTGCTACAGGCGATCATCACCTGTCCACATTGCGGACACCGGAGCGCCGAGAACATGCCCACCGACGCGTGCCTGTGGTTCTACACGTGCGGCGACTGCAACGCCGTGCTGAAACCCAAGGCCGGGGACTGCTGCGTATTCTGCTCCTATGGCGATACCCGTTGCCCGCCGCGCCAGCAAGAACCGGGCGAGCGCAAGCGATGCTTCGCTCGTGCTCCCTGATCTGCCACCTTCCCCGCTCCCATCATGCTATGTCCAAGTTGCAGGAAATCCGACTTGTCAGTGGCAACGCTCGAGATCGATGCGCCCGAACTGGGTTCGTCTTTCCTCCTGACCGTGCTCAAGTGCCCCCTGTGCAGCGAAGGGATCATTGCTGAGAAGGAACTCCAGCGGATATTCCGCAAAGGCCGGAAGCCGGCAATGGCCGGCAAACCGGCCCCGCCCTTGCGGCTTCGGGAATCTGGCGCCGGCCGCTGATCCTGCCATGGGGCAACCGCCTCACATGCGCGCCTTCTCCCTGCCCTTGAGCGCACTGCGCAGGTAGTCCGCCAGCGCCAGCACGTTGCCCGGGGTGGCGGGCTCGCGCTTCCATACCAGCCCCACGTCCATCGACGGCACCTTGTCGGCAATCCCGCGCCGCACGATGCGCTGCCCCTCCAGCGACCACGGCCGGTAAACCAGGTCTGACAGGATGGCGATGCCACGCCCGGCCGCCACCAGGCTGCGGACCGCCTCGATCGAGCAACTCTGGTAGCGGATCTGGGGCGCCAGTCCATATTGCCCCCAGTATTTGCCGACCGTGGCGATATGCTCATCCATGTCGAGCAGGATGTAGTCGTGCCGCGCCACGTCCGCCAGCCCGATACGGTCCGCCATCATCAGCGGATGCTCGGGATGGCCCCATAGCTGCCTTGGCGAGCGCAGCAGCGTTTCGCAGGTGACATGGTCGAGCCCGGGCAGGTTCGAAACCAGCAGCAGGGCAATATCGATCTCGCCACGCAGGATGCCCCGCTCGATGTCATGCCGTTCCCGCTCCAGCACCTCAAGCCGGAGCCTTGGAAATTTTCTCTCGATGGATTCCAGCAACCCGGGCAACACATAGGCCGTGATGGTTTCGGTCACGCCCATGCGCACCGTGCCCGCGATGTCTACCGGTGCCACGCTGACAGCTTCCACCGCATCCAGCACGGAGTCCTCGATCTGCTGCGCATGCCGCAGGAAACGCGTACCGGCCTCCGTAAGGCGCACGCCACTGGCGTGCCGGGTGAACAACTGCACGCCGACCGCGTCCTCCAGGCTCTTCAGGGAGGCCGTCATGGATGACTGTGATACGTGGCAACGAAGCGCCGCACGCGATACCTGCCCGGTCTCGGCGATGGCCACGAAATGCTGCAGCTGCTTCAAAGTGGGTAGCATCGATTTTTCCGATATTGCTATGTCAATATTATGAATTAGAAATACTTCCCCATGCTAGCTAGCATCTGGTCAGGAGACAAGATGCGGTGACAACCATGATTCAGGAAGACAAGCACGGCTACTGCACGTTGTGCCGCTCCCGGTGCGGCACGGTGAACCTGGTAGCGAACGATGCTCTGGTCGCAGTGCGCCCGGACACCTCGCATCCCACGGGCAAGGCGATGTGCATGAAGGGAAAATCCGCGCCAGAACTGGTCCATAGCGCCGACCGCGTCCTGTATCCGATGCGGCGGACCACGCCCAAGACCGATGCGGATCCCGGCTGGCAGCGCATTAGCTGGGAGGCGGCCCTGGCCGAGGTTGCGCAACGCATGCTCCAGGCCAGGCGCGAGGGCGGCGCCGAATCGGTCGCCTTTGCGGTCACCACGCCGAGCGGCACGCCGCTGTCCGACAGCATCGACTGGATCGAGCGGCTTATCCGGCTCTTTGGCAGCCCCAACACCTGCTACGCTACGGAAATCTGCAACTGGCACAAGGATTACGCGCACGCCTTCACCTTCGGCTGCGGCATGCCGACCGCGGATTACCGCAACGCTGAACTCATCGTGTTGTGGGGCCATAACCCGACCAACACCTGGCTGTCGCAGGCCGAAGCGATTGGCGCCGGCAGGGCCGCCGGCGCTAAGCTGCTGGTGGTAGACCCCAGGGAGACAGCGCTGGCTGGCCAGGCGGAGCAATGGCTACGCGTGCGGCCGGGCACGGACGCCGCGCTCGCCATGGCGATTGCCAACCTGCTGATCGAAGCCAATGCGTTCGACCTGGACTTCGTGCGGCAATGGACCAATGGCCCCTTGCTGGTGCGAAGCGACAACGGGCGCTTCCTGCGGGGCCGCGACCTGGGGCTGGCCGATGGCGATGCTTACCTGGTCTGGGACGCCCATGCCGGACAAGCGCGGCCGTCATCGGCGCTGGCCGGGCGGGATTTCGAGCATGTCGCGCTAAGAGGCACGTTCGAAGTGGGCCACACCACGGCCACGCTCGCCTGCCGGCCCGCCTTCGACCTGTATGCCGGCGAATGCGCCCGCTACCCCGCGGACGTGGCCGCGCAGCTCACCTGGGTGGCGCAGGCCGATATCCGCCACGCAGCAAGCCTGTTCGGCTCGGCCAGGCGCGTGGCCTATCACGCCTGGTCCGGCGTTGGCCAGCATGACAACGCAACCCAGACGGACCGGGCAATCGCCTGCCTCTACGCCTTGACCGGCAGCTTCGACAAGGCGGCGGCAACCGGGTCTTTCAAAAACCCCCGTACAACCCGGTCAGCAGCTTCGACCTGCTGCCGCCCGCGCAAAAGAGCAAGGCGCTGGGCTATGACGCGAGGCCGCTCGGGCCGCCCGCGCAGGGATGGGTCACCGCGCGCGACCTTTACCGGGCGATCCTGCACGCGCAGCCCTACGCCGTGCGCACCCTGATGGCATTCGGCACTAATCCCCCTGCTCTCGCAAGCCGATGTGGAAGACGGCGAGCGCGCCCTGCGCAGCCTGGACTTCTATGTCCATTGCGATTTGTTCGAAACGCCCAGTTCCCGCTATGCCGATATCCTGCTGCCGGTCAACACGCCGTGGGAGCGCGAGGGACTGCGCATCGGCTTCGAGATCTCCGCCGAAGCCGAGCAACTGGTGCAGTTGCGCCAGCGCATGGTGTCGCCGCGCGGGGAATCGCGCTCGGACAACGACATCGTGTTCGATCTCGCCGTCAGGCTGGGCATGGCGCAGGCGTTCTTCGGCGGCAGCCTGGAGGCGGGATGGAATCACATGCTCGCCCCTTCGGGGTTGACGGTGGACAGGTTGCGCGAGCAGCCGGGGGGCGTCCGCGTGCCCGTTGCCGACGTGGAGCGCAAGTATGCGGGCCGGCCGCGCGAGCGCGCCTTCAATACGCAAACGGGGCTGGTGGAGTTGTACTCCGAACTGCTCCTGCGCCACGGCTATCCGCCACTGCCACGCGCCGGGCAGTGCCCTGAAGAAGCAGACGACATTGCCCGCGGCGCCTATCCTTTCGTCCTGACGTCGGCCAAGAGCGGCTACTACTGCCACAGCCAGCATCGCGGCCTGCCCTCGCTGCGGCGCCGCGCGCTGCAACCTGAAGCGGAAATCCCGGCCGCGCTGGCAGCCGCGCGCGGGATTGCCAGCGGCGACGCGATCCGGGTCACCACGGCCATCGGCAGCGCGAGGTTTACCGCCAAGGTCCGGGACGGCCTGCATCCCCGCGTGGTGGTCGGCGAGTTTGGCTGGTGGCAGCGCTGCGATGCGCTTGCGCAGACCGCGCTGGGCGTCACTGGCGAGAACCACAGCAACTACAACGGCTTGATCGCCGCGGACAGCATCGATCCGGTCAGCGGCTCCGTGCCGCTGCGCGCCTACCGCTGCAACGTCGAGCGCGATCCTGCTTTCGATGTGACGCGCCGCCGGTGGGACGGCTATCGCGCCTTTCGCGTCGCGAGCCTGGTGAAGGAAGCACGCGAGGTCACGTCGGTATGCCTGGAGCCCCTGGATGGCGGCGGCTTGCCGGACTTCCTGCCGGGCCAGCATGTGACCATCAAGCTCACCGTGCCGCCCGCTGGCGAAGAGATCGTGCGCTCGTATTCGCCGGCACACCCTGCCGACGCTGGAAGTCGTCAACTTCTACGACCGTCCCGCGCAAGGCGACGTGCCCGGCGTCGACTACGACGTGGCCGGACGCGTCAGCGCCGAGCATGTCCCGGCCGGGCTGCTCGGCCAGCGCCCGCTCGTCTACATGTGCGGCCCCGCGCCGATGATGACCGCCTTCGCCAATGCGCTCGCTGACCGTGGCGTGCCGCGCGCCGACATCTTCCGCGAAGTGTTCCGCTCGCCCGAGCGCGCAGCGGCCGGGCCCGACCAGCAGTTCAATGTGGTTTTCGCCAAAACCGGAACCACCAGCACCTGGCGTTCGGCGGACGGCCCCCTGCTGGGCTTCGCTGAAAAGCTCGGCCTGGCACTGCCCAGCGGCTGCCGGGTCGGCCAGTGCGAGAGCTGCGCGGTTTCCGTCGTATCGGGCCGCATCCGGCACCTGCATGGCGAGGAACCCGAGGATGCCGGCATGTGCCTGGCGTGCCAGGCCGTGCCAGCCAGCGACATCGTGCTGAACGCGTGATCGCGCCCGCCGCCGCCCTTCTTCCAACCCCACCCAAGCCAATATGTTGATACTCGACGCCGACACCACCCGCGCGCTGCTGCCGTTCGCCAAACTCGTGCCCGCCCTGCACGACGCATTTATCCGCGGTTGTGAGGTCCCGCAGCGCCACAGCCATGTCATCGACACGCATGGCGCGGCACCGGGGACGATGCTGCTGATGCCCTCCTGGCAGGCAGGCGCCTATCTCGGCGTGAAGACCGTGACCATCTACCCCGGCAATACATTGTCCGGGCTGCCGGGCCTTTACTCGACCTACCTGCTGCACGATGCGTGCACCGGCAAGCCGCTGGCGATGATCGATGGCAACGAGATCACATCCAGGCGCACCGCCGCTGCGTCGGCGCTGGCAGCCTCTTACCTGAGCCGCGATGATGCTTCGTCGATGCTGGTGCTCGGCGCGGGTCGCGTCGCCAGCCTGCTGCCCCATGCCTATCGCGCCGTCAGGCCGATCCGGCGCGTAGCCGTCTGGGATATCCACGCAAGCCATGGCGAAGCGCTGGCGACAAGACTGCAGGCGGACGGTTTCGACGCGCGCTTTGTCCCGACGATCGCTGCCGCCTGCGAAGACGCGGACATCGTGACCTCGGCCACGCTCTCCACCTCGCCGCTCGTGCATCGCGCGTGGCTCAGGCCCGGCACCCACCTGGACCTGATCGGCGGCTTCACGCCGGCCATGCGCGAGGCCGACGACGGCTGCTTCGAGGCAACCTCCGTCTTCGTCGATACCAGCGAAGCCGTGCTCAAGGCCGGCGACCTGCTCCACCCGATCGAAGCTGGCGTGCTCAAGGCCGCCGACATCCGGGCCACGCTCGCGGACCTGTGCCAGCAGCGCCATCCCGGCCGCACCGATGAAACGGAAACCACCGTCTTCAAGGCTGTCGGCACCGCGCTGGAAGACCTCGCGGCCGCCGTCATGGCTTATGAAGGATTCGAAGGCTCGCCGCGCACCACGCTGCGCGCAAAAAGCCAAGGTAATGTAAGGAGACAAGCATGAAAAGCACCCCCCTATCCCTGGACACAACGGACCACGCGGACCACCCGGGCCGCGGCGGACTGGAGCGCCTGGCCGTCAAGGTCACAGACTGGTCCGAGCGCTGGTTCCCCGATTCGTATATCTTCGCCGCCATCGCGGTGATCGTCGTGGCGCTTGGCGCGATGGCCGTGGGCGCGTCCACGCAAGGCGTGGCCCGCGCATTTGGCGACGGCTTCTGGAGCCTGATCCCGTTCACCATGCAGATGGCGGTGGTGGCGATCTCGGGCTATGTCGTGGCGGCCTCGCCTCCGGCTTCCCTGCTGATCGAGCGGCTAGCCGCCCTGCCGCGCACGGCGCGCGGCGCCATCGCCTTTGTCGCGCTGGTCAGCCTGCTGACCTCCCTGCTCAACTGGGCCATCAGCCTGATCTTCGGCGGGCTGCTGGTGCGGGCCATTGCACGGCGCACCGGGCTGCGCGTGGACTATCGCGCGGCCAGCGCCGCCGCCTACCTGGGGATGGGTGCCACCTGGGCACTGGGCTTGAGTTCGTCCGCGGCGCAGTTGCAGGCCAATCCCGCCAGCCTGCCCAAGTCGCTGCTGGATATCACCGGCGTTATTCCGTTTTCGCAGACCATCTTCCTGTGGCAATCGATGGCGATGACGGCCGTGCTGATCGTCGCCTCCTTGCTGGTAGCTTATTTTTCAGCGCCGGCGGGCGAGCGCGCGCGCACCGCGCAGGACATGGGCGTGGATATCGACGATGCCGGCGATGGCATTGGCCGCCCTACGCGTCCTGGCGAATGGCTGGAATACAGCCCCTTGCTGACCCTGCTGATCGTGGCCCTCGGCGCCGGTTGGCTGGTACATGAGTTCACCACCAAGGACCCGATCCTCGCGATCTCCAACCTCAACACCTACAACTTCCTGTTCCTGATGCTCGGAATGCTGCTGAACTGGCGTCCCAAGCGCTTCCTGCGCGCCGTGGCCAAGTCCGTGCCTTGCTGGCGTGCTGATCCAGTTTCCGCTGTACGGCGGCATCGCGTTCATCCTCACCAAGGCGGCCAGCATGGATGGCACGACGCTGTCGCACCACCTGGCATCGGCTTTCGTCTCGGTTGCCACCAGGGAATCGTTCTCTGCGGTGATGGGCGTATATTCCGCGGTGCTGGGCTTCTTCGTGCCGTCGGGCGGCGGTAAATGGGTCATCGAAGCGCCCTACGTGATGCAGGCGGCCAATGAGCTGCAAGTCCACCTGGGCTGGGCTGTGCAGGTGTACAACGCCGCGGAGGCGCTGCCCAACCTGATCAACCCGTTCTGGATGCTGCCGCTGCTGGGTGTGCTGGGGATCCGGGCCAAGGACGTGGTCGGGTTTACTTTCACCCAGTTGCTGGTCCACGCGCCGCTTGTGCTGTTCATGCTGTGGGCCTTTGCTTCGACGCTGCCATACCATCCGCCTGTCATGCCTTGATGCCTTGATGCCCTGACGCTTTGCCCCGCGCCGACGCGGATGCCAGCCACGTGCTCCGCCGCTGCGCGGGAGCGGGAACGGCGGAGCACGTGGCAGCTTACTGCCTGCCCGCCTTGCCGTTGAGTGGCTTGGCAGGCGTGGCGGCCGCGCCGGCGGCGGTGTCGAAACTGGCCTGAGCCACCTGCAGCGCCTGCTTTGCGGTCGCATGCCAGTTCTCATACAGGACCAGGGATGCCCGGATGGCCGATGGCCAGGCGGCCGTCGCCGCACCGGCCCCCACCGGCGCTGCACCGGCCAGGTTCTCCATCAGGCTCAGCACCACGCGCTTGCTGACCTCATGGTGCGCCTCGGCAGCCTTGTCGAAATCGGCTCGCGTCGTCGATGCGATCACCTGGAACTGGCGGCGGTAGGCGAGCGCCTGGTCCGACAGCGGCATGAACCAGTCGTGCTGCCAGGGCATGGCCTCGCCAGGTTTCCCCCCGCGGACCAACGCCTTGTGTACACCCTCGCCGGACTCTGCCAGCGCCGCCTTCATGGTCTGGAGATTCAGGTCCACCAGCCTTTCAAAACCCTCAAGGGCTGTGCTTGTCAGGCCCGCCAGCGTGTCAAGACTCTCTTTCTGCGCGTCCAGGATCTGTTCGGGGGTAAGGTAGTTCATCTCGGAGCTCCTCCTTGGTGCGACCCGCGCCACGCGCCATCTCCTGGCGGCACGCCGGCGGCGGACTCTGGTGAATCCATTGCTTCGGCATGGGGAGCGTTGCGCAAGGGCGCGCGGCCTCCCGACACCCTTTGCAGGAATACGCGCAAAGGGAATGGATACACTAGACCAAACCGCGCCACCATTGATCCGGAAATTTCTGAATCTACATCCGTAATTTTAAGTATCTTTAAAACCCGGTCGAATGCCATTTCCAGCCGTTCTAAAACGCTGATTCACTCGGATAGGAATACTCTGTATCGTCGGTCAAGCGTGGCCCCGGATATTGCGCGGCTGGTTCAGCGCCGCGCCCTTCGGTGCGCGCGCGCTGCGCCAGACCGTGGTGCTTGCCAACAGCGGCGAGGGCTCCCTCACCCGGGCCAGCCGGCGCCTGCCCGGGAGGGCCTGGCCATGGCGGAATCCCTGCTGCGTGGAGGGGTCTGGCGCCGGTAGCGCCGGGCAAACCAGGATGGATCCCATTCCCGGTTTAAGATGCAGGTTTTCAGGCCGGCGCGACCGGCCAACTTTCTCCCTCCACTCTGCCAGCTGACACATGAAGAAGATTGCACTGCTACTTGCCGCCCTGGGCATGGCATCCATCGCCCACGCTGCCGCCCCGGCCGCGGAAACCCTGCCGTCCGGCATGTCGATCCAGACCATAGTCAAGGGCACCGGCGCCACGCCGAAGGCCTCCGACGTGGTCAAGGTGCACTACCGCGGCACGCTCACCGACGGCACCGAGTTTGATAGTTCCTACAAGCGCGGCCAGCCGATCTCGTTCCCGCTGAACCGCGTCATCCCTTGCTGGACGGAAGGTGTGCAGAAGATGCAGGTCGGTGGCAAGGCCAAGCTGGTGTGCCCGGGCCCGACTGCCTATGGCGCGCGCGGCGTGCCCGGCACGATCCCGCCGAACGCCACGCTGAACTTCGAAGTCGAGTTGCTCGGCATCGGCAACTGACGCGAAGCGGCCTCACCGCTTTTTGCAAGACCCCGGCCTCCTGGCCGGGCACGACCGGCACGGGCGGAACGTAGGAGTCCGCGCCGCCCCGCGAGGCGGCCAGCCTTACTCGTCGGAGCCGCCAGGCGCCATGGCGCGGCGCTTGCGCGTCACCACCAGGGGTGCCTGGGCGTTGCCTTCCGAAGACACACGCGGCGGACGGGGGCCCGAGCCCGGCGTCCGCGGGCCTGCGCCGGGCGGACGCGCGCCACCGCCACCGCCCGGCGGACGCGTGCCGGTATCCAGCTGAATGGTCGAAATGGCGCGCTTATAGATGGTCTGCATGCCGCCGGGCGTGCTCAGCATCACAACAAACGCGTCGAAGGACTCGATGGAGCCGACGAGCCGGATGCCGCTGACCAAGTACACCTGCACACGCTTGCGCTCTTTGCGCGTGGTGTTCAGGAAGGAATTTTGCGGGTTGGTGTCGTCAAGCTGCATGGGATATTGAGAATAAGGCAGACGAAGCGCTGCGAGAGAAAGATGGCTACTGCGGCGCAGCTTCGTCGGCGGTGCACCGATGCACAATATCGGTGCTCACACGCTAACGCAAGATGAATCGCGCACGCCGGGATGGCGGCGCATCATGATTGCTTACAGTGGCTAGACTTCCCATTCTAGCGCAAGCCGGATGCAGTTCCCCGCGCAAGGAACATGCCAATGGTTCCGGCGCCCCGCTGAAAGCCACATCGGGGCCACTTCAAGGCCACTTCAAGACCACTTCAAGGCCACTTCAAGGCCACTTCAAGACCACCTTCAAGGCCACTTCAAGACCACATCAAGGCCACATCACGCGCAAATGCCGACGCCAGGCGCCCTTCCTTCCGCGCCGCGCGCTTTGCCATTAACATGTCCGCCCACGATCCAGCAGGCCCCCTCATGAAGCTCAACCAGCTGCGCGCCCTGGCCGCCGTCGCCGAAACCGGCAGCATCCAGGAAGCCTCGCGCATCCTTCACCTGACCCAGCCCGCGCTGAGCAAGGCCATCAAGGAGCTGGAGAGCAGCGTCGGCGCCACCTTGTTCGTGCGCTCGAGCAAAGGCGTGCAGCTCACGCCCTACGGGCAGCGGCTGGTCTCGCACGCGCGGCTGATCAGCGAGAATGTGCGGCGCGCGCGCGAAGACATGGAAGACATGAAAGGCACGGTGCAAAGCGAAATCACCGTGGGCGTGACGCCGGTCACTGCGCTGATGCGGCCGATGGCGGCTTGCCTGAGCACGTTCCGCCGCGAGTTTCCCAACGCCCGGCTGCGGGTGCTGGAGCTGGCAGGTGGACACCCTGATCCTGCTGTCCAGCGAGTCGCTTGGCAGCAAGTACATTACCGAGAGAATGGACTTCATCGAGGTCGCCGAGCCGGTGCCCGACCGCATCGTCTCCCTGGTCACGCGCGACCGGCATGTGCTGACGTGGGCGGCAGCGCGCCTGCACGACGCCGTGCTGCAAGCGCTTGCGGGCCAATATCCGCCACCGGGCAACCCCGCCGCCCCGTGAGCGCCCCGCATGCGCCGGCAACGCGCATGCGAGCCAGGCAATACCCCAGCACTGCGCTGGCGTGGCATGACGGCACCCCATCCCTGAGTAAAACCCATAACAATCAATTAGTTACGGGCAACACTCACATCGAAGGGCAATGAAGGCAAACGCATTGCCTGACGCCGCGCGCCTAATCGGCGGCCGGGCCTTGATTCCCAATGCTCATACCCATGAAAAAAAGCGAAGTGCTTATCCCGCGCGCGGCCCCTACCATGCCCCCACATCGAGAGTAACGGGGCCACGCCGCACCCGCTGCCCATCTACCCCACCCGAGGAGGACAGCATGACCATCGCCCACACCGCGCCAGGCCATCCGGCCGGCGCCGTGCCCACCACTACCGCCCGCCCGCACTCGCGCCGCGCCATCGTCGCGGCCGCCATCGGCAACGGGCTGGAAATGTACGACTTCACGGTTTACAGCTTCTTTGCCGCCACCATCGGCAAGTTGTTCTTTCCGTCCAGCAGCCCGTTGGCATCGCTACTGCTGTCTTTCGCCACCTTTGGTGCCGGCTTCGTGATGCGCCCCCTGGGCGCTGTGCTGATCGGCAACCTGGCCGACCAGCGTGGCCGCAAGGCGGCGCTCACGCTCACCATCGTGCTGATGACGGCGGGCACCGCGCTGATCGCCTTCACGCCCACCCATGCCAGCATAGGCGTGGCCGCCACCGTGCTGGTGGTGATCGGCCGGCTGCTGCAAGGCTTGTCGGCTGGCGGGGAAATCGGCGCCGCATCGGCACTGCTGCTGGAGAGCGCCAGCAAGCGCAACCGTTGTTTCCTGGTCAGCTGGCAAGCCGCCACGCAAGGCGGTGCCGCGCTGCTGGGGGCGCTGACGGGTGCCGCGGTGTCGGCCCTGCTCAGCCCCGACGCCATGCTTGAGTGGGGCTGGCGCCTGCCGTTCATGCTGGGCCTGCTGATTGCGCCGGTTGGCATGTACATCCGCCGGCACCTGCACGAAACCCACGAAGGCGG
>NZ_AHJE01000143.1 GCF_000243095.1 Cupriavidus basilensis OR16 | reverse complement strand
GGTAGGCATGGGGGGGCGCGGGCGTCGCGTCCGCGATTGCACCGATCGGCGTGCCACCAATCAGAAGCAGGCTGGCGGCGAGCGCAGCAGCCGAAATGAGCTTACGCATGGACTGTCTCCCGTATCGTGCCGCCGGCCCGGCGGCCCGGGGCCTTATCGAACGGTGATGGTGATCTTCTTGGAGTAGATCGGCGGGTCGTGGGGCTTGTGATCCTTGTCGCCGAGCAGCAACTGCAAGGTGTGCTTGCCCGGTGGCAACTCGATCCGCGCCTCGGTCTCGCCAGCGCCGAAGTGCACGTGGTTCCGGTCGTTCGGAATCTCCTTGTCCATCGGCGGCAGGTCGGTGTCGATCAACAGGTGATGGTGGCCAACGTTGGCCATGTCGACGCCCTTGGGAGCGATCCCCATGTTGCGCAGGCCCATGCGCACCCAGAATTTGCCGCCGTCGATCACGGCGCCGTCGGGTGGCCAGATGATGTAGACCTCGGCATTGGGTGGGGATGTCGTGGACAACGAGATCGAGGGCAACGGAGCCAGCAGCGACGCTGCCAATGTGCCGAGCACGGTTCGCCTGTGCATACGATAACCCTCCCGAACAACTTATCTCGAAACGCGGTGCAATCTTGCTGTTGGTGCTTGGCTTTCGGCCCGGCGCGCTGCATTTCGTCATCCGATTTCGTCATTCAGCTTAGAACGGAAAACTGAAAACTGCAAAAAGATACTTGGCGATACCCTGCGCCGCGCCGGCGGGGCACGGATGTGAGCTTGCTGCGCCACCCCGTGTTGCGAAGCACCTCCGGATTCACAATCGCTGTGCTATGGTTGATTGAGCCAGCCCAGTGCCGCCCGCGTTGCATCACGTCGGCGCAAAGGACAAGGCGGGCCGGCCAGGTGATGGCCGGGCATCAACGCTCCCGCGTGCCGCGTGATGCCGTTGGCACGTGGACCGCCGATACACCTCGGCGCCGTACGAACAAGGCCTGAATATGTGGCGAAAACTCCTTGTCGTGTGCCTGCTCGGGTTGGCTGCGGCCGTGCGCGCCGCAGCCGGCATCGACACGCCAACCCTCACCCCCGAAGCAAAACACGCGGCCCCCGCCCCCACGAGCGCGCCGGCCAGGCGCCTTGCCCTCGTCATTGGCAATGCCGCCTACGCGGACGAGCCGCTGCCCAACGCCGCCGATGACGCCCGGGCAATGCGCAGCACATTGGCCGCGCTCGGTTTTGACGTCATGCTCCGCGAGAACCTGGACCAGCAAGGCATGGCACGCGCGCTTGCCGAATTCCAGCAGCGGCTGCAGGCGGCTGGCGGCATCGGCTTGTTCTACTTCGCCGGACACGGCATCGAAGTCGCGGACAGCCCGGCGATGATGCCCGTCGACGCCGGCGGCCGTACGCCGGCCCGGCTGCTCACGGCGGGCACCGAGCTTGGCGCCGTGCTGGCCAGCATGTCGGCGCCGCGGCCGGACATGCATAACTTGGTGATCCTCGATAGCTGCCTGGACAATCCCTATCGCGGCAGCGCCGTCCAACCACCCGCCGCCCCCGCCAACACGCTAGTTGCCTATGCGACGGCCCCCGGCCTCGTGGCTACCGAGGGCGCGCGGCACGGCGCGTTCACCGCCGCCCTGCTGCGCACGATGCGTGTGCCCGGCCTCGATGCCGAAGCCGCCATACGCCAGGCTGGCGAAATCGTGAGCCAGCAAACCGGGCGGCAGCAGCAACCATGGATGTCGTCGTCGCTATCCGCCCCGCTCCGGCTTGCGGCTCACGCCGCGTCCACCGGCGGCGACGCGGCCTTTGCTCCCGCTCACAGGAAGGCCGATGTGCTGGTCCTTGCCCAGCATCGCGGCATTCTTCCCAAGGACAGCGACGAGCAGTACGAACTCAGCTTCTGGGACTCCATCAAGAACAGTAATTTCGCGAGCGACTACGAGGCCTACCTGAAGGCCTATCCGAACGGCCGCTTCGCGCCGCTGGCGCGCGCCAGGATCGAACGGCTGCGCGCGGCCGGGCCGCAGGCGGGCACGCCTGCCGAGCGTGCTCGCGCGGCAGGTGCCTCATCCGGGCAGGCCGCCGCGCAAGGCACCGTCACGCCGCCGCCGACACGCGCGCAGTCCGGCAAGGTACAAACGCCGCCTGCCGCGCTGGCGCCCGCTGCAACCACTGCATCCGCCCCACCCGCTAGTTCCCCCGCCCCCGCCGCGCAACGCGCAGCCGCTTCCGGCACCGTGATAGTCGACATCAAGCCGGGCGAGGTCAAGGACTGCCCGGCCTGTCCCGTGCTGCACAGCCTGCCGGCAGGCAGCTTCACCATGGGCAGCAACGGCGGCGACCCGACCGAGAAGCCGCCGCATCACGTCACCATCGGCCAGCCTTTCGCCATCGGCAAGTTCGAAGTCACGGTGGAACAATGGGGCGCCTGCGCCGACGCCGGCGCGTGCCAGCGCATCGCCACTGTCGCCAATGCGAGCCGGAACGCGCCCGTGCGCGATGTGAGTTGGGACGATGCCCAGCAGTACGTCGCCTGGCTGAGCAAGGTCAGCGGCAAGCACTACCGCCTGCCGACCGAAGCCGAGTGGGAGTACGCCGCCCGGGCGGCACCTCAACGCTTTACTGGTGGGGCGACCAGATGCGCAAGGGCACGGCCAACTGCAAGGACTGCGGCGAACCATGGAATGCCGACGCGCCCGCCAACGTTGGCTCCTTTGCTGCCAATGGCTACGGCCTCCACGACATGAACGGCAGCGTGTGGGAATGGGTCGCCGACTGCTGGCACATCTCCTACAAGAACGCACCTGCCGACGGGCACGCCTGGGACGAGCCCGGCTGCAGCGTACGCGTTATCCGTGGCGGCTCATGGCATGAAGGTGCGAGCTACATGCTCTCCTCCACCCGCTTCAAGTACAGCGCGAGCGTGCGCCAGTCGCAAAACGGCTTTCGCGTCGTGCGGGACCTGAAGTAGCTGCTGCCAGTGCCGGCTTGCTAACGCGCCTTGGTGGATATCTGCACCAGGTCGGCGCCGATGTGGCTTTCACCGTGCCTGGCCGCCATCGGTCCCAGTTGCCTGTCGAGCGCGCGCAGGTAGTCCTGCCTGGACTCCGCCTCGGGGCGCAGCGCGTCGAACAGCGAGGCTGCACCTCCAGGTTCAGCGTCTGCACGCCAGGCACCGAGTTCAACTCGTCTTTCAGCCGCTTGATGCCGAAGCGCTCCGCCACGTAGCCGCGCACCTGCAGTGCATGGTCCTGCCCGGTGGCAGACAGCAAAGAGCAAGGAGCATGCGCCAGCACCGGCGCCACGGCCTGCATGGAAAGCGGGCGCTCGGCCCTGGCCTCCTGGCCCGGTTGCGTCTGCGGCGGCAAGCCGGGCGCAGCGGATGGCGGCACCGCATCCCCCGAGGCTGCGGTGCCGAGCGCGCTTGCGGCGGACTGCGCCGCAGGCTGCTGGCTTTCCGGTGCCCCGCGCGAGCGCCACACGTAATAGCCCAACCCGCCGGCTACCAGCAAGCCAGCCACGGACGCAGCGCCCAGCTTGGCCATTGGCATGCCACCGCGGCGCTCGGTGCCCATCTCGGCCAGGAAGCGCGCCACGGTCGGCGTGCGCGTCGCGCGATCGAAGGACAGCGCCGCACGCAACGCACGCCACTGCCCGCGGCCGAGCACCTTCGGGCGCTGTGGCTTGAGGCCCGCGCCGCGCGCCTGGTTGGCCGACAGCCGCTCATAGGGGTGCCTGCCAGTCAGCAGTTCATAGGTCACGCAGGCCAATGCGTAGATATCATCGCGCGGATCCGGCTCACGATGCTCGAACATCTCAGGGCTGGCATAGGCGGGGGTCATGCCGCCAAGCGTGCCCGGATCGAATACGGTCGGGTCCGCGTCGTCCGCCGGTTGCTGGAAGACGCGCGCGATGCCGAAATCGATCACCTTCACTTCACCACTATCGGTGAGAAACACATTGGCGGGCTTGAAGTCGCAGTGGACGAAGCCACGCTCGTGCGCATAGGACAAGGCCCGGCCCATGCCGGTGATGATCGGCAGCGCCTTGGCGTAAGGCATGCCGGCAAAATCCGGCGCGCGCAAGACGCGATTCAGCGACTTGCCTGACAGGTACTCCATGGTCAGGTAGACCACCGAGCCGTCGCGATCGAAGTCATAGACCGTCACGATATTGCGGTGCGCCAGCGTCTGCGCCTTGCGCGCCTCGCGCTGCAGCGCGATCAGCGATTTCGGATGACCGCGGAACTGCACATTGAGGACCTTGATGGCGATGTAGGGCTTGCGGTCGGAGGCCTCAAGCTTGCGCAGGTCGAGCGCCTTGTAGACCGTTCCCATGCCGCCCACGCCCAGGCATTCTTCCAGCACAAAGCGCCCGTTCAAAGTGTCGCCCACCCCCTTGGTCTGCTCCGCCCCGGCAATGGCCTGGTCGGGCGACGGCGACGGCGCCGGCGCCGGCGCTGTAGCGGGCGATGACGCGATGCCTGCGTGCCCGGTCTGCACACGGGTTGCCTCGCCGCCATCCTCGAACTGGGTTGTCCCGCGGCGCTCGATGCGCCTCAGCACCTCTTCGTAGACGCCAGGCGGCAGCGGGAAGCGGGTGTTCTCCTCGCTGAGCATGTCCGCCAGCTGCGTGGCGCTGGCCTGGTCCACGGCCAGGGTGCTGTCAATGCGGGCCAAAAGCTCGTCGTGCGACAGACCACCGCTTTGGAAGGTACGTATCAGGTCTGGAATGCTAGGCATCGATGCAGCCGCGACGTGATTGCGCGAAGTTGCGCATTGAGCGCCCACTCGCCCGTCTACGGCGAGTACCTGCCCACGATGGATACTAGTGCGCACTCATGCCAATCGCAAACCCCTCGTGCATTGCATCAACGCCGGCAAGCCAAGCAAGCGCCACGATGGCACCGCAAGAGCCGTTGCCTGTCGCGCAGGCGCGAACACACGGTGTTGTTGTGTTGGCCAGTGCCCATCAGATCCAGGCCGCCGCAGCTAGGCCGCTGGCACCTGTTTTCCGGCTCAAGAAACTTTTTCCCCAGGCCCCGCCTGCGTTTGCGGGCGATCTGCGAGGACCTGGCCCGCCTTGGCACACTCCATGCGTTTGTACCTCCCGAGCGCAGCACAGATGCTCAACCCAAATGAACCAAAGTCCCAATCGCTCCCAAGGAGAACTGCCATGACTACCACCCTCGCCATCAAGGACCTGTCCGTCACCGAAGAACTCGACACCCGCGCCATGCGCGCCGTGCGCGGCGGCTTCGTGCCCTTCATGCCCGTCTTCAGCCTGACCAAGATCGACTCGACCTTCAACGCTTCGCAACTGATCGGCCAGACCCAGAACGTCGTCAACATGAACGGCAACAACACGGCCTTTGCCGACGACATCAAGTCCCGCGTGAAGTCGACCCAGAACGCCAGCAACAACATCTATTGAATGGTCCCGGCACCGGCGAGAGGCGGCCCCGCCGCCTTCGCTGCCAGCCAGTACCTGCCATTTCCAGCGATCAAGTGAAGTCTAGGAGAACCATCATGCCATCCATCATCGTGCGCGACCTCGCCCTGAACCAAGACCTCGACAGCAAGTCCCTGGCCGCGGTACGCGGCGGCAATTCCTGGCTGCAAGGACTGGGCCCGGTGGCCAACGTCAATGTCAACGTCAACCAGAACATCGCCCAACTGCAGAGCATCAACGTGAACACGCTCAACAACGTCGGCGTGATCGGCTCCGGCTTCGGTCCGCTGAGCATCGACGTCAACCCGTCGCAGTGGGCCGCTACCCACGCCGCGGTCTGAGCGACATGCGCCCCGTTCCGTGGAAACCCCAGGGGTTTCCACGGCTGTTGCGTGCGTGTTGGCACGGCTTCGGAGGTAGAACCCGTGGCCTATACTGATCTGGCTGGGCTTGCCGCAACGCGCGCACCCACCCGGCGAACACCGGCCGCGCCGGCCTTCGCCACCCTGCAGGAGGAAGTCATGGCCGTTATCGTCATCAAGGATTTGCCGGACAGCGTGGAGCTCGACAGAGAAGCCATGGTGGCAATCACAGGCGGCGCGAGAACGCGCGCCGGTCATGCATGGACGTCGCGCAAGCTCGGGGGAGCCTTGCGCGTCATCAGCTATCCGGAGGGCTTTCCAGGCCAACCGCTGGCAGGCACGCAGGCGCGGCCGGCCGGGGACATCAAGCGCAAGTCAGTCGAATCATAAGCGCAAGGCAGCGATATTCTGCCCTCCGCGCCCGTTGCCCTGTCGGCAACGGGCGTCAGTGTTTTTGGGGGGAGATTGTTGGCCGGCGTTCGGGCAGTTTCACCTCCCCAGCGGGGAGGCGAGCTTTTCTTCTGCCTTGCCTCAGCGAGGCGCGTTGCGCTCGATCCAGGTGGCGTAGGTGGCCAGGAATTTGGCCAGGAAGCCGCGGGTGGATTCGTTGGCGATGCCGCCGTGGTCGTCGAAGAGTTTGTCGACACCGCTGATGTAGGCTTCCGGTTGCTGGAGTACGGGGATATTGAGGAAGACCAGCGACTGGCGCAGGTGGTGGTTGGCGCCGAAGCCGCCGACCGCGCCGGGCGAGGCGCTGATGACGCCGCCGGGCTTGCCGTCCCAGGCGCTCTGGCCGTAGGGGCGCGAGCCAACGTCGATGGCGTTCTTCAGTGCAGCCGGGACTGAGCGGTTGTATTCAGGTGTCACGAAGAGCACGGCGTCGGCGCGCCGGATGCGGTCGCGAAAGGCAACCCATGGCGCGGGCGGGCTGGCGTCGTCGTCCTGGTTGTACAGCGGCAACTGGCCGATTTCGACGATTTCGAGCTTGAGCCCGGCCGGCGCCATCGCGGCCAGCGCGAGTGCCAGCTTGCGGTTGAAGGAGTCCTTGCGCAAGCTGCCTACCAGTACGGCTACATCACGGGGAGTACTCATCGCGATTCCTTTCTCGTTCACTGCACCATGGGTCTATGGGTGGTCGGAGCCGGCGGTTGCGCACCGCATTGCTGCGCCGCGGCGGCCGGTCCAAGCGTCACTCTAATCCATTTGCGTGAAAGGAACCGCAAGCCGCCCGCCTAGAGCGCCGCCAGCGGATGCGCGCCGTGCGCCCAGGGGCTGTCGAAAAACGCGCGTACGCGCTCGCGGGTGACCTCATCGAGGCGCGCGGGCTGCCACTTCGGTGCGTGGTCCTTGTCGACAGCCAGCGCGCGGATGCCTTCGACGCCATCGCCGTGGCGGAACACGTAATACATCATGTCCAGCTCCATGCGCAGTTCGTCGTTCAGCGCCATGGTGCGCGCGCGGCGGATCTGCTCCAGCGTGACATTGAGCATCAGCGGCGAGCGCGCGCGCAGCATGGCGGCCGTCTGCGCCGCCCAGTCGGAGCCGGCATCGCTCACCGCCGCCACGATCCCGGTCACCGAGGCGCCAGCAAACAGGCTGTCGATTTCGTCCTGCAGCCTGGCCAGGTTGCTCTCGCCCGGCGGACAGGCGGCACGGTGCGCCGCGGTGGCCTCGTCAATGCAAGCCAGCACGGCATCGCCATCGGCAAACTCACGCGCGCGCAGCACCGCCACCAGTTCCGCCATGGCGTTGCCCGGCAGGTAGGCATCCGCCAGGCCTGCGTACAGCGCATCGGCGGCATGGATCATGGCGCCTGTCAGGCCCAGGTATTCACCCAGGCGGCCGGGCGTGCGCGACAGGAACCAGCCGCCGCCCACGTCGGGGAACAAGCCGATATTGGTCTCCGGCATCGCCATCTTGGTCCGCTCGGTCACCAGGCGGCGGCGCGCGCCTTGCGAGATACCCATGCCACCGCCCATCACCACGCCGTCCATCAACGCGATGTACGGCTTGGCGTAGGTATGGATCAGGTGGTTGAGCGCGTATTCCTCGACGAAGAACTGGTCGAGCGCCGGATCGCCGGCTAGCGCGGCCTTGTGGAAGAAGCGGATGTCGCCACCGGCGCAAAAGGCCTTGCCGCCCGCGCCGGCGATGACCACCGCCACCACTTCGGGCGCCGCCGCCCAGTCGTTGAGCGCCGTGGTGATGGCGCGAATCATCTCGAGCGACAGCGCGTTGAGCGCCTGGGGCCGGTTCAGCGTCAGGTAGCCGATGCCCCCCTGGATCTCGCTTGTGACCAAGTCAGTCATGTCTCTTTTCTCCGCGAATGCAACCCGCAACTTTACACCAGCCAAGCTGCGTGCCGCCCACCCCGAGCGGCGTTCGAGGCACTGTTTTCAGGCCACCCGAAATGCCGACATCAGCCCGGTGAGCCGCTGCGCCTGGTCCTCCAGCGAAGCCGCCGCCGCGGCGGCCTGCTCGACCAGCGCGGCGTTCTGCTGGGTCATGCCGTCCATCTGCGCCACCGCCTGGTTGACCTGCTCGATGCCGCGCGATTGCTCATCGGACGCCGAGCTGATGCCGCCCATGATGCCGCTCACGCGGCGCACCGCGCCCACCATTTCCTGCATCACCTGCCCCGCCTGCTCGACCATCTCGCCGCCGGCGCGCACGCGCGACACCGAGTCGCCGATCAGCGTGCGGATCTCCTTGGACGCGCCTGCGCAGCGCTGCGAGAGATCGCGCACATCGCCCGCAACCACCGCGAAGCCGCGTCCGTGCTCGCCGGCCCGCGCGGCTTCCACCGCCGCATTGAGGGCGAGGATGTTGGTCTGGAATGCGATCTTCTCGATCACGTCGATGATGTCGACGATCTTGTTGGCGCTGGCGTCGATCGCCTGCATGGTGCTGGCTACGCGCGCCACCGCGTCGCTGCCACGCTCGGCCAGGCCGGTGGCGTTGCTGGCCAGGTCATTGGCCTCGCGCGCGCTGTCCGCGTTCTGGCGCACCGTGCCCGTGAGCTCCTCCATGCTCGATGCCGTCTCCTCGAGCGACGCCGCCTGCTGCTCCGTGCGTTGCGACAGGTCGCTGTTGCCGCTGGCAATCTGCTTGCTGGCAGCGGCAATGGAATCGGCGCCGCCGCGCACGTCGCTCACCATCGCGGCCAGGCTCTCCTGCATGCGCCCGAGCATGGCAAGCATGCGGCCGGTTTCGCTGCGCTCCACCCGGCGCCCGTGCCGGTGCCATCCGCCTTCGCACCGAGATCGCCGGCGGCGATGCGCTCGAAGCGGGACGATGGCAGTATCGAGCGGTCCGACGATGGAGCGACGCAGGCGCCAGGCCACCACCGTGCTGAAGCACAAGCCCAACACCAGCACGCCGATCGAAAGCGAGCGCAGCATGGTGTAGCGTTCCTGCGACCCGTGATAGACCTCCAGCGCACCGGCCAGCTGTAGCTTGCCCAACTCGGTATTGACGGCCGTGAAAGCAATATCGAGCTTGGGAATGGCCTCCAGCACGGCACGCATCACTGCCTCGCGATCGCCTTGCTTGAGCGCGGCGATCATCGGCGACACGCCTTGCGTGAACAACGCCTCGCGCTTGGCGGCTACGTCCGCGGCCGCGCGCTCTTCTTCCGCCGAACGCGGCAGCGCCAGATAGGCCTTCCAGGCCGTATCGGACTGGCGCGCGAACCCCTCGGCAGTATCGGCGCGCGCGCGGGCGTCGGCAGGATCGGTGGCAAAGGTGGCCTGGTCGAGCAAGATCCGCACAAGCAACTGGTTGGAACGCGCCTCGGCCAGGTTGACCGCGGCGGAGAGCTGATGCTGGTAGATCTGCCGCGTGGCATCATTGCTGCGCGACATGCCAAGCCAGCCTACGGCACCGACAATCATCAGCAATGCATTGGTGACGATAGTCAAAATCCACAATCTTGTACCGATAGTAGTGTTGCGAAACATGATGGCTCCCCGTTGGATTTAGCTCTGATGCGGCTTCTTTTTTGGCCGCCCTGCTATAACGGCGCCCCTCACTGCTCCTTGACCCCGTGCACGCGGATATTCAGTCGTGCAAAAAAATCAGGAATGCAAATGTGCGCAGCAAGCATTTCCGCATGCTCCGGTGTCCACATTTGGCAACGCCGCACGACCGTATAGAGGATCGCCTCCAAACAAAACGGACAGAATCGGGCAACACTTTGCGCATGACACCGTCAACAATCGATCCCGGCCTGATCCTGCTGGCATTCGCGCCGGTCTTCCTGCTGACCATCGGCGCGGAGGCCTGGTACTGGGCGCGCCGTGACCCCGCCATCTACAGCCTGCGCGATACCGCGTCCAATGCCGCGCTGGCGTTGATGCACCAGGCGGCGGATGCGTTCTTCCTGTGGCTGATGGTGCGCACGGCCTACACCTGGAGCTACCAGCATGGCCTGAAGGCGATGCCGCAGACGGTCTGGTCGTTTCTGCTCCTGCTGCTGTTGCAGGATTTCCTTTATTACTGCTTTCATCGCGCCAGCCACCGGGTGCGCTGGATGTGGGCCTCGCACGTCACCCATCATTCGTCGGAGGGCATGAATTTCTCGACGGCATTCCGCCAGAGCCTGACGTATCCGCTCTCGGGCATGTGGCTGTTCTGGATTCCACTGGCGCTGCTCGGCTTTACGCCCGACTGGGTGATCCTGGCGGTGGGGCTGAACCTGGCCTTCCAGTTTTTCGTGCATACCCGATTGGGCGGGCGCTGGCGCACGCTCGAATGGCTGGTCAATACGCCCTCGGTCCACCGCGTGCACCATGCGCGCAACCCGCAGTACATCGACCGCAACTATGCGGGTGTGCTGACCGTGTGGGACCGCATGTTCGGCTCCTTTGTGCCCGAAGAGGCGCCACCCGAATATGGCATTACGCGCCGCATCGCTAGCCATAACCCGCTCACCCTCACCTTCCATGAATGGCGCGACATGTTCGCGGACGCCTGGCGTCATCGCGACCTGCGCCACCTGTGGAAACCGCCCGAGTGGCGTAGCCCGCGCCAAATGGCCGACGGGGACGCGCGGCAGGCAGGCACGGCGTTTGGCGCGGACCGCAGCCAGGACGCCTGACAGCCCCTGAACCAGGCAACAAAAAACCGCGCACAAGGCGCGGTCTTTTGTTGGCAAGGTTGCCTGAGGCGAAAACGCTTACACGGATTCGCGCGAAGCACGCTTACGCTCGTGCTCCTTCAGGTGACGCTTGCGCAGGCGGATGCTCTTCGGCGTGATTTCCACCAGTTCGTCGTCGGAGATGAACTCCACGGCGTATTCCAGCGACATCTGGATCGGCGTGACCAGGCGCACGGCTTCGTCGGTACCCGAGGCGCGCACGTTGGTCAGCTGCTTGCCCTTGATCGGGTTCACAACCAGGTCGTTGTCGCGGCTATGGATGCCGATGATCATGCCTTCGTACAGCGCATCGCCCGGCTTGACGAACATGCGGCCGCGATCCTGCAGCTTCCACAGTGCGTAGGCCACGGCGTCGCCGTCATCCTGCGAAATCAGCACGCCGTTGTGGCGCTCACCCAGGCCGCCTTCGCGCAGGGGCGCGTAGTCGTCGAAGATGTGGCTGATCAGGCCGGTGCCGCGCGTCAGCGTCAGGAACTCGCCCTGGAAGCCGATCAGGCCACGGGCCGGAACGCGGTACTCGAGGCGGGTGCGGCCCTTGCCGTCCGATGCCATGTCGAGCAGCTCGCCCTTGCGGCGGCCCAGTTCTTCCATCACGCTGCCCTGGTGGCCGTCTTCGACGTCCACGGTCAGCAGTTCGTACGGCTCGTGCTTGACGCCGTCGATTTCCTTGAACACCACGCGCGGGCGCGACACGGCCAGCTCGTAGCCTTCGCGGCGCATGTTTTCCAGCAGGATGGTCAGGTGCAGTTCGCCGCGGCCCGACACTTCGAAGATGGTGTCGTCGCCGGTCTCGGCCACGCGCAGCGCCACGTTCGACTTCAGTTCGCGGTCCAGGCGCTCACGCAGCTGGCGGCTGGTCACGAACTTGCCTTCACGGCCGGCCAGCGGCGACGTGTTGACGCAGAAGTTCATGGTCAGCGTGGGCTCGTCCACCTTCAGCATGGGCAGCGCGTCTTGCGCGTCCGGTGCGCACACGGTGCAGCCAATGCCCAGTTCCTCGATGCCGTTGATCAGCACGATGTCGCCGGCTTCGGCTTCCGCCACGATTTCGCGCTCCAGGCCCTGGAACTTCAGCACCTGGTTGATACGACCCTTGATAGGGTTGCCTTCCGGGCCGAACTTGACCACCACGTCTTGCAGCGAACGGGCGCGGCCACGCGAAATGCGGCCTACACCGATCTTGCCGACATAGCTGTTGTAATCGAGCGAGATGATCTGCAGCTGCAGGGGGCCATCCGGGTTGTCGTCACGAACCGGCACCTTGGCCAGCACGGTCTCGAACAGCGGCTTCATGTCGCCTTCGCGCACATCGTCGGTCAGGCCGGCATAGCCGTTCAGGCCGGATGCGTAGATCACCGGGAAGTCGAGCTGCTCGTCGGTGGCGCCCAGCTTGTCGAACAGGTCGAACGTCTGGTTGATCACCCATTCCGGACGCGCGCCCGGACGGTCGACCTTGTTGATCACCACGATCGGCTTCAGGCCCAGCGCCAGCGCCTTGCGCGTGACGAAACGGGTCTGGGGCATCGGGCCTTCGACAGCGTCAACCAGCAGCAGCACGCCGTCGACCATCGACAGCACGCGCTCCACTTCACCGCCGAAGTCGGCGTGCCCAGGGGTATCGACGATATTGATGTGGGTGCCGTCGTATTCGACAGCACAGTTCTTCGCGAGGATGGTGATCCCGCGTTCCTTTTCAATGTCGTTCGAGTCCATCACGCGCTCGACCATTTGCTGGTTGTCGCGGAAGGTACCTGCCTGGCGCAGGAGTTGGTCGACCAGAGTGGTCTTGCCATGATCGACGTGGGCGATGATGGCGATATTGCGGATGGCGCGGGTCATTGCAGCGTCTCGCTTTGGGGGCTGAGCATCAAAAGATAACCCGAAATTATAGCATGCTGCGGCGCAAAACCCGAGGACGACGTTGGGAAGCTTCCTAGGCCGTCCAGGCGTCACCAAACCAATTATTGCGATATCCACAATAGCAAATTGACGTCCTTGCGGTTCGGCGAACGTGAACATATAGTTGCCACGGCAAACATTGCACCGACAAGCACCTAGCCGAGATGTCCGAGCAAACCCAGTCCATTTCCGACGAAGCCTTCCCGTTCGACCCGGCCGAGTACCGCATGGGCGAAAGCATCGGCTACCTGATGGCACGTGCCAAGAACTTGCTGTCGCACGGCGTGGAGCAGGAAGTCGATGGCCTGGACATCACCCACGCCCAGGCCACCTGCCTGATGATGCTGGCCGCCGGACGCGGCAGCACGGTGACCGACCTTGGCCGGGAGCTCAATTGCGACATGGGTTCGGTCACGCGCCTGCTCAGCCGCCTTGAAAAGCGCGGCCTGATCGAGCGCCAGCGCAGCGATGCCGACCGGCGCGTGGTCGACCTGTCGATCACGCCCGCAGGCCAGATCCTCGTGAACCAACTGCCCAAGATCTATTGCCGCGTGCTGAACCGGCATTTCCGCGGCTTTTCCGAAACCGAACTACAGACCTTCCGCTCGATGCTGCACCGGATCATCGGCAACAACAGCGGGTAGCCGCCAAGCTTGCAGGTTAATGGCGCCAAGATCTCTCAAATACAAGAACAACACTAAGGCTCTGTCGCAGGGCATCCAGATGAACCAAGCTCTCTCTACTTTTTCCGCTTTGTCGCCGCGCGCGCGCGCCGCCGGCCGCCGGGCCGGCACGCTGGCGCTGAGCGCGCTGGCTGCCGCGGCGCTGGCAGGCTGCGCCGCGTTCGGCAACTCGCACAGCACGCAGACCGTTACCGCGCCGGGCTCGCTCGCCAGCGCCCAGACCCTGCCCTCGCAGCACGGCCAATGGCCCTCACTCGACTGGGTCGACCAATTCAAGGATCCGCAACTGCGCGCCATGGTCGACGAGGCGGTGAAGGACAACCCCAACCTGCAAGCCGCGTTCGCACGCGTGGAAGCCTCCCGCGCGATGGCCGACGCTACGCGCAGCGCGCTGTACCCGCACGTCGACTTTGACGCCAGCCTGATGCGCCAGCGCTTCTCGCAAACGGACTTGTTCGAAGGGACGCCGCTGGCCGGTTCGTGGCAGAACCAGTCGCGCCTGCAAGCCGGACTCTCCTATGACTTCGACTTCTGGGGCAAGAACCGCAAGGCGCTGGAAGCCGCGCTATCCGACGACCGCGCCACCGAGGCGGAAAGCCAGGCCTCGCGCCTGATCCTGACCACCTCGGTCGCGCGCACCTATGCCCGCCTGGCCGCCTTGTACGCGCAGCGCGACGTGGCCGAGCGCGCCATCGCGCAGCGCCGCGGGCTGAGCGACCTGTCGCGCGACCGGCTCAACGCCGGCCTGGACACGCAGGTCGAAACCACGCAGGCGCGCGGCACGGTGGCATCGGCGCAGACCGACCTGCTGCGCGTGGATGAAGATATCCTGCTGGCGCGCAACCAACTCGCCGCGCTGCTGGGCAAGGGCCCGGACCGCGGCCTGGCGATCCAGCGCCCCACCATCCTGGCGCAGAGCACGCCGCTGCTGCCGGACAACCTCACCATCGATCTGCTGGGCCGCCGCCCGGACCTGGTAGCCGCACGCTGGCGCGTGGAAGCCAGCAGCAAGGACATCGAGGTAGCGCGCACGGAATTCCTGCCCGCCGTCACCTTGACCGCCTTCGCCGGCGTGGCTTCGCTGGACCCGTCCAACCTGTTGATGGGCATCAGCCGGACCTTCGGCATCGGCCCGGCCATCCGCCTGCCGATCTTCGAGGGTGGCAAGCTGCGCGCC
>NZ_AHJE01000144.1 GCF_000243095.1 Cupriavidus basilensis OR16 | reverse complement strand
GGGCTGCCGGTCACTTTTCTTTGACCGGCAAAGAAAACTAACGAAAAGAAAGCCGCCCTGCCGGGAGCAGAGCAATCAGGTTATTCAGCCTCGGTGGTTGCGTCGTACGGCCCTGAGTGTTGGCTAGCGTGTTCTACCGGCTCGAAGAGCATCGCAATGACATGACCCATGGGTTACGTCGTGAGGCCCCTGACCTCGCTTGCGGTGACCATTCCCGCATCTGCCGTTCGCGGTGCAAAGTGCTGCGCCATTTCAAGTGTGAGTGGTTTCGTGGTTTTGTCTCGGAGGACGAGCGCCGTGAGGTACGAGCACGGCCCTCGCGGACGGGCCACGGCGCCCACCACGAAACCAGGGAAGTGGATAGCAAGGTGCTGGTAGCACCGGTACGGCAGGGCATCAAATGCCCCAGTAGCCAGACGCCAGAGACAAAACCACGAAACCAGCAAGGCAGGCAGGATCGCGGCGCTGCGCACCGCGAACGGCAGATGGCCGAACGCTCACCGGGCAAAGCGAACAGGGGCACCACCACGTGACCATTGGGTCATGCCATTGCAATGCCCCTTGAACCGGTAAGGCACGCCAGCCAACACTCGGGGCCATACGACGCAACCACCGAGGCTGAACAGCCTGATTGCTCTGCCCCCGGCAGGGCGGCTTTCTTTTCGTTAGTTTTCTTTGCCGCGCAAAGAAAAGTGACCGGCAGCCCCCGCAGGGGGATGTCGTA
>NZ_AHJE01000145.1 GCF_000243095.1 Cupriavidus basilensis OR16 | reverse complement strand
GAGGGCAAGCGCCTGATGGCAGCGGGCCCCTCGCGAACGGGCCACGGTGCCCACCACGAAACAGGGAAGTTGATAGCAAGGAACCGTCAGCGCCGGTACGGCAGGGCCTCAAATGGCCGGGCACCCGCCGCCAGAGACAAAACCACGAAACCACCAACGTGGGCAGCGTCGTGGCGCTCGGCACCGCGAACGGCAGATGGCCGAACGGTCGCCGCGCCCGAGGTCAGGGGCCTCACCACGTAACCCATGGCTCATGCTATTGCGACGCCCCTGAAACCGGTAGGACACGACAGCCAACACTCAGGG
>NZ_AHJE01000146.1 GCF_000243095.1 Cupriavidus basilensis OR16 | reverse complement strand
CGCCGCAAGAACTTCATCCACGACTTCCCGTACGCCACCCCGGTCGGCCTGACCTATGACACCGGCGACTACGAGCCGTGCCTGGCGCGCGCGCAAGAACTCGCGGATGTCAAAGGCTTCGCCGCGCGGCGTGATGAAGCCAGGCAGCGCGGCAAGCTGCGCGGGCTGGGCTACTCCTGCTACATCGAGGCATGCGGGCTGGCGCCGTCGAATATCGCCGGCGCGCTGGGCGCGCGCGCGGGGCTGTTCGAAGTGGGCGAGATCCGCGTCCACCCGACCGGCTCCGTAACCGTCTTCACCGGCTCGCACAGCCACGGCCAGGGGCATGAAACCACCTTCGCGCAGATCGTGGCGGACCGGCTCGGCATTGCGCTGGATGCGGTGGAAGTCGTGCATGGCGACACCGGGCGCGTGCCGTTCGGCATGGGCACCTATGGCTCGCGCTCGCTCTCGGTGGGCGGCTCGGCCATCATGAAGGCGCTCGACAAGATCGAAGCCAAGGCCAAGAAGATCGCGGCCCACTTGCTGGAGGCCTCGGACGCCGACATCGAGTTCAAGAACGGCACCTTCAGCGTGGCCGGCACCGACCGCAGCAAGACCTTCGGCGAAGTCGCGCTCACCGCCTACGTGCCGCACAACTACCCGCTCGACAAGCTGGAGCCCGGCCTCAACGAAAACGCTTTCTACGACCCGACCAACTTCACCTATCCGTCGGGCGCCTACATCTGCGAGGTGGAGGTCGATCCGGACACCGGCGAGAGCAAGGTGATCAAGTTCACCGCGGTGGACGATTTCGGCAACATCATCAACCCGATGATCGTCGAAGGCCAGGTGCACGGCGGCATCGGCCAGGGCCTGGGCCAGGCCATGCTGGAGCAGTGCGTGTACGACGATGACAGCGGCCAGTTGCTGACCGGCTCCTACATGGATTACGCCATGCCGCGCGCCGGCGACCTGCCCGACTTCACGGTCGAGACCGCCAAGGGCACGCCCTGCACGCACAACCCGCTTGGGGTCAAGGGCTGCGGCGAAGCCGGCGCGATCGGCTCGCCGCCGGCCTTCATCAATGCGCTGGTGGATGCGCTCTCGCCGCTGGGCGTGCACGACATCCAGATGCCCGCCACGCCGCATCGCGTGTGGCAAGCCATCCGCCGCGCGCAGGCCCCTAACTGATATCGGAGGCACACCATGTACGCATTCCATTTCGAACGCGCCGCCGATGCCAGGTCGGCGGTGGCCAAGCTCAAGGCGGATGGCGACGCCAAGTTCCTCGGCGGCGGCCAGAGCCTGCTGGCCGCGATGAAGCTGCGCCTCGCCGCGCCATCGGCGCTGATCGACGTGACTCGCATTCCCGGCATGGCGGATATCCGTGTCGAGAACGACGAACTGGTGATCGGCGCGGCGGCACGCCATGCCGACGTGGCGGCCAACGCCGACGTGCGCAAGCGCATCCCCGCGCTGGCCGCGCTGGCCGACGGCATCGGCGACCGCCAGGTGCGCGCGATGGGCACGCTGGGCGGCTCGCTCGCCAACGACGATCCGGCCGCCTGCTACCCGGCGGCCGTGCTGGCGCTCAACGCCATCGTGGTCACCGACCGCCGCAATATCGCCGCCGATAGCTTCTTCAAGAGCCTCTACGAAACCGCGCTGGAACCCGATGAGCTGATCACCGCCGTGCGCTTTCCCACGCCGGACAAGGCCGCCTACATCAAGTTTCGCAACCCGGCGTCGCGCTTCGCGCTGGTGGGCGTGATGGTGGCGCAGTTCGGCAAGGTCGTGCGGGTGGCGATCACCGGCGCGGCCGACAGTGTGTTCCGCAGCGCGCCGCTGGAGCAGGCGCTGACGGCCAGCTTCACGCCGGCGGCGGCGCGCGCGGTGGTGGTGGATGCAAGCCGGCTGAACACCGACCTGCATGCCTCGGCCGAGTACCGCGCGCACCTGATCCCGGTGCTGGCGGCACGCGCGGTGGAACAGGCGTTGAAGGGCTAGCGCCGAGGCATCCAGGCCCAACCCGCCCCTCATCTCCCGGCGTTGGCCGGAGCCCGCAGGATGCGCCGACGCCGTCTGGAACGACGACGGCTGTCGCACCCTCTCCCCTCACGGGGAGAGGGCCGGGGAGAGGGGCGGTTTGGCCAGGAGCCACAAACAGCGAAGCCAATGGTTTTTTAACCTGCGCCTCCTCTTTGCACATAGCATCATCCGGCCATCCTCCATGCTTCCCCAGTCCATCGACCAGACCGCCGCCCTGCTGGAGGCACAGCAGTATTTCGCCGATCGCGAGACGGCCACCGTGCTGTACCTTGCGCTGCGCATGCAGCGCCCGCTCTTCCTCGAAGGCGAGCCCGGCGTGGGCAAGACCGCGCTGGCGCGAGCCATGGCCGGCGCGCTCGGCACGCGCCTGCTGCGCTTGCAATGCTATGAGGGGCTCGATGCCTCCAGCGCGCTCTACGAATGGGACTACCCGCGCCAGATCATGGCGCTGCGCCTGGCGGAGGCGCGCGGCGAGCGGCCCGACACGCAATCGCTGTATCACGACGATTTCCTGCTCAAGCGCCCCCTGCTCGAATCCCTGCTGCCCGACCCCGCCGCGCCTGGCATTCCGCGCGTGCTGCTCATCGACGAGATCGACCGCGCCGACGAACCCTTCGAAGCCTTCTTGCTGGAGGTGCTGTCCGAATTCCAGGTATCGATCCCCGAGATCGGTGTGATCCGGGCTGAGCAGCCGCCGCTCATCATCGTCACCTCCAACCGGACCCGCGAAGTGCATGACGCGCTCAAGCGCCGCTGCCTGTACCAATGGATGGGCTATCCGCAGCGCGAGCGCGAACTGCAGATCGTGGCTGCGCGCGCGCCCGAGGCCGCCGCCGCGTTGCAGCACCAGGCCATCGATTTCATCCACCGGCTGCGCGGCATCGACCTGTTCAAGTCCCCCGGCATCGCCGAGGCCATCGACTGGTGCCGCGCGCTGGCGGCGCTCGGCATCTCGGAGCTCGATCCGCAATCGGTGCGCGACACGCTCGGCGTGCTGCTCAAGTACCAGGACGACCTGGCCCGCGTGGATGGGCCGACCGTGGCCGAGCTGCTCGCGAGCCGGGCCCCGGGAGCCTGAACCATGCCCCGGCTCCATCCGGACGCTCCGCTGGCTGCCGCGCCCCTCCCCGGCACGCTGCCCATGCTCGCGCGCAACGTCACGCACTTCGTGCGGCTGCTGCGCGATGCCGGCTTCGCGCTGTCACCCGCCCATGCCGTGGATACGCTGCTGGCGCTGCAATACGTGGACGTCGGCAGGCGCGACGAAGTGCGCGCGGCCATGGCGGCCCTGATGATCAACGGGCCGGACCAGCGCCTGCTGTTCGACGCCGCCTTCGACCTGTTCTGGCGCGACCCGGACTGGGAGGGCAAGCTGCGCGCCCTGT
Source organism: Cupriavidus basilensis OR16 (assembly GCF_000243095.1). GTDB lineage: Bacteria > Pseudomonadota > Gammaproteobacteria > Burkholderiales > Burkholderiaceae > Cupriavidus > Cupriavidus basilensis_D. The sequence goes on along the minus strand of NZ_AHJE01000146.1, from coordinate 3,812 downwards.
TGCTGCCGCGCGTGGATGCCGGCGCACCGCCGCCGCCGCGCAACAACCGGCTGGCCGATGCGCTTGCCGCCCAGCGCCCGCCCGCGTCCGGCCGGCGCGGCGAGGACCACCTCGAGCGCTTTACCGCGCCACTCACCTTCTCCGCGCAGGAGCGCCTGGCGCAGCGCGACTTTGAAACCCTGGGCGCGGAAGAATGGCGCGCGCTGCAGCACATGATCCGCGCCCGCCACGCGCGCCTGGCCACCGAGCGCACGCGCCGCCTGCGCGCCGCCGCCAGCGGGCCGTACGCCGACCTGCGCGCCAGCGCGCGGCTGGCGGTCCGCCAGCAAGGCGAGTGGCTGCGCTGGAAATACCGCCGCCGCGCCGAGCGCCGCCCGCCGCTGGTGCTGCTGCTCGACATCTCCGGCTCGATGAGCCAGTACTCGCGCGCGGTGCTGTACTTCTGCCATGCCCTGATGCAATCGCGCGAGCGCCTGTCCGTCTTCCTGTTCGGCACCCGGCTGACCAACATCACCCGCTGGCTGCGCGAGCGCGATCCGGACGAAGCGGTTGGCGCCATCACGGGCCAAGTGCGCGACTGGGCCGGCGGCACCCGCATCGGCACCGCGCTGGCCACCTTCAACCGCCAGTGGGCACGCCGCACGCTGTCCGGGCGCGCCACGGTGCTGCTCGTCACCGACGGCCTCGACCACGAAGATATCGACCTGCTGGGCACCGAAATGGCGCGCTTGCGCCGCTTCGCCCACCGCATCGTCTGGCTCAACCCGCTGCTGCGCTATGCCGGCTTCGTGCCGCAGGCGCGTGGCGTACAAGCCATCCTGCCGCACGTGGATGCCCTGCGCTCGGCGCACAACCTGGACAGCCTGTTCGCCCTGGAATCCCTGCTGGCCGCGCGCGGGCCGCTGGCCATGCCCGTCTTCCCCTCGCCCGCACCCCCGAGAGACATCTCGGGCAATAGGGATATAAAGAACCCCAAGGAGACCGCCCCACCATGGAAATGACACAGACGCGGCAACTGCCCATCGCGCAGCAGACCGCCTGGGAAGCCCTGAACGACACGGCGCTGCTCAAGCAATGCATCCCAGGATGTGAGAGCATCGAGCCTGACGGCGACAACGCCTACCTGGTGGCGCTGACCGCCGCGGTAGGCCCGGTCAAGGCGCGCTTCAAGGGGCGCATGGCCCTGCAGGACATCCAGGCGCCCGACAGCTACACCATCCAGTTCGATGGGCAAGGCGGGGTCGCCGGCTTCGGCAAAGGCACCGCGGCTGTCACGCTGGCCCCCGAAGGCGACGCGACGGTGCTGACCTATACGGTCACCGCCCAGGTGGGCGGCAAGATCGCGCAGATCGGCTCGCGCCTGGTCGACGCCGCCGCGCGCAAGATGGCCGATACCTTCTTCGACCGCTTCACGGCGGCGGTGAGCGGGTCCGGCGCGCAGGGTGACGAGCCAGGCGCGGATGACGATGTCGCCAAGGACGGAGCGGCGGCCGGCGAAGGCAGCACGCCCGATGAACAAGACGGTGGAACGAAGCGGAAACGATCATGGACAGCGTGGATCTCGAAGTCCTGAAAAGCAGTGTGAAGTGGCAGGCAGAAGGCCATCGCACGCTCTTGGTAACGGTAGTCAGGACCTGGGGCTCCTCGCCCCGGCCGGAAGGCGCCATGCTGGCCGTGCGCGACGACGGCCTGGTGGTCGGCTCGGTCTCGGGCGGGTGCATCGAAGATGACATCATCGACCGGGTGCGGCGCGAAGGCATTGCCGGCGCGCACCCCGAGGCCGTCAAGTACGGCATCAGCGCCGAGGAAGCGCACCGCTTTGGCCTGCCCTGCGGTGGCACCATCGAACTGGTGACCGAGCCGCTCGGCGCCGAAAGCCACCTGGACGAACTGCTGGCCGCCGTGGAAAGCGGCAAGCTGGTAGCGCGCACGCTCGACATGGCCAGCGGCCACGCCACCCTCGGCCCGGCCCAGGCCACCGACGGCCTTGCCTTCGACGGCACCACCCTGCTCACCATCCACGGGCCGCGCTACCGCATGCTGGTGATCGGCGCCGGGCAGCTGTCGAAATACCTGTCGCAGATCGCCGTCGGTCTGGGCTTCCAGGTCACCGTGTGCGATCCGCGCGAGGAATACACCGAAACGTGGGACATCCCCGGCGTCACCATGGTGCGCACCATGCCGGACGACACCGTGACCGACATGAAGCTTGACGAGCGCTGCGCGGTGATCGCCGTCACGCACGACCCCAAGCTCGACGACCTGGCCCTGATGGAAGCCCTGCGCACGCGCGCCTTCTATGTCGGCGCACTCGGCTCGCGCCGCAACAACCAGGCGCGCCGCGAACGGCTCAAGGAATTCGACCTCAACGACCTGCAGCTCGCGCGCCTGCACGGCCCGGTCGGCATCTACATCGGCAGCCGCACGCCACCCGAGATCGCCATCTCGATCCTGGCCGAAGTCATCGCCGCCAAGAACCACGTCTCGCTGCCCGACATCCTCCAGGTAGAAGGCGCCAAGGCCGCGCGCGAGCTGGCCGCCAACGAAGGCAGCAGTTGCAGCACCTCGCCGTGACCAACCCGCTCACGGGCCCCATCAACGGCGCCATCACCGCCGCCGAGCTCCCCACCGGCATCCTGCTGGCGGCAGGCTACGGCCGCCGCTTCGACCCCGCCGGCCAGCGCAACAAACTCCTGGCCAAGCTGCCCGACGGCCAAACCGTAGCCGGCCGCAGCGCCCGCACGCTAGTCTCCGTGCTGCCCGGCACGCTCGCCGTGATCCGCCCGGGCAATGCCGCGCTGGCGGCCGAATTGCGAGGTGCCGGCTGCCGGGTGCTGGAAACTGCGGCAGCCGAGGCCGGCATGGGCGCGGCGCTGGCTGCGGCAGTGGCCGCCACGCGCGGCGCCAGCGGCTGGGTAGTGGCGCTGGCCGACATGCCCTGGCTGCCGGCCGAACTGGTACGCGCGGTGGCGTTGACGATCACGACGCGCGACGCGATTGCCGCGCCGTGGCGTGACGGGCGCCGTGGGCATCCGGTTGGATTCGGGTCTGCGTGGCGGGATGCCCTGCTGAAGCTTGATGGGGATGAAGGCGCGCGGGAGTTGTTGAAGACGCAGCCGGTGATGAGGATTCTTACAGAGGATGAGGGGGGGTTTCGGGATGTGGATGTTGAGGGGGATTTGGGGGTAAGGGGGTAGGGGGGGTGTTTGCTGGTGGCGTTGGTTTTTGGACCCAAGTGCCGTACGACATCGCCCTGCGGGGTTGGTCGCTGTTTGTTTGAGCGGCGATGGTTTTTGCACCCAAGAGCCATACGACATCCCCCTGCGGGGCGCCCTGCCGGGAGCAGAGCAATAAGGCTTTTGAATGTCGATGATTTCGTCGTACGGCCCGGAGTGTTGGCTGGCGGATCCTACCGGCCCCAAGGACATCATTTTTACATGACCCATTGGTTACGTGGTGCAGCCCCTGACCTCGTGCGCGGTGACCATTCCCACATCTGCCGTTCGCGGCGCGAGGGGCTGCGCCGTTTCGGGTGTGGCTGGTTTCGTGGTTTTGTCTCGAAGGACGAGCGCGGTGAGGTGCGAGCGCGGCCCTCGCGGACGGGCCACGGTGCCCACCACGAAACCAGAGGGGGTTGATAGCAAGGTGACGCTCGCGCCGATACGGCAGGGCATCAAATGGCCGGGCGGCCACCGTCAGAGACAAAACCACGAAACCACCAAGGCAGGCAGGATCGTGGTGCTGCGCACCGCGAACGGCAGATGCCCGAACGCGCACCGAGCAAAGCGATCAGGGGCACCACCACGTAACCA
>NZ_AHJE01000147.1 GCF_000243095.1 Cupriavidus basilensis OR16 | reverse complement strand
GCGGTTGGCTGGATGCAACCCCGGGTTCATACTTTTGACGGGGGAGGGTTTAGGTGGCTGGGGCGCCGCACCTGGATGCGGCGCATGGGCCGGTGCAAACAACCTGAAAAAAACCTGTAAGTTCCTGTGGGTGGCGGCGACGAATGGGCACATTCACCCAGTTGGAGATTGCCATGTACCCGAACCTCACCAAGTCGCTCACCAAGTCGCTGTTTGCCGCCGCCATCGCTGGCGCCGTGTTCGCCCTGGGCAGCGCCCAAGCCGCCAGCCCGGCTTCCCACAGCGCCACCAGCGGGCGCGATATCTATAGCGACGGGGCACGCACCGCGCCCGTGAATGCCTTCACCGATGGCGCTCGGGGCGGGAGCATCGATGCGTTCAGCGACGGTACCCACGCCCGCATGGTGGATCCCTTTACCGATGGCGCCCGCATTGCCGGCCTGGACCGCACGGGCCCGTCCGCCGATCCGGCGCGCAGCATGGACCGGTTCTCCGACGGCGCCCGCAAGCTCGATACGTTCACCGATGGCGCCCGCATCGCCGGCCTGGATCGCAGCGGAGTGTCCTCCGATCCGGCACGCCGCATCGACCCGTTCGTCGACGGTGCCCGCAAGCTCGATACGTTCACGGCGCCCGCATCGCCGGCCTGGATCGCAGCGGAGTGTCCTCCGATCCGGCACGCCGCATCGACCCGTTCGTCGACGGTGCCCGCAAGCTCGATACGTTCACCGATGGCGCCCGCATCGCCGGCCGGGATCGCACTGGCGTATCCTCCGATCCGGCACGCAACATCGACCCGTTCACCGATGGCGCGCAGAAGGTGGCTGGCATGGATACCCGCGGCGTTTCAGCGTCGCCGGCCCGTAGCTTCAATGTGTACCAGGACGGCGCGGATGCGTGAGCCGCGCGCGGCGCAGGTGCTGGCTACTCGTCCAGCCAGGACCCGCGCAGATCGCTCTTTTGCAGTAGTTGCAGCAATGTCTCGGCGGGCCGGCTCAGGCGGCCCGCGCGCAGCGAGATGAATTCCACCTCCGGCAGCGCCGGCAGGCTGTCGCTGTTGACCGGCGGCGACAGGCCGCGCCCGGACAGGTATTGCGCGCGCACGGTAATGCCCAGCCCGCCGCGCGCGGCGGCGATGCAGCCCGAGTGACTGCTGCTGGTGCATACGATCTGCCAGCGCATCCCGGCCTTGGCCAGCGTATCGAGCACGATGGCACGCGTGACACTCGGCTCGGGCACCAGAATCAGTGGCAGAGGCTGGCGCAGGTCGGCCACGGTACCGGGCCGGGCTAGCCACTCCAGCTTGCCCCTGAACAACGGTGACCCGCGCCGGTCGCCTTCGCGGCGCTTGCCGATCACCAGGTCCAGCGCACCGGCATCCATCAGCTCATAGAGCTTGCCGGTCATGCCGATGGTGATCTCCAGTTCCACATCCGGATGCGAGTTGCGAAACGCCGCCAGCACATTGGGCAGGGGGCCCAGCGCGAGATCGTCCGAGGTACCCAGCCGCACGCGGCCTTGCAGGCGCGGCGCATTGAACTGGGACTCCGCGCGCGCAATGGCATCCAGGATCAGGCGCGCGTGGGCCAGCAGCGCTTCGCCGTCGGCGGTCATGGTCAGGGTGTGGGTATCGCGCACAAAGAGCCGGCGCCCCACGTGTTGTTCCAGGCGGCGGATGTGGTCGCTGACGCTGGATTGGGATAGGCCGAGCTGGCGCCCCGCGTCGGTAAAGCTGTGCGCGGCGGCTACGGTGGCGAAGGTCTTGATCCAGACGGGATTGAGCATGCCGCATTGTCATCGGATTCTCCGATGACAGTCAATATACCTAGCGGGGTTCCCGATTGGCATGGCCGGTATTAACATCGGCTGCATTCCTGGCACTGGTTTTGTCCCGATCACGTCTCCAGCGGGCCATTCCAGTTGCCGCGCCGGCCATTGCCCCGTATTGCCGGTACTTGCCTCGAGATGTGCCAGATGACCAGCCAGTCCTCGCAAAAGGCCATGTTGTGGATCGTCGCAGCGGGCTTTTTCATGCAAACGCTCGACACCACCATCGTCAATACCGCGTTGCCCGCAATGGCGCGCAGCCTCAACGAGACCCCCCTCGACATGAAGCCGGTGGTGGTGGCCTACACGCTGACCATGGCCATGCTCACACCGGCCTCGGGCTGGCTGGCCGACCGCTTCGGCACCCGGCGCGTGTACTTCGCGGCGATCCTGATCTTTGTGCTGGGCTCGCTGTTCTGCGCGGGCGCGCAGAGCCTGGACCAGCTCGTATCGGCATGGTGGCGGTCTTGCGCTACCTGCCAGACCACTCCGTCGGCCGCGCGCCCCCGTTCGACTTTCTGGGCTGCGGCTTGTTGTCCCTTTGCATGGTGGCATTCTCGCTGGCGCTGGATACCCCGCGCGAGGCGAGCCACGCGGCATGGAGCGGCAGCCTGTTCGCGCTGAGCCTGCTATCCGCGCTGCTCTACATCCCGCACGCGCGGCGGCGGCAGAACCCACTGTTCCGGCTGGCGCTGTTCCGTGAGCCCAACTTCAGCATTGGGTTGGCCGGCAACCTGGTGTGCCGCATCGGCTCGGGCGCGGTGCCATTCCTGATGCCGCTGCTGCTGCAATTGCAGATGGGGTATTCGCCGCTGCATTCGGGGCTGATGCTGCTGCCGGCCGCGCTGGCCGGCGTGGTGGCCAAGCGCTGGATCGTGCCGCTGGTCAAGCGCTTTGGCTATGACAACTTCCTGCTGGTCAACACCGTACTGGTGGGCGGCTCGATTGCCTCGTTCGCGGCGATTTCGCCGGGCTGGCCCGTGGGCCTGGCCATCGCGCAGCTGGCCTTGTTCGGCGCCACCAATTCCATGCAGTTCGCCGCCATGAATAGCGTGACGCTCAAGGGCCTGAGCGTGGAAGACGCGGGCAGCGGCAACAGCCTGTTCTCGATGGTGCAGATGCTGGCAATCGGCCTCGGGGTCACCATCGGCGGCGGGCTGGTCAGCATGTTCACAGCCCAGCTTGGCGTTGCCGGCACGGCTTACCGGCTGGCGTTCTTTAGTGTGGGCACGATCACGCTGCTATCGGCGCTGGTGTTCCGCCGGCTCGATGCCGAGCAATTCGGCAAGAACCGCAGCCCGGCCAGGGTGGCTAGCCGAGTCTAGTCTCCCACCCCTACTCAGTCACGCCGTTCTCGTGCAGCAGCCGCTCGCACTCGTCGAGCAGGTCGTGCGCAAAGGCGGACTGGTAGTTGGGGTCCAGCGCTTCCATCATTTCGTGGGCGGTGTACAGCCCCGCCTCGCGCGAGAGCGTGCCGGCGAGCTGGCGCGCGAACTGATCGCTCAGTTGCGACAGCAAGCGCCGCTCGGTCAGTGCCAGTTGCAGCTTGGAGCGCGACAGCCACAGGCTCGCCAGGGTTGCGCCTTGGGCATCGGTCATCCATTGACGGTGTTCGTAGAAGGCCGACAAGCGCTCGGCGGCGAGCGCAAACAGCAAGGCCTTGCGGGTATTGAAGTCGAGCTTGAGCGCGGGTGCTGGCGTGGGCGCGGAAGCGCCGGGGGGCGAGGTTTTCATAATGACTGGCAAATCATGCGGTGGGGCGCGAGCCTACCACGCTATCCGATCTCGGGGCGCTCTCGGGGCAATATGCGGGCGCGTCAGGACTTCTCGCCCGCCGCGAAGCGCGCATTCAGCCAGGCGCCAATGGCCATGATCTCTTCCATGCAGACCGAGTGCGACATGCGGTAGGTGTGCCATTCCACCTGGCAGCCCTGCGCTTGCACGGTGGCGCGCGCCAGCAGGCCAAGCTGCACGGACACCACGTCGTCCTCGGTGCCGTGTCCGGCGAAGATCGGCGTGGCGCGGTTGGCTTCGCTGAACTCAGCGGCAAGCAGCGCCGGCGCGGGGATATAGGTGGAAAGGGCGATGATGCCGCCCAGCGCTTCGGGATGCGTCAGGCCAGTGGTATAGGCCACGGCCCCGCCTTGCGAGAAACCGGCCAGCACCACGCGATGGGTGGGCACGCCGCGCTGGTTCTCCCGCGCGATCAGGGCGCGAATGGCGTCGCGGGAGACACGGATGCCCGGCCTCGTCCGCAGTGGCGGCGCGCGTCATCGAGCGAATGGATGTCGTACCACGCCGGCATGACATAGCCGCCATTGCAGGTGACCGGGATGGCCGGCGCGTTGGGAAGCATCCAGATGACCGACCATGTGGGCGATGGCGCGGTTTCGATTTCAATGGCTGGCAGCAGTGCGCTCATTTCGATGTTCCTGATTCCTAGTTCCTGGGCGGGCACCCCTTCCCTTGCCAGCACGGCGAGCGCGCAGGGCGCCACTGCCCCTGTGCGAGGCAACGCTCCTGCGCGGATGGCATGGGGACGGCCGCGTGAGGCGGCAAGTATCGCACAGCGCCGGCGCTGTGCCGGCGGCCGGGCTATGGGCAACGCTTGCGCAAGCGCCGTGCGTCATGCAAGCAGGTGGACAGCGCGGCGTGAAGCCGCGCGGCATCGCATGACGACGCACCAGCGCGTCCCCGCACAAGTGAAGGGGCGCGCCGGCGCCGGCAACGCTTCAGGCTGCTGAAGGTACGGCAGGCACCGTGATGAGGCCGGGCGCGGAGCGGGGCGCTTGCGCATACTCGGCGGTGACCGGGGTGCGCCGCTTGTCCACGACGCTCTCGACGCCTGAGGCGCTCACCTCTTCCAGGAACGCGACCAGGTCGCGGTAGTAGTCGACCTGCATCTGTGCCTCTAGCAGGCGGCGCTCGGCTTGGAACAACGTAAGCCGCATTTGCTGCAATTCCCTTGCTGCGATCTTCTCCGGGGTGGGCGGACTAAACATGTCTGCAAGCGAACGCATGGCAACCTCCCGCTATCGATGGCTTCGAATTGAAGCTCCTGCCATGCAACCAATATAGTAAATAAATGCGCATTTCTGGCCCTGTCGCGCGCCGTCCACATAGTCGATTGCCGGCGCGCGGCGGCAGGAGTAAATTGATTGCCCGGTGTTTGCAAGGCGCCCGGCAGTGCTTACATGGCAAGCGTGCCTGGCTCCGGCTGCTGCATTTTTGCCAGGTAGCCGTGGATCTGCGCAACCACCGCCGCGCCTTCGCCCACGGCCGCGGCAACCCGCTTGGTGGAGCCCGAGCGAACGTCCCCTATTGCAAAGATGCCTGGCACGCTGGTCTCCAGCGCGGATGCCGGCATCGTGCCTTCATGCGCCGTGTCCGTGCCGGTCAGCACGAATCCCTTCGCGTCCACGCGGACATTGCAGCTGGCGAGCCATCCCGTATTCGGATCGGCGCCGGTAAACAGGAACAGATGCCGGATCTGTACCTCGGTCACGCGGTCGCTGTCGCGGGTGCGGTAACCGATGGTGGCCAGCCGTTCTTCTCCGCCCAGCGCTACGATCTCCGAGCCGGTATGCAGTTCGATATTGGGCTGGGCCGCGATGCGCTCGATCAGGTAGCGCGACATGCTGGCCTCCAGGCCCGAGGCCCGGATGAGGATGTGCACGCGCTTGGCGTGCGCGGCCAGGAAGACCGCGGCCTGCCCGGCCGAATTGCCGCCACCCACCAGCATGACTTCTTCACCGCTGCACAGGCGGGCTTCCACCGGGGACGCCCAGTAGTAGACGCCGCGTCCTTCATAGCGATCGAGCGCTGCGATTGCAGGGTGGCGATAAGCCGCGCCGCTGGCAATGACCACCGTGCGCGCCGAAATCCTGCGGCCATCGCTCAACTCGACGCGCTGCGGATGCTCGCCGCAATGCAGCGCGGTCACCTGCAGGGGGATGGCAAGGTGCGCGCCAAACTTCTGCGCCTGTACAAAGGCGCGCCCGGCTAGCGCTTGCCCGGAAATGCCGGTGGGGAAGCCCAGATAGTTCTCGATGCGCGAGCTGGCGCCGGCCTGGCCGCCTGGCGCAAGGCTGTCGAACACGGCAACGCACAGGCCTTCGGACGCGGCATACACCGCGGTGGCGAGACCGGCGGGGCCGGCACCCACCACGATCACATCGTAGACATAGTCCGGGTCAAAATCGGGCAGCAGGCCCAGGCAGGTGGCAAGCTGGCCCGCGTCCGGGCGTCGCAGCACCGCGCCACCGGGGCAGATCACCAGCGGGAAGTCACCGGGCCCGGCGGCGCTGAACTCGAGCAGGGCGCACGCATCGGGATCGGTATCGGCGTCGACCACGGTGTGGGGATAGCCATTGCGCCGCAGGAACGCCTGCAGATGCAGCAGGTGCGCGTCGCTGCTGCGGCCCAGCAGGGTCGGGCCATTGCCGCGCTCGATCAGGCCGACGCGGCGCAGGATCAGCGCACGCATGATCCGCTCGCCCAGCTCGGCCTCGGCCACCATCAGCGCGCGCAGCCGATCAGGCGGAATCGAAATGGCCTCGACGTCCTCCAGCGCCAGGCCGTCGACCAGCGCGGGCTTGCCGGAAAGCTGTCCCACCTCGGCGAGGAAGCTGCCCGGCCCGTGCTCGCCGACCACCGACGCCCGGTCCCGCGCGTCGCGCTGCATCACGCGCACGCGGCCCTGCAGCACCACCGCCATGCCGTGGGCAGGGTCACCGGTGCGAAACAGGTACTCATTGGCGCGCCAACGCTGCAATGTGCCGAAGTGCTGGACCCGCGCTATCTCGGCGGCGGTAAGAAGGGGCCACATCTGGTGGCGGCGCGACTCCATCGGGGAGAACGCCGCGGTGGCGGCCTCCTGCTCGATGGCCAGGCCCGCCGCAACAACCGCTTGCGGGCCGGGGGTTTCCAGGCTCCCGATGGCATTGTCTGCGCTCATGGCTGTACGGCCTCCGGTGGCACCGCGCTGGCGCAGGTGCGGATGAGTTGAGTGCTGCGGGCCATGCCCGGGAATGCCCGGGCATGGCCCGCAGAGTTTGCCCGCGATGCCGCGACGCGGCAATCCCCCACGGTTCTCGCACCACAAAAGCGTAGTACACGCGGGGCAACAAAGGTGCGTGGCATCCGATAGTGCTTCTTGGGGCTCTTGGATTTCCTGATCCTCTTGTCACGTTTCCAGATATCTTGCGTTCTCCCTAGTAAAAACCCTTGACTATCTACTTACAGGTAGATAAGATGTGTTCCATGGATGCCGCAACAAGGTAACGCCAGATAGACAAGGCCCAGCCGGCCGGTTTCCAGTGCAGCAAACGAGTAAGAACGACGAAAGTCATTTTTTTTGCCCTCCTTCTCTACCTAGTGATAGGTAAGGGGCGAAAAAAAGGCGATCCAGCTAAATCCCGGTCCCCGCGGCCAAAGCAGACCCCCGGACCCATGCTTCGATTGGAGAACATCATGAACACCAAGCTTTTTGCCAAGTCCCTGCTCACCGCCGCCACCCTCGCCGCCGCTTTCGCCGCCGGCCATGCCCAGGCAGCCGCGGCCGTCCCCGCCGACAAGTACGGCTATGAGTACCGCGCACGCGACGTCTACAGCGACGGCGCCCGCAGCGGCAAGTTCGATGTGTTTACCGAAGGCGCACGCGTCGGCAAGGCTGATCCGTTCACCGACGGCGCCCGCGTTGGCAAGACCGACCCGTACACGGATGGTTTCCGTACCGTCGCCGGCCTGGACCGCAGCGGCGTGTCGGGGGAACCCAGCCGCAAGTTCGATCCGTACACCGATGGCGCCCGCAACGGCAACCGCAACCCGTACTTTGATGGTGCCCGCAGCGGTGCACGTGACGTCTATACCGACGGCGCCAAGGCTTGAGCGAACAACCGGCACGCCGCAGGCTCTGGATGACCGCGGCGCGCCGGATTCAGTCAATCACCCCGCGGCGTCATCGTCACGACACGCGGATACCAGGAGTACATCATGAGCCGTTGGCAAAGTTTCCGGGTGTTGGCAGGCTGGGCGCTGGTTTGCGTTGCCAGTGGCTCCATGGCCACCGTGGTGGCACAGACACTCCCGGCCTGAACCCTCAGGATCTACCACACCCGTTGTAAAGAACGACTATCGCAGCGCCCCCCGCGCTGCATGCGGATCGGCGCGCCCACTGTGGCGCGCCGAAGTCTTTTCCAGGGCCCGCAGCATCCAATCCGCATTCTTTCACCTCCCCAGCCTCACCTAGCTTGCCAGGCGCTTCCTCCATCCATGCACGACGCCTGTTGTCAGGCCAGTACCGGCCAGGATCACGGCGCAGCCAAGCAGCATCGAAGGGGTAATGCGCTCGCCCAGGAACAGCGCGCCCCACAAGACACCGAAGGCCGGGATCAGGAACAGCGCCGTCATCGCCCGAGCCGGACCGGCCTTGGCGATCAGGCGAAAGAAGAGCACATAGGCCAGCGCGGTGCAGGCGATGGTCAACGCGCCCAGCGCCAGCCACGCGTGCGCGCTTGGCTGCGTGGCCGGCCACAGCCAGGCTGCGGGTGCGCCCAGCAGCAGAGCCGATGCGAGTTGGCTGCCCGTTGCCACCGTCAGCGAGGGCACGTCCGCCAGGTACTTGCGGGTGAAGTTGGCGGAGAAGCCATAGAGCAGGGTGGCGGCCAGGCAGGCCAGTGCGGCCAGGCCGGCAGCCTTGCCCGCGGCGCCATGCTGCAGCCCAGCCTTGTCCCACACCAGCCACAGCACCCCCGCGAACCCTAGCGCTAGCCCGGCGACGCGCGGCGCATCCAGGTTTTCGCGCAGCCACAGCCAGCCGATCAGCGCGGTGAACAGCGGGGTGGCCGCCGTGAACATGGCGGAAAGGCCGGCTGGAATGGTCAGCGCGGCAAAGCTGAACAGGACGAAAGGCAGCGCTGAATTGGTGATCCCTACCATGGCGATCGCCCACCAGCGGCGGCGCAGGCCGGACAGCCCGCCACGCCAAGCCAGCAGCGGCAGCAGCAGCAGGGCCGCGCCACCGGCGCGCGCGCCTGCCAGGGGCACCGCGCCAAACTCACCGGCACCCAGGCGGATAAACAGGTAGGAAGCGCCCCACAGGGCGGCCAGCGACAGCAACAACGAAAGATCGGAGCGTTTCATTTCCAAGCACCTCATGGGGATGACAGGGCCAGGATAAGACGGCACACTGGTACTGGAAAAGAACCAGAAATAAGGAAATTCATGGATCCAGAATTCGCTTTCCCGATCCGCTTGCCGGCACCCGGCTCGCGCCATTTGCTGCGCGGCTTGCACGGCCAGCTCAAGGGGGCGATCCTGGATGGGCGCTTGCGCCCCGGCTTGCGCCTGCCCGCCACGCGCGCGCTGGCCCAGGCCTGCGGCGTGTCGCGCAACACGGTGGTGGCCGCATACGACCTGCTGCTGAGCGAGGGCTATGTGGTGGCGCGCGAGCGTGGCGGCACCTATGTGGCGCAGTTGTTGGCGCCCGCGCGCGCGCCGGCCCCGCAACATGGCGCGCCCGAGGCGGACCGCAGGCTGGCCGCGTTCTGGCGGGCGCCGCCCTTGCCGCCACGGGAAGCCGCGCCGAGGGTGCCGCGTTTCGACTTTCGCGTGGGCGTGCCGGCGCTGTCGGCGTTCCGCGCGGACCTGTGGGGGCGCCTGACCGCGCGCACCATGCGGGCGATGGCAAATGCGCCCGTGGCCTACGCCGATCCGCAGGGGCAGCACGCGCTGCGCGAGGCCATTGCCAGCCATGTCTCGTTTGCGCGCGCGGTCGCCTGCCATGCTGGCGACGTGGTGGTCACGGCGGGCGCGCAGCAGGCCTTCGATCTGCTGGCCCGCGTGCTGGTGACGCCTGGGCGCACCGTGGTGGCGGACGTCACGCCATCGCATCAGTTTCCGCTCGGCCACGCCATGTCGGCGGCGCGCCGCGCGGCCTTGCTCGCGTTCGCGCAGGCGCGTGGCGCCGTCATCGTCGAGGACGATTACGACGGCGAGTTCCGCCACGGCGAGCGCCCGCTCGACGCCTTGCAGACCCTGGATCGCGCCGAATCCGTGTGTTACGTGGGGACCTTCTCCAAAAGCCTGTTTCCCACGCTGCGGCTGGGCTTCGTGGTAGCCCCACCCTGGGCGCGTCAGGCGCTCACGCTGGCCAAGCAATGCAGTGACTGGCATTGCGCCGTCACCGCGCAGGATACGCTCGCCGCCTTCATCGCCGAAGGCCACCTCGCGCGCCACGTGCGCAAGATGCGCCGGCTCTATGGCGCGCGCCGGCAGCTTCTGCTCGATACGCTGCGCGCGGATTTCAGCGGCCGCCTCGATCCGGTGCCCTGCGCCGCTGGCCTGCACCTGGCGGCGCTGTGGGCTGGCCGCGCCGATCCCGAGCCGCTGGCGGCGCGCGCGAGGCAGCAGGGCATTGGTGTCTGGACCACGCAGGAGTACTACCTCGGCCCGCAGGATCGCGCGGGCTTGCTGTTCGGCTTCGGGGCGATCGACGAGGCGGACATCGCGGCAGGGCTTAAGGCGCTGCGCAAGCTTTGGTGAGGGCGGGCGCGGCCAAGGGTTCCATCAAGGACGCTAGCGTCGCCATTGGCACGCGTCCCGCATGGATTTCCCACGACAGTTTCGCGCAGCGTAAGGCGGGGGATCTACCCATCGGCCTGGCGCATTCCGGTCCACTTCGTTGAGCAACAAGCGGTTCTCGACATTGCACAGCTTGCAGTCAGCTCCGATCCGCGCCTGGGGCGGCGAGTCCGAAGGGCACGGAGGTTCCAGGAGCTATTTTCGCGGCGATCGTGGAGCCTTCTTCGGCGGCGCGCCAATGGCGCCGGACGCGGCGGCCCGCACGATGCGGCGGAAGGTGGGGCACTCCATGTGGCTCGGCGCGGGACAGGCGGCGGCGTGGCGCAGGCCATCGCGCATGGCGCTGAGCTTGCGGATCGCCCTGTCCAGTTCATCCGCCTTGGCCGCGAGCATCTGCCGGTCGATGCGCGGCTGCCCCTGCGGTGCGAACATGAGGGCAATCTCGTCGAGCGAGAAGCCGGCCGCGCGCCCCAGCGCGATCAGCGCCAGCCGTTCCAGCACGCTGGAACCGAACTGGCGGCGCAGCCCGCGCCTGCCGGTGGAGGCAATCAGCCCCTTTTCCTCATAGAACCGCAGCGTCGATGCCGGAACGCCGGATTGTTGCGCCACTTCGGCTATGTCCAGGTTGTTCACCCTCTTGACCTCAAGTCCACTTGAACAGGCACAGTGTAGCTTCCACGCCTTGAGCACTGCAAAGGAAAACAATCATGGATACCACCCAACAGACCGGTAGCGAGCAGTCGGCGCTTTGGCGGGGCCCCTCCGGGCGCGCCTGGGTCGAGGCTCAGGTGCCGCTCGACCAGATGTTCAAGCCCTTCGAGGACCTGCTCGTCGAAGCGGTCTGCGTGGGAGCCGCGCGCCATGTGCTGGATGTGGGCTGCGGTACGGGCAGCACCACGCTCGCCGTTGCGCGGCGGCTCGGCGCAAAGGGCCACTGCGTCGGCGCCGACATTTCGGATCCGATGATTGCGGCCGCGCGGGCACGCGCCGGACGGGAAGCCATCAAGGCAAGTTTCATCCGCACCGACGTGCAGAACCACGCTTTCGAACCGGCAAGTTTCGACATGATCATCTCGCGCTTCGGCGTCATGTTCTTCGATAACCCGGTCCTGGCCTTCAGCAACCTGCGGCGCGCCGCGAAGGACGGCGCCGAGTTCCGGTGCATCGCCTGGCGGAGTCCCGCGGAAAATCCGTTCATGACGACGGCCGAGCGCGCCGCGGCTGCGCTGCTGCCGAACATGCCCACCCGCCGGCCGGATGCGCCAGGACAGTTCTCCTTCGCGGACCGGCAGCGGGTCTCATCCTTGCTGGAAGAGAGCGGCTGGGCCGCGATCGAGATCCGGCCGATCGAGGTTGACTGCCTCCTGCCCGAGAAGGATCTGACCGGCTACCTCTCCCGGCTCGGTCCCGTTGGCCTGATCCTTCAAGAGGCGGATGAGCGCACGCGCACGCAGGTCATCGACACGGTCCGCGCCGCCTTCGATCCCTATGTGCGCGGCGCTGAAGTTCACTTCACCGCGGCCTGCTGGATGGTCAGCGCCCGAGCGCCGTCTGCGTCAGGCGGGCTGAAGGGGGCCCCCAATGCCTGAAGCCGTGAGCTACCTGAAGTGTGCTTTCCTGATCGGGGCGGGCGCGACCTTGGTGATGGACATCTGGGCCACGGCTCGAAAGCGGCTGCTCGGCATTTCGCCACTGGACTATGCCCTGGTTGGCCGCTGGCTCGCCTATCTGGCGCGAGGGCGCTTTCGCCATGATCCCATTGGCGCCTCGGCACCCGTGAAGGGCGAGCGCCTGAGCGGCTGGATCGCTCACTATCTGATCGGCATCGTATTCGCGGCTGCGCTGCTCGCACTCTGGGGCCTCGACTGGGCCCGTCATCCGACTCTCGGCCCCGCGCTGCTGGTCGGCATCGGCAGCGTGGCGGCTCCCTTCTTCGTGATGCAGCCAGGCATGGGCGCTGGCGTTGCTGCCAGCCGCACTCCGCATCCCGCCGCCGCGCGGCTCCATAGCCTCGTCACCCATGGGATCTTCGGCTTAGGTCTTTACGGGGCCGGCTGGGTGACAAGTTGGCTGGACACGTTTCAATGGCGGAGCTTCTGGTAGCGGCGCCAAGTGCGTTGTTCCCGCTCGATCCGTACGCGCCCCAAAAAAACGATTCAGCTGCTTATCCGCTTAATCCATCGAAACTATCCATTTACCTTATATTGCCACGCTCCCTACACTTTGCGCCAACGCCCCCTTTAGCAGGGCGTACGACAAGAGAGGAGCAAGTATGGAGACCACCTTGGCGCGCCGCACGGCGGCGCTGGCGCTAGCTTTGCCGTTGATTGCCTGCGGCGGAAACGACGACGGCGCAAACGCGGGCACCGCCGCGACGTCCACCCCGGCGGCCACCCCGGGCACGACGCTGACCATCACCGCACGGGAAGACATGGCCGGTTCCTACGGCAACGTGGGCCCCTATGAAAAACTCACCGGCACGCTCAAGGGCGAAGTCGATCCCGCCGATGCGCATAACGCGATCATTCAGGACCTGGCGCTGGCGCCGGTGAATGGCCGCGGCCTGGTCGAGTACACCACCGAGTTCGTCATGCTCAAGCCCAAGGACATGAGCAAGGCAGGCGGCGTACTGCGATATGACGCGCCCAATCGCGGCAACATCCTGACCATGCCGAACCCTACCGCGGTGCCCGGCGATTCGCTCTACTTCGAGCGCGGCTATGTGCTGCTGTACTCGGCCTGGCAAGGTGATGTGCCGAAGAGCTCGGCGGCACGGCTGACGCTGACGGTGCCGGTGGCAAAGAACAAGGATGGCAGCAGCATTACCGGCCCCTACGCCGCAGAGCTGATCCCGAGCGTGGCCAGCCCGTCGATGAGCCTGCCGGGCGGCGTGTTCAACAGCACGATGATTCCCTATGCGCCGGCCAGCCTCGACAATACCTTGCCGGGCTATACGCTGACGCGGCGCGTGAACGAGACCGACCCGCGCGTGGCGATTCCCGCAACGGACTGGAAGTTCGCCACCTGCGATAACGCAAGCAATCCGTTCCCGGGCAAGGCCGACGCCGCCAACATCTGCCTCAAGGGCGGTTTCGCGCCGGGCTACCTTTACGAGATTACCTACGTGGCGAAAGACCCGAAGGTGATGGGCGTGGGGCTGGCGGCGCTGCGCGATACCATCACGTTCTTCCGGCACCAGGCCGCGGATTCGGCTGGCACGCCCAATCCGGTGGCGGGCGCGGTGCGCTTTGCCATCGGGCAGGGCACCTCGCAATCGGGCAATGCGATGAAGACCTTCCTGCATCTTGGCTTTAACCAGGCGCTGGATGGCAGCAAGGTGTTCGACGGCATCTATGCCCATGTGGCCGCGCGCCAGACCAACATCAACACGCGCTTCGCCGTGCCCGGCGGCGGCGGTGGCTTGCGCACCGACCATCGCGCCTTTGGCCAGACCGCGCCGCGCGGGCTGGCCGCAGACTACCAGGACACGCTGGCTGGCCGCAGCGGCGGTGTCATGCAGCGCTGCACCGCTACGCAAACCTGCCCGAAGTTCTTCCTCGGCCTGTCGGGCACGGAGTTCTGGCAGCTGCAGGGCTCGCCGGTGCTGACCGATCCCTACGGCTTTGCCGACCTGAAGCAGCCTGACAACGCGCGCATCTACTACTACGCGAGCACCCAGCACGGCGGCAAGTCGCCACTGATCAGCTAC
Source organism: Cupriavidus basilensis OR16 (assembly GCF_000243095.1). Taxonomy (GTDB): domain Bacteria; phylum Pseudomonadota; class Gammaproteobacteria; order Burkholderiales; family Burkholderiaceae; genus Cupriavidus; species Cupriavidus basilensis_D. The sequence goes on along the minus strand of NZ_AHJE01000147.1, from coordinate 53,326 downwards.
GCGCCTGCCGCCACGGTGTACCCGGCTGGCTCCATGGTCGACTTTGCCGATACCTTCCGCGCGCTGTTCGTCGCGCTGGAGGACTGGGTGGCGCGCGATGTCGCGCCGCCGGCCAGCCAGGTTCCGGCCATCGCCGATGGCACGCTGGTACGGCCCGACCAGCTGACCTTCCCCGTCGCCAAGGGCATTACCTGGGCCGGTGCGGGCAGCAATGCCGCGATTCCCACGCTGCAGTATCTGGCGCGCTACAACGGCTTCCCGTTGCTCGACTACGGCCCGACATACCGGCCGCAAGATGAGTCCGGCATCCCGACCCTGTTGCCGCCGTCGTACATGGGGCGGGACTACGCCATCATGGTGCCGCAGGTGGATGCGCAGACCGGGCTGACCAAGGCCGGGATCCACTCCGTTGACGTGGACGCACCGCCGGGCATTGTGGATCTGGTCAACCTGAGCGGTAGCTATATTCCCTTCCACAAGACCGAGGCCGCGCGCATTGCGGCTGGCGATGCTCGGCCCTCGCTGGAGTCGCTCTACACCGAGCAGGCCGGCTATGTGGCCAAGGTGCAGAGCGTGGCGGCCGGGCTGGTGGCCAGGCGCTTCTTGCTGCAGGCGGATGCGGATCGGCGCGTGGCGAGCGCGCAGGCGAATCCAGTGTTGCCCTGAGTGAGCGGATTATGAGGGGGCTGTGATGCGGCGAAGCGGGGCGCTCCGCCCCGCTTCGCCTAGCCCGGCAGCCTCTGCGCAGTCCCTGCGTGTTGCCAGCCGGGATCCGCGGCGAAGCGCTCCGCGAGGAAATCCAGCATGGTGCGCAGGATCGCCGGCATTTGCCGGCGCGATGCGTATACGCCGTGGATGCCCAGCGCCTGCGGCCGCCACCCGGGCAGCAGGGCCACCAGTTGGCCGTTGCGCAGTAGCGGCGCGGCAGAGTAGAGCGGCTGCATGGCGATGCCGGCGCCAGCCACCGCAGCGGCCAGCAGCACGGCCGATTCATTGGCGCTGAGGTTGCCCTGCACCGGCACCGCCAGCGTTTCCCCCGCGCGTTCCAGTTGCCACAGGCTCTTGCCGAAGTACGAGTAAGTGAGGCAGTTGTGCATGGCGAGGTCCTGCGCCTTGCGTGGCATGCCGTGGGCGGCAATATAGGCGGGCGCGGCGCAGATCACCGAGGCGCAACTTGCCAGCGGGCGCGCGATCAGGTTGGGATCGAGGTCGTTGGTGATGCGGATCGCCAGGTCAATGCGTGCCTCCACCAGGTTGACCGCCTGGCTGCCGATATGCAGGTCGACGGCGGTCTCCGGATAACGCTTCAGGTAGGCCGCCACGGCCGCGGCCAGCACGGACTCGGCCAGCGATTGCGCGCAACTGATCCGCAGCATGCCGCGCGGCATGCCCGCGCGTTCATGCTCGGGCCGTGCCATCTGCGCGGTGATCTCCAGCATCTGGCGGCAGCGCGCCAGCGCTTGCTCTCCCGCGGGCGTCAGGCTCAGGCTGCGCGTGGAGCGGTGCAGCAGGCGCTGCTCGGCCCAGGTTTCCATCTGCGCGAGATAGCGGGTGACCATGGCGCGCGACATGTCCAGCGCCTCGGCGGCGGCCGTCATGCTGCCACGTTCGGCAATGGCGACGAAGACTTCGGCGGCGGTGATGCGGTCCATGGGATGGGTCGACGGGTGACGTTGGCGTAGCTTGTCACCCTATATGGTCGATTAATGCAACAAAGATGTTTATTTTATGGGGTTTTTGTATCGATCCGTGCAAATTAAGCTGGTGACTTCCTTGATCCCCCGCCATGTGAGGAAGTAACGGCCGTGAGCCAAGTCACGATCCACAATGCGCGCGACGCCACCAACCAATCCCAGGAAGCACTGATCATGTCCGGCCTCACCCTGCATTACATCTACGACCCTCTGTGCGGTTGGTGCTACGGCGCTGCGCCGATGTTGCGCGCCGCGCGCGCCGTCCAACCTTTGCCCTGCAAAGCGAAGCCGATCGTTTCGCCGTGCTCGACGTGGGCCCGTTCCTCGGCGAGGCGGCGGCGTGGCAGGAGAGCCTGGCGCGGGCGGTTGCGCAGGCGGGTGGACCCATCGAAGCGGGCGGCCCGGATCGCGTGGACGGCCCGGTGTGCGACGCGCAGGGCTGCGCTTTGCCCGCGCGAGGGTAAATTTCGGGCCCGCAATGCCGTTATACCAATCGACGTCCCGGCACACAGGCCGCGCCGGTTCCGTCGATTGTCGTGCATGTGCGGCTTGTCCTCTTCATCGGGGCAGGCGCTGCACGAGACGGCATCGACCCTATCTTCGTACCCTACATGCCGCACATCCAAGGCCCTCCCGGCGAGACCGAACTTTTTCGCACGCTTGTACTGGGCGTGACCGATTACGCGATCTACGCACTGGATCCTGCGGGGCGCGTGAGCAGTTGGAATGCTGGCGCCCAGCGGGCCAAGGGATACACCCGGGATGAAATCCTGGGCGCGCATTTTTCATGCTTCTACACTCCGGAGGATCGCATCGCGGGGCTTACGCGCTTCTGGGCCCACGTGCTCATCACGCCGATCTTCGATCGCGCCGGCAAGCAGCTTGGCTATGCCAAGGTCACGCGCGACATGACGAAGCAGAAAGCCGATGCCGAACGCCTCGCCGAGGTGACGCACACGCTTGACCTGGCACTGGAGAACATGTCGCAGGGCTTGTGCCTGTTCGATCCGGCCGGCACGATCATCCTGACCAATCGGCGCATGGAAGAGATCTTCCGCGGCGCGGGCGCGGCGCTGGCGCCAGGCGCGGATTTTCTGGCCCTTTGCCGCACCATGGCCGGCGTGCGCGAGAGCGAAATGGCGGCGCCGAACGCGCTGGCCGGCCGCCTTGGCGGCGATGCGCAGGCCGAGCCGGGCCACCCCGACGGCCGCGCCGAGCAATACGCGCAGGCGCTCTTCGATCGGCACCGCGAGATCCTGCGCCGCCACAAGCAGTGGCGCAGCGTGGAAGCCCTGCCCGACGGCCGCGCCATTGCGTTGTCGCACAGTGCCATGGCCGACGGCTCGTGGGTGACCACCTGCGAGGACGTGACCGAGCAGCGCCGCATCGAAGCCAAGATCCAGCACATGGCGCGTCACGACGGGCTGACCGGCCTGCCCAACCGCAGCTACTTCAACGACTACCTGGATGAGGAGCTGCTGCGCGCGCAAAAGCAGGGCAGCCGGGTGGCAACGCTCGGCATCGACCTGGATCGCTTCAAGGAAATCAATGACCTGCATGGGCATGCGGCCGGTGACACGGTGCTGCGGGCCGTGTCCCAGCGCATCGCCGGCCAGCTGGAGCCGGGCGAGTTCATTGCCCGTATCGGCGGCGATGAGTTCATTGCCGTGAAACGTTTCGAGCGGCAGGCCGAGCTAAGCGACTTCAGCGCGCGCCTGGTCACTTGCCTGAGCGAGCCGGTGCGGCTCGAGGGCTTCGACCTGACCACGGGCGCGAGCATCGGGATTGCGATCTATCCCGGCGACGGCGCGCATCGCGACCAGCTGGTCAGCAATACCGACCTGGCGATGTACCGCGCCAAGGGCAGCTTGTCCGAATCGATCTGCTTCTATGAAAGCCGCATGGACGAGGCCGAGCGCGAGCGGCGCGCGCTGGCCGGCGAGCTGTGGACCGCCATTGCCGCCAACCAGTTCGTGCTGGACTACCAGGTGCAGACCGCCATTGCCAGCGGCGAGGCGATCGGCTGCGAGGTGCTGTTGCGCTGGCTGCACCCCGAGCGCGGCCTGATCCCGCCCGACAACTTCATCCCCCTGGCCGAAGAATGCGGCGCCATCCTGCCGATCGGCGAGTGGGTGCTGCGCACGGCGTGCCGGGAAGCTGCGCAGTGGACGTTCCCGCGCAAGATCTCTGTCAACCTGTCGCCGGTGCAGATCACGCACGGCAACCTGGTCACGCTGGTGGCGCAAGTGCTGGAGGAAACCGGGCTGGCGGCGGGCAGGCTGGAGCTCGAAATCACCGAGTCGACCATCATCGGCGACAAGGAGCGGGCGCTGGATATATTGCGCCGCATCAAGGCGCTGGGCGTGACCATTGCCATCGACGATTTCGGCACGGGCTACTCTTCGCTCGACACCTTGCGCGCCTTTCCGTTCGACAAGATCAAGCTGGACCGCACCTTTATCGCGGAGATCTCCGACAGCCAGCAGGCCAAGGCCATCATCCGCGCCATCCTGGCCCTGGGCCAGAGCCTGGCAATCCCGGTGCTGGCCGAGGGCGTGGAGACCGACGAGCAACTGAGCCTGCTGCAGGCCGAGGGCTGCGACGAAGCGCAGGGATTCCTGCTTGGCCGCCCGCAGCCGCTTGAGCATTTTCGTCGCGCCCATGCCGTGATCGGGCCGGGTCTGGTGAGGGAGACGCTGGCACCTTAGGTGGAGCATCCGCCATGCTTGTTCGCCGCGGTGGAACTCGCCTGCGTGCCAGCCACTCTCACCCCCATGCGGCGGCGTCCAGCGCCGCCGCATGGATAAGAAGGGGCGGCAGTGGCATCACGCACCACCATCGAGGAAGGCGGCTCGGCCAGCTCGCCCCATGTGCGCGAAGTGGACGATCCCACCGGCGGCCAGGCACTCGCCCCGCACCGCTTGCCGGGCTGCGCGCACGCCGACCCCCTCACGCCCGCCGATCGCTACCAGGAGCTGTTCGTGGCGGTGCAGATGGGCCGCGTCTTCCCCGACAGCAAGACCTTCACCGACGCCATGCCCCGCCAGGATCCGGCAACCATCCTGGCCGCCTATCGCGCTCGCGCCGGCGAGACCGGCTTTGACCTTGCCGCCTTCGTGCATGCGCACTTCGTGCTGCCGGAGGTGCCGCGCCGTTGCTACGAATCCGACCCCGACCAGCCGCTGGCCGACCACATCGACGGGCTATGGGCGGTGCTGACCCGGCATCCCGCGCGGCACCCGCCGCAATGCTCGCTATTGCCGCTGCCGCATGCCTACGTGGTGCCGGGCGGCCGTTTCTCCGAGCTCTACTACTGGGATTCCTACTTCACCATGCTCGGCCTGACCGGCAGCGGGCAGGCCGGCCTGCTACGCGGCATGGCGGATAATTTCTCCTACCTGCTCGACACCTATGGCGTGATCCCCAATGGCACGCGCACCTACTACCTGAGCCGTTCGCAGCCGCCGGTGTTCGCGCTGATGGTGGAGCTGTTCGAGGACCATGGCGTGCAGCCGGAACTCGCCTATCTGCCGCAGTTGCGCAAGGAGTACGCATTCTGGATGCGCGGCGCCGGGCATCTTGCGCCCGGGCAGGCTTGCCGGCGGGTGGTCCGGCTGGCCGACGGCAGCCTGCTGAACCGGTACTGGGACGAGCGCGCCACCCCGCGCGAGGAAGCCTATATCGAGGACGTCAGCACGGCCGCGTTGTCCACGCGGCCCGCGGCCGAGGTATTCCGCGACCTGCGTGCCGCGGCCGAATCGGGCTGGGATTTCAGCTCGCGCTGGCAGGAACCCGGCGGCGGGCTGCAGAGCGTTCGCACCACGGCAATCCTGCCGGTGGACCTCAATTGCCTGTTGTTCAAGCTGGAACACAAGCTCGCCGAACTGGCGCAGGCTGCTGGCGACGCCGACGCACCGGTCTTCCTGCAGCGCGCGCAGGCGCGCTCGCGCCAGCCTGACGGCGGCCACGGTGGTGCCGCTCTACGTCGGCGCAGCCAATGCCGCGCAGGCGGCCCGCGTGGCGCAAACCGTGGCAGCACGGCTGCTGCAGCCGGGCGGGCTCGCCACCACCGAGCACATCAGCGGCGAGCAGTGGGACCAGCCCAACGGCTGGGCGCCGCTGCAGTGGCTGGCGATCGGCGGGTTTGCGCGTTACGGGCAAGGCGCGCTTGCGCACGAGATCGCGCATCGCTGGCTGCTGACCGTTGCGAGCTTTTACCAGCGTGAATACAAGCTGGTGGAGAAGTACGCCCTGTATGCCGCGGAAGATGGCGCGCTGGGCGGCGGGGGCGGGGAGTATCCGTTGCAGGACGGCTTTGGCTGGACCAACGGTGTGGTGCGCAGGCTGCTGCAGGAGCACCCCGCGCATGCGGCTTGCCGCTGCCGTGCGGGTGTGAAGCCGTAGCCTATCGTTGGCGCTGGCCGGGGGCCGCCAGCCATCGCGCTACCGTCGCGGCCAGCCAGGCCGGATCGTCGTGCGGCAGATCATGCCCCGCCCAGGGATGGCGGCGATGCTGTGCGCCCCATGCCTGGGCAAGGTGCGCGGAGCACACCGGGTCGACCAGATGATCCGCCGCCGACGACAGTACCAGGGTCGGGCAGGCCGGCGGCGTGCGCGGCGCGTGATAGCGCGCCGCGGCCCATAGCTGGCGCAGGGCATTGGCCCGGCTCACCGGCGCGCTGCCGCGAATCGCGCGCCATGCGGCGACATCGGTCTCGATGGCCGCGCTGGCGTTGCAGGTCAGCCGGTAGACGATGCGCTCGCAGTAAGGGGCGTTGTGCCAGCACAGCGCCATGCCGAGCAGTGCCGGCCAGTTGCGCGGCGGCAGCCGCTCGGCCACGCTGCAGAAGGGCCGCATGCTGGTGTTGACCAGCACCAGCGCGCCGATCTCCTCCGGGTGCCGCTGCGCCCATTCCGCCGCCACCATGGCGCCCAGCGACATCGCCAGCAGCCGGTACGGCCGCGCCAGCCCCTGCCTGGCGGCCCGCTCGCGCAGGAACGCCACCATCGCAGGCACGCCGGACGGCGCGCGCCCGGCCACCTCCACGCCGTTGCCAGGCAGGTCCAGCATGGTGACGGGCCCGATGCCGGCGCTGGTTTGCAGCACCCCCGGCAAGACGCCCCAGTGCCGCGCTTCGCGCGTCAGGCCGCGCAGCAGGATCCAGTCGCTCATCCGGGCGGTCCCCAGGGCCACTGCGCGTTGGCGCGGTCGAGCAGTTCCTGGCGGCGTTGCCCGCGTGGCAGCCAGCGCTCGGGCGCGTAGGCCACGCGGGCCAGGAAATCCAGCAGGTTGGCATGCCGGCGCAGCACGCGCGCGGTGCGATGCGCCTTGACCGGATTGAAGAAGCCCTGGCGCGAGAACAACTGGCGGGGATTCTTCTTGATCCACAGCCAGGAACCCAGTTCCAGCGTCATCGGCAGGAAGATGTTGCCGGGCGGCGTGTGGTCGTAGGCCCAGTCCCACAGGTCGCCGTGCAGCAGGTACTGGCGGCTCTGCGGCTCGAAGGCGTAGCCGTGGTGTGGATGCGCCTGCTCGAACATGGTCTTGAGGGCATACATCTCGGGCAGGTGCGGCATGGGAGCGGCGGTGCGCGCGTAGGGAAACCAGATACTGTCGCCCCAGCCGTAGCCGGAGTGGCAATCCAGCGCGAAGCTCAAGGGCCGCCCCTGCAACTGCTGCTCCACCACTTGCAGCATGACCGCGCTTTCCACCTCCATGGGCGCGCCGAGCTTGCCGCGGTACCACGGCAGCCAGGCCCCCACGCGCTGGCCGCCCGCCAGTGGCGGCACCCGGCCAATCGCGTCCTGCGGTGCGTTGCGCATCAGGTCCACGCCATTGGGGTTGGCGCGCGCGCCGGCCCACATGCCGCCCGGGTTGACGATCGGCATGAACACGAGCCGCACCGATTGCAACTGGCGTTCCAGCAGCTCGTCCCACTCCAGGCGCCACAGCAGCATGCGCATATAGTCGAGCAGCAGATGCGTGCCGATGCGCTCCAGGCCATGGATGCCGGCAAAAAAAACCGATGGCGGGCGCGCGTGGATCGTTCGCCCCGATGCTGGCGGTGTAGAGGGGAAAGCGCTGGCCGCCGCGTGCACCTCGCCGACGCGGCAGGCATCCAGGCGGCTGGCGCCGGCTTCCAGGATGCTCTCCAGTTGCTGCATTTCAGCGAAACTGCCTGCGTTGGGTGGCTGCGCCATGGGCGAGGGCGGCTCCTTGGGGGGGCGATGCGATAGTCGATTGTCAGGGCGTCAACGTCAATATAGGCGCTGGCGGCCAGTCGGGTTACAAAAGCGTGCCCGCCATCATCCCCCCGTTTTGTGAAAGCCCCGTGACTGGCGCGCAGCGTCAGGCCGTGGCTAGTGCCGGCGCGGGCTCGGCCGTGGGTGAAGCAAACAGCATCAGCAGCGGCCAGCCGCGCGTGTCCGCCAGCGCGCGCAGCGCGGCATCCGGGTTGGTGGCCACCGGATGGCTGACGGCTTCGAGCAGCGGTATATCGTTGCGCGAGTCGCTATAGAACACAGTGCGCTCGAACTGCGCCCACGCCATGCCGAGCGAATCCAGCCAATGCGTCACGCGCTCGATCTTGCCCGCCCCGAAGCTCGGCACGCCTTCCAGGGCGCCCGTGAAATTGCCCGACGCATCGCATCCGGCCTCTACCGCCAGCAGGTGCGCGACGCCGAGTGCCTCGGCGATCGGCTCGGTGACGAAGCGGCAGGTGGCGGTGACGATGCAGCAAAGATCGCCGGCGTCCTGGTGCGTGGCCAGCAGCGCGCGCGCTTCCGGGCGGATGGCCGGCACGATCACGTCGCGCATGAAGCCGCTGCGCAAGGCCTCCAGGTGCGCGCGCGGATGGCGTGCCAGCAGGCCTAGCGCAAACGCGGCATGGCGGTGGAAGTCCAGGCGTCCGGCGGTGTATTCGGCTAGCCATAGCGCGTTGTTGGCTTCGACCTCGCTGGCATCGGCCGCGCCGGCGTCCACCAGGTAGCGTGCCCATTCATATTCGCTATCCAGCGGTAGCAAGGTGTGGTCAAGGTCAAACAAGGCAAGGCAGGACATGCGCCGTCTCCGGTCGGAAAAGCGGCAAGCATGCCTACCCGCAATGACCCACGGATGAAGCGCGGCGCAAGAATCCCAATACGGTTATCAGGGATTTTTGCCGGCGTTGCGCCGCTTGCTCACGCCGCCGATGGCACTTACGCCGCCTTGCGCGGCGCGAGGCATTCCAGGAAGGCGCCAATCAGCCGCGTATGCGTGCGGCCCTGCAAGCAATAGAGGTATTCGTGCAGCACTGGCGGCTGGCTGGCAAACGGCACCACGCACAGCGCCGGGTCGCGCGGCACTTCCCCCAGGGGCACCACACTCGCGCCAAGCCCCTGGCGAATGGCTTCGTAGATGGCTTCGCGGCTGCCGATCACGGTGCTGGACGGCAGCGGCAGGCCGGCGTCGTCCAGCGCGGTCTCGGTGGCCTTGCGCGTCATCGAGCCGTGCTCGCGGATCAGCAGGTGGCAGGTTGCCAGCTGCGCCAGGCTGACGCTGGGCGCGCGCGCCAGCGGGTGGGCGGGGTTGACCACCAGCACCATCGGGTCGGAGGCCAGGGTGATGCGGGCCAGGCGATCGTCGTCGACGGCATGCGAGGATACGGCGACGTCGATGCGGTACTCGATCAGCGCATCCAGCATCTGCTGCGAATTGCCGATATCGATGCTGATCTCGATGGCGGGATAGCGCTCGCGAAACGCGGCCACGCTCTTCAGGATGTAATAGGGCCCGGTAGCGCCGATGCGCAGGTGGCCGAGATGCAGGTTGCCGGCATTGCGCAGCAGGAAATCCGCGCTGCCTTCGTGCTGCATCAACTGCTCCACCACCGGCATCAGGGCCACGCCGACGTCGCTCAGGTCGACGCGGCCGGCGCGCCGGTAGAACAGCTCCACACCGTAGTTCTCTTCCAGCTGGCGGATGCGGCCCGTGACCGTGGGCTGGCTTACGCGCAGTTGCTTGGCGGCGGTGGTGATGCTGCCTTGCCTGGCCACTTCATAGAACGTCGTCAGCAGGTCGCCGAGCATGGGGGGTTTCCGTGGGGATTACGAGAAGCGCGCCAGTCTAGCGGCGATTTATGACAGTTCTTCGCCGCGCGGCCACGGGCGCGGCGGCGCGGCGAAGAAGCAGGGATGGCAGGCAAGCCCGGGCCGGCGCGTGCGGCCCGGGCTGCGTTCAGGGCACTGCCCGTGCGGGCTTGCCCTGGGCGGGGTCGGAGACGCCGTCGGCGCCTGTCTCCAGCCGGCCGGCGAAGCGGCGCCGGAAGCTGCCCTGGGTGGTGGTCACGACGAAGTCGTACCAGTTGCCTTGCAGCCCCACGGGCCAGTGCTGGTCGAGCTGCTTGCCCGCCGGGATGTCGAAGGTCCAGGGGCCGTCGTCGCGGTAGGCGGCGGGCGTGACGGTGAAGGTGCAGGCCGTGGCGCCGGTATTGATCATGGTCAGGTAGACCGCGGCATTGGCGATGTCGTAGCACACCCGGATTTCCGGCGCGGTGCCGCCGGCTGCAGTCACGGTGCTGACGTCGCCCTGGAAGGCGCGATGGAAGCCATTCGGGCCCAGCACCCACAGGTCGTATTTGCCGTTGTCAGCGGCGAAGACGTCCCAAACGCCGTTAAGCTGCTTGCCCGGTTCGACCGCATAGCGGCGCGGCACGCGGTCCAGGTGCAGGCGGTCATAAACGTGGAAGACCGCGGTGGCGGTGCCGGTGTTGCTGAACAGCAGCCACATGCCCTTGCTGTTGGGATCCTGGCGGCCCGGATCCTCGCGGCCGCTGACATGCAGCTCGTAAGGCAGCGCGCGCGAGGGCCGCGTGCCCACCGGCTGGGTGGCCGGGTTGGCGGTCTGGAAGGCCACGGTGGGCAGCGCTACCTGTGCCTTGGCTTCCTGCGCGGTGCGCACGCCGTCGGCAACGGTCTTGGTGCGGTTGGGGATCGCAGGCAGGGCCGCGCTGTTCGGGCTGACGAAGTTGAATGCCGACAGCATGTCGCCGCAGATGGCGCGGAGGTACGGGCTGATATTGATCTCGGCGACGCCGAAGCGCGCCTCCAGGAAACGCAGCACCGAGGTGTGGTCGAACACCTGGGAGTTGACCCAGCCACCACGGCTCCACGGCGAGACCACGTACATCGGCACGCGGGGGCCAGGGCCGTAGGGATGCAAGTCGGTGTGGTACTCACCGTCGGTGGCGACGGTGGACTTGCCGGCGAGCACGCCGTTGGCGTCATAGGCAGGCGCGCAGGGCGGCGGCACATGGTCGAAGAAACCGTCGTTCTCGTCGAAGTTGATCAGGAGCACGGTCTTGCTCCAGATGTCCGGGTTGGCCGTCAGCGCATTGAGCACTTCCTGCGTGTACCAGGCGCCTTGCACCGGGCTGGACGGCCCCGGGTGCTCGGAGTAGGTCGCCGGCGCCACGATCCACGACACCTGCGGCAGGCTGCCCGCGGCGATGTCATCCTTCAGCGCTTGCAGGAAGCCGCCGTCCGGCATGGTGTTGCCGATGCCCTTGATGAGCGGGTTGATGACGTCGTCGGCGATGGTGTAGGGCGGGTAGGGGCTGCCATTGGACGTATTGCCCCGCGCCTCGTTGGCCTTGCGGTACTGCACGAAGCCAGCCAGCGGATTGTCGGTGAAGTTGTCCGGCATGTTCTGGTACAGCTTCCAGCTCACGCCCGCCGCCTGCAGGCGTTCCGGGTACGTGGTCCAGCGGTAGCCGCCGGTGGAGGCGCCCATGGAGTCGCCGCTGTTGTCGATCACCGGGCCGCCATTGGCGCCGGTGGGGTCGTTGGTGCCGGTCCAGTGGAACAGGCGGTTGGTGTTGGTGCCGCCATGGAAGCCGCAGTGGTAGGCGTCGCACAGCGTGAAGGCATCGGCAAGTGCGAACTGGAAGTCCAGCTCGGTCTGGGTGTAGTAGCCCATCGACTGGGTGTTCTTGTAGGTGGGCCACTTGTTCATGCGGCCCAGGTCCCAGGCGTTCTGGGCGTCGGGGTAGCTGTGCGGCGTGCCGCTGACGCGTTGCGCATTGCCGGTGGTGCTGTCCAGATGGTAGGGCTGCACGATGCGGTTGGTGAAGGTCTGCTGCCAGACGTTCAGGCCGCCGGCCAACGGGATCGTAAAGCGATCGCTAAAGCCGCGCACGCCCTGCAGCGTGCCGAAGTAATTGTCGAAGGAGCGGTTTTCCTGCATCAGGATCACCACGTGCTCCACATCGCGGATGGTGCCGGTGGCGTTGTTGGCGGGAATCGCCAGCGCGCGCCGGATCGACGGCGGGAAGGCGGCCAGCGCTGCGGTGGCGGCGGCGCTGCCACCGGCCATCTTGAGGAATTTGCGTCTGCTGTGAAGGCTCATCTTTGTGTTTTGCTGGACTGTTCGGTTCGTGCGGGGCATAGGGCATGCCCTGCGGTGCGCTACTGTTAGCGGCTGTTCGTTATGGCGCGCAACGCAACTGCGGCGTGACCGCGGGCGGCTGCCCGGGCTGCCCGGGCTGCGCCGGATCGGCGGGCTTGCTGTCGTTGGAGTCGCCGCCGCAAGCTGTCAGCGTGGCGCACAGCACCAGTGCCGCCAGCCAGCCCGGCTGCGCGAAGAAAGAGATCGAAGGCTTCATGGTCACGTTTGCTCTCGGGGGAAGTGGGTATCAGGGGTTGAGCGTGGACAGCGGCTGGCGCGAGCCGGCAATGGTCTGCAGCTCGGCCAGGCTGAGCTGGCGTGTCCACATGGCCAGGTCGTTGAACTCCATCACGCCCTTGAGCGCGCCGCTGTTGTTCGGCACATAGGCATGCGTGGCATCGTCGTTGATGCCCCAGACCTTGGTGGCGAGGCCGTTGAGCTTGGTCACATCGGTGTTGGCGATGGCCTTGTTCTCGGTTTTTTGCAGGCCGAGCGCCGGGTCGATGATGTAGGCGCTGAAGGTCTTGGCCGTGGCGTTGACCGACAAGGCCACGTAGGCCCACTGGTTGGCGCTGAACTTCATGCCCTGGATGTCATCGCGCTTGCCGCCACTGCCGATGTTGAAGCGGATCTCGCAGCTGCCGAACAGGCCAAGGGCGATGCCGGGGTTGCTACCCGAGACATAGTTCTTGTTGGACAGGATCGGCTCTCCGGTGCCGTTGCCCTGGGTGCAGTCGGACTTGAACCAGAAACCGATCGTGAACTGCGGGCTGAGCGCGATATCGGCGCCGCTCTGCGTGAGCTGGTAGGCATCGATTCTCGAGTCGACCTTCAGCGACTTGCCGCCGAAGTTGTCGCTGCCGAGCGAGCCGCCGTCGGTGCCGGCTACCCACGGGCCGATGGTGGTGGTGCCTTTGGCGTCCACCGCCGGCAGGGTCTCGAAGCTGTAGTAGGCCGCGAGGTTGTTGCGCAGCGTGTCGGCCAGCACAATCGGCTTGACGTAGTTGATCTGCGCCAGCAGCGAGGTGGGCACGCCATTGCGCACCAGCGTGTAGTTGAAGCGGTACACGCCGCTGGCCGGCGCGGTGATCGACTTGTCCTCATAGGTGGACGTGCTGCCCGGCAGCGTGGCGACCTGCACGCCGTCGCGCAGCAGGGTCATGTCGCCGGTGGCGGTGGTGGGGTTTTGCCATGACAGCACCACCGAGGTGTTGCTGCTGCCCACGACAGACTGCATGGCCCGCGCGCCTGCGTTGCCGGCCAAGGCCGAGCCATCGATCTGGTAAGTGGCGGCGGGCAGGGCCGCGCCGACATGCGCGAGCACGGTCGGCAGCAGGTCGGCCTCGGTTGGCAGCGCCGCCAGGGTGTCCGCGCTAGCGGGCGCGGCCGGGAGGTTGCTGGCCACCGCTGCGTTGAAGGGCTTGTTGAGCGCGATGAAGGTGGTGCGGTTTTGCACCGTCGGCAGCGTGGTGGTGGAACCCGTCGCGTCCAGGCCGTGGCTGGTGGTCACGGCTACCAGCCAGTCTTCATTCGCATTGGCCTGGCGGCTCGCCTGCACGGCGGCCAGCAGCTTGCCGAGTGCCTGGTCGAAGGCGGACAGCGCGGTGGCGTAGCTGCCACCCTGGAAGCCTTGGGCGGCGGCGGCCAGGCCGGGAGCGCTGAACTGGGTGAAGACCACGTCGTAGCCGGACTGCACCAGCTTCACGCCCTCTTGTGCCACGCAGTTGTCGTCAGCGGTGCAGTCGCGCATCGAATCGAGATTGCCCGCGGCCACGTCGGCCTTGAGCAGTGCTGGCAGCACGGGCGCGCTGGAAGCGACGCCACGGCGCAGCTGGCTCGAGCCGGCGTTGGCGCGCAAGTACTGAAACAGGCTCGGCGTGCGCATGCCGGTGGCCACGGCAACGTCGTCGCTGACGCCGTGGCGGTTCGCCCAGTTGCCGGCGAGGACCGTGGCCCAGCTCGGGCCGGCAAGCGGAACCTGCTCGGTGGTGGTGCCGAGCCGGCCGCCGGTCGATGCTGGCGTGATCGACAGCGTGGCCAGGTTAGGCAACGTGCGCTGGGCGATGCCGCTCTGCAGCTGGCTATAGGTGGCGCCATCCACGCCGACCAGCAGCACCTTCTTCTTGCTGCCGACGCCTGCGCCGCTCACGTTGTTCTGATCGGGTGTCACCACTGCCGGCGAGTCGCTGCCGCCGCCGCATGCCGCTACCGTGCCCGCCAGGGCCAGGCCACATGCCATGCGCGCCCGCTGTTTCCATGCCATATCCGGTTCCTCTTTTCTGTTGTCCAACGTGGCGCGCCGCTCTGGCGGCGCGTCCAATCACACTCCCCGTGACGCGTTGGCAGAGTAAGAAAAGGGGTTGTCATGCGGGTGACAGGGAGGCAAAGAATGCTGATGCGCCCATTTGTATTCTTGATGGGACAGGCATGCGGAGGCACACGCCCTGCCAGGATGGCGCGCTGGAGGAAGACGAAAACGCGGAGAACGTGGAAAAATGCGCGGCTGCGGGAATGGCCGCGGAAGACGACGAAAGGTGGGGAAGCGGCGGGGAAGTGGCGGGGGAACGGGGAGGTAAGGCAGCGATCAGGCCGGGATCAGGTGTGCCGCGTTGCCCCGGTCATGACGGGGCAACGCGGGCGGCAGCGAGCGCCGCGGACGTCAGGCCTTGGCCGCCTGCGGGGCCGTGCCGCTGGCCTGCGTGTTCGGGCGCCGGACCATCAATGCCAGCAGCGCGGCCACCACGCACGCCGCGCCGGCGGCGTACAGCGCCGGTGTATAGGTCAGCAGCAGGGTGCGGGTCAGGCCGGCGCCAAACGCGGCCGTGGCGGCGCCGACCTGGTGGGCGGCAAAGATCCAGCCGAACACCATCGGGGCACGCTCCTTGCCGAACACCGAGCCAGCCAGCTTCACCGTGGGCGGCACCGTGGCGATCCAGTCCAGGCCGTAGAACATCGCGAAGATGGACAAGCCGTACAGCGTGAATGTGGAGTGCGGCAGCCAGAACAGCGACAGGCCGCGCAGGCCGTAATACCAGAACAGCAGCTTGCGGCAGTCATAGCGGTCCGACAGCCAGCCCGAAAGGATGGTGCCGACGAAGTCGAATGCGCCCATCATCGCCAGCGCGCCGGCGGCCGGCACGGCGGCCATGCCGAAGTCCGCGCACAGCGAGATGAAGTGCGTCTGGATCAGGCCGTTGGTGCTCAGCCCGCAGATAAAGAAGGTGCCGGCCAGGATCCAGAAGGTCTGGTTGCGGGCGGCGTCGCGCAGCACCACGAACGGGCCGCGCAGGGTCAGCGGTGCGGGTGCACTGGGTGGTGCCGGTGCGGCGTGCACATGCACCGGCACCTCGCCAAACGCGGCCAGCCCCACGTCGGCGGGACGGTTGCGCATGAAGCAGAACACCAGCACGGCCAGCAACGCGCACGCGAACAGCACCGGCAGCACCGCGGTGCGCCAGCCCATATGCTCGATCAGCCAGGCGGCCACGGGCAGGAACGCCAGCTGGCCGGTCGCCGAGCTCGCGGTCAGGATGCCGATCACCAGCCCGCGCCGCGCGCTGAACCAGCGGCTGGCGACCACGGCCGCGAGCACCAGCGCGGTCAGGCCGGAGCCAACGCCGAGCATCAGGCCCCAGGCAATGAACAACTGCCACAGCTCGGTGGCCACGGTGGCCAGCGCCATGCCGCCGGCAATCAGCGCCAGGGCAGCCCAAACCACATTGCGTACGCCGAAACGCTCCATCAGGATCGCCGAGAACGGGGCCATCAGGCCGAACAGCGCAAAGCGGAAGGCGAGGATGGACGAGATCTGATCCGTGTCCCAACCCATCTCGCGCGTCAGCGGCTTGAGAAAGGCGCCGGGCAGGCCGAGCGCGGCCGACGTAGTTAGCATCACACAAAAGGTGATGGCAGCGATCAGCCACGCATAGTGGATGCCGCGCCGGTCGAGCCGGCTGGAAAGCGCTTGAGCGAACATGGATGGAGGTCCAGGGGGAGTGGGTTTGTCGTCGGCGTTGGCCGTTGTTGTTACCGCGAATTCGAGCCCAGCAACATGTCCCGCGCCGCAGCCAGAATGTCCTCGGAAAGGGCATCGCCCTCGGTGGCGCGCGCGAGTGTCATGGCGCCCACCAGCGTGGCCAGTTGGCCCAGCGCCAGCTTGCGGCGCTCGGCCGGGTCGGCATGCTCGATCGTCTTCATCCAGTCCTCGACCATGACCTTGAAGCCATCGACGTAGACCTGGCGTACCGGCTTGTCCGCGGGCTCGCGGGCAACGTCGCCCGCCAGCGCCACCGCCGCGCAGCCGTCGCCGGGGCTGGCGCAATGCGCCTGGGTCAGGTAGGGCCCGACCAGGTTGGCGCGCATGGCCTGCTTGTCGCCCTCGGCGCGCTCGATGCGGCGCGACCAGCGCCGCGCGGATTCCTCGAAGGCGCGCTTGCTCGCCAGGGCGGCCAGTGCGTCCTTGGACGAGAAGTGCCCATAGAAGCCCCCGTGCGTGAGCCCGGCGCCGGCCATCAGCTCGGCCACGCTCACGCCATTGAGCCCGCGTTCGCGGAATAGCCTGGAGGAGGCCTGTTCGATGGCCTCCCTATGCTTGTCTGCCTGCTCTCGTGATGCGCGCGCCATATCGAACTCTCCTGCTGAAACTTTGCTTGACCGGATTTTAGATGACGGCCATAATTTATTCAATAGATGTTGCTCATCATTTAAGCGAACGCCGCCATGGCATCACCGATGCAGGCGGCGTTGCCTTCCTTCCCTCACCAGGAGATTCCGTCATGCTGAACTTGTTCGATCTCACCGGCCGCGTTGCCGTCATCACCGGCTCCACCAAGGGCATGGGCCTGGAAATGGCCCGGGCGCTGGGCGCCAGCGGCGCCGCTGTCGTCGTTTCCGGCCGTGACCAGGCCACTGCCGAAGCGGTAGCGGCCGAGCTGGAAGGCGAGGGCTTCAAGGCCAAAGGCATTGCTTGCGATATCGGCAACGTGCAGAGCATCCAGGCATTTGCCCGGCTAGCGCTGGACGCCTACGGCCGGGTGGACGCGCTGGTGCTGAACGCGGCCGGCAGCGGCACGGCCGGCGCGTTGCTGAGCCAGGGCCCGGAGGCGTTCGAGCAGGCCATGGCGGGCAATGTGCGGGGCAATCTGGTGCTGGTCAATGCGCTGGCGCCGCAAATGATCGAGCGTGGCGATGGTGCTGTCATCTTCATGTCGAGCATCGCTGCCAAGCGCGGCTCGGCCATGCTCGGCATGTACAGCATCACCAAGGCCGCCACCGACGGCGCGGTGCGCAGCCTGGCGCTGGAGCTCGGGCCGAAGGGGATCAACGTGAATGCGATCAACCCCGGGCCGGTGCGCACGGAATTCTCGCGCGAGGCGCTATGGGGCAACCCGGAACAGGAGGCGCGCCTGGCCGCCGGGATTCCGATGCGCCGGATTGGCGAGGCGAAGGATGTGGCGGGGCTGGCCGTGTTGCTGGCATCGCCCGCCGGGCGGTTTATCCACGGGCAGAGTATCGGGGTGGATGGGGGGCTGTCGGCGTAAGCTGGCGCGTAGTTTCCGGCTGTGCCGGTTTGGTGATTGCTTCAATGCACCAAACCGGCACACGATCACGAGCACCTCAGCTATGCATCCCGGCTAGCCGCATCAGCAAGCGTAGCGCCAACGCCGCCACACCCAGGGCCGCCACGCTGGCCACCCATATCAGCACCATCCACCCGACCCGTTTCAGCCACGGCTTGGGCGCATCATCCTGCGCTCGCCTGCGATGTTGCGTCGCAGCCATCAGTGATACCCCTCGCCGTGTTTCACCTTGCCTCGGAACACGTAGTACGCCCACACCGTGTACATCAGGATGAAGGGAATGATGAACAGCGCCCCCACCAGCGCAAAGCCCTGGCTTTGCGGCGGCGAGGAGGCGGCCCAGATCGAGATATCCGGCGGCACGATGTTCGGCCACACGCTGATCGCCAGCCCGCTATAGCCCAGGAAGACCAGCGCCAGCGTGTACATGAACGGCGCCAGGTGCGCATGCTGCTGCAACGAGCGGATCAGCCGGAACATGGCAAACGCCACCAGCAGCGGCACCGGCGAGAACCAGAACAGGTTGGGCAGGCTGAACCAGCGCTCGGCAATGCGCGGCTGCGACAGCGGCGTCCAGATGCTGATTGCCACGATGACCGCCAGGCGCCCAGCACCAGCCAGGTCTCGTTGCCGTCCCACACCGGTGCCACGGTGTTCATCATCACATCGCGGTCATGGCGGTCCGGCACGAACGGATACAGCATGCCGATGCCCAGGTCGAAACCGTCCATCACCACATACATCATCACGCCAAAAAAGATGATGACGGCCCAGATCAGAGAGAGGTCGATGCCCATGATGATCAGCTCCTGCTATCGGCCAGACGGTTAGTGGAGGCGACCGCGTTCGGTACATCGCCAGGATCGTCCACGGCCGACAATGGTCTGGCAGGCGTACCTTCGACGCCGTGGCCACCGTCGGGTTGCGGATCGCCCTCATGCTCGACCGGGCCCTTGCGCACCAGCCGCATCATGTAGGCGATGCCCACGCCGAACACGAAGAAATAAGCCACCACGAACAGCGCGAGCGAGAACGCCAGCTCCGGCACGCCGTGCGGCGAGACCGCGTCTGCGGTGCGCATCACGCCGTAGACGATCCATGGCTGGCGCCCGATCTCGGTGGTGAACCAGCCGGCCAGGATCGCGATCAGCCCGGCCGGGCCCATCCATAGCGCCATGCGCAGGAACGCGCGCGAGTGGAACAGCGTGCCGCCTCGGCGCAGCAGCAGGCTCCAGAGGCCGAGCAGGATCATCAGCATGCCCAAGCCCACCATCACACGGAAGCTCCAGAAGATGATGGTGGAGTTGGGCCGGTCCTGCGGTGCGAACTCTTTCAGGCCCTGGATCTGGCCATCCAGGCTATGGGTGAGGATAAGGCTGCCCAGGCGCGGGATCTCTACCGCAAAGCGGGTTTCCTCGCGCGCCATGTCGGGCCAGCCGAACACGATCAGCGGCAGCGGTTCGTCGCCGTGGTTTTCCCAGTGGCCTTCAAGCGCGGCGATCTTGGCCGGCTGGTGCTTGAGCGTGTTGATGCCGTGCATGTCGCCAATGACGGCCTGGATCGGCGCCACGATCAGCAGCATCCACATCGCCATCGACAGCATCTTGCGGATGGCCGGGTTGTCGCGCCGGCGCAGCAGGTGCCAGGCCGCGGATGCGCCCACGAACAGCGCGGTGGCGAGGAAGGCCGCCACGCTCATATGCACGAGGCGGTACGGGAATGACGGGTTGAAGATGACCGCCAGCCAGTCCACGGGCACCACGCGGCCATCGACGATCTCGAAGCCCTGCGGGGTTTGCATCCAGCTATTGGAAGCCAGGATCCACGTGGCCGAGATCAGCGTGCCGAGGGCCACCATCAGCGTGGCGAAGAAATGCAGGCCAGGGCCGACCCGGCTCCAGCCAAACAGCATCACGCCCAGGAAGCCCGCCTCCAGGAAGAATGCGGTCAGCACCTCATAGGCCAGCAAGGGGCCGGTCACGCTGCCGGCGAAGTCCGAGAAGAAGCTCCAGTTGGTGCCGAACTGGTACGCCATGACCAGCCCCGACACCACGCCCATGCCGAAGTTGACGGCAAAGATCTTGGACCAGAAGTGATAGAGGTCGCGGTAGACCGTGTTTTGCGTGCGCAGCCAGCAGCCCTCCAGCACGGCCAGGTAGCTCGCCATGCCGATGGTGATGGCCGGGAAGATGATATGGAAGGAAATCGTGAAACCGAACTGGATCCGTGCCAGGTCGAGTGCGCTCAAACCAAACATAGCTTGATCTCCGTGGGGCATTGGGAACGGGCCCGGCCGGCCAGCTCGGGCGCGGTCCATGCACGTTGCGTTGCAGGCGCAAGCGTACGCGCACGTAGAGTAGACCACAGGCGGAGCGTCCAGAGGTGCGCTTTTTCGTGGGCTGGGTGGCGGAGCAAGTGGCCGGGGGATGTGGCAGGCAGAAGGAGATGCGCCGCCGAGGCGGCTGGGCTTGAAGCAGGGATGTCCATGGGTGGGGTCAGCCGTGAGGCTGGGAGGTTGGCGGTATGCCATGGACAACATGCTACCGGTAGCTTGCGATGGATAACAGAAGCAACGACGAAGAAAAAGACCGGATCAGTTCCGTGCCAACGACGCCTTGTGCAGAAGACGCCGCAGCGTTGATTGGCAATGCCGTGTAGCGCGGCAGGGGCCGCGCTACACGGCCGATACCGAAGCGGAACCGCCCGACGAGCCGTCCAGCACTGGCGGCGCGGTGACGATCGATTTCAGGTCCGGCACCGCGGCGCGCAACTGGTCCAGGCGCGGCAGCGGACGGCGCAGTGCGTCCGACCCCGCAAAGGCTTGCTCCATGGCGTGCGCCACGCCCAGCGTGTGGTGATCGGCGCGGAAGCGTCCCACCACCTGCAGGCCGAACGGCATGCCGGCATGGTCCAGGCCGCAGGGCAGGCTGATGGCGGGGTGGGTGGTGAGCGTCACCACATAGGTTGGCGCCAGCCAGCGGTAGTAGTTCTCCTGCGGTTCACCATTGATGGTCTCGGCGTAGAGGCTGGTCCACGGGAACGGCGAGACCGGCGTGGTCGGGGACAGGATCACGTCGTAGTCTTCAAAGGCGGCCTGGAAACGGCCCAGGATGCGGGTCTGCTCGGCCTGCGCCCAGGCGCTGTCGCCCAGCGACATGGCCGCGCCCATCACGTAATTGGCGCGGGTGTTCGGGCCCAGGCTCTGCGGATCGCGCTGGTAGGCCTCGTGCATGCCAGCGACAAAGCTCTCGGCGCGCAGCACGTCGAAGCAGCGGTGCGCCTCGCCCAGGTCGAAGCGGATTTCGTCGCAACGGCGGAACAGGTGCCGCATGGCCGCGATCTTGTCGCGCATGACCTGGCGGATCTGGTTGTCGACCGCGCAGACGCCGAAATCCTCGGTCCATCCCACCCGCAGCGAGCCCAGGTCGACATTGGCCGGCAGCAGGAAGGACATCGGGTCGAGCGCATAGGTGAGCGGGTCGCTGGCCGAGACGCCGGCCGAGGCCGCCAGTTGCAGGCAGGCGTCGGCCACGGTGCGGCCCATCGGGCCCACCACGGAGATTGGCGTCCAGCCGAGCAGCTTGCGGGAGCTGGGCACTACGCCGGGCGACGGGCGGAAGCCCACCACGCCGCATTTGGCCGCAGGGATGCGCAGCGAGCCGCCGGTGTCCGAGCCGGTGCACACCGGCAGCATGTCGGTTGCCAGCGCGGCAGCGGAGCCGCCCGAGGATCCCCCTGCATTCAGGTTGGGGTTGAAGGGGTTGCCGGTGGCGCCCCACACCGCGTTGCGCGAATTGGCGCCCGCACCCATCTCCGGGATGTTGGTCTTGCCGGTGACGATGGCGCCGGCCGCGCGCAGTCGGGCGACCAGCACGTTGTCGGCGCTGGGCACGTTGTCGCGGTACAGCGGCGAGCCGTAGGTGGTGAGCAGGCCTGCCGTGGCTTCCAGATCCGTGGCTTCCAGATCCTTCACGCCCAGCGGCAGGCCGTGCAGCAGGCCCAGCGGCGCGCCGTCGAGCACGGCGCGCTCGGCCGCGCGGGCTTCTTCGCGGGCGCGGCCGTAGCAGGTGGCGGTGATGGCGTTGATGAAGGGGTTGACCGCCTCGATGCGGGCGATGCACGCCTCCAGCAGCTCAACGGGCGAGATCTCCTTGCTGCCGATCATGCGGCGCAGCGCCACGGCGGATTGGGCGAGCAAGCTATCGTTCTGGGTCATGGTGACACTCTCTGGCATGGGGGGTGAAGCACCGCGCCGGCATGGCAGGCGCGGAGCCATTGCATTCGGATCGTGCTAGCGGCTCAGCCCGCGCGCCGACACCGGCCACAAGCAGGCCACGGACTGCCCGCGCACGCCCACGATCTCGTCGTACAGGTTGAGGGTGGGGTCGCAATGGCCAGGCACCAGCAGCACCTGGCTGCCGAGGTCCGGCAGGTCCGCCGCGCTGGTCCCCGGGAGGGGCTCGACAATGCCGTGCTCGTCGTTGGCCGCCACATAGGCCAGCGCGCGGTCTTGGCCATTGGCGCCCCACACCAGTGGCAGGCCGGAATCCACTGCCATCGATTTCAGGCCCGCATCCAGCACAACGCGGGGAGAGGGCTGCGTCGCCGCCGCCACGCTCATCACGGTGGTGGCGATAAACAGGCTGTGCTCGAAGCGCAGCGCGCCGCTGTAGTCGTTGCGGCCGTAGTCGGCGTCCATGAAGACATACGAGCCAGGCTGGATCTCGGTATAGACGCCGCTCTTCAGGTCGAACTCCACGCTGCCGCTGCCGCCACCGGTCACCGTTGCGCAAGCCACGCCGGCCTCGGCCAGTTCGGCGACGATGGCGGCGGTGCGTGCCGCGGCATCGGCCGCTGCCTGCCGGCGCGCAGCGTAGTCGCGCACATGCTGGATGCCGCCGTGATACGCCTGCAAGCCGCGGAACGCGAGTTGCTTGTGCGCCGCGATGGATTGCACCAGCCGCAATGCGCCAGGCGCGTCGGCCACGCCGCAGCGTCCCTGGCCCACGTCAATCTCCACGAACACGCCGATGGTGCTCCCGGCTTGTGCCGCGGCCTGCGCCAGCGCGGCAACCTGCCGCGCGTCGTCAACGCACACGCTCATCCGCGCATGCCGCGCCAGGCGGGCCAGCAGCGCGGCCTTGGGCGCACCGGCAATCTCGTTGCTGATATGGATGTCCGTGACGCCGGCCTGCACGAACGGCGGCGCCTCGCTGACCTTCTGGCAGCAGATGCCGGCCGCGCCGCGCGCGATCTGTGCCAGCGCTATCTCCGGGCATTTGTGCGCCTTGGCATGCGGGCGCAGTTGCACGCCAGCCTTGTCTGCGGCTTGCTGCATCTGCGCCAGGTTGCGCTCGAACGCGTCGAGGTCGAGCATCAGCGCCGGCGTGTCGATGGCGGCCGCGGGCTGGCCGACGACGGCGCAGGCGTCAAGCTGCAGGGGGCGGAAGTGGAATCGGGGAGCGTCATGGGTCGGGCCTGTCGGGCTGTCACGGGCTGTCTCGGATTGTTCTGGGCGGTGGTGCTTGCGATGATGTGGGCTGGAGGCGGGCGCTGTCAAACCGCGCCCACCCCGATACATTGGCGTGCGTTCAGTCCGCCGTGATATTGGCACGTTGCGCAATGGCGCGCATGCGTGGCAGCTCCTTGGTGATCAGCGCGGTCACCTCCGCGCCCGTGCCGTAGGACGGCTCGAAGCCATTGTCCAGCAGCTTCTTGCGGGTGTCCGGATCGGCCATGGTCTCGGCCAGTGCCTTTTCCAGCTTGGCTTTCACCTCGGGCGGCAGGCCGCGCGGCGCCACCACGGCCAGCCAGGTATCCATATCGGTACCCGGGTATCCGCTTTCCGCGACAGTGGGCACGTCGGGCAGCAGGGACGAACGCTTGGCGGTGGTGACCGCGATCGCCGTGTAGCCATCCGGCGCGGCCTTGGCCACCATGCCGGCACCGACAATGGTGCCGGCGCCCGGCCGGTTGTCAATCACCACGGTCTGGCCCAGGTGGTCGCCGAGCTTCTTCGCCAGCAGCCGGCCGATCACATCGGTGGCGCCGCCGGGCGGAAAGGGGATCACCATCTGGATCGGGTGCGTGGGGTAGGCCTGGGCCAGCGCGCTGCCGGCAGGCACCGCCAGGCAACAGGCGGCCAGGCATGCAAGCTTGAAGGTGTGGACGGGTTTCATGCAGACTCTCCTGCGTTTGGCAATCAGGGGTGGGGGATGGCGGTGCGCGGATCAGTTTGCGAGCGCGGCCGCCTTGTCCAGGAAACCTTGGTGCTCCGTTTGTGGCACGAACAGCCCGCCGGTGGTCCACACCAGGTGCGTGGCTTGCGGCATGGCGGCTTCGAGCTGGTGCCGGGCCAGGTAATCGCGCCCCGCAGCACTCTCGCACAGCAGGCGTGGCCCGCTGAAACCGGCCGCGGCCGACGGCTCGATGCGCAGCCCTTCGGTGCGCCATGCCAGCGCCAGGTGCGCGAACAAGGTGTCGTCCGCCACCGTGAACACGCCGGACAGCAGCGGGCGCATGACGGCGGCGGCCAGCTCGGAAGCGCGCGGCACGGCCAGGCCATCGGCCTCCGTACGGTTGCTAAGGCCAAAGTCATAGACAGACGGGTTGCCAGCGCCCGCCATCATCTGCACCAGGAAGCAGGGCGACTGGGTCGGCTCGGCAAACAGGCAATGCACGTGCGGCCCAAACAGTTGCCGTATGCCGAAGGTAATGCCGGCGGGCGCGCCGCCCACGCCGCAAGGCAGGTAGACAAAGAGCGGGTGCGCGGCATCCACGCGGATGCCATGCGCGGCGAGTTGCTGGCGCAGGTGCAGCGCCGCGGCGCCATAGCCCAGCAGCAGCGACAACGAGCGCTCGTCGTCGACGAAGTAGGTGAACTCGTCCTGCTGCGCCTGGCGCCGGCCTGCGGCGACGGCCTCCTCATAGTCGCCAGCGTGCTCCACGACCTCCACGCCTCGGTTGCGCAGCCGTGCCTTCTTCCACGCCTTGGCGTCCGACGACATATGCACGGCCGCGCGAAAACCCAGCGCGGAGGCCATCACGCCAATGCTCAGGCCAAGGTTGCCGGTGGAACCCACCGCCACCTGGTAGCGCGCGAACAAGGCGCGCGCAGCGGGCTCCTTCAACGCCAGGTAATGCGCCGGCCCGTCGCGGCCGGGGCCGAGAAGGCCGTGGCGCAGCGCCAGGTTTTCGGCGAATTCCAGCACCTCGTGGATGCCGCCGCGCGCCTTGATGGAACCCGCGACCGGCAGGCTGTGGTCGGCCTTGACCCAGAGCCGGCCCTGGCTTTGCGGCAGCCCGAGGGCCGCCTGCATGGACGCCACGGGCTGCAGGGGCGACTCGATGACGCCGTTCGTCTCGCTCAGTTCAGGGAACAGCACCGGCAGCAGCGGGGCAAAGCGGGCAAAGCGCGCCTGTGCGGCCTCGACATCAGCTAGACTAATGCTTCGTTTACCCGCGGCCTGGGCGTGAGGCGGCGTCCCGGTGCGCGCCGGATTGCACCAGAGCAATGGGGTGGCTGCGGCCAGGCTGGCGCGCAGTGCCGCTGCATGATCGGGGTCGCCGACGGTAGGTCGGTTCTTGGCTGAAGGCTGGTGGTTCATCGGAAAGGGATAGGCTGCTGCGGGTTCCAGGGTGATTGCATTGTTGGCCCGGACGGTACCGGTGGCAATCCATTTATACTTGGTAAAACATTAGTATTACTAATGACAATCCGGGGGCGGATATCGGATATGCGTATCGGCGGCCACTTATGAACACCTTGTTATCGTCTTCCCTGCTGAGCTGGCTGCGCTGTTTCGAGGCGTCGGCGCGCCATTGCAACTTCACTCACGCGGCCACGGAGCTGTGCGTGACGCAAGGCGCGGTCAGCCAGCAAGTGAAGCAGCTGGAGCAGTGGCTGGACCGGCCCTTGTTCCTGCGCACGCCGCGCGCACTGGTGCTGACGCCTGAAGGCGAGCGGTTGCGCTTTGTGCTGCGTGAATCCTTCCAGGCCATCGAAGGCACGCTCACCCAACTGCGCAAGCCGCGCGAGGCCGGCCCCATAGCGCTGAGCTGCGCGCCGTCATTTGCCATGCGCTGGCTAACCCCGCGGCTGGGCGATTTTTTTCGTGATCACCCCGAGGTGGGCCTGCGCGTCTATGGTGAGTTCCACGCGCTGGACCGCACCCGGATGGTGCGCGATGGGATCGATGCTGCCGTGCGCTTCGACCTGGGCGGCTATGACGACCTCAAGGCCCGGCCGAATGGCTGCTGCCGGTGGCCAGCCCCGCCTTCCTGGCCGCGCACCCCGGTTTGCGTACGCCGCGGGACCTGAAGGGCGCCTGGCTGCTGCACGATGCGAGCCCGTGGGATGGTGCGCAAGCGTTCGACGAGTGGCGGCACTGGCTGCGGGTGGCGGGCGTGGAGGGGGAGGTGGGCCATCTCGACGCGGGCCAGCGCTTCAACCTGTCGCAGCTCGCCGTGGGTGCGGCGCTGGCCGGGCAGGGCATCGCCATGGGGCGCTCGGCGCTGGTGCTGGAAGATATCGAGGCCGGCCGCCTGGTCGACCTGTTCGGCATCCATGCGCGTTCGCAGGCGTCGTACTTCTTCGTCTGCGCGCATGGGCAGACGCCGCATATCGCCATGGTGGAGGACTGGCTGGCGGCCGAGGGCGCGCGTTTCGACGCGGCGCGGGCCAAGGCGCTCGCCGTGCCGGCACGCGGCGCGAAGGCCACCGGAAGGTGACAAAGCGCGCAATCCCCGGCATAGTTTGCGGCTTTCGCGCGGCATAGCGCGGCTTTCGGGCAATCGACCTACCGATGGATTTTCCTGTCCTGATCCTGGCGCTGGGCGCCATCGTGGCCGGCTTCGTGCAAGGCTTGTCCGGCTTTGCCTTTGGCATGGTAGCCATGTCCTTCTGGGTCTGGACCGTGGAGCCGCGCCTGGCCGCGACGATGGCCGTGTTTGGCTCGCTGACCGGGCAGGTGGTGGCGGCGGTGGCGGTGCGGCGCAGCTTTTCGCCGCGGCAGTTGCTGCCCTTCTTGGCCGGCGGCATCCTGGGCATTCCCATCGGCGTGGCGATCCTGCCGGCGCTCAACCCCGACGTGTTCAAGGCTTGCCTGGGCGGGCTGCTGGCCATCTGGTGCCCGCTCATGCTGATGTCCAGGCAACTGCCGCAGATCCGGGCCGGCGGACGGCTGGCCGATGGCGTGATCGGCGCGGCCGGCGGCATCATGGGCGGCATCGGCGGCTTTACCGGCGTCATCCCCACGCTGTGGTGCACCCTGCGCGGGCTGGCCAAGGACGAGCAGCGCGCCATCATCCAGAACTTCAACCTGGCCACGCTGGCCGTGACCATGGCCACCTATGTCGGCACCGGCATCGTCACGCGTGACATGCTGCCGATGTTCCTGGTGGTGGGCCCGGCCATGCTGGTGCCCAGCGTCCTCGGCGCACGGCTGTACATCGGCATCAGCGAGATCGCATTTCGCAGGATCGTGCTGAGCCTGCTGACCGCAAAGTGCCGGCGCCGGATCGCCACCCGGTGCACAAAGATCACCGACATGGCGTTCTCCAGCACCGTGAACGCCAGCGAGCTGAAAAAGACCATGCTCGCCAGCAGCACCCAGCCGATCACCCCGCGGTTCGCCAGGAAGCTGGCCAGCTCGCTGACCAGCGCGCGCGATTGCCCTGGCAGCAGCCACTCCAGGTAACGCGACAGGGTAGCCAGCAGCGAAGCCGGCTCGATGACATGCGACAGCGCGATCACCATCAGGATCAGCAGCGGCACGATCGACAGCAAGGCGTAATACGCCACGGCCCCCGCCAGCAGCAAGCCCTGGTTGGCACGGAAATGCCGGAGCGTGCGCAGCACGAAGCGGCCTGGGTGCTTGAGCACCAGTCGGGCGCGTGCGTCGAGTATCGGCATGGCGGAGGATGGGTTAGTTTGTCATTGCAGCGATGGCGGAAGAAAGCGCAGGTCAGGGCGCATCGTGGCATGGGAGGCCACTTTTACGCCGCATCCGTGTTCTCTCAATGTGGCGCATCGCGTGCCGCGCGACAAGCCGTGCTTATCCTACATGGCTTGCGTCATTGTCTGACAGACATGCCGGCTGGCACGGCTATGCTTGGAAGAAGCATGGCGCGCGCAGCGCGCGCACACCCATTGCCGCGCTGGCATTCCCGCGATACGTACGCGACCTTCACGACAGGAGCCGCAATCCCATGGCTGATCTGAACGCCGGCCCCGTGGCGGCCAGCCCGTCGTCTGTCCCAGCCGATGCCGATGGCGATGCGGATGCCTTCTCCGGCGCCGGCGCCGGCGCCGGT
Source organism: Cupriavidus basilensis OR16 (assembly GCF_000243095.1). Taxonomy (GTDB): domain Bacteria; phylum Pseudomonadota; class Gammaproteobacteria; order Burkholderiales; family Burkholderiaceae; genus Cupriavidus; species Cupriavidus basilensis_D. The sequence goes on along the minus strand of NZ_AHJE01000147.1, from coordinate 25,316 downwards.
CGCGGTGCTCGCTTCGCTCTACACGCTGCATCTGGCCAGCGCCTTCGTGATCCCCGTGGTGTTGGCGGTGGTCGTCGCCTATGTGCTCGATCCGCTGGTCACCATACTGTGCGGCCGCCGCATCCCGCGCGTGGTCGGCGCCTCGTTGGTGTTGCTGGCGCTGGTGGCCGGCGTGGTCTGCTGCGCGTACCTGCTGCAAGGTCAAGTAGCCGGCCTGGTCGACCGTCTGCCGGACGTGGCCACCAAGTTGTCGCGCTCAGTGGGTGCCTTGCTCAGCGGCGACGATTCGATGGTGCAGAAGATCCGGCGGGCGGCCACCGTGCTGGGTGGCACCGGGCAAGGCCCGCCCCTGCGTGGCTCCCGGATTGTCGTGGAGCGCGCCGGGGATTCACTCAACAATATCCTGCTGGCAGGTTCCGTCGGCATCTTTGCCGTCGCCGGCCAGGCTGCGGTGGTCTTGTTCCTCGCCTTCTTCATGCTGGTGTCCGGCGACATGTTCAAGCGCAAGTTCATCAAGATGGCGGGTACCACGCTGTCGCAAAAGAAGATCAGCGTGCACATGCTCGACGAGATCAACCGGCAGATCCAGCGCTACATGGTGATGCTGCTGGTCACCAACGCCATGATTGGCGCGCTGACCTGGCTCTTGCTGAAATGGCTGCAAGTGGACAACGCCGGCACCTGGGCGCTGGCCGCTGCCGCCTTGCACCTGGTGCCTTACTTCGGCGCGGTCCTGATCGCGGTGTGCATCGGGCTGGCCGCCTTCATGCAGTCGGGCGACTTCGGCTTGGCGGCGATGGCGGCGGGCGGCTCGCTGATGGTCGCCACGCTGATCGGCGCGCTGGTGACCACCTGGATGACGGGGCGCATGGCCAAGATGAACGCTGTCGCCGTGTTCGTCGTGCTGCTGTTGTTCACCTGGCTATGGGTGTGGAGGGGATGGCTGTGGTGGCGGAGTTCCTGGGGGAGTGAGCGCGGCTCAGTCCGCGGCCACGTAGCGCGCCACGCGCGCAGCCGCATCCGGCGGCAACGCGTCCCGTGGGCAAGCCTTCAAATGCGCGGTCTCGCTTGCATGCATAGTCCATTGCGCGTCTTGCTCTGCGAAGCGCAGCGTGCCTTCGGCAAACACGCGTTCCTGGCATTTTTCCTGGCTCATCGAGACAAAGCGCAGCGGGCGGGGTCGTTCAGGTTGCGCTGCTGCTCCCACATGGCGGCGAATATCGCCTCCACATAGCGGTGGAACGCGGCCTCGTCCTGCAGCTGGAAGCCGACCGCGGCACGCATCAGCGCCAGCGTGTTGACCGGGAAATGCGGATTCTGCTGCAGGCTCGCCCCGTAGCGCCGTGACCAGCGCGCGGTGTCGGTCTTTGACCAGCGGCCCTTGGCGGGGATCTCCGCGGGGCTGTGGTTGCCGGTGGCCTTGAACACGCCGCCCAACAGGATGGGCCGCCAGACGATCTGCGCGCCGGTGCGCTGCGCCACGCGCGGCAATTCCTTGTAGGCCAGGTAGGAATAGGGGCTGCCGAAGTCAAAATAGAACTCTACTTGCCTGCTCATGCCGTTGTCTCCGCTTGGTATCGTGATCCGGTATCTTGGTGCGTTATTGATACGTTCTTGATGCTGCTTTTCGTTCATTGCCCCGCGCGCTTACCAAGGCTCGATCCACGGACGGATATCCAGCTCGTGCGTCCATGCGTCGCGTGGCTGCTGGTGCAGCATCCAGTAGGTGTCGGCGATGTGCTCCGGATTGACGATGCCGTCGTCCTGCTTGGTGGCGTAGCGGTCGGGGAAGGTCGTGCGGATAAAGTCAGTGTCGATGGCGGCGTCCACCACCAGGTGCGCCACGTGGATATTCTTCGGGCCCAACTCGCGCGCCATGCTTTGGGCCAGCGCGCGCAAGGCATGCTTGGCCCCCGCGAAGGCGCTCATGCCATCGCGCCCGCGCAGGCTGGCGGTAGCACCGGTGAAGAAGATCGAGCCGTGCCCGCGCGGCAGCATCACGCGCGCAGCCTCGCGCCCCATCAGGAAGCCGCCGAAGCAGGCCATCTCCCAAACCTTGAAATACACGCGGGATGTGGTCTCCAGCACGGAAAACCGCACATTGGCGCCGATATTGAAGATCGCCACCTCCAGCGGCGCGATCTCGCGCTCGATGCGCTCGATCAACGCCACCGTCTCGTCCTCCTTGCGGGCATCGCAGGCAAAGCCGTAGGCCTCGCCGCCCTCGGCGCGGATCTGCTCGACCAGCGGCGTGAGCTTGTCGGCACTGCGGCGCGTCACGCAGGCGATATAGCCCTCGCGGGCAAAACGGCGCGCAATGGCGCCGCCAGTGGCGTCGCCGGCACCCACCACGAGGATGGCTTTCTTGTTGGACATGGCTTGTCTCCAGTCTTGGAATGTTCCGCCGGGCAGGGCGCCAGACGGGTTTTCTGCGTTCCTGGCCACCGATGGCCGCTTCCCCTGGGAGCGGATCCGGCGTAAGCTGAACGATCGTTTAATAAACGAACGTTATGGTATGAATGCGGGTCGCGTCAAGCGGCATCTGCCCCAGGACAATCTCAGGAAATGCAATGCGTTATTCCGCAACTCACAAAGCTGCCACCCGCGAGCGAGTGCTGGAGGCCAGCGGCGCGCTGGTCAAGCGCGAAGGCTTTGCGTCGACCGGCGTTGACCAGTTGATGGGCGCCGCCGGCCTGACCGGCGGGGCGTTCTACAGCCATTTCGATTCCAAGCAGGCATTGCTGCGCGAGGTGGTCGAGCGCGAACTGCAGCGCAGCCGGGAGTTGTTGCTGCCCGAGGGGGAGGGCGACGACGGGGCCTGGCTGGCAAGGATGCTGGATTGCTACCTCACCATGGGGCATGTGCGGCATCCGGAGACGGGGTGCCCCTTGCCCAGCCTGGGCGCGGAGATCGCCCGGGCCGATGCGGATACGCGCCAGGCCTGCGAGGACGGCATGGTGGCCATGCAGCGGGAGCTGGCGGCCCGGCTGGGGAACGGGGAGGCGGCCTGGGGCTTGATCTCGCAGTGCGTCGGGGCCTTGATGCTGGCGCGCACGGTGGCTAATCAGGATGTGGCCAGGGAGATCCTGGCGGGGGCGAGAGCAATGCTGGAGCGTGCAGGCGCTTTGCGGGTGTAGCGCAATGGCGTTTGCTTTACCATGCCACCGGCATGTTGAAGCACCTTCATGCACCTTCAGGCACCTTCAGACAGGGCTCCCATCGATGCGCAACGTATTCCTGATTCCCGTTTTTTCGGCTTTGCTTTGCCTTGGCAGCGCAGCCCGCGCCCAGGTCGACGACCAGTCGAAGCCGCAGGCACTGATCCAGACCGTGACGCAGCAGTTGCTGCGCGAGGTGCGCACCCGCGCGGTCGCGCCGGGCGATATCCAGCGCATTACGACGATCGTGAACAAGGACATCCTCCCGTATACCGATCTGAACCGCACCACGCAGCTCGCCATGGGCCGCTACTGGCGCACCGCCACGCCGGCGCAGCAGCAGCAAGTGGTCGAGCAGTTCAAGCGGCTGCTCATCCACACCTATGCGGGCGCCATCGCGCAGCTGCGCCCTGACCAGCAGATCGAATATCCGCCGTCGCGCATCGAGCCGGCCGATACCGATGTGGTGGTGCGCACGGTTGCCACCAACATGAAAAGCGGCCAGCCTGTGCAGATCGACTACCGGCTGCACAAGACGCCGGAAGGCTGGCGCGTGTATGACCTGAACGTGCTGGGTGCCTGGCTGGTGCAGACCTACCGGCAGCAGTTCAACGAGAGGATTCAGCAAGGCGGTGTGGAGGGGCTGATCCAGTCGCTGACCGAGCGCAATGAGCGGCTTGCGCCGGGCAAGCAGTAACGCTGTAACCAGGCGGCAAACGTCAGGCAGCGCTGGCCAGGCGCCATGCTTCGACAGTCATGTTTGCGCCTAGCACAAGCAGGACCGCGCCCATGGCCCAGCGCTGGGCCAGCAGGAGTCCCGGGCGGCGGGACAGGAGCGTGGCCATGCTGCCAGAGCAGATTGCCACGGCGCCATTGACGGTGGCGAACGCGATGATCAGCGCGGAGCCGAGCGTGAGCGATTGCTCGAGGACGTTGCCGTTCCGGTAGTTGATGAATTGCGGCAACACTGACAGGAAGGTCATCGCCAGCTTGGGATTCAACAGGCTGGTGGTCGCGCCCATCGCGAACAGCCGCCGGGGGCGTTCGTGCGGCAGCTCGCGGACTTCGAGCGGGGAGCGGCCGCCAGGCTTCACGGCCTGCCACGCCAGATAGAACAGGTAGGCAGCGCCCACGGTGCCCAGGATGCTGCTGGCGTAAGGCACGCTCAGGAAAAATGCCGTGATGCCAAACGCCGCGCCGAACATGTAGAAAAGGTATCCGAGCATGACGCCAGCCAGGGACACGAGCCCGGCCTTGCGTCCTTGCGCAATGGAGCGTGACATCACGTAGACCATGTTCGGGCCCGGCGTCACGGCCAGCATGCCTCCAACCGCCAAAAATCCGTAGATCGATTCCGTACCGTGCATTTTCCGCGTTCCCCAGTGGACATCGACTGCAGTATCCGCCTGGCGAATGGTTCGAGTAAAACGGGTTAAACTGAAGTTTTTGTTCAGATTTTCTGATTAATATGAAAAAGCTCGATCTGGACGTCATTGAGATGGTGGTCGCGGTCGCCGACACCGTCGCGGTCGCCGACACCGGCTCGTTTGCCCGGGGGGCGGAGTCCGTACACCGGTCCGCGTCGGCGGTGAGCATGCAGATCAAGGCGCTTGAGGAGTCCCTTGGGAAACCGCTCTTCGTGCGGACCACGCGGCACGTGACGATTACCGCCGAGGGAAAGACGTTGCTGGACTATGGCCGCCGCATGCTCGCGATGCGGGAGGAGGCGTGGGCATCGATCGTGCGCCCGGAGATGAAGGGCCGCGTCACCATCGGCGTGCCTGACGACTACGCCTCATCGTTGCTGCCGTCGGTGCTGCGGCAGTTCGCGGTGGCTCACCCGCGTGTGGAGATCCGGGTGATCGGCATGCCAAGCAGCGCGCTCGCGCCGTTGCTCAAGGACAATACGCTCGACCTGGCCTGCCTGACGAAAGCCAAGGGCATCACGGGCGAATTCATCCGCTTCGAGCCGATGGTGTGGGTTGGCTCGGCGGTGCGCAAGGTGTGGAACGAGCGCCCGCTGCCGATCGCCGTTTTTGCCCATGGCAGCACGGCGCGCGCCAATGCCATCAGCGCGCTGCAGCGGGAGAACATCAAATATCGCATGTCCTACGAAAGCCCGAGCCTGCTAGGGCTTGTCAGCATGGTCGAAGCGGGGCTCGCGGTGGCCCCGCTGGCCAGATGCAGCGTACCGGGGCATCTTGTGCAGCTGTCGCAGAGCGACGGGTTGCCACCCTTGCCTGAACTCGAAGTCGTCCTTGCCCGCAGTGCGCAGTCCGCGCGCCCGCCCTGCGATTTTCTTGCCGAGCAGATTCTGGTTGAACTGAGAACCTGAGCCGGTTGGACTTGCGGTCCTTGCCTGGCGAGGCATGATGGCTCAATCGTCGGCCACCTTGCGCGAGCGCCAGCGGCCGTCGTTTTGCTTGCAGAACCAGCCGGTCCAGTTGTCTTCCTGGTCCGCCCGCTTGAGCTCCATCTTCAGTTGCCGGCACGCCTGGCCCTTGTCGGTCTTGCTGCGCAGCGGCGTCAACTGGCCTTCGATGGGCTTGCGCTTGCTTTCCGCCGGCGAGGTCCAGGACGCCATGGTGCCGTCGGTACCTTCATTGAGCACCTTGCCCACGCTCTGGACGAGCGAGGCCGATTCCTTCTGGCTCATGGTGCCGATGACGGTGCCGTGGATGAAGGTGTCGAGGTAGGCGAACGCTGGCGCGGCCGGGGCGAGCAGGGCGGCGCAGACTAGCGCGGTACGGAGCAACGGGTGCTGGGTCATGGCAGGGGGGCCTTGGCGGGACGTGGAAACGGCTGGGCGCAAAGCAGTGCCGCGGGCAACGATGTGCCGATAGCGCTGCATGCCGGCCCCCTTCACCGCAAGGGGCTGGCCTGCCACCTTGCCGCTAACTTAATCCACGCCAATGGCAAAAGGCAATACAGAGTTCTTGTGTTGCGAATTAAACGTTGTGGCGAAGGCGCCGCCGCGCCGCGCGGGGCCAGACAGTACCTTGAACAGATTTCACTTTCTCCCTATCCGATATGAAATCTTTCAACAGGCATGCCGCGTGGCATCATTGCGCGCTATGTTCAACCCCGAAGTACCGCTGTGTGCCGCGTGCCCCGGTGGCCTCCTAGTTAATTTCGTATCCACTCTTTTTCACTTGTCAGGACAGCCATGCCAAATCGTCGGTTGATTTCCCGTTCCCTGCACGCGCTGAGCCTTGGCGCGGCCGTGCTTTTCGCACCGCTCGTCCTCGCTGCGCCTCCGGGCGCTGTCGGCGTGGCGGAGGAAGCCGTGATCTCCGGGCGCATCGTTTCGATCGATCCGGAATCGCAGGCGGTGCTGGTGCAAGGCCCGCGCGGCAATGTCGTCGAACTGATCGGAGGCGACGAAGTCAAGAACTTCAAGCAGATCAAGAAGGGCGACATGGTCACGCTGACCCGTGCGGCGGCCGTGGTCACCGCGCTGGAGCCGGTCGATTCCAAGGACACGCCGCTGGCGGAGTCGGTGGAGCGCACCGCACGCGCAGGCGAGGGCGCCAAGCCCGGCTTCGCGCGCGAGATCACCACCACGGTCACGGCGCAGATCACCAAGGTCGATGCGAAGAAACGCACCGTGACCTTCCGTGGCCCGCGTGAGACGCTGCGCACGGTGAAGATCCAGGATCCCAATATCGACCTGAGCAAGATCACGGCGGGCCGCATGGCCAAGCTGGTCTATCGCGAGGTTGTCTCGATCGTGGTGACGTCGCCGCCGAAGGCGTAACACGCGCTGACGTCGCAAAAAACCTCCCGCGGCGCCGTATGGCCGCGGGAGGTTTTTGTTTGCCTTTTGTTTGCCTTCAGGGATTAGCGGTGGAAGCCGTGAAAGCCGCCCATGCGCCGGCCGCCCCCGCCGCCCCCGCCAAAACTGCGGCCACCCGCGGCGCCGCCGCTGCTCCACTGGTGGGACGCCTGCCCGGACCGTTCCTGCCCCAGGCCGCGCGCCTGGCGCTGCTGTTCCAGCCCGCCCGTGACGTCCGAATTGGGCTGCACCGGCTGCCAGCCGCCCTGGGTGTGCTTTTGCCAGCCGCCGTCCTGCGTGTGCTGGTAGACGTTGCCGTCATGTCCGGCATACACGTCGCCGTTGTTCCAGGCCACCGCATTGCCCTTGTCCCGGTTCACCACCACGCCCTTGCCCGCAGCCTCATGCTGGCCGGTTTGCGTGTTGCCGGCCACGCCAAACTCAGCCGCGCCGGCGCGGCCGGTCTGTGCGTTGTAGCCTGCTACCTGGCGTGCGCCAGCGTAGTTGCCGGTGTAGGCGTTGCCGGCAACGCTGCCACGCCCGGCGCCGCTGCGCCCGGTTGACGGATTGGAGAAGGCGCCTTGCCGTCCCGCCGCTGCGTTGCCGCTGTAGGGGTTGAAGGCGGCACCCTGGCTACCCTGGTAGCGTGCGCCGGTAGCCGGGTTGTAGCCGGCGCCTGCGGTGCCGCGCCATTGCGTGCCCGTCCAGGCGTACGCGTAGACTCGGCGGTGCCGAGCGCAAAGCCCGCGCCGTAGCCGTAGGTGGGCGGATAGCCGTAGTAGACCGTGCCGACGTACGCGGGGTAGGCGTAGCCCGTGCCATAGACCACCGTGCCGTCGGGGTTCACCACCACACCCATGTAGCCGGGGGTGTAGCCGACCACCACGGCCTGTGGCGTGACAGAGTAGATGCGCACATAGGTGACGTAATGCAGAGGCGAACTGGCAGGGATGGTGTAGATCACGCCCGGCACCTCGGTGGCGACGCGCCAGGGGCCGGTGGGTGTGGCGGCGGTGAACCACACGCCGTTGGACACCGCGTAGTAGTGCTCGGCGTCGACCTGCAGCACCGGCGTGGCGGCGTTTACGGCATAGCTCAGCGAGGTACCGGCAATGGGCGTGAAGCGCGGCGAGCCGTCGAAGGCGACCGTGATGGTGGCCTTGGCGCGCGACACCGATGCGGTCTGCGGGATGGTGGCCGCGATCTGCGCCTCGCGCGCCTGCGGCGTGCCGGGTACCGACACCAGCACGTTGGCCTTGGGATCTTGCGGCGGGATCTTGGCGAAGTCCGCCGGCAATTCGCTGCCCGGCACGAACTGCCACGGCCCATCGAAGCCCGGTGCGCGGAACCACCGGCCGGAGATCAGCACGTAGTACCGGTTGGAATTGGGATCGACGAACACCGCGCGATCCGTGTTGGTCACCGTCAGCAGGCCGACGCCGGTCACCGGCGCGAGCTTGGGCGTGCCGTCGATGACGATCAGCTCGGTCGGCACGGTGGACACCAGTACCGCCGGCGGGTTGGCGGCGCGCTTGCCGTCGGCAGGCAGCATCGGGTCAGCCTTGACGCCGGCCTGTGCCTTCGTCGCGGCGGCACTCAGCGCCTGCGGCGGGCTGGCCAGCACGGTCCAGGGGCCGGCAAGGCCCGCGGCGCTGTACCAGTAGCCACCGGCCTGCAGGTAGAGCTTGCCGCCGCTGTCGCGCAGCAGCAGCGCCCGGCTGTTGAGCGCATGCTGGTAGCGCGTGCCGCTCACCTGGCGCCAGGCCGGTTCGCCATCGACCAACGCCAGCAAGGTGGGCGTGGAGGCGAACACGATGCGCGGCGCGTCGTTCTTCACCGCCACGCCGGGCGCCTTGGCCTGCGCCTGTGCGACCGCGTAGCTGGCCTGCAGCTCATCGAGCGGCACCGTCATGCCGGCCTTGGGCACGCGGGCCAGCAGGGCCGCGCGCACCGCGTCGGCGGCATCGGGATTAGTGGGTACCTCGACGCTGGTGAACTCGATGTCGCGCAGCTGCACCAGGCTGGACGCCTTGTCGATATCGGCGCGCGCCGCGAAATGCGCTACGCCGTAAGTGGGCGAGCCATCCTTGGCCCCGATGGCTACCGCCGCGCGGCCAGATAGTTTGTCGCCATCCCATTGCTCGACCTGCGGCTGGTAGATCTCGATATGCTGCGTGGCGGCATCGAAATTGCGCGGCCAGGTCAGTGGCGCGACGGACTTGGGCGGGTTGGCCGCCTGCGCCTGGGGCAAGCCCAGCGCGAGGCAGCAGGCAACCAGCAGGATGCGCAGGCGTGGCGCCGGCTTGTGTGCGCGGCGGGGGATCGACTCGGACATAAGGCGGCTCCTTGTTGTTGGAAGCGGGTAGCCGGCTAGCCGGGTGGCCGGCGGCTGTGACGGTGGCGCGGCAGGCTTAGTGCCAGGCGCTGCCCACCTGCACGTAGAACGCGTTTTGATCCTTGCTATGGGCAACGTCGATACCGATCGATACGCCCAGCTTGCGCGCGATCAGGTAGCGAAAACCTGCGCCCACGCTGTATACGGTGGCCGCATCGGAGAAGCTGTGCCAGTTGCCGTAGGCCTTGCCGGCTCCGGTGAAGCCCAGCAGCGACCAGCGCGGCGTCATTTCCCAGCGCAGCTCCATTTCGGTGGCGAGCGCGTTGCGGTCCTGGTACCGGCCCTTGGACACGCCGCGCAGATCGACGAAGGGCTGGGCGTAGAACGGGATATCGCCGGTCGAGAAGCGCCCGTCGGCACGCAGCCCGAGGATCCATGTGCGGGCCAGCGGCAGCCAGGTAAAGCCGCGCGCGTTGTACATATTGAAGGCCTGCGTGCTGCCAAATCCGCCACGCGCGAATTGCGCCTCCAGCTCGGCGTAGCTGCCGCGGCTGGGATAGAAGATGTTGTCGCGCGAGTCGTAGTCGATCACCAGGCCGCCTTTGCCGATGCGCTGGTCGCGCTCGAAGCCGCCCAGTTCGGCGGCCGCCGGGCCCTTGAAGCTCGCCTTGGAATCGAACAGCACATAGCGCGGCCCCACGTACCAGTGGGTGTCGCCCAGGCGCACCATGAACTGCTGCACCAGCATCAGTCCCTCCAGCTCATAGGCGCGCGCCTGGTTCAGCAAGCCGTAGTATTTGAGCTGCGCGTCGACCTTGGCGATGGCGCCCAGGTAGCGGTAGCGGTCGCCGTCCCAGGTATGGAAGTGGGCCGCGCCCGCGCCCCAGGTGCCGTTGCCGGTGTAGGCGCCGCCCACTGCCGTGATGTTTGGCGGAGCGGGGCCTTTGCCGGTGGACTGCGCCTTTTCAGCGGCATCCTTCATTGATTCGGAGAAGAACACCAGGCCCAGGCCGGCGCCGAAGCCGATGGCAGGCTCGGTGATGATGGTCGGCACCGGCAGCGCGCCCTTGTGGTTCAGCAGGTAGTCGCTCGCGTCGAACTTGCCATCTTGCGCATCGGTGAAGCTGAGGGCTTTTGCCGCCTTCTCTGGCTTCTGGTCGCCGCCCGCCTCGGGTTGCGCACGCGCGGTGGCCGCGGTGAGCGCCAGGAGCGCGCAGGCAAGGATGGCCGGTGCGCAAGGAAAGCAGTTCGGTATTTGCATGGGCAAGCAGTAGGCAAGCAGTAGGCTTTGCGTGGCGGGAGCCGCCACGTCCCGCTACCTTATGCCATCGCCCTGCGGCGCGGACGCCATGCAAAAACTTTCAGATCACTGACGAAAAGGACTGAATATCGAATGCGCGTTGCCTGTGTCAGCATCGCCCCTGAGTGACTGATGCGCCAGCCAGCTCCATCACTGGCGGTGCGCGGCAATTTTCGGGGAGTGCAACGATGAAGACCATTTTGCCGCGGTGCGGTCAGGCTGCCATGCTGGCTTTGATACTTGGCGCGGCGCCGGGGTGCATGCGCAATCCGCCGCGGACGACGCCAACAAGAGTAACAACCCGCTCAACCCGGCACCTTCGCTGAACCTGCAGAACTACTACTCGCCGCGGGTGTACGACACCAACGTGCATACCAACGATTTCCTGCTGCGCGGCACGCTTCCGGTACTGCCCAACAAACTGGTGGGCGTGCCCCAGATCCTGCGCGTCACGGCGCCGATCAGCACGCGCCCCCAGGCCGATGGCAGCTACACCACCGGCCTTGGCGACATCAACGTCTTCGATATCTTCCTGCTCAAGGAGCATGGCACGCAGATCGGCGTGGGGCCGCTTTTGACCATGCCGACGGCGACGTCGCCGGAGCTCGGCACGGGCAAGTGGCAGGCCGGCCTGGCCGCCGTGGTGGTGGATCCCAGCCCGGCGCGGCTGCTTGGCGCGCTGGTGCAATGGCAGCATTCCTTTGCCGGCCAGAGCGCGCGCCCGACCGTGCAGACGCTGACTTTCCAGCCGTTCGGCATCTTCAATTATCCGGGCGGCTGGTATGTGCGCTCCACCGGGGTATGGACATTCAACCTGCAGAACGACGCGTACTACATCCCGGTGGGCCTGGGTTTCGGCAAGGCCTGGAAAGAGGGCAAGACCATCATGAACGCGTTTATCGAGCCGCAGTATTCGGTGGCGCACCACGGACCGGGGCAACCGCAATGGACGGTGTTTGCCGGGCTGAACATGACGTTCGGCAGGTAAGCAAGGACGCGGCGTGGTGATTGACGCAACCGGGGCCACGGCCACCAAATCCCTAATATCCGGCCCCAAAACTTTCAATTCTCATTCTGGCTTGCTCTGTCATGCTAGGAGTACGCGCCGATTTGGGGCGTGGCTTGCCTATTTTCGGAACGCAGAAATGAGTCGTCGTCGAGAGAAGGACAATCAATTCCGCCGCGTGGTGCCGGCCGGGCCTGCACCGGCGGCCAGCCGTACAGCCCCGGTGGCGGCAGCCCCCACGCGCTGGCGCCGCGCGTTGCTGATCGGCTCGGCCGTGCTGGCTTGCGCGGCAGTGGGCGGGGGCGCGGCGTGGTGGCAGGCGCGCGACGCCGCGCACGTACCGGCCAAGGCCGTGTTCGGCGATGGCAAGACTGGCCCGATGGACATGGCTTGGGTGCCGGGCGGCGAATTCCTGATGGGCAGCGTTCCGCGATGGTGGCCGGGGGCATGGTCTTCGTTGGCACCAACCGCCCGGTGCCGCTGCAGGACTACTCGCGCTGGTGGCGCTATGTGCCGGGTGCCGACTGGCGCCATCCAAACGGCCCCGACAGCAACATCACCGGCAAGGACGACCACCCCGTGGTGCAGGTGTCCTATGAGGACGCGCAGGCCTACGCCAAATGGGCCGGCAAGCGCCTGCCGACCGAAGCCGAGTGGGAATTCGCCGCGCGCGGCGGGCTGGAGCAGGCCACTTATGGGTGGGGCGACCAGTTCGCCCCGGACGGCCGGCAGATGGCCAATGTCTGGCAGGGCCAGCAGGTGCAGCCGTTTCCCGTGGTCAGCGCCAAGGCTGGCGGGGCGCTCGGCACCAGCCCGGTGGGCACCTTCCCGGCCAATGGCTACGGCCTGTCGGACATGACCGGCAACGCCTGGCAATGGGTGGCCGACTGGTATCGCGCCGACCAGTTCAAGCGCGAGGCCGTGTCCGCCAAGCTGATCGACAACCCCGCCGACCCCGGCGAATCGTGGGATCCCTCGGAGCCGGGCGTGCCGACGGCCGCGCCGCGCCGCGTCACCCGCGGCGGCTCCTTCCTTTGCAACGAGGACTACTGCCTGAGCTATCGCCCGAGCGCGCGGCGCGGCACGGACCCGTACAACAGCATGTCGCATCTCGGCTTCCGCCTGGTGGAAGACGACGCGCAGTGGCGGCAACAGGGCAAGGACGGCAAGGCAATCAAGCAGGCGACGGCGGCGGGGTGGGGCCCGGCTGACCGGGGTTCGCGTACCGCACGGCAACCACTGGCAATTTCAACCGGCGCTCGCAACGGCGCGGGGATGCGTTCGCCCTGCGTCCAGGGTGGAAGCGAGCAAGCAGTAGCACTGGAGATGCTTCGATGCCTTTGCGTATGACACCAGCAAGGCTGTGCTGTGGGAGCCAGCTGCAATGATCCGAAGCCGCGATACCGCCGCACCCATGCTGACGGTCACGCCGCCCGCATCGCGCCAGGCAGACCCGGCCGACAGGGTGACGCGGCCATTGCTGTTCTACGCCGCGCTGGAGCTGGGCATCGCCGTGCTGGGGCTTGGCGCCACGCTCGGGCTGGCACAGGCGGCGCCGTGGTTTGTCGCGATCGAGAGCCGCGCCGGGCTGCTGGCCTGGTGCCTGCCATTCGCGCTGATCGGCTTGCCGGCGTTGCTGATGGGCGGCACGCTGCCGGCGCTGATGGCGGCGTGCGCGCCGCCGGCCGGCAAGGTGGCGCGCACGGGCGGTGGGCTCTACGCCGCCAATACGCTAGGCGCCATGGCAGGTGCGTTGCTGACTACCTTCATGCTGGTGCCGTCGTTTGGCGTGCGCGGCGCGGCCATGGCCGCCGCGCTGGTCAACCTGGCGCTCGCGGCAGCGGCGCTGGGGCTGGGCCGCGCCAGCGCGCCTCGGGCCATCGCTGCCGCCACGGCGGCGCCCGCCGTCCTCGTTGCCGCGCCGCAGCCGCGGGCCAGGTTGGCGGTGGCGCTATACGCAGTCGCCGGCGGCATTGCGCTCGGCTACGAAGTCGTCTGGTCGCAGGCCATCGTGCAGTTCATGAGCACGCGCAGCTTTGCCTTCACCATCGTGCTGGCCACCTACCTTGGCGGTCTGGTGGTAGGCAGTGCCATTTACGCCCGCTTTGCCGATCGCGTGCGCGATCCGTGGGGCGTGTTTGGCGTGCTGGTGGGGCTGGCGGGCCTGGTCGCGCTGCTGCAGGTGGCAGGGCTTGGAACCTGGCTGGTCCAGTGGCAGGTGCGCCTCGCTGGCATGGTCATGGCTGTCACCGGCAGCGAGCTGGCGGCAATGTGCGCGCGCTTTGCGGTGGCGGGGCTGTGCGTGGTGTTTGCGCCCACGGTGCTGCTGGGCGCCGCGTTTCCCGCGGCATTGCGCCTGTGCGCCGAGCCCGGCCATATCGGGCGCGACGTGGGCGTTGTGCTGGCGCTCAATACCGTGGGTGGCATCGCCGGCACCTTCCTGGCCGGCTTCGTGCTGGTGCCGATGCTGGGCCTGGTTCATACCCTTGGGATACTCGCCGCTGCCGCGGCGACGGTGGGTACGGTGGCGGTACTGCGCGGCCCCGGCGCGCGGCCCGCCATGCGCGTGGCGGCCCTGGGCATCGGCGTATGCGTGGCAGTGGCCGGGGTGCAGACGCCGCCCGATCGCCTGGCGCGGCTGCTTGCCGAGGCCAAGGACGGCACCTTGGTTTCCTACGAGGAAAGCCCTGGCGGGACGGTCGCCGTGATCGAGCAGGGCAGGCCGGGCGCCAGCTTCCGCCGCTTGTATATCTCGGGCGTCTCCAACTCGGGAGACGCCATTGGCTCGTTGCGCTACATGCGGCTGCAAGCCTTGCTGCCGCTGCTGGTCCACACGCAGGAGCCGCGCTCGGCCCTGGTGGTCGCGCTCGGCACCGGCATTACCGCCGGCGCGCTGACGCAGTACCCGGGCCTGGAGCGCCGCGTCACGGCCGAGCTGCTGCCGGCGGTGGTGCGCGCGGTGCCGCAGTTCCGGGGCAACTACGACGTCAGCCGCAATCCTCGTTCTGATATCCGCGTGCGCGACGGCCGCCAAGAACTGCTGCGCAGCACCGAGCGCTACGACCTGATCACCCTGGAGCCGCCGCCGCCATCGGCTGCCGGCGTGGTGAACCTGTACTCGCGCGATTTTTATGCGCTGGCGCGCAGCCGCCTGCAACAGGGCGGGCTGTTCGCCCAGTGGCTGCCGCTCGCCACGCAGAACGATGAGGACTCCCGCGCGCTGGTGCGCAGCTTTCTCGACGTCTTCCCGCATGTCTCGCTGTGGACCACCGAGGTGCACGAGATGCTGCTGGTGGGCTCGGACGCCCCGCTGGACCTGGACGCCGAGCGCATCCAGGCGCGCTTCGCCCAGCCATCGGTGGCCGGCGCGCTGCGCGAGGTCGGCATTCATTCGCCTGCCGCGCTGCTCGCCACCTGGGTGACGGGGCGTGAAGGGCTGGAACGCTACGCCGCCGGCGCGCCGGCCGTGACGGATGACCGGCCGCTGATCGAGTACGCGGGCTGGGTGCGGCGCGACGAGATCTCGCGCGTGCTCCCGGCCTTGCTGGATCTGTACGCAGCCCCGCCGTTGCGCGGCGCCGATGCGGCCTTCGTGGCGGACATCGCGCAGGAGCGTGACAGGTTGATGCACTTCTACGCGGCCACGCTCGCCGCCTACGCCGGCGACCGCCAGCGCTGGCGCGAGGAGATCGGGCAAGCCGTGCAGGGGGGCGCGCCCAACCAGTACTTCCGCCGCATGCTGGGCATGCGGGACTAGCGCAACACAAGATCCGCGAACACGGATTTGGGAAACCGGGGCCGCCGGCAGCGGTCGGGTAAAAGAGGAGAAGCAGACATGCGAATGAATCGCTCATTAAAGCGAGCGGCGATCGCGCTCGCCGTGGCGGTGCCGATCGCGGCCGCCGGATGGCTGGCCTCCGCGCCAACCACCACCATGGCCGCCGACGCGCCCGCCAGCGCGTCTGGTGGCGGGTCCACCAAGAAGCCGAACATCCTTGTTATCTTCGGTGACGACATCGGGCAGACCAACATCAGCGCCTATAGCCAGGGCGTGGTCGGCTACAAGACGCCGAACATCGACCGCATCGCCAGAGAAGGCATGATGTTCACGGACTACTACGCCGAGAACAGCTGCACGGCAGGCCGCTCCTCCTTCATCACCGGGCAGACGCCGCTGCGCACCGGCCTGAGCAAGGTCGGCGCGCCGGGTGCGCCGGTAGGCCTGCAGAAGGGCGATATCACCATTGCGCAGGCGTTGAAGGCGCAGGGCTACGCCACCGGGCAGTTCGGCAAGAACCACCTTGGCGACAAGAACGAGTACCTGCCGACGGCGCATGGCTTCGATGAGTTCTACGGCAACCTCTACCACCTGAATGCGGAGGAGGAGCCGGAGCGCCCCTACTGGCCAAAGGACAAGAACGATCCGTTCGCGAAGAACTTCTCGCCACGCGGGGTGATCCATTCGTTCGCCGACGGCAAGATCCAGGACACCGGCCCGCTGACGACCAAGCGGATGGAGACCATCGACGACGAAACCACCGCCGCCGCGCAGGAGTTCATCAAGAAGCAGGCTAAGGACAACAAGCCGTTCTTTGTCTGGATGAACACCACCCGCATGCACTTGTTCACCCACGTGCGCGCCTCGATGAAGGGCCGCAGCGGCATGCCTGGCAACGATTAGACGCGGCTACCACGCCATTCCGCAGTGAGAAGGACACGAACTATCAAGCCGGGCGAAGTGTCCAACCAGATGTTCTCCGGGCTGGACTGGTTCCCGACGCTGCTGGCCGCGGTGGGCGACACCACCGTCAAGGATCGCTTGCTCAAAGGCTGGTCGCCAAAGTCCGGACAGAGCTTCAAGGTGCATCTGGATGGCTACAACCAGCTCGACTACCTGACCGGCAAGAGCCCGAAGGGCGCGCGGGACGAGTTCTATTACTTCAGTGACGATGGCGATCTGGTCGCAATGCGCTACAACGACTGGAAGGTCGTGTTCTGCGAGCAGCGCGCTCCGGGCGGCATGCAGGTCTGGGCCAACCCGTTTACCTGCCTGCGGTTCCCCAAGGTCTTCAACTTGCGCATGGACCCCTACGAGCGAGCGGATGTCGTCTCCGACCAGTATTACGACTGGGTCACGAAGAACGCCTACTTGACGGCAATCGCCACGATGAAGGCCACGGTATTCCTGGAGAGCTTCGTCGCGTATCCGCCAAGCCAGAAGCCGGCCAGCTTCAGCGTGGACCAGGTGCGCAAGTCCGTGGATGAGCGCATCGAGAAGCTGAGGCCGCCGAAGAAGTAGCCATCGACGCAGCGCAAGGAAGCAACGAACTGGCCGCCGGCGCCGCCGGCGCGGGCCATTCTCACGACAACCCCTGGCTTGCGGGCCAGGGCATCCAGAGACCCGCATCATGAGTCCACGAGAGGCTATCGCCGCGCTGCAGCAGCATGTGGAGCAGTCGATCAAAGGCCAGGGCAGCGTCATCCGCCAGATCGTCATCGGCCTGCTGGCCAACGGCCACCTGCTGCTGGAAAGCGTGCCGGGGCTGGCCAAGACGCGCATGGTCAAGAGCGTGGCCGCAAGCCTGGACGCGCAGATGCGCCGCATCCAGTTCACCCACCGCTTCCTGCTGAAGGTGCTGATCACCTATCCTGCCGCCGGCGATGAACGCGATGTGCTGCGGCTGGTGCGCGGCGAGGAGACGGGCAGCGCCGCCGCCGCCGCGAGGCCGCAGCAGGAACCGGCCAAGGTGCCGCAGGCCGCGATCTTTGCCGCGCGCGAGGAGATCCACGGGATCCACGTGGCCGACGCGATCGATCGCTACATCATCGACCTGGTCAACGCCAGCCGCACGCCAGCGCGTTACGACGCCGATCTGGCGAAATGGATCGCGCTCGGGGCCAGCCCGCGCGGGGGCATCGCACTGGACCGCGCCGCCCGTGCCAACGCCTGGCTGGAAGGGCGAGATCACGTGACCCCGGACGATGTGCGCGCCATGGCGCTGCCGACCCTGAGGCACCGGCTGATCCTGTCCTACGATGCCAGCGCCGACGGGCTGGACGCCGACGCGGTGGTGAACAAACTGGTCGAAGTCGTGGCCGTGCCGGCATAAAGGGCCGCGCGATGCCGGCGGGAACCGTCTTGGCCAACCCAGCGGCCACGCCTGCGCGCGCGGGCGAGCTGGGCACCGTGTGGGTCGACGTCGCGCACCTGGCGCGGCTGGAGCTGGCCGTGCGCGACCTGGGCTTTACCATGCGCCAGCCGCATGCCAGCGTGCTCTCGGGCAAGCACGGCTCGCGCATCCGCGGGCGTGGCCTGAACTTCGAGGCGCTGCGCGGCTACCAGCAGGGCGACGATATCCGCCATCTGGACTGGAAGGCCTCGCTGCGCACGGGCAAGCCACTGGTGCGCGTCTATACCGAGGAGCGTGACCTGCCGGTGCTGCTGGTGGTGGACCAGCGCATGCCGATGTTCTTCGGCTCGAAGCGGGCGATGAAATCCGTGCTGGCCGCGGAGTTCGCGGCGCTGTGCGCGTGGATGGCGCTGCAGGCGGGCGACCGCGTGGGCGCCGTGGTGTTCAACGACAGCGACGCCACGCTGATCCGCCCGCTGCGCAGCCGTGCCCGCGTGCAGGCCGTGCTGGGCGCCATTGCCGGCATGAACCAGGCGCTGCACGCCGCCAGCGAAGCACAGCCGGTCTACGGCCAGCTGGACCACGCGCTGGAACGCGCCTTGCAACTGGCCGGGCACGATCACCTGGTCTGCGTGGTCAGCGACTTCGCCGGCGCCGGCCAGCGTACCCAGGACCTGCTGCGCCAGCTGTCCAGCCACAACAGCGTGATCGCGGCGATGGTGTTCGATCCGCTGTTCCAGGCGGTGCCGCACCACACGGGGCGCATGGTGGTAACGCAAGGGCAGTTGCAGGTGGAGCTCGACATGGGCGACAGGACCACGCGCGAGCCGATCGAATCCTTTTTCACCGGCCGCCTGCACGATGTCACCGAGCTGCTCAAGCGCAGCGGCGTGCCGATGATGCCGATCGACACGCAAGGCGAGGCCCTGGCCCAGTTGCGGCATTTCCTGGGACGCCTGGCGCCGCGCGGCAAAGCGCCCCGCAGGCATTGACGGACCCGGCGGATACCCCATGGCAGACCTGACCCATTCCTACGCCGCCGATGCCGCGCAGCCGGTTGCCGGCACAGCGGATGCTGCCGGCGCATTGGCTAAACTGCAGGAAATCCCCTTGCCGCCACCCGTGTCCTACCTGCCACAGACCTGGGGCTGGGCCGTCCTGGGCGCCTTGCTGCTGGCGCTGGCCGGCCTGCTGGCCTGGCGTGCCTGGCGGCGCCATCAGGCCAACCGCTACCGGCGCGACGCGCTCGCGGAGCTGGCCCGCATCGAGGCCGGCATCGCGGCGGCGGCCGGCGACGAGAGCCGTCGCGACGCGCTTGCCGCCTTGCCGGCGCTGGTCAAGCGCGTGGTGCTGGCGTGCGCGCCGCGCACGCAGGTGGCCAGCCTGTCCGCACAGGCCTGGCTGGATTACCTCGATGGCACCTGGCGCGCCGGTGGCTTCGCCGAGGGTCCCGGCCGGCTGCTGCCCGAGCTGGCTTACGGCGTGCGCTCGCCACCCGCCGCCGAGGTGACGGCGCTGATCGCGCTGCTGCGCGACTGGATCGGACAGCACCATGCTCACCTTTGACCATCCGTGGGCCGCGCTGGCCTTGCTCCTGCCGATCCTGGCCTGGCTGTTGTTGCCGGCTTACCGGGAAACCATGCCCGCGGTGCGGGTGCCTTTCTTCGAGGAAATGGCCGAACGCTCCGGCCTGCGTCCGTCCGAGGGCGCAGTGGTGATGCGCCGCAATTGGGCGCAGCGCTTGCTGGCGCCGCTGTGCTGGGCGCTGCTGGTGGCGGCGCTGGCCAAGCCGGTATGGGTGGACCCGCCCATCGAGCGCACCGAGCCGGCGCGCGACCTGATGCTGGCCATCGACCTGTCGCAATCGATGGAAGCCAGGGATTTCGCGCAAGCCGACGGCCACCGCGTGGACCGGCTTACCGCGGTCAAGCAGGTGGTCAACACGTTCATCGACCGCCGCAAGGAGGACCGCATCGGCCTGATCGTGTTCGGCGCGGCGGCGTTCCCGCAGGCGCCGCTCACCATGGATCACGGCAGCGTCAAGGCGTTGCTCGCCGAGGTGCAGATCGGCATGGCCGGCCCGCAGACTGCCATTGGCGATGCCATCGGGGTGGGCGTGCGCATGACCGAGAAATCGCCCGCCCAGGAAAAGGTGCTGATCCTCCTGACCGATGGCAACGACACCGCCAGCAAGGTGCCGCCGGAGCAGGCCGCGCAGGTCGCCAAGGACAAGGGGCTGATCATCCATACCATTGGCATCGGCGACCCGAACGCCACCGGGGAGAACAAGGTCGACCTCGGCGCCTTGCAGAAGATCTCCAGCATGACCGGCGGCCGCTCCTTCCGTGGTGACGACCTCGCCGGGCTGGAGGCCATTTATGCAACGCTGGACCGCATCACGCCGGTCAAGGTAAAGCGCCAGTCGCGCCAGCCCAAGCGCGATCTGAGCCGCTGGTGGCGGCCACGCCCGCCGCCGTGCCGGAGCCGGGGCACGCCGGTGGCAAGGCGTGATCGCCCCCCATCTGCTGGAGCGGCTGATCGTGGACGGCGCGCGCCGCTGGCGCCTGCGGCCGGTGCACGGTACCTGCGCCGCGCTGGTCCTGATCGGTCTGGCCGCGGCCGGCCCGGCCTGGGAACGCGAGCCGCCGCCCTTCACCGAGGACAAGGCGCCGCTGGTGATCGCTATCGACCTTTCGCACAGCATGGACGCGGTGGACCTGGCGCCCACCCGGCTGGAGCGCGCCAAGCAAAAGGTGCGGGACCTGATGCAATTGCGCGCTGGCTCGCGCACCGGGCTGGTGGTGTATGCCGGCACCGCCCACATGGTGGTGCCCCCGACCGACGACCCGCAGTTCATGGCGCTGTACCTGGCCGCGCTGGATACCGGCATGATGCCGCGCGCCGGCAAGGACGCCGCCGCAGCGCTGGCGCTCGCCGACAGCCTGCTGGGCCGCGAGTCGGCGGCGGGCACCGTCCTGTTCATCACCGATGGCTTTGACCGCGCGCAAATCCCCGCCTTTGCCGCGCATGCCCGCAACAGCCAGGTACAAGTGCTGGTGCTGGCCGCGGGCACCACCCAGGGCGGGCCGATCCGCACCGCCGATGGCCGCGTGGCCACCGACCAGCAGGGCCGCCCGGTGCAGGGCAAGCTGGACCTGGCGGCGCTGAAGGCGCTCGCGTCCGACGCCGACATCCCGCTGGCCAGCCTGACGCTGGACGACGACGATGTGAGCTGGGTGCAGCGCCGCGCGGTGCGCAACATGGAGGCCGCGCAGGAGAAGAATGTCGAGGTGCGCTGGAAGGAGGCGGGCTACGTCCTCACCATCCCCATCGCGTTGCTGGCCGCCTTCTGGTTCCGGCGTGGCTGGGTGGTGCGCTGGCTGCCGGCGCTGCTGACGGCTTTCCTTGCGCAGGCGCCGCGCCCGGCGGTGGCGGCGCCGGTGGTGCCCACCATGGCGTCGGTCAAGACGGCATTCCTGGATGTCTTTCTCACACCCGACCAGCAGGGCCGCTGGCAGTTCGAGCACGGCGATTTCACCGTTGCCGCCGCGCATTTCGAGAACCCGATGTGGCGCGGCTGGGCCAGCTACCGCGCGGGCGACTACGCGGGCGCGCTGACCGCATTTGCCGGCCTCGCCACGCCGGACGCCTTCTTCATGATGGGCAATTGCCATGCGCAGCTGAAAGACTATCCGCGTGCGCTGTCGGCCTACGACAACGCCCTCAAGGGGCGCCCCCGGTTTGCGCAGGCTAGCGCCAACCGGGCGCTTGTGGCGGCGCTCATCGAACAGGAGAAAAAGAAGAAAAAGGACGACAGCGAGCAAGCGCCGGACATGCCGCCGGACCAGATCCAGTTCGACAAGAAGGACGATGGCGGCAAGAAAGGAAGGGTCGATATGAGCCGTCTGCGGCAACAGAACGCCGAACTATGGATGCGCAACCTGCAAATCTCCCCAGCGGATTTCCTGCGCCAGAAGTTCCAGGTCGAGGCGCGGCAGCCCGCGCCGGGCAAGGTGGCGCCATGAATCGCCTCCTGCTCTATGCCACCATCGCCGCCTTGCTCGGCTTGTTGATGGCGCTGCCGGCGCTAGGCGACGCGCCGGGATCGATGGCGCGCGCGCACCTGGAGCCGGGCGGCGCGGTGGCGCAGGGCCAGCCCGTCAAGCTGGTGGTGGACGCGCTGACCACCAACTGGTTCACCGAGGCGCCGCTCTTTCCGGCGCTGGAACTCCCCGGGCCATCGTCAGCCCGCCGGGGGACGATGCCACCAACCTGAGTGAAGAGATCCAGGGCGTGAAATGGTTCGGCGTATCGCGCACCTACATCGTCACGCCGCAGGCCGGCGGCGCCATCACCATTCCACCGCTGGAACTTACGCTGCAGGTCGGGCAGGTGAGCGGAACGGTGAAGGTGCGCACCCCTGCACTGACACTGACGGTCACAACGGTGCCGCGCCCCGCTGGCGCCGAGAACGCCATCGGCACCACGCGGCTTGACGTGACGCAGTCCATCGACCGCGACCTGCGTTCGCTCAAGGCGGGCGACGCCTTCACGCGGACCATCGAGATCAGCGCCGATGGCGTGCAGGCCATGCTGCTGCCGCCCACCACATTCGCGCCGGTGCCAGGGCTGGCGGTCTACCCCAAGGCGCCGCGCGTGCAGGACATCAGCCAGGAGCGGCAGGGTTTTCTTGGCGGGCGCCGGGTGGACGCCGCCACTTATGTGGTTCAGCGCGCCGGGCGCTACGCGCTGCCGGGGGTGGATGTGCCGTGGTGGGATATCCGTGCCGGCAAGCTGCGCACGGCCACGGCGCCGGCATTGCGGTTTTCCGCCGCCGCCAACCCCGGCTACCAGCCACCGGTTGGCATTCCCGGCGAGCCCCTGGCGGCGGTGCCGGGACACCGCGCGCGCATGGATCCGCGACAACTGGCCTATTGGGCCGCGGCACTGGCGGCGCTGGCCTTGGCGGCATGGCTGGTGCTGCCCCGGCTGATGCGCATGCTTGGCCGCCTGCGGGCCTGGCGCCGGCAGCGGCGGCTCGCTTACGCGGGCTCCGAGGCTGCCGCCTTTGCGCGGCTGCGCCGCGCGCGGCACCTGGACCGTGTGGCACGGCGCGCGCCTGCCATGCTTGAGCGCCCGGCGGCGCTGGGCAACGCCGAACGCGCTGCCGGCAGTGCGGCGTTTGCCAGCGCGGCCGAGCAACTGCTGTCCAGCCGCTATTGCCGGGCAACCAGGCACGACGATGCGCCGCCGGCCGCGCTGGGCCAGGCGCTGGAGGAGGCCCGCGCGGCCCTGGCGCGAGAGCCGGCCAGGTTGGGCCATCGCGCGGTGACGCCATTGCCGCCGCTCAATCCGGGCAGTGGCTAGCGGGCAGCCAATGCTGCATGGCTTGACCCGCCTGAACCCGATCCATCCGGAGCCAACCGAACAATGCACTCGTCGCCGTGGCAAACCTCTTTTTTTGCATCGCGTCAACGGCGCACCGCCGCGCTGCCATTGCCGGTCGCCTTCGCCTTCGCGCTGGCCTTGATGGCCGGCCGCGCCGGCGCCGCGCCGGTGGACTTGCCGAATTCCCTGCCCAACATGGTCGGCGGGGGCATCGGTTCCACCACGCAATACGCCGGCGGCAAGGACCGCATGATCGGCGTGGTGCCCGGCTTGCGCTACGTCACGCCGGGCGGCCATCTGTTCGAGTGGTACGGGCCCTACGCGCAGTACAACCTGGGTGGCGTCACCGGCTTCCAGTGGGGGCCGTCCGTTGCGCTCAGGCTGGGGCGCAAGGACGTGGACGATCCGGTAGTGTCCCAGATCCACGAGATCAAGACCACGGTGGAGGCGGGCGGCTTCATGGGCTACGAGTACCTGAACGAGGGGCGGGTGCCTTACCGCCTGCGCGTCAATGTTGCCGTGGTCACCAATGCGGGCGTGGTCTATACCGGCGCGCGGGCCTCCCTTAACGGCACCGCCTGGGTGCCGCTGCATCCGCGCGTCTATGCCGGCGCGGGACTGGGCGCCAGTTGGGTTAGCCACGGTTTCAACCAGACCTACTACGGGGTCACGCCGGACGATGCCGCCCGCAGCGGGCTGCCCGTCTATTCGCCCGGCGGCGGCCTGCAGCAATTCACCGGCTGGCTGGGGCTGATCTTCCAGATCGACAAGAGCTGGTACGCCGGCGCCATGGTCTACGGCCAGCGGCTGACCGGCAGCGCCGGCGATAGCCCGATCGTGACGCAGCGCGGCACGCGCAACCAGATCACCTATGGTGCGGGCCTCGCCTATGCCTGGAGATAGGCCAGCGTTGTTGTCCGTGCCAGCAAGCACAGTAGAGCACCAAGTCAGTTGCCAAGGAGCGCTTATGGAAACCCCTGCAGAAACCCCCGAAGACATCCTCTCGCGCCGCAAGGCCGGCAAGGTCACCCGCAAGCACGTTCCCCGCCGAGCGCATGCGGCGATCGGCAATGTCGACCGGGATCCCGTCGAGCTGCTCCAGGTCAACAGTGCCGGCCGGGTCGAGCGGCTGGTGCCGCTGCGCTACGGCCGCATGATCGAGTCGCCGTTTACCTTCTACCGCGGCAGTGCCATTGTGCAGGCGCACGACCTGGCCGGCACCCCGAACGCCGGCCTGGCCATCCAGATCTGCGGTGACGCGCACCTGGCCAACTTCGGCGGGTTCGCCAGCCCGGAGCGCTCGCTGCTGTTCGACCTCAACGATTTCGACGAGACCAGCGTTGGCCCGTGGGAATGGGACTTGAAACGGCTTGCCGCTAGCTTCACCGTCGCGGCGCGGCACCTGCGGCATAAGCGCGGCGTGGCCGACGACGTGGTCTATCGCGTGGTGCGCACCTATCAGGAGCGCATGGCCGAGTATGCGCAGATGGGCAGAGTATGCGCAGATGGGCATCCTGGATACCTGGTACGACGCCATCACCTTTGACCGCCTGATCGCCAACGCGGCCTCCCCGCAGATCCGCAAGCGCCTGGAGCGCGGCATGGAGCGCGCTGCCAGCCGCACCAGCGAGGCACTGCTGCCCAAGCTGTCAGCGCAGGTCGGCGAACGCTGGATGATCCGCGACGCACCGCCGGCCGTCTTCCACATCCACGGCGAGAACACGCTGTTTTCGCCCGAGGACAACTGGATGACGATCGGCAGCAGGGAGAAGGCGATCGACAAGGCGTTCAAGGCGTACCTGAACACCCTGGCGCCGGACCGGCGCCAACTGCTGAGCCATTTCACGCGGCACGATATGGCTTTCAAGGTGGTGGGGGTGGGCAGTGTCGGCACCCGTTGCCTGGTCATCCTGATGATCGACAACCACGGCAAGCCGCTCTTCCTGCAAAGCAAGCAGGCCAACCAGTCGGTGATTGCCCGCTACTTCAAGTCCGCTCCGGTGGCGCATGAGGGCCGGCGCGTAGTGGAAGGCCAACGGCTGATGCAGGCCGCCAGCGATGTGTTCCTGGGCTGGAACGACGGCCCCTTCGGCCGCCACTTCTACGTGCGGCAGTTGCGCGACATGAAGCTCTCGCCGGAGATCGAGTTGATGGACGCCGAGTTGCTGGGCGAATATGCGGCACTGTGCGGCTGGATACTGGCGCGCGCCCACGCCAAGGCCA
>NZ_AHJE01000148.1 GCF_000243095.1 Cupriavidus basilensis OR16 | reverse complement strand
CGCATCGCGATGATCTTCCAGGATCCGATGATGACGCTCAACCCGGTCATGCGGGTGGATGCGCAGATGATCGAGGCCGTGCGTGCCCATAGCCCCGCCAGCCACAAGCAAGCGCGCGAGCTGGCACGCGACACGCTGGGGATGATGGGCATTCCCAGCCCGGAGGAGCGCCTGCGCGCCTATCCGCACCAGCTCTCCGGCGGCATGGCGGCATGCGCCAGCGCGTGGCGATAGCCATCGCCATGCTGCACCGGCCTGACCTGATCATTGCCGACGAGCCCACCACCGCACTGGACGTCACCATCCAGGCGCAGATCCTGTCCGAGGTGCAGAAGCTGGCGCGCCAGCATGGCACCGCGCTGATCTGGATCACGCACGACCTGTCCGTGGTGGCCGGCCTGGCCGATGAAGTGGCCGTGATGTACGCCGGGCGCATCGTGGAGCAAGGGCCGGTCGACGCCGTGCTCGACCATCCGCTGCACCCCTACACCGCCGGCCTGATCGGCAGCCTGCCCAGCCTGAACAAGCGTGGCCAGCGGCTGCGCCAGATCCCCGGCATGACGCCCAACCTGCTATCGATGCCGCCCGGCTGCGCCTTTGCGGCGCGCTGCCCGCGCGTCTCCGAGGCCTGCGAACAGGCGCCCGCCATCACCTCGCCGCAAGCCATGCGCCAGGTGCGCTGCTTCCATCCGGGCCAGCCGGCCATTGCCGCGGAGTTCGCATGAAGCCGACTGAACATGCTGCCGGCGAGCAGCCACGATTGCCCGCCCTGATCGATGCCCGCGCTCTGGCCAAGCGCTTTGGCGAGCACCATCCTGGCCGGTTTGGCCGCGCGCTGCAGCGCATGGGCTGGTCCGAGCCCGCGCCGGTCACGCACGCCGTGGACGGCGTGGACCTGCAGATCCGCCGGGGCGAGGTGGTTGGCCTCGTCGGTGAATCCGGCTGCGGCAAGTCCACGCTTGGCCGCATGGTGGCCGGCCTGCTTCAACCCTCGGCAGGGGAAATCCGCGTGGACGGCCAAAGCGTCGACGGCCTGGACGCCAGCGCCCGCCGCGCATTGCGGCTGAAGATCCAGATGGTGTTCCAGGATCCGTACGCCAGCCTCAACCCGCGCCTGCGCGTGGACCGCATTGTCGGCGAAGGCGCGCGCCTGCACGGCCTGGTGGACGCGGCCGGCTTCGACGACTATGTCAGCGCCCAACTGGAGCGCGCCGGGCTGGACCCGGCCCTGCGCCAGCGCTACCCGCACCAGTTCAGCGGCGGGCAGCGCCAACGCATCGGCATTGCCCGCGCGCTGGCCGTGCAGCCGGAACTGCTGGTATGCGACGAAGCGGTAGCCGCGCTGGACGTATCGATCCAGGCGCAGGTGCTCAACCTGTTCATGGACCTGCGCGAGCAGCTTGGCCTGACCTATCTCTTTATCAGCCACGACCTTGGCGTGGTCGAGCATGTATCGGATCGCGTGGTCATCATGTACCTGGGCCGCGTGGTCGAGAGCGCACCGACCGAAGAGATCTTCCGGCAGGCCAACCACCCGTACACGCAGGCGCTGCTGGCGGAAATCCCCCGCCTGGACTCGCGCCACAAGACCTTCACCGCCATTAAAGGCGAGATCCCCAGCCCACTGGCGCCGCCGCCGGGCTGCCACTTCCATCCGCGCTGCCCGCATGCCATGGCGCGCTGCCGGACCGAGGTGCCGCGCTTGCGCGGCATCGCCGTGAATCACCTGAGCGCGTGCCACCTGAACGACGGCGGCTGACGCGCGCCTTGCCCCTTGTCCCTTCCCATCGCCCCGAGGAAACCCGCTTATGAAACGTCTGCTGACTCTCTCGATCGGTGCCGTTGCCGCCGCCATGCTGTGCGCCGGCGCAGCCTCCGCGCAATCGCTGTCGATCGCATTCGCCGATCCGCTTTCGTCGCTGGACCCGCAACTCAACAACCATGCCGGCGACCGTTCCGTCGACCTGCATTTCTGGGACCTGCTGATCGAGAACAAGGACAACAAGCTGCAACCGGGGCTGGCGCTGTCGTGGAAGTCGCTGGACGACAAGACCTGGGAGTTCAAGCTGCGCCGCGATGTGAAGTGGCAGGACGGCAAGCCCTTCGGCGCGGAGGACGTGATCTTCTCCTACCAGCGCGCGCGCAATGTGCCGGGCAGCGTGGCGTCGTTCTCGGGTTACCTGCGCACCGTGGAATCGGTCACCGCCAAGGACCCGTACACGCTCGTCGTCAAGACCAATATCCCGAACCCTGACCTGCCGCTGAACCTGGCCTCGATCCATATCGTCAGCAAGCACTTGGGCGAGAAGGCCAGCACCGAGGACTACAACAGCGGCCGCGCCGTGGTCGGCACCGGTCCGTACAAGTTCATCTCCTACACGCCGGGCGATCGTGTGATGATGGCGCGCAATGACGGTTACTGGGGCGGCAAGCCGGCCTGGCAGCAGGTCAGCTACCGCTACATCAACAACGGCCCGGCGCGCACCGCCGCACTGTTGTCCGGCGACGTCGACGTGATCGACAAGGTCTCGGTGTCGGACCTGGCCAAGCTCAAGCAATCGCCCAACGTCAGCGTGTTTCCCTATGCCGGCCTGCGCGTGATGCTGCTGCAGCCGAGCTTCAAGCCCGGCCCGAATCCGTACATCACCGACAATGCCGGCAAGCCGCTGGACAAGAATCCGCTGCTGGACGTGCGCGTGCGCCGCGCGCTCTCGCTGGCCATCAACCGCCAGGCCGTGGTGGGCCGCATCCTGCAGAACACCGCCAGCGTGGCCAGCCAGTGGATGCCGAAGAACACCTTCGGCTACAACCCGGAGGTCAAGGACATCCCTTACGATCCCGAGCAGGCCAAGAAGCTGCTGGCCGAGGCCGGGTTCAAGGATGGCTTCAAGCTGACCATCCACGCGCCTAACGACCGCTATCCGCAAGGCCCCGAGACCGCCCAGGCGGTGGCGCAGTTCTGGACCCGCATCGGCGTCAAGACCCAGGTGGAAGTGGTGCCCTGGTCGGTCTACTCGGGCCGCGCCAACAAGAACGAATACGCGGTCAGCATGCTGGCCTGGGGCAACGGCACCGGCGAGGCCAGCTACGCGCTGGTCAATGTGCTGGCCACCGTGGATGCCAAGAAGGGCCTGGGCGCCTCCAACTGGGGCCACTACAGCAACCCGGCCGTGGACAAGACGCTGGACGAATCCACCGCCGAGTTCGACGTGCCCAAGCGCGAGGCCATCCTGCGCCGCTCGGTCAAGCTGGTGTCGGACGACGTGGGTGTGCTGCCGCTCTACCACTACCAGAACATCTGGGCCGCCAAGAAGGGCCTGAAGGTGGCGCCGATGACCAGCGACCGCACCGCGGCGATGATGGTCACGCGCGACGGCAAGTAAGGCGGGGCGAACATGGCACAGCTTCACATCACACCGGCCGACGACCTGATCGACGTCGCGCGGCGAATCTCCGTGACGGGCCTGCGCCCCGGCGCAAGCATCGCCATCGCCACACGCACGCTGCGCGGCCGGGAGCTAGCCTGGGCCAGCGAAGCCACGTTCGTGGCGGACGCCGCCGGCACCGTGGAGCTTGCGCGCGACGCGCCGCTGTCGGGCAGCTACACGGGCGTGAGCCCCATGGGCCTGCTGTGGTCCCAGCGCCCGCTCGATAGCGACAGCCGCGAGCAGTTCCACGCTGACGCCACCCGCCCGCTCGTGACCGAGATCACGGTGCGGGCCGATGGCGCACAAGCACGCGGCGAACTGGTGCAGCGCCTGACGGCTGCCGGCGTGACCCGCCGGGAAGTGCGCGAGGACGGCCTGGTCGGCACGCTTTACCTGCCTGCGGGCCCCGGCCCGCATCCGGCGGTCATGGTGCTCAACGGCTCGGGTGGCGGCATCAACGAACCACGCGCGGCGCTCTATGCCTCGCGCGGGTACGCCGCGCTGGCGTTGGCGTACTTCAAGGCGCCGGGGCTGTCGGACTACATCTCCAACACGCCGCTGGAGTACTTTGAGCGTGGCCTGCGCTGGATCCGCGAACACGTCGGGCCGGCGCACGGTTTCATCGCGCTGTCGGGCCAGTCGCGCGGCGGCGAGCTTGTGCTGCTGCTGGGCGCCACCTTCCCTGAACTGGTCTCGGCTGTGATCGGCTACGTGCCCGGCGCGGTCGTGCACAGCGCGCAGAATGCCGCCGATCCCGCGAGCGGCCGCGAAGGCCCGGCGTGGCTGCACCATGGCAAGCCGCTGCCGCATGTGTGGGAGAACAACCGCACGGCAAGCTGGGCGCCCTTTGATGAAGGCCCGGCGCCCCACCGGCATGAACGCGCCATCCTGACCGCGCTGCAAGACCCCGCAGCGGTGGCGCGCGCCCGCATCCGCGTGGAGGCGATCCGCGGGCCGGTGATGTTGCTGTCGGGCACCGACGACGGCTCCTGGCCTTCCAGCCTGTATTCGCGCATGGTGGTGGACAAGCTGGCCGAGGCCGGGCATGCGCACGACGTCAAGCATCTCGATTTCGAGGCGGCCGGCCACGCCATCCTCTTCCCGTATGTGCCGACCACGCAAATGGTCTACGCGCACCCGGTGTCCCGGCGCATCAGCACCACCGGCGGCACGCCGGCGGCGAATGCCATGGCGGACGAGCAATCGTGGATCGGCGTGCGCGCGTTCCTGGCGCGCGCGGTTGCCAGCCATGCCGGCCAGGCCTGAATCACTGGTCCACTGAGCCACTGAACCACATAACCACTGAGTCAAGACCGAGAACCCATCATGACCCAAGCCAACCCCGCCACCGCCGACGTGGTGGACCACGTAGCCGGCCTTGCCACCGGCTCGGCCACCCACGCACTGCGCCATCAGCGCGAGAAGGTCGCCGCCGCCACGCAGGGCAGCTATGACGCGCTCTTCGACCCCGCCCTGCCCGGCCTGCCGCTGACCGAGCGCCTGCTGGTGGCGCTCTACGCCGCGCGCCTGACGCCCGCGCCGGAGCTGGTGGCGCATTACACCGAGCGCCTGGCCGGCGCCGGCGCCGACGCCGCCGTGGTCGCCGTGGCCGGGCAAGGCGATCTGGCGTCGCTCGCCGATCCGCGCCTGCGCGCCATCCTCGCCTTCACCCGCACCTTGATCGAGAACCCGGTAGCGGGCGACGAAGCCGCCCTCAAAGCCCTGCCCGCCGCCGGCCTGGCCACGCCCGACGTGGTGACGCTGGCGCAGCTGATCGCCTTCCTGTCCTACCAGGTGCGCCTGGTAGCTGGCTTGAAGGCCCTGAAGACCCTGCAATCCCAGGAGGCCGCAGCATGAGCGAACCCATCAAGGCAAATGGCTTCACCAACGAAGTGCTGGACTGGAAGGCCTGGCTGGATGTGGTCCAGGTGGACCAGGCCACGCCCGCGCAGATCGCGGTGCTGGAAGAAAGCCACCCCAAGGCCAAGGTGTCGGACTACTACCTGTTCCTGGTCCACCAGCCCGAGATCCTGCGCCAGCGCTCCACCGCCTTCAACGCCATCATGTACGCCCCCGGCGGCATGGCGCGCGCCGAGCGCGAGCTGGCCAGCACGGTGGTGTCGCGCATCAACGGTTGTGTGTACTGCGCGTCGGTCCATGCCCAGCGCTTTGAGCAATTGGCCAAACGCAACGATGTGATCACGCAGGTCTTCGAGGATCCGCATACGGCGGGCACCACCGCGCGCGAGCAGGCGATCTCGGCATTCTCGATCGAGCTGACCGAGCGGCCGGATGCGGTCAACGCCGACAGCTTGCGCGCGCTGCGCGAGGTGGGCGTGAGCGATGCCGAGATCCTCGACCTGATTCACTCGATCGCTATCTTTGCGTGGGCTAACCGGTTGATGCTGAACCTGGGGGAGCCGGTATTTCCGGCGCAAGGAAGCTAAGGCGGGAAGCTCAGGCGGGAAACCGACGCTGTCAGCCCCGCGCGCCTGGTTCGCAATGGACCGCAAGCCAGACGGTCGGCTGGGCGGCATCGGTCCATGCCACGCGATGCCGGCAATGCGCCGGCAGGTGCAGATAATCGCCGGGCGCAAGCGTGCGCGGCCCGGCCTCGCCATCCAGATGCAGGCCGGCGCGGCCGCTGACCAGCAGCACCCATTCATCCTGCGCGCTGTCGTACCAGAAGCCCTCTGGGCTGGCCTGGCCGTTCGAGACGATGCGTTCGATCTTCAGGCCGGGCCGCTCCAGCAAGGCTTCGAAGCGCTCGGCAGTCCGGTCCACCGGCACCTGCGCCAGCAGGTTGCCCTGCGGCACGGGCGGCGGGTTGCCCTGCGGCACGGGCGGCGGGTTGCCCTTGGCATCCATCATCGTCTCCTGGCAGGCGCCACGCCTGCCCTTATTCGCCCTTATTCGCCCGGACCTGGCGCAAGCACGTCGCGCGCGCCGTTGCGGCCCATCGGCGAAACCAGCCCTGCCACTTCCATCTGCTCGATCAGGCGCGCGGCACGGTTGTAGCCGATGCGCAACTGGCGCTGCACGGCGGAAATCGACGCGCGGCGGCTGGTGAGCACGAAGGAGGCGGCTTCGTCGTACAACGGATCGGCCTCCACATCGCCACCGCCTTCGCCGAACAGGTCGGCACCGGCGGCTTCGGCGGGATCGCCGGCGAGGATGGCTTCATCGTAGTCGGGCTCGCCGAACTGCTTCCAGTGCTCCACCACGCGATGCACTTCATCATCGGCCACAAAGGCGCCGTGCACACGTTGCGGATAACCGGTGCCCGGCGGCAGGAACAGCATGTCGCCCTGCCCCAGCAAGCTCTCGGCGCCCATCTGGTCGAGGATGGTGCGCGAGTCGATCTTGGACGAGACCTGGAAGGCCACCCGGGTCGGGATGTTGGCCTTGATCAGGCCGGTGATCACGTCCACCGAGGGGCGCTGCGTGGCCAGGATCAGGTGAATGCCGGCGGCGCGCGCCTTCTGCGCCAGCCGTGCGATCAGTTCTTCGATCTTCTTGCCGGCCACCATCATCAGGTCGGCCAGCTCGTCGATCACCACCACGATGAACGGCAGCGTGCGCAGCGGCTCGGGCGCATCGGGCGTGAGCGAGAACGGGTTGGGCACATGCTCGCCCGCAGCCTCGGCGGCGCGGATCTTCTGGTTGAAGCCGGCCAGGTTGCGCACGCCCAGCGCCGACATCAGGCGATAGCGCTTTTCCATTTCGCCCACGCACCAGTTGAGCGCGTGCGCGGCCTGCTTCATGTCGGTCACCACCGGCGAGAGCAGGTGCGGAATGCCTTCGTAGACCGACAGCTCCAGCATCTTGGGGTCGATCATGATCAGGCGCACATCGTCCGGCGTGGCCTTGTACAGCAAGGACAGGATCATGGCGTTGACCGCCACGGACTTGCCCGAGCCGGTCGTGCCGGCCACCAGCAGGTGCGGCGCGCGCGCGAGATCGGTCACCACCGGATTGCCGGTGATGTCCTTGCCCATCGCCAGCACCAGGTGCGAGTGATGGCCGAGGAACGACGAGGCGGCCACGATCTCGGACAGGCGGATCATCTGGCGCCGCGCGTTCGGCAACTCCAGCCCCATGCAGGTCTTGCCGGGAATGGTCTCGACCACGCGGATCGAGGTCACGCCCAGCGCCCGCGCCAGGTCCTTCATCAGGCCCACTACCTGCGCGCCGCGCACACCCATGGCGGGATCCACCTCGAAGCGCGTGATGACCGGGCCGGCCGAGGCGCCGACCACCGACACCGGCACCTTGAACTCCGCCAGGCGCTGCGCGATCAGGTTGCCGGTTTCCTGCAACTGTTCCTCGGTCACCTGCTGGATGTCGGCCGTGGCGGCTTCCAGCAGGCCAAGGTCCGGCAGGCGGTAGTCCGAAATACGGGATGGCGGCGGGGTCACGGCAATGACTTGCGACGCCGGCACCGCGCTCGCTGCGGGCGCCGCGGGTGCCGCGGATACGGGGGCCGCCGGCGCATTGAGCGCCACCACCTTGCCGACCACGGCCTGCAGCACGATGCGGGGCTTGGGCGCTGGCGGCGTGGCCGGCAGCGGGGCAGGCGCTTCGGCTACTTCTAGTGCGGGCTCCGGGGCTGGAGCACTGTCCTTGCTGTGGTGCTCGACCAGCAGGTTGGCATCGACAACGCTTTCGATAATCTCGTCTTCCGTGGCCGCTTCGGATACGGCCGCGGGCTCGATTTCCGAGTCGATTTCGGCGTCGGCCTGCGCATCCGCAATGAACACGAGACTGGGAGCGGCGACTGCCTGCGAAGCGGCCGGTGCGTCCACTTCCGCCTCGGCTTGGGTTTCGGCCTCGACTTCGACGTCGGTTTCGGCTTCGGCTTCGGCCTCCGTGTCCACTGCCGGCTCGGCAGCGCCTTCCGGCTCCCGAGCGATTACCGGTTCGCCTGCCTCGTCTGCCAGGGGAGCATCCGCCAGCGCAACCACCTCGGGCTCGGCCGGGACTGCTGCTTCCGTATCCACGGCGGCCGGTTCGGCGACGACGTCGAGGCTGGCTTCGGTTGTGACTTCAACCGGCTGTTCGATCGATGCTTCAGCCGCGACCGGCGCAGCTTGCTCGCTGGCCGCATCGGCAACAACACCAGCGACAACACCGGCCGCCGCCGCGGCAGGCCGCGTCGACGTCCAGGCGCTGGTCAGTGCGGCCAGTTCCGCCATCAGCGCCTCGGCTTCCAGGCGGAGTTCATCCAGCGTCACGGGGAGCGTCTCGGTTTCGCCGGCGGATGCAGCGCGCGGTTCGGCAACCTGCGGCGCGTCAGCGGGTGCGGCGGCGGGCATGGCAACATCCTCGGGAGACAGCACCGCCACGGCCTGCGGCTCGGCGGAGACTGCCTCGGCCTCCAGCACTGCGGCTTCCTGCGCCTGGACCGCCGGCTTCTCAGCCTCCGCCGGCCGCGCTTGCACGGCCGCAGCCTGTTCGCTGTCCTGCTCGCGTGCGCCGTTGTCCTGCGTGACTGGCACAACAATCGGCACAACAACCGGCATGACAACCGGCGGCAACGCGGCGGCCGTCGTCACGCTGGTTGCCGCAGCGGGCTGGGCGGGTCGCGCATTGGCTTCCGGCAACGTCGTGATGGCCGAGCGCGGGCTCGCCTGCGGTTGGCGCACGGGGCTGCTGGCCACGGCCGCGCGAGCCTGCGCTGCCGCCGCAGCCGCTGCGGCAGCCGATACCGTCATGGATGCCGTGCGCGCGGTTGCCGGGCTGGGGGCTTGCGGCTGCCTGGGGGGGCGCATCGGCGCCGGCCTGACCTGCGCCTTCACTGCAGGAGGCGGAGCAACGGTTGCAGGCGCCTCTGGCTTGGCGGCGCCCGGCGGCCCGGCCTGTTGCAGCCAGATCTCGCCCGGCTGCGGCGGCGAATTGCGGGTGCGCGCCGGCGGCTGCCAGACCGCCTGGCGCCGCGCCGATACGGCTTCGATGCCCTTGTGGCGCGGCACGTAATCGGTCGAGCCCGGTGCGGCGGCATGCGTGGCGCCCAGGTGGGTGGTCTCCCAGCTGTCCGGCTCGCGCGTAGCGCGGGCGGGCGTTCGCAGGGGCTGGCTCGGCCTCGTCCGGTTCCGGCAGGCTGGGCTTGCGCAGGAACAGGCTGCGCCAGGTTTCGCCGAACACCATCGGCGCGGCCAGGGCCAATACGCCCAGCATCAGCAGCAGGCTCGCGCTCCAGCCTAGCATGCCGGATACCAGGGTGCCCAGCGCCCGCCCGGCGCTGCCGCCCGACGTGCTGCCGGCCATGCCGCCCTCGCCCGCGGCGCCTGTCAGCGCTTCAAGCGAAGCGCTTGCGCACAGCACGATCAACGTGCCAAGCCATACGCGCAGCGTGCCGCGCCCACTGAAGAACCGGCGCTCGCCGGCGAGCAGTCGCGCCGCCTGGCGCCACACCAGCGGCACAAGCCACAAGGTCGAAAATCCGAACCAGCCAAAACCCATTATCGAAACGCCATCATCAAATACCTCGGGCGACGATTGTAGCGGGTCTGGGCGCGGCGTTTCCGCACATGATGGCGCGCGCAACGGAATATCGCCTGATTTGCAGTACCAAGCGCCCTCCCCCGCCACGCCAGGCAAGCGCGCCGCCGTCGACATCCACCCGCGCAAAGGCGTGTCCGCAGCGCATCATGTGCGCTACTATGGACGAAGCCTGCCTCGAATCCCGTCGACCATCCCGTCCACCCGCCCTCATCGGCCCGATCGCCAGCCAACCATGCAGACGCGCTACGCCGGACTGTCCGCCCTGGTGGTCGATGACCACCCGTTCCAGTTGCTGGCGGCGGAGCAATTGCTGACCCAGCTTGGCGTCAGCGACGTGCATTGCGCCGCCGATGGCCGCAGCGCGCTGGACCTGCTGGCCGCGCGCAAGGTCGACCTCGTACTCTGTGATATCGAAATGCCGGGGCTCAACGGGCCGGGCATGATGGACGAGCTGACCCGGCGCAAGGACCACGCCTTCGCCGGCGCCCAACCCCTGTGGGTATGGGTGTCCGCGCTGCAGGAGGACATCATCGATTCCCACGTGAGCCTGGCCGACTCGGTGGGCCTTGCCCATGTGCGCGCGGTGCGCAAGCCGATCTCGGCAGTGGTGCTGGAAGAAATCCTGCAAGATACGCTGGAGCGCGACCTCACCGCCGAAGTCCCCGCGTTCGCGCCAAACCAGCCGGACGATCGCGACCTGCTGGCCGCAATGCAGACGCCCGGCGCCATCCTTAT
Source organism: Cupriavidus basilensis OR16 (assembly GCF_000243095.1). Lineage (GTDB taxonomy): Bacteria > Pseudomonadota > Gammaproteobacteria > Burkholderiales > Burkholderiaceae > Cupriavidus > Cupriavidus basilensis_D. The sequence continues at coordinate 7,794 of NZ_AHJE01000148.1, read as the reverse complement.
CATGCTGCAGCCGCAGTTCAGGATCAGCACCGGCGCGCTGGCCGGCGCGGAAGCGCTTTGCCGTTGGCGCCATCCGACCTTGGGCCTGATCCGGCCAGACTTGTTCATCCCGAGACTCGAGGCGCTGGGCGAGGCCGATGCGATCTTCCAACTGGCGGGCCAGCAATGCCTGGCGGTGCAGCGCCAGTTGCTGGCGCGCGGCGTGCGCATCCCGCTGAGCATCAATGCTTCCGCCCAGACCTTGTGCCGCCCGGGTGTGCTTGGCGCATTCGATGCCATGGTGGAAGCCAGCGGCATGCCGCGCCAGTTGCTCAACATCGAACTGACCGAGGGCTACCCGGTCAATGACACCCGCGCCCTGTCGATTGCGCTGAACCGGCTGCGCCTGCTTGGCTACGGTGTGGCCATCGATGATTTCGGGATCGGCATCGCCACCCTCAAGCTGCTCGCGGACCTGCCCTTTACCCAGATCAAGCTGGACCGCTCGTTCGTGGTGGCGGTGCCCGGCAACGGCCAGCGCGCGGCGATCTGCCGCAACGTCATCAACCTCGCGCGCGATCTCAAGCTGGAGTGCGTGGCCGAGGGCATAGAAACCCCCGCGCAGCGCGACGCGCTGCAAGCGCTGGGCTGCGACCTTGGCCAGGGCTACCTGTGGTCCCCCGCGCTGCCGCCCGACATGTTCGTGGCCGAGGCGCTGGGCCGCTGGACGCCCTGAGGGCGCCCCCGGCTAGGCTAGTTCCACTTGCCGTTGACGCCGCCCATGCTCAGGCGCCCCGCGCCTAGCAGCGCGACCGCGATGGCACCGCCCAGGAACATCGCTTGCAGTTCCAGGGCCCAGCCACCGGTGTCGGCCAACATGCCTAGTTGCTTCATGTGGACGAGGCCCACCGCCACCAGCATGTTGACGGCGACGATCAGCGCGGCGACCCGGCTCCACAAGCCAAGGATCAGCAGGACCGGCGCCACCACTTCCCCGATGTAGACACCATAGGCCAGCACCACCGGCAGGCCGGCCTGCGTCACCACCTGCGTCACGAACCCCGGCCCGGCGATGAGCTTGGAGATCCCGTGCAGCAGGACCAGCGCGCCGAGCACAATGCGCAGTACCGCCTTGCCCAGGTCCTGCGATGGCTGAGAACCACTCATGATCGTCACTCCTTGTCCGATCCAAAAAACGAAAGCGCCAATGTGCCACCCGGCGCTGAAGCGCCTTTGGCTCCACGCGCGGCAAGCATATTTACCTTAGTGCGCCGCGCCGTGAAGGTAAAGGCACAAGTTGCGCCGGCACGTCATCGCGCTCGCCCGGGCGCGCCTCAGATCTGCCCGACAGGCCGGTGCATGCTCGGCTGGCGCGGCGGCTGCATACCCGCCTTGCGGGCCGTCTCGGGCAGGATGTCGGCAAGGAAATCCAGGAAGCGCCGCAGCGCCGGCGGCATGCCCTTGCGCGAGGGGAACACCGCGTGCAGCGTCCCGACCGGCATGATCCAGTGCGGTAGCAGCACCTCCAGCTCCCCGCTCTCGATGGCATCGCGGCAGAACATGCGCGGCAACATCGCCACGCCCACGCCCGCGATGGCCGCCGCGCGCAGCAGGGCGAATTCGTCGGTGACCAGGCGCGGATCGTACGGCACGTGGATGGACTGCCCGGTATTGCAGGTCAGCGTCCAGACGTGCTTGCCATCGTGCGGCTTCTGGTTGACGCCCGGCATGCCGTCCAGCGCCTCGGGCGTGCGCGGGCGGCCAATGCTGTCCAGCAGCGCCGGGCTGGCTACCAGCATGAGCGGGCTTTCGCCGTAGGTGCGCACCACCAGCGACGAGTCGTCCATCACTTCGCGCACCCGCAGCGCCAGGTCGAAGCCTTCGGCAATCACGTCCACGCGGCGGTTGGTGGCTTCCATTTCGATGCGCACGCCGGGATTGGCCTGCATGAAATGCCCGATGGCCGGCGCCAGCAAGCTCTGGGCAATCGCCACTGGGCAACTCACGCGCAAGGTGCCCCCCGGCTGATCACGCGCCTGATCGATCACTTCACGCGCCGCTTCCGCTTCCGCCAGCATGGCGCGGCAGCGCTCGTAGTAGGCCTCGCCGATCGGCGTCACGCGCACTTGCCGGGTGGTCCGGCGCAACAGTTGCACGCCCAGGTCGCGCTCCAGCTGCGCGATGCGCCGGCTGAGCCGGGATTTAGGCACGCCGCTGGCGCGGCTCGCGGCGGAAAAACTGCCGTGCTGGACCACCTGGGCAAACAGCGAAAGATCGTTCAGGTCTTGCATGGGACATCCTTGGCGGAAGGAGCGCGCCAGATTAGCAGCCGGCTGGCGTTCTGTCTCTGGAACAATAAGTTCTATTTTGCCCCACTACCGGCATCAATGGCGGACCGCTATCTTTCATTCATCCAAACCGAACCCCAGTGGAGATGAACATGAAGATCTTGCAAATCGACTCGAGCGTACTTGGCGGCCATTCCGCTTCCCGCAGCCTGACCGCCAAGGTGGTCGCCGACCAGCGCGCCAAGCACCCCGAAGCCACCCTGACCGTGCGCGACCTGGACCTGGACGCGCCGGCGCACCTGTCCGGCGCGCTGCTGCCCGTGCTGGGTGGTCCGAAGGACCTCAACGCCGTGCAGGAAGCCGAGCTGCAACGTACCGAAGCCTTCCTCAAGGAATTCCTCGAAGCCGACGTGCTGGTGGTAGGCGTGCCGCAATACAACTTCGGCATCCCCAGCCAGCTCAAGTCCTGGATTGACCGCATCGCCCAGGCTGGCCGCACCTTCAAGTACACCGAGACCGGCCCGGTCGGCCTGGCTGGCGGCAAGCGCGTGATCGTGGTGTCGTCGCGCGGCGGCGTGCGCCAGGATGCCAACGCCCTGGACCTGCATGAGCAGACCGTCGACGTGGTGTTCCGCTTCCTGGGCATCACCGACATCACGTACGTGCGTGCCCACGGCCTGGCCATGGGTCCGGAAGCCCGCGAAGCCAGCCTGGTCGCCGCCAACGGCGCCGTGGCAGCCCTGGCAGCTTGATCGCTTGATCGCCTGATCCCTGATCGCCACCCAGCGGCCTTGCGCCGCCACGGCATCAGGTAAAGCGCCCGCCCGCAGTCATGCCGGCGGGCGCTTTGCGTGTGGGGCCCGCTGCTTGCGGCGCGCGCCCCCCGCCACGGATTCGTGCAGGCGCGAGCCTGCTATGCCCACCGCGCGATCGGGTCTATGATGATTGCGAACGCCTGAGCAGTTTCGGTGCATGTCCAACCAGGGGGAAGCCCGCGCGGCCTTGTTGTGCTGGCCTGGGTCGGAACCTGTCCGTAATCCACACGCCACGGCCAGCCGCCGCCCAAAGCGGTAGCCGCGGCAGATGCATAGTCCGATCCGGGAGCCCGCATGTCCTCTGCCCTGCTGCCTGCCAGCGCCGTGCATCCGCCGCACGAGCCGGCCCTGCTTGCGCGGTACCGCCACATCCGCTCGGCCACCGAGGCCATGGTCGCCGACCTGACCGACGCCGACGCCACGGTGCAATCGATGGACGACGCCAGCCCCGCCAAATGGCACCTGGCGCATACCACCTGGTTCTTCGAAGAGTTCGTGCTGACGGCACGTATCCCGGACTACGAGCCGGTCGACCCACAGTACCGCTACCTGTTCAACTCCTATTACGAATCCGTCGGCGCGCGCCACCCGCGGCCACGCCGTGGCCTGCTGTCGCGGCCGTCGCTTGATGAGGTCCTGGCTTACCGCGAGGCGGTCGACGAAACCATGCTAGGGCTGCTGACCCGCGCGCAGACGGACGCCGAGGCGGCGCTGATCGAGTTGGGCCTGAATCATGAGCAACAGCACCAGGAACTGCTGCTGACAGACATCCTGCACCTGTTCGCGCAGAACCCGCTGAAGCCGGCCTTCGCGCCCGAACTGCTGGCACCCGTGATCGCCGACCCGCGCCCGGCGGCGGAATGGATCCGCTTTGCCGGCGGCGTGGTCGCCATCGGCCATGACCGCGACGGCTTTGCCTTCGATTGCGAAGGCCCGCGGCACAACGTGCTGCTGCAGCCTTACCAGCTGTGCTCGCACCCGGTCACCAACCACCAGTGGTTTGAATTCATCGAGGACGGCGCCTACCGAACCGCCGGGCTGTGGTTGTCGGACGGATGGCGCTGGGTATGCGAGCAGGGTATCGAGGCGCCGCTGTACTGGGAGGAGCGCGAAGGCACGTGGTGGCAGATGAGCCTGCGCGGCATGCAGCCGGTGGATCCGGACAGCCCGGTCACGCATATCAGCTTCTATGAGGCCGATGCCTTTGCCCGCTGGGCCGAGCGCCGCCTGCCAACCGAGGCGGAATGGGAGCACGCCGCGCGCAACCTGCCGGCTACCGGAAATTTTGTCGAGGGACGCGTGCTGCGGCCGCTGCCCGATCGCCAAAATACCTCCGGCGTGCTGCGGCAGATGTTCGGCGACGTGTGGGAATGGACCGCCAGCCCCTTCCAGCCCTACCCGGGCTTCCGGCCCAGCGCGGGTGCGGTGGGGGAATACAACGGCAAGTTCATGTGCAGCCAGATGGTGCTGCGCGGCGGCTCCTGCGTCACGCCGGAATCGCATATCCGCGCCAGCTACCGCAACTTCTTCTACCCGCACCAGCGCTGGCAGTTCACCGGCGTGCGCCTGGCGGACGACGCCTGAACGCCTGAGCGCCTGAGCGCTTGGGCGCATGCCCGCTCAAGCAAGCGCCAAGCAAAAACGCGCCGGGTTTCAGCCCGGCGCGTTTTCTTCCTGCTGTCAGTTCCAGCCCTTTTGCGGAGGCTGCGAACTTAGCGGCGTCTGCGGATACAGCTTCTGCCAGCGCGACTTCAGCCCCTGCGCGATCTCCTTCTGGTGATAGCGCTCGGCGAAATCGATCACCGTCATGCCCTGCTGGTTCTTCAGGCGCATGTCGGCGCCTTCGTCCAGCAGCAACTTGACCGTCTCGATATGCCCGCCGCGCGCCGCCATCATCAGCGGCGTGCTGCCATTGGGGCTTTCGGCGTCGATATAGGCGGCGTGGTCGACCAGGAACTTGACGATCTCGTTGTTGCCGTTGGTCGCCGCGTAATGCAGCGGCGTCCAGCCTGTCTTGTTGATCTCGGCCTCCATCTGGTCGACCATCAGCTTGACCAGGCCCAGCTCGTTCTGCAGGCTGGCCATCATCAGCGGCGTCTCGCCGGCCGCATTGGCCTTGTCGAAATCGATATCCTTGGCGCGGATCAGCACCTCCGCCACCTTCAGCGACTTCTCGCGCAATGCCACCACCAGCATGGGATTGCCCTTGGCATCCACCAGGTTGGGGTCGACTCCGCGCGCCAGCATCTTCTGGGCAGCCTTGACGTCATCGAACTCCACCGCATGGCGCATATCGTCGACAGGCGTTGCCCAGGCCACAGCGCCAACCAGCATCGCCGCAACGGCGGCGAGGTGCCGGACAGTTTTCATGTTAAGCATGAGATTTCCTATCTATATGCTTGAAAAGACTGAAGAAATTATCTGAAGTACGTTCCGCAAGCTCCTCAACCGGCATGCCACGCAGGTTGGCGATGAACTCGCCCACATGGCGCACCCATGCGGGCTGGTTGGTCTTGCCGCGATATGGCACGGGCGCCAGGTAGGGCGAATCGGTCTCGATCAGCATGCGCTCCAGCGGGATCTTGCGCGCCGTTTCCTGCAATTCCACCGCATTCTTGAATGTGACGATACCGGAGAATGAGATATGGAAGCCCTCGTCCAGCGATTGCCGGGCCACCTCCCAGTTCTCGGTGAAGCAATGCATCACCCCGCCGGCTTCGCCCGCGCTTTCCTCGCGCATCACGCGCAAGGTGTCTTCGGCGGACGAACGGGTATGGATGATCAGGGGCTTGCCGGTCTGCCGCGCGGCGCGGATATGGGTGCGGAAACGCTCCCGCTGCCATTCCATGTCGGCGATGCTGCGGCCTTCCAGCCGGTAGTAATCGAGCCCGGTCTCGCCGGGTACCAACCACTCGCGGATGCGCCGACAGCGTCAGCAGGCGCTCCAGCGTGGGCTCCTCGCCCTCCTCATAGTCGGGATGCACCCCGACGGTGGCGTACAGGTGTGGATGTTGCTCGGCGAGTGCCAGCACGCGCGGAAAATCCTCGAGCGTGACCGAGATGCACAGGGCATGCGACACCTGGTTGGCGCGCATGTTCTCCAGCAATTCGGGCAGGCGCGCGGCCAGGTCGGGGAAATCTAGATGGCAGTGGGAATCGACAAACATTGGGGCGGTTTCCGGATAGAGACGCCGCCGCTGGCAGCGCCACCCGCCATTGTATCCGGTCGCACCCCCGGGCCAGCCGCGCGCCTGGCCCTGATCAGCCAGGCGCGAGCGCCGCGCAGGCTTGTTCCAGTGTCAGCGGCGCCGTGTCCAGCAGCAAGCGGCAAGCGGCAGGCTCGCCCGCGTCGTCCGGGCCAGCCAGCGGGTCGGAAGGCAGCAGCCGTTGGCGGAGCAGCGCGTCGGCCAGCAGCAGCCGGCGCGCGTCGACGCCTGGCCGTGTGGCTTCCCAGGCCATCAGGATGGCCGCGCTGGCGTGGTAGAGGGCACTCGCGGCGCGCCGGCTCTCGGCCTCGTGCCGGGCCTGGCCGGCCACGGCTTCGGCCAGCGCGGCGGCGCCTTGCCAGGCCTGCCACAGGGCCTGGCGCAGTGTTGCCGGGAGGCGTGCCGCCTGCTCCAGGCGCTCGGCCAGCAGGTTGCCAAGGGCATGATGGGCGCCTTCCTTTCCCACCGCCCGCTGAATGGCGTCCAGCGCATTGATATTGCTGGTGCCCTCCCACAGCCCACAGCACGCCGATATGGGCATCCCTGACCAGCCGCGCGTTGACGAAATCCTCGATATAGCCGTTGCCGCCGCGCACTTCCATGGCGCCGGTCGCGACCACGATATTGTCCCGGCACGTGCGCAGCTTGATCAGCGGCGTCAGCAGGCGCAACGCTTGCCGCGCCGTGGCAGCGCCCGCATCCTCGTCCTCGCTGGCGCAGCGCATGGCATCGGCCGTGGCCATGACCATCGACAAGGCTGCCTCGGTGGGCACCATGAGCTTCAGCAATTGCCGGCGCAGCAGCGGGTGGCCGATGATTTCCTGCCCAAAGGCGGCGCGGTGCCGCGCGGCCTGCAAGGCTTCGTTCAGGCAACGGCGCATCATGGCCGCGGCGCGCACCGCGTGCGACAGGCGGGACAGGTTGACCTGCTCCATCATCTGCTTGAGGCCCTGGTCCAGCGCGCCGACCGGATAAGCCAGCGCGCCTTCGAGCCTGACCTCGCCGCTCGCCATCGAGCGCGTGCCCAGCTTGTCCTTGAGACGGACGATGCGATAAGCATTGCGGCTGCCATCGTCAAGCCGGCGCGGCAGCGCGACAGCGCAAGGCCACGGGTGCCGCCAGGCGCGCCTTCGGGCCGCGCCAGCAGCAGGACCACGTCCGCGTCGGCATGCGAGCAGAACCATTTCTCGCCATACAGGCGCCACTGGCCACCCTCCTCCCGCGCTATGGTCTCGATCGCGCCGACGTCCGAGCCGCCGGCCTTCTCGGTCATGAACCTGCCTTTCCAGAGCGAGCCCAGGTCGGGTGACAGCATCCTGGGCAACAGCTTTTGCTGCAAGGCCGGGCTGCCGAATTTGCGGATCAGGTGGATCGAAGTGTCGGTCACGCTGATCGGGCACATCTGGCCGAACTCGGATTGGACGAACAGGTACTGGAAGGCGTACTTGGCCGCCGGCGGCAGGGGCGCGTCGCACCCCAGCACGCCCGCGCGGTGGCCCATGGCGT
>NZ_AHJE01000149.1 GCF_000243095.1 Cupriavidus basilensis OR16 | reverse complement strand
GGCACCAACAACACGCTGACCGGCATCCGCGACGCGATCAATGCGTCCAACTCGGGCGTGACCGCCAGCATCGTCAACGATGGCGGCAGCACGCCGTACCGCATGGTGCTGACATCCAACACCACAGGCGCCAAGTCCAGCATGCGCGTCTCCGTGGACAGCAATGGCGCCGGCGACCCCAGCACCATTGCCGGCTTGCTGGCGTATGACCCGGCCGGCACCAAGGCGATGAAGCAGAACATCGAGGCCCTCGATGCCAAGCTGACCATCAACGGCATCGATGTGAGCAGCCCGACCAACTCGGTACAAGGCGCCGCGCCGGGCCTGACGCTGAACCTGCTGAGCAAAGGCGACAGCACGGTGACCGCCGTCACCGACACCGGGACGATGGCTGCCGCCGTACAGAGCTTTGTCACGGCCTACAACACGCTGCAGAGCACCGCCGCGAAGCTGTCCGCCTTCGACAAGAACAACAAGGGCACGCAGTCGCCGCTGCTGGGCGACGCTACGCTGCGCACGATCCAGAACCAGTTGCGATCCGTGTTCAACACGCCGCAGACCGGCACCAGCGACGCCAGGCTGGTCAACCTGACCCAGATCGGTATCTCGTTCAAGGCAGACGGCTCCATGGGGCTCGACACTGCCAAGCTGAACAAGGCGCTCGCCACCAACCGGACCGGCGTGGCGCAGCTGTTCAGCGGTGCCGACGGCAAGTCCGGCTATGGCAATCAACTGACGGAGATTGTGAAATCGTTCAGCGCTACAAGGGGCGCGCTGACGACGGCCACCGAAGGCCTCAACACCAACCTGAAGGAACTCGACAGCGCCTACACCCGCACCTCCGCGGGGATCGACGCCACGATGTCGCGCTATCGCGCGCACGTTCCAGCAGTC
>NZ_AHJE01000150.1 GCF_000243095.1 Cupriavidus basilensis OR16 | reverse complement strand
CTGGATGCGCCCTTCCGCATCCACCGCGGCCACGCCTTCGTTCAGGTGCGCCAGGATGGTATTGACGTAGTCGCGCCGCCCGGACTCGATGCGGCGCAACCGGGCCGCCTCAATCACGTCCTCCAGCGCGCCGCGCACAGAATTGCCCGAGTACAGGAACACGCCGATCAAGCCGATCTTGTCCGCCAGGGTCGGTCACCAGGCCGGGACCCACCACCACTTGCACGCCCTCCTGCTTGAGCGCCTTCACGCGGGCGGCGGCATCGTCTTCGGTCAGGTAGGTGTAGGCCGGGATCGCCAGCGAGAAGGTGCGCACGAACTCGTCCACTTCCGGATAGGTAGCGGCGTGCGTCACCAGCGCCACCCGCGGTGAGATGCGCCGCGCCGTGGCCAGCGCACTCATCACGTCGAAACCGGTCACCTTGACCAGCACCACCGGCACGTCCACATGCTGGCGCAGGTAAGCGCCGTTGGAGCCGCCCGCCACGACGGCATCGAGCCGGCCCTCCCGGGCCTCCCGCGCGACGGCGCTGGCGGCGGCGGCAAAGCCTTTGCCGACAATGCGGAATTCCGCCTGGGCGGCGTAGCCGGGAATCAGGTCGGCAAAGGCCCGGGACAGGCGGCTGATGCCGATGGCCCATATGCGCGGGCGGGCCGGCGTGGCGGTGCCCGCAGGGTTGAGGGGTGGGAGAATGCCGGAATTCATCGGAACAAAAAACGCTGCGGATGCGCCGGATGGCGCTAATCTGGAGATTGTGCGCCTAGGCGGATTGCATTTCAATATTGAAATGCAATCCTTTCAAATTTGAAATGCGCGATGCACTTTGAAGGCAATGCAGCGGTGGGCACGAAACCGCCTGAATCGCCGCCAGCCCAAGCCTGGCAAAGGCGCCTGCCCTACCCGCCCCATTCGCCACCAGGCCCGATGCACCGCCGACACAAGCTGGCACACCCCTTGCGCTTATCAGCCGTCCACTCCTAAAGCGATGATCATGACCTTCTCCACTTCCGACCTCGCCCGCTCCGCCGGCGCCCGTTTCCGCCAGGCCCTGGCCGATGAGCATCCCCTGCAGGTCGTCGGCACGATCAATGCCAACCATGCCCTGCTGGCCAAGCGCGCGGGCTACCGCGCGATCTACCTGTCGGGTGGCGGCGTGGCCGCGGGCTCGCTCGGCCTGCCGGACCTGGGCATTTCCAACCTGGACGACGTATTGACCGATATCCGCCGCATCACCGACGTGTGCGACGTGCCGCTGCTGGTCGACGTGGACACCGGGTTCGGCGCCTCCGCCTTCAACGTGGCGCGCACCACCAAGTCGCTGATCAAGTTCGGCGCGGGCGCGATGCATATTGAAGACCAGGTCGGCGCCAAGCGCTGCGGCCACCGCCCAGGCAAGGAAATCGTCTCGCAGGGTGAAATGGTCGACCGCATCAAGGCTGCCGTCGATGCCCGTACCGACGAGAACTTCGTCATCATGGCCCGCACCGACGCGCTGGCCGTGGAAGGCCTGGACAAGGCCATCGAGCGCGCCGTGGCCTGCGTGGAAGCGGGTGCCGACGCCATCTTCCCCGAAGCCATGACCGACCTGGCCATGTACCGCAAGTTCGTCGACGCCGTGAAGGTGCCGGTGCTGGCGAACATCACCGAATTTGGCGCTACGCCGCTGTTCACCACCGAGGAACTGGGCAGTGCCGGCGTGTCGATGGTCCTGTACCCGCTCTCGGCCTTCCGCGCCATGAACAAAGCCGCCGAAAACGTGTACGCTGCCATCCGCCGCGACGGCACGCAGCAAAACGTGGTCGATACCATGCAGACGCGCGCCGAGCTGTACGAGAGCATCGGCTATCACGCCTACGAGCAAAAACTGGACGCCCTGTTTGCCCAGGGCAAGGCCAAGTAAGTAAGCACAACTGCACAGCAGTACGATCGCAAGCAACATCTGTCAGCACAGCATCCCCAAGGAGACTCCCCCCATGTCCGAAGCGCAACCGCTAGCCGCCCCGAAGCCGAAGAAATCCGTCGCCCTGTCTGGCGTGACCGCCGGCAACACCGCGCTGTGTTCGGTCGGCCGTACCGGCAACGACCTGCACTACCGTGGCTACGACATCATCGACATCGCCGAGACCTGCGAGTTTGAAGAGATCGCCCACCTGCTGGTGCACGGCAAGCTCCCCACCCGCGCCGAACTCACCGCCTACAAGGTCAAGCTCAAGGCCCTGCGTGGCCTGCCCGCCAACGTCAAGGCCGCCCTCGAATGGGTCCCCGCCAGCGCCCACCCGATGGACGTGATGCGCACCGGCGTGTCCGTGCTCGGCACCGTCCTGCCGGAAAAGGATGACCACAACACCCCCGGCGCGCGCGACATCGCCGACCGCCTGATGGCCAGCCTCGGCTCGATGCTGCTGTACTGGTACCACTACAGCCACAACGGCAAGCGCATCGAGGTCGAAACCGACGACGACTCCATCGGCGGCCACTTCCTGCACCTGCTGCATGGCCAGAAGCCGTCGGCGCAGTGGGAACGTGCGATGCACACTTCGCTCAACCTGTACGCCGAGCACGAATTCAATGCTTCCACCTTCACCGGCCGCGTGATCGCCGGCACCGGCTCGGACATGTACTCGTCGATCTGCGGCGCCATCGGCGCGCTGCGCGGCCCCAAGCACGGCGGCGCCAACGAAGTGGCGTTCGAGATCCAGAAGCGCTACGACAGCCCCGATGAAGCCCAGGCCGACATCGTGCGCCGCGTGGAAAACAAGGAAGTGGTGATCGGTTTCGGCCACCCGGTGTACACCATCAGCGACCCGCGCAACCAAATCATCAAGGACGTGGCGCACCGCCTGTCGAAAGACGCCGGCTCGACCAAGATGTTCGACATCGCCGAACGGCTGGAAACGACCATGTGGGACATCAAGAAGATGTTCCCCAACCTGGACTGGTTCAGCGCGGTGAGCTACCACGTGATGGGTGTGCCGACCGCCATGTTCACGCCGCTGTTCGTGATCGCGCGGACCTCCGGCTGGGCTGCCCACATCATCGAGCAGCGCATCGACAACAAGATCATCCGCCCCAGCGCCAACTACACGGGTCCGGAGAACCTGAAGTTCGTGCCGATCAAGGATCGCAAGTAACACCCGGCTGCCGGTTTGCTCCCCTGTACCGCCCGTGGGAGAAGGGGGTAGCCGGCCGCGAAGCACGGCCGCCACCCCCTGATCATTACTCTCTTCCTTCCCTACAAAATGAACACTGCAAACCGCAAACCGCTGCCCGGCACCCAACTGGATTTCTTCGACACGCGCGCCGCGGTCGATGCGATCCAGCCGGGTGCCTATGACAAGCTGCCGTACACGTCGCGCGTGCTGGCCGAGAACCTCGTGCGCCGCTGCGACCCGGCAACGCTGACCGATTCCCTCAAGCAGATCATCGAACGCAAGCAGGAACTGGACTTTCCCTGGTTCCCGGCGCGCGTGGTCTGCCATGACATCCTGGGCCAGACCGCGCTGGTCGACCTCGCCGGCCTGCGTGACGCGATCGCGGCCCAGGGCGGCGACCCGGTCATGGTCAACCCGGTCGTGCCGACGCAGCTGGTGGTGGACCACTCGCTGGCCGTCGAGTGCGGCGGTTTCGATCCCGATGCGTTCGAGAAGAACCGCGCCATCGAAGACCGCCGCAACGAAGACCGCTTCGACTTCATCAACTGGACCAAGAAGGCGTTCAAGAACGTCGACGTGATTCCGCCGGGCAACGGCATCCTGCACCAGATCAACCTCGAGCGCATGAGCCCGGTGGTGCAGGTGAAAGACGGCGTGGCCTTCCCCGACACGCTGGTCGGCACCGACTCCCACACCCCCATGGTGGACGCGCTGGGCGTGATCGCCATCGGCGTGGGCGGCCTGGAAGCCGAGAGCGTGATGCTGGGCCGCGCCTCCTGGATGCGCCTGCCCGACATCATCGGCGTGGAGCTGACCGGCAAGCCGCAGCCGGGCATCACCGCGACGGACACCGTGCTGGCCCTGACCGAATTCCTGCGCAAGGTCTTCGGCGAAGGCACCACCCACCTGACGCTGGGCGACCGCGCGACCATCTCCAACATGGCGCCGGAATTCGGCTCCACCGCCGCGATGTTCTACATCGACGAGCAGACCATCAAGTACCTCAGGCTCACCGGCCGCGACGATGCGCTGGTCAAGCTGGTGGAAACGTACGCCAAGGAAGCCGGCCTCTGGGCGGACAGCCTGAAAAATGCCGAGTACCCGCGCGTGCTCAGGTTCGACCTGTCCACCGTGGTACGCAACATCGCCGGCCCGTCCAACCCGCACAAGCGCGTGCCCACCTCCGAGCTGGCCGCGCGCGGCATCAGCGGCAAGGTCGAGAACGAGCCCGGCCTGATGCCGGACGGCGCGGTGATCATCGCCGCCGTCACCAGCTGCACCAACACCAACAACCCGCGCAACATGGTTGCCGCCGGCCTGCTGGCCCGCAATGCGAACAAGCTCGGCCTCACCCGCAAGCCGTGGGTGAAAAGCTCCCTTGCGCCGGGCTCCAAGGCGGTCACGCTGTACCTCGAAGAAGCCAAGCTGCTGCCGGAACTGGAGCAACTGGGCTTTGGCGTGGTGGCCTACGCCTGCACCTCGTGCAACGGCATGTCCGGCGCGCTGGATCCGGTGATCCAGAAGGAAGTCGTGGACCGCGACCTGTACGCCACCGCCGTGCTATCGGGCAACCGCAACTTCGACGGCCGCATCCACCCGTATGCCAAGCAGGCCTTCCTGGCCTCGCCGCCGCTGGTAGTGGCCTACGCCATTGCCGGCACCATCCGCTTCGACATCGAGAAAGACGTGCTGGGCACCGACGCCGATGGCAAGCCGGTGACGCTGAAGGACATCTGGCCGTCCGATGAAGAGATCGACGCCGTGGTTGCCGCCAGCGTGAAGCCGGCGCAGTTCCGCAAGGTCTACGAGCCGATGTTCGCCGTGACCGCCGACACCGGCGAGAAGGCCAACCCGCTGTACGACTGGCGCGAGATGAGCACCTATATCCGCCGCCCGCCCTACTGGGAAGGCGCGCTGGCCGGCGAACGCGCGCTCACGGGCATGCGGCCCCTGGCCGTGCTGGGCGACAACATCACCACCGACCACCTGTCGCCGTCCAACGCCATCATGCTCGATAGCGCCGCCGGCGAGTACCTGGCGAAGATGGGCCTGCCGGAGGAAGACTTCAACTCCTACGCGACCCACCGCGGCGATCACCTGACCGCGCAGCGCGCCACCTTTGCCAACCCTACCCTGAAGAACGAAATGGTAGTGGTCGACGGCAAGGTCAAGCCAGGCTCGCTCGCCCGCATCGAGCCGGAAGGCAAGGTCACTCGCATGTGGGAGGCCATCGAGACCTACATGGCCCGCAAGCAGCCGCTGATCGTGGTTGCCGGCGCTGACTACGGCCAAGGCTCGTCGCGCGACTGGGCCGCCAAGGGCGTGCGCCTGGCCGGCGTGGAAGCCATCGCCGCCGAAGGCTTCGAGCGCATCCACCGCACCAACCTGGTCGGCATGGGCGTGCTCCCGCTGGAGTTCAAGGCGGGCGTGAACCGCACCACCCTGGGCATCGACGGCACCGAGACCTACGATGTGATCGGCGCCCGCACGCCGCGCTGCGACCTCACCCTGGTGATCCATCGCAAGAATGGCGAGCGCGTGGAAGTGCCCGTGACCTGCCGCCTCGACACCGCGGAAGAAGTGTCGATCTATGAGGCCGGCGGCGTGCTGCAGCGCTTCGCGCAGGACTTCCTCGAATCGTCGAAGGCGGCTGCGTAAGCGCGCGCAGGCGCATCGACCCGCAACGTGTTCGGGCGGTACGGCGACGTACCGCCCGGTTTCATCAGGACAGGAATTTCATGGCCCACGTACCCCAGATCAAGATCCCCGCCACCTACATCCGTGGCGGCACCAGCAAAGGCGTGTTCTTCCGCCTGCAGGATTTGCCGGAAGCGGCGCAGGTACCGGGCGCGGCCCGCGATGCGCTGCTGATGCGCGTGATCGGCAGCCCGGACCCTTACGGCAAGCAGATCGACGGCATGGGTGCCGCGACCTCCAGTACCAGCAAGACGGTCATCCTCGCCAAGAGCGGCAAGCCCGACCACGACGTCGACTACCTGTTCGGCCAGGTCTCCATTGACCAGCCGTTTGTCGACTGGAGCGGCAACTGCGGCAATCTCTCCGCCGCCGTCGGTCCTTTCGCCATCAGCGCCGGGCTGGTCGACCCCAGCCGCGTGCCGCAGAACGGCGTGGCCTCCGTGCGCATCTGGCAGGCCAATATCGGCAAGACCATCATCGGGCACGTGCCCATCACCAATGGCGCCGTGCAGGAAACCGGCGACTTCGAGCTCGACGGCGTGACCTTCCCCGCCGCCGAAGTGCAGCTCGAGTTCATGGATCCGGCGGCAGAGGAAGACGGTGCCGGCGGCGCCATGTTCCCCACCGGCAACCTGGTCGACGACCTGGAGGTGCCGGGCGTTGGCACGCTCAAGGCCACCATGATCAACGCCGGCATCCCGACCATCTTCCTGAACGCGGAAGCCATCGGCTACAAGGGCACCGAGCTGCAGGACGCCATCAACGGCGATGCCAAGGCCCTGGCGATGTTCGAGACCATCCGCGCCCACGGCGCGGTGCGCATGGGCCTCATCAAACATATCGATGAGGCAGCTACCCGGCAGCACACCCCAAAGGTCGCTTTTGTCGCCAAGCCGGCTGACTACGTGGCGTCCAGCGGCAAGCCCGTTGCCGCCGGCGACGTCGACCTGCTTGTGCGCGCCTTGTCCATGGGCAAGCTGCACCACGCCATGATGGGCACGGCCGCGGTCGCCATTGGCACCGCGGCGGCCATCACCGGCACGCTGGTGAACCTCGCCGCCGGCGGTGGCGAGCGCAACGCGGTGCGCTTCGGCCATCCCTCGGGCACCTTGCGGGTAGGCGCGCAAGCCAGCCAGGTCGACGGCGAATGGACCGTGACCAAGGCCATCATGAGCCGCAGTGCGCGGGTACTGATGGAAGGCTGGGTGCGCGTGCCCGGCGACGCGTTCTGAGGCAAGCCGGCACGCACGCGTGAATATCACCCTGGGCGCGGCCTGCCGGGGCGCGCATTTCAGCTCGCGGCCTGGCCGCGTCGCCTGAGTGACAGTCCGGTCGCGCAGCGATCGGACTGTCACTCTTCCAATCAAGCCTCACCCCGCATCTTGGCGGCTTGCACAGGCCTGCCGAAGCCGCTTGCAGGGCAAACTACGGAGCCGCACGAGACGGCACCGGTTTTGCCGTACGCGCCAAATGCCTGGCGGTTAATTGCTTTTATGGCTTCAATCGCGTGGCTTACCCGCCTTGGCGCCCTGCGGATCGACGGGCACAAGAATGACCTCGCCCGAAGCCACCAGCCTGAGTTCGCCGCCGTCGAGCTCAGCGAACACTTCCGCCCGCGCAAACACCTGCCGCTTGCCTGCCTTGGTCACGGTCGCCCGGGCCACAAAGCCCTGCCCCCACGGCAGGCGCCATGCAATTGACCGAGTAGTGAGACGCCATCACCGGCCCCGCCACCGTGGTGGCCGCGAAGCCGCAGGCGGTATCGACCAGCGCGCCGATCACGCCGGCGTGAAGGAACCCGGCGTACTGCGTGGCCTCGTCA